>JAFWJN010000033.1 GCA_017514685.1 Clostridia bacterium
CTGTGATACTTGCTCCTCTCTGACGGCTTCCAGGTGTTTACGAAGTTTGCGAAACACCATATATGTCTTTTTCATAGGAGTGACGAGATCGGAATACACGAAATCCAGCAACCCTTCTCCGTACTGCAATTCTACCAGTGTGTCACTGAGAACGTCGTTCATGGGATAGCGGATCGGCGCTTCGAAACCGTCCTTCATTATTTCTTCCTCTGGAATGCCGGTAAGGTCCTCAAAGTCGGCTGTTCGCTTAATACGGTATTTCTCCTTCATCTTCACCAGCCGATCCTGTGCCATTCTGGTTTCTTCGACATATTCCTCCGGAGGAAGCGGTTCGTCATGCATCGCTATGCCGGTTCGCTTCTCAATATCCGCATAATACTCCGGAATCAGATCCTTGATGAATTTTTCTTCATGAGAAGGATCTACAAGGATCTCGATCGTACGTTTGTCCGAGTCAAATCGTACTCTGTTGTCGAAATAATCCAGATCAATATCCTGCCGGTTATTCCGTCGCATCATGTACCGGTCATACGCCGTGAACTTATATTCGGAATAGTCTTTTTCTCTGCTCATGATCTTCCTCGCTTTTAGATAATCCATATCTGCCAATATTTGGAGAATATACATCACTACAAACAACATCATACAAAACTATTGCAAACAAGTCAAGAGCCCCTTATAATTCTGCTTGGAGAATGATGATTGAATAAATCATCATTCTCTATTATTTAAGCACTTTGAAAACTGAATAGCCGATCCGGGCAACACCAGAATGATACTTCCGCCTTGAACGCGTCACAGCATTGGGCGGCTCCGCGGGATGCGGGGGTCTGAGAAGACATGCGTGAGGACGACGGCCCGGAAAGGTAAGAAAAACGATGCGTGACGGCGATGACGGTCGTGACGGTGATCTCTCTTACGAGAGAGTTTACCGTCACCGCCGTCACAACCGTCACATGAAAGGAGGGATGCAGCCAGGAAATCTGCTTCGCACCGGAAACGGGAACGGAAAAAACTGAGAACCAATATTACATTGAAAGGAACAACGTATATGAAAGAACTTGAAACGGTCAGCGCGAACACGCTGATCGCAACTCCATTCGAACCACTGAAAATGCTGGTTCAGAACCTGATCGGAGAAGGAATTACCATCATCGGCGGCGGCTCCAAATGCGGCAAGTCATGGCTCATGCTGAAACTGTGTCTGGCGGTTGCAGACGGTGCTCCGTTCTTTGATATGGAAACGGAACAGGCGGATGTCCTGTATCTCTGTCTGGAGGATAGCTTTCGCAGGTTGCAGGAACGGCTGTTTAAGCTTACGGACAACGATGCGCCGGAGAATCTGCATATGGCTGTCAGCGCAGGGGTCATTGGAAATGAACTGGAAGACCAGATCCGTGACTTCAAGGATAAGCATCCAAACCTGCGGCTGATCGTAGTCGATACTCTCCAGATGGTCCGAGAACAGGATCCCTATCTGAATGCATACGCCGATGATTATAAGTGCCTGACCCGTCTGAAGGCATTGGCGGAAAGCATCGGATTGTCCATCGTGCTGGTACACCATCTGCGTAAACTCGGGTCCTCCGATCCTTTTGAAATGCTGACCGGCTCCACCGGTCTGCAGGGCGCTTCGGACACCCTGATGGTGTTGAAGCGGGAGCGCGGAACGAATACAGGGATCCTATATGTCACGGGCAGGGATATGGAACAGCAGAAATTGACCATGCGCTTTGACAAAGGGAGATGGGCGCTGCAGGAACGTGCCGATGCTATTCAGATCCAGGAGGAACGAATCCCGCCGTTTATACATCGAGTGCTCAAATGGATGCCCCCGGAACATTGGCAGGGCACGGCAACGGAACTGATCGAAGCAATGAGCGAAACGGAGATCGTGCCTACAGCTGTTACAAAACTGCTGAATCAACATCATGTGTTCCTCCAGGAGAACGGGATCGAATACGCATACCATCGAACCAGGGATGAGCGGCTGATCACGTTGACACGGATCATAAGTGAACCGGAGGTGGTGAATATGGATGTGTGATCTTCCCAGTCCATCCGCTCCGACAAGCGCGGTGACGCGTGGTACTGGGTACGTTCGGACAGCATCCCGCCGCAGCGGAAGAATGAAGGTTGCAATCTCATCAGTATATAGGGATTGCAACCTTCCGAAGGAGGCAAGATCGGGAAACGATACCGATCGTTTTACCGTTGCCGACGTCCCCGCGAACGGAAGAAACGTGCGAAGAGCGCGGTTTGACACCGTTCGCAAGCCCCCTGCAAGGGCACACCACCTGTTGTGCAGGTGTAGTGTGTTATACTGCTTTGCCGCATCGGGAAAAACCCGATTCGAGCAGTCGCCTGCGGGCGAAGAAAACGAGGGAACACAGTGCGTTCCCGAGATTTCTTTGCAGCGGCAATGCAGGATTCTGCCCCCCGTAGGGAGTGAATCAACATTGCAATCCCTAAATACACACAGCCTTGCAATGTTCCCTTGAACAATCATATTCAAAGAAAAGAGGTACTTATGGAACAAAAAATCAAATGCAATGTCGTCCGGAATCTCTGTAAGATTTCGGAGAACAACCGCGGTTATACCACGGAGGCGAATCTCGTTTCCTGGAACGGCGCGACTCCCAAACTGGACATCCGGCAATGGTCGCCCGATCACGTCCCCTGCAAGGGAGTCGCTCTGACCGAAGCCGAAGGGATGCGCCTGTATACGGCGCTGCGAGACTACTTCAAAAAGGAGGAACGCGAATCATGAGCTACGCGATCATGCGATTCCAAAAATGCGCGGCAGGCGGCGTAGCTGCCAAGAACCGCCATAACGAACGGCTGAAGTCGGAGTACAAAAGCAATCCGAACATCGACCGGGATCGAACCAAAGACAACTATCATCTCGTCGAACCGCACGGGAAATACAAACAGTGCTATACGGAGATGATAGAGCGCGCCGGCTGCCGGACGCGATCCAACAGTACCGTACTGGTGGAAACGCTGCTCACGGCATCGCCGGAGTTCATGAATCAACTGAAACCACAGGAACAGCGGCAGTTCTTTGAAAGGGCTGCTGCTTTTCTGTATGAGCGGATCGGAAAAGAGAACATCGTATCCGCGGTCGTTCATATGGACGAAACGACGCCGCACATGCATCTGTGCTTCTGTCCGATCACCAAGGACGGGCGTCTCAGCGCCAAGGAGATCCTGGGCAACAAGGCGGACCTGTCGAAATGGCAGGACGCGTTCTACGAGCACATGCACGGATACTACCCGTCACTGGAACGCGGACTGCCGTCGGCACAGACGCACCGGAAGCATATCCCGGCGTATCTGTTCCGGGCGTTGGACGACGCGGTAAACAGCATCGATACGGTCGACCGGTTGCTGAGCGACGTCAACGTCTTCAACGCCGGCAAAAAGAAAGAAGAGGCGAAGAGGGAGCTCGGAGAGCATCTGCGCGGCTTCTACACGCTGGCGGCGCACGCGAAGCAGATCGACGCCTACGCCCGCAGCCTGGAGCTCGCAAACGCAGAAAAGGACAAAGAGATCGCTTCCCTGAGCGACCGGCTGGAAGAGACGGACCTCGATCTGACGGCGTCTGAGGCACGTGTACTGCAGCTCAAGGTGGAAAAGGATCACGCAGTGGCGTTGCTTGCGAGCATACCGCCTGAGCTGCGATCGGAATTCGAACGAACAATAAGCAAAGCGAGGTAAACCATGAAAGAAAAGAAGATGAACCCTAACTGGGACATCGTACGGAAGGCACTGGGGAAAGAACCTCAGACCGTCGATGTTCCGACGAACCCTGAACCCGCGGAGCGTCATGACGTGCCAAAGCCGGGTATCATGACACTGCCCCTGGATGTGCTATGGCCGTTCCCCGATCATCCGTACAAGGTGATCGAGGATGAATCCCTGGATCAGCTGGCAGAGAGCATCCGTGAGAACGGTATCCTGTCACCTGTCATTGTCCGGCCCGTGGAAGGCACGGATGAGTATGAGATCATCTCAGGCCACCGGCGCTGCCGCGCGGCGGAGATGATCGGACTGAGAACCGTACCCGTGATCGTATCCGATCTCTCCCCGGACGAAGCCGTCATACAGATGGTGGACAGCAATCTGCACCGTGAGCATCTGCTCCCGTCGGAAAAGGCGTTCGCCTACAAAATGAAGCTGGAAGCCATGAGAAGGAAAGCGGGAAGGCCCAAAAAAGATAATTCGCCGCAAGTTGCGTCGAATTACCGGAGTGACGATGCCGCCGCCGAAGCATTCGGCGTCAGCGGCGATACGATGCGTCGGTATGTGCGCCTGACGAACCTGATCCCGGAACTGCTGGAATACATGGACCGGGATGAAATGGCGTTGTCCGTCGGCGAAGCATTGTCCTATCTGGATGAGGACATGCAGCGTTTCGTGCTGGACGCCATGGAAGCGGAGGATTGCACGCCCTCCTACTCCCAGGCTGTCCGCATGAAGAATCTGTTCCGTAACGGCGATCTGGACGAAGACGGCATCATGGCGGTGATGTCAGAACAGAAAGCCAACCAGCGGGAACACGTCAGCATACCGGTGCAGGACATCCGGCGCTTCTTTCCTGCAGAGTATAGCATACGCGATATTCAACGGTCGATTCTGCGAATGCTGGAAGAACAGAATAATCCTCCGGTTAAGCAGAAGCAGCGAAGCCGCGGGGATGACGCTCGCTGAGGTAACCGACATGCGCAAGAGAGAACTGCAGGACTACTACAAGGTGATGTTTACCGACTATCCTGATGTAGTCAACGTAGAACAGCTGTGCGAGATGCTCGGCGGTACTAGCACCAAGAGTGTCTACCGGCTGCTGAAAAGCGGCGAGATCCAAAGCTATTGGATTGGAAAACGGTACAGAATCCCGAAGGTGTTCGTGATCGAATACCTAACTGGCCTCCAAAAATCCGTTTCGTAAGCTATCACAGAATTGCCATTGGCACGGAGAGGGTGTTACCCTGTCCGTGTCAATGGCAGATGAATACACGCTACAAAGAAAGGAGAAAAACAATGGTAGCAGGACATCTGAGAGACAAGGGCGGTATTTATCATATCGTCTTAAGTTACACGGACGAAAACGGTATTCGGCGATCGGCATCTCGTTCGACAAAATTGCCCGTAAAAGGCAATAAAAAACGCGCCGAGGAACTGCTGAGAAAAGCGGAGCAGGAAATGGGAGAAACGCTCAGATATCGCATGCAGGCGGCAAGCAGCGGCATGACTATCATGCCGAACGATATCCGATTTACGGATTTTCTGAGAGACTGGTTGAAAATGATGCGTTCCAGTGTGGAAACCGTTACCTACGTTGCATATGAAAAAGCGATCCGGAACAAAATCATTCCGTATTTCGACAAGCGCCATCCGAAGCTTTTGCTTCGTGATGTTACGCCTAAGCACATCCAGGATTACTACACCTATGAGATGGATGTATGCGGCGTCAGCGCGAATACAGTGATTCACCGTCATGCGAATATCCGGAAAGCACTGCAATATGCCTATCGGACGGATCTGATCGAGAGCAATCCTGCCGACAAGGTTCAAAGACCGCGCAAGGAACGCTTTGAGGTCATTCCCTACAAAGAGGCTGAGCTTGACGCTCTATTCCGGGCAGTGAAAGGTACCAATCTTGAGCTGGGCGTGATTCTGGCGGCGTTTTACGGGCTTCGTCGCAGTGAAGTGTGCGGGTTGAAATGGAGCGCAATTGATTTCGAGCGAAAAACCATCACCATTCGGCACACAGTCACACAAGCAATGGTGGACGGAAAAATAACGCTGATAGAAAAGGATCGTACCAAGACGAAATCTTCTCATCGGACTCTTCCTCTTGTGAAACCGTTCGAGGATCTGTTGTACGCAATCCGGGACAAGCAGGATGCCAACCGTCGTATCTGCGGAGATTGCTATTGTAAAAACTATAAAGACTACGTCTATGTAAACGAGATGGGCGAACTGATCAAGCCGAACTACCTGACGCAGGCGTTTCCGGAGTTTCTGGAAAAAAACAGGCTTCGTCGCATTCGTTTTCATGACTTGAGGCACAGTTGCGCCAGTCTGCTGTACTCTCAGGGCGTTGCACTGAAAGATATTCAGGAATGGCTGGGCCACAGCGATATCGCCACTACCAGCAACATCTATACCCATCTTGATTACTCGTCCAAGGTTGCTTCAGCAGAGGCGATTATCGGCTTTTTCCCGGGAAACGGAGCACAGAGGAAAGAGCCTGTGGCCTCCAAAATGGCCTCCAAAAACCCGGAAAGCCGCATAATCGCTGGGGAAATCGATCATCAAAAATTCTGAAAAACGAAAAAAAGATGATAGCGAGCGTAACGGATCAGGCACCTGATATTCGAGCCCCAAAAAGCTCGAAACCCCAGTATTTACTGGGGTTTCGTGGTACGAGTAGAGATAACTGACTCAGCAGCGAACGACCATATCTCATTCAAATAAGTGTTAATTCATGAGAATGAGATTATTGTATTCTCAGTGAACAGATGAATTAATTCCCATGACTTTTTTTTTTAGTGATTAAAAAATAGGTCAAAATGATTAATGAAAAAACACTAATACAACCAATAACAATAAAATAATATTTTCTTAGCGAGTTTTCATATAATATGAATCCTTTCCATGAGAATGTATCATATGAAGCGCTTATTATAGGTAAGATCCGTGGATGTTGATTATAAATGCAATAATCACCATCGGTTATTGATATCGAGTTGCCTTTCAATCCGATATTATTAAGTATATCCCATTCACGATAAGTAAACCGCTCTGTGTTTAATTTGTATAAAACGGTATTATTATTCTCATCAAACTGCAAGACTAGGTTCCCTCTATTAAACAAAATAAAGAACTTGTTTGAATCGGAAAAAACTTCATAAGAACCTTCGCTACAAAAAGAATATACTGCTTTACATATGTTTTCTTCATAAAAATACATGTAATTCAAATCCAAGACACATTTGTTTTGTTGTTGATTGCATGCAAATCCTTTGATTAATCCATACGGCAAGGAATTGATAGGCATACTTTTCCATTGTATTCCTTGCAAAAAAGCTGCAAGACTATCGGCTGTTTCTTCACGCACCGGTAACCCTTTAATCTCGTTTGGCATATTGGCTTCATTGATGTTCTTAATTGGAATATGTGGATGACCATTGTCTGCTTCGGAACGGGATATCATCACCGGCAGCAAGAATAACAGCATAATCAATAGGACAGCATAACGCTTGGCTTTATTCGTACTTCTCACCCCATTCTCTGAGTTGATTAACTAAATAATGAGATACACGATAGACATTTACTCGCGTAATATCCCATGTAAATGTAAGTCCATAGTTCCCATGAGCCTCACTTGATGGTGTACCAATCCCTGCAGAAGATGTAAAACCTAAATATGCACCTTCGGATGAGCTTTTTTCTAAAAGGTTGAGATCGAACCCACCGCCTAATCCATAAAAAGTTGAAAAGCAAGAACCTCCCAATGCATATCCCATACCCTCTAATTCACGGATGCTTGGGGCAAAAACAATAGTAGTTGTTAGAACAAAGGACGCTGAAGGTGTAGAATTTGTGGTTATTCCACCAGTTAAAGGCTGATATTGTATAGCAATATTGCCTTTCGTATCAATACTCAAGCAAGCAGCTTGAATATCATCGAAAATCCTAAGCGAAGCATTTCCTGCATAGCCTTGCGATATGCAAACATTAAAAGTGCTTGTAATCTCTTCAACCTTATCTATGACATAGTCTAATCCATCAGTTATAACTTCAATTAAAATGCTTACCCAACTATTACCAGCAAAGTCCATACGAGAAGCAGGGCTGTTCCCACAATACACATAGGTGTTGTGCCCAAGCACGCCCTGTCCGGTGGAGAGCATGACGTCAGCGGAGAGGAACCTTCCGGTCTCGGGGTCATAGTATCTGGACTGGAGATAGTACCACTGCGTCTCTTCGTCGTAAACGTAGCCCCGGTACCGGAACGGGTTCAGAACTCCCAGCGTGCTCGCCAGCGTTCCCGTGCAGCTCAGCTGCTTTCCCCAGGTGTCGTAAGCGTATTCCACGACCGTGTTTCCGCTGTTGTCAATGAGCTTTATTATGTCTCCCTGTCCGTTCCGGAGATAGTAGTAATACGTTCCGTTGAAGCGGACAGCCTGGACCTTTCCTCTCTGGTCGTAGGAGAACAGCAGGGTATCGTTTCCTTTGGTCAGCCCCATAAGGACAGAGCCGTTGTAGAAATAGTCCGTCGTCCCTGAGCCTGTTGTCTTCTGTACCCTGAGCCCGTTCTCGTCGTAAGCGTAGGCGTTCGTCCCGGCTGCCGTCAGCTGTTTTCCTTCCCAGGTCAGCGTCTGCCCGAGATAGGAAGTCGGGTTCCCCATC
>JAFWJN010000034.1 GCA_017514685.1 Clostridia bacterium
ACTGAAAAAGATCAGTTCCTGAGAGACCATAAGAAACGTAGGGCCGGGCGAGCCCGAACGGAAACGCCTGTGGAGACCGTGTAAGACTTCCCTTGGGAAGCAGTGATCTATGAAGCAGGAATCCCCCATCTTCTGTAAGTGGTGGGAGAACGTCAATAAAAGGAAGAGGACGGTACCTGAAAAATGTCGAAAGGGTATTTCTGGAAGCGTCTGTTGCGGTCGCTTCTTTCCATTCTCATCATCATGCTCATCGTGTTCACAATGGTGTACACGCTGGTGCCTCGTGAAAACATCTTCTTTGAAGATAGTACATACCGCAAGCTAAGCAGCAAGTCTGATGATAAAACAGAATATGTGTATTCTACCTGGGAAAAACTGGGTTATCTGGATTACGTGAGAATCAATGACTATGCACTTACGCTTTATGAAGCGGGAAGTCCTGAAATCAATGAAGCTTTGAAGCCGGATTCCAAAGAGAGTGCGGACTTTGCTGCTTTATATGCATCCAAGGGCTACACTGTAGAAAATTTTTTGGGGAATGGTCGTTATTACGCCTACAAAGACGTGCCGGTGATCAAGCGGATGGCCCTTTGGCTCAGTCAGTTGATCAAGATTGATACGCCTTTTTCGGTACAGGATGAAAACAACCCTGACCTGAAGAGGGGGATTTCTTTCGGCCGGACACCGACAGGCGGTCTTGCTGTAATCGGCAGCGGTACTACTCACAAGTATCTGTTGTATACTGACAGTAATTTCCCATGGATCCATCAGAATATTATCAAATTGAACTTTGGTACCTCTTATCCTACTTATCAGGGCCTGGAAGTTATCAGGGTTTTGTTCCAGTCTCAGGGAACGGAAGTAAAACGCCCTGTTACCTTTGAAACGGGTTATGAGGCGGAGTCCGGAATCATTTTCGGAACTTTGACGTATAAAGAGAAACTGGACAGGATGGACAAAAAGAAGTTCTTAGATAACTACGCCAATTTCGAAACAAAGAAGAATCAGCCTTCTATGATTGGTACATCCTTTATCATGGGTATATTGGCCATGCTGGTTTCCTATGGTGTTGGCTTGCCCATTGGTCTTCTTATGGCAAGACGGAAAGACAAAATAGCTGATAAATTAGGCATGGCATATATCATCTTTATTATTTCCGTGCCTTCCCTGGCTTATATCTATCTTTTCCGTTATCTTATGACCAGCGCATTTGATCTCCCGTCGGTATTTACTACCTATGGTCCGGAGGATTGGCGTTCCTGGGTTCTGCCGACCATTTCACTTGCTTTGCCGTCCATCGCAAGTCTGATGATGTGGACCAGGCGCTATGTTGTAGATCAGATGAACTCCGATTACGTGAAATTTGCCAAAGCCAAAGGCTTGAACCAAGGGGAAATTTTCCGGGGCCATGTTTTCAAAAACGCAATTATCCCGATCGCTCATGGTATCCCGGCTTCTCTGGCAACCTGCATCACCGGCGCCATTATTACCGAGGCAATTTACTCTGTCGGCGGCATGGGCAAAATGCTTCCAAACGCGATAAACCAGTATAATAACGTGATGATTGTTGCATTGGCATTTATGTTCTCAACGGTATCTGTATTGTCGGTTCTGGCGGGTGATATCCTTATTACGAAAGTAGATCCTCGTATTTCACTCAGCGAGAAAGCAGGGAGGTCTTAAGTATGGAATCTGAAAATAAAAACACCAACGATCTCTTTACGTTCGCTGAATTTGATGAGATGGAATCGGAGCATATCGCAGCACCACGGTATTCTTACTGGAGATCTGTGTTTCGGACATTCTTCAAAAGCAAGTTTACAGTTGCTGTTGCTGTTATATTGCTGTTCCTCCTTTGCTTTGCACTGATTCAGCCAGTATATTCTGGTTACAGTCCGATTATTACGCCTAACATCAATAATCCTGAGATGAAGTTCCTCAAACCAAGCTGGGAACACATCTTTGGTACGGATCATGTGGGAAACGAGGTGTTTGACGCGGTATGGGCAGGCGCTCGGAATTCCATCATTATTTCCTTCGTCTGCACGGCAATCAATATGCTCGTTGGCATTCCAATCGGAGCCATTTGGGGTTTCTCCAAGAAAATGGACAAATGGATGCTTGAGATTTACAACATCGTTGCAAACATTCCGTTCCTGCTTCTTGCCATGATTCTCTGCTATGTATTGGGAGCCGGCATGCGGTCTCTTATCATTACAATGTGCTGTACGGAGTGGGTATTTGTAGCCTACTTCATCCGTACGCAGGTAATGATTATCCGTGACCGTGAATATAATATGGCTTCCAAGTGCCTGGGAACCCGGACGCTGACCATGATAACCAAGAACATCCTTCCGTATTTGATTTCCGTTATCATGACCTATCTTTCCAGAATGATTCCGAGTCTGATCAGTTACGAGGTATTCCTTTCTTATATGGGTCTCGGTCTTGGAACGACCAACGCATCACTCGGTCAATCTATCAATCTATACACGTCGTATATGAAGGGCTACCCGCATTTGTTCTGGATTCCTGTGGGCGTGCTGGCGATTATCTCAATCAGCCTGTACATCGTAGGCCAGAAGCTGGCTGACGCTTCTGATCCTCGGACGCACATGTAAGGAGGAACAAAAATGGAAGGAAATCGTAAAATCATACTGTCCGCAAAGGATGTTGAAGTTAAATTTCGGGTCAGAGATAATTATCTGACGGCTATTCGCGGAGTTTCGCTTGATCTGTATGAAGGTGAGACATTTGCCATTGTAGGTGAAAGCGGTTCCGGAAAATCAGTCTTTACCAAGACATTCACGGGAATGCTGGAATCTAATGGAATGATCTCCAACGGTTCTGTCATGTTTCACGGAACAGACCTGACCAAACTTAAGAAAGATAAAGAATGGGAAGGCATTCGCGGAGCACAGATCTCCACCATATTCCAGGATCCTATGACGTCGCTGAACCCGATCCGGACCATTGGTTCCCAGATTACGGAAGTTATCGAGAAGCATCAGCATGTCTCCAAGAGTGAAGCAAAGGAACAGGCAATTGAACTCATGGAAAGAGTCGGTATCCAGAATGCTGCCAACCGGTTTGATGAGTATCCGTTCCAGTATTCCGGCGGAATGCGTCAGCGTATCGTTATTGCCATCGCACTGTCCTGCCACCCGGAGATCCTGATTTGCGATGAGCCGACAACTGCACTTGACGTAACCATTCAGGCACAGATCATTTCCCTTATCCGGGATCTGCAGAAAGAACTGAAGTTTACAACCGTTTATATCACTCACGACCTGGGCGTTGTTGCGAATGTGGCAGATCGTGTGGGCGTCATGTACGGCGGTCAGATTATCGAATACGGAACGGTCGAAGAAGTATTCTTTGATCCGCGTCATCCTTATACCTGGGCATTGTTATCCAGTCTCCCGCAGCTTGGCGTAAAGGGAGAGGAACTGTATTACATTACAGGCACACCGCCTTCTTTGTACAACAAGATCAAAGGCGATGCTTTTGCGCCGAGAAACGAGCATGCCCTAAAGATCGATTTTGTGGAAGAGCCTCCGTTCTTCCAGGTCAGCGATACCCATTTTGCAAAAACATGGTTGCTGGATCCCAGGGCGCCTAAGCTGGAAAAACCTGAGGTTATTCAGAATCTGCATGAGAAAATCAAGAAAATGACGGATAAAGGAGGTGCATTCCATGTCGAAGAACACTAATGACAGAGAAGTGATTCTCTCCATCAAACACGTGGACATCTCTTTCGATGTAGGGCATAAGAAAAAGTTTGTAGCTGTAAAAGACGCGAACTTTGATATCTATAAAGGTGAGACTTTTGCTCTGGTTGGAGAATCGGGATCCGGTAAAACAACTCTTGGAAGAGCGATCCTGAGAATCAACCCTTGCAGCGCGGGCGAAATTGAGTTTGAAGGAAAGCGTATTTCCGGTAAAATCAGCCGGGAAGAAGACCGCAACGTGGTCAGGAATATTCAGATGATCTTCCAGGATCCTGCAGCTTCTTTGAACGAACGCGCCACGATTGAATACTGTGTTTCCGAAGGCCTTTACAACTTCCATCTATATAAAGATGAAGAGGAGCGTATTGCTAAGGTGGATAAGGCCCTGCAGGATGTAGGACTGTTGCCTGAACATAAGTCGCGGTATCCTCACGAGTTCTCTGGCGGTCAGCGTCAGCGTGTAGGCATTGCCCGCGCAATGATTATGGACCCCAAGTTCATTGTGGCAGACGAACCGATTTCCGCGCTGGATGTCTCTATCCGCGCGCAGGTTCTGAATCTGATGAATAAGTTAAAGGCAGAGAAAAACCTGACTTACTTGTTCATTGCACACGATCTTTCCGTCGTCCGCTTTATTGCGGACAGGATCGCCGTTATTCATCTGGGAGAAATTGTCGAGATAGCGGATTCCGAGACGCTGTTCAAATATCCGCTGCATCCTTACACGATTTCCCTGCTGTCTGCTGTTCCTATGCCCGATCCCATTGTGGAAAGGACCCGCCGTGCAATCGTTTATGATCCCTCAAAACTGGATCAGTCCGGTGAAAAGAGAGAACTAAAAGAAATTCGTCCTGGCCATTTTGTATTTGCCACGACGAAAGAATACGCTGAGTATGAGAAAAAGCTGGAAGAAATCGAGAGAGAGCAGGAGAATCAGGATTAAAGCAGCACGTAGGCTATAAATGCTGAGACTGCCAGATAAACAATACTGAGAAAGAGGGGATAGTTAAACGATTCCTCTCTTTTTTCTTTTCTTTCCTTCCGATAGTCCTCATAATCGGGAACGAGACCGGACCGGATACCGCGCATCAGTGAGTAACTTGCAACATCAAAATCTCCGTGGAGAATCAGGCTGTATACGACTCCTGCTGCCAAAAGAATCAATCCTACAATGGCGAGGATATCGCTGAAAACAAGGAGCTTGTTTTCACTCGTAAAAGCTTTCACAGCAGGATAAGCTATCGTAATGATAATATGAATAAGAAGAGTCGTCCATTTTAGATTTTTGAATCGTTTGAACATATGTTTTTTCTTTCTGTTTGATACTCACATGCTATCACGGAAAGCTTTTTTCGTCAACTGGCACATATTTTTGCGACTGAAAGGCTACGCAATCAGTAAATATTCGGTGAAATACATATTTATTCAATAAGAAAAAATTGACAATTATATGACCGAATGATATTATAGTATAGACTTTTTATATAAAAGTCCGGATGTTTTTCAACTGAAAAACGTGAATAATCCTAGCGAAATTCTATGGTCGAGATATTGACCGGTTGAAAAACAAAGAGTCCTTCTCGTTCGGTGTTCAAAAAGTATCAGTTTTTGTGATTTATCAAAAATGGTATTTTTTGCATATATAGCCGCTAAATGCGAGCATTTAATAAAAAACAATAGGAGGAAAGAAATGAAAAAGACATTAGCGATGCTTTTGGCACTCGTTATGGTTCTGAGCATGGTTCTCGCATGCACAAAGCCGGCAGAGAATCCTCCGGCACAGCAGCCCGAAGCTCAGACCCAGCCTGAGACAAAGCCGACGGATGCTCCCAAGCAGGAGGCAGAACCCACCGCTGAGCCGGAACCGGAAATCCCGTGGGATGGCGCTTATATGGATCGGGATGACTATAAAGCCTATGCCAAGAACGACTTGGAAGTAGCCATGGCAGCCATGGAAGATCAGCTGGAAGACGACACCTATGCTGCAGTTAAAAAAGCACTGGAAGATGGCGAAGCCGCTATCGATGCTGCTAACACGCTGGCAGAAATTCGTGCAGCTTATGCAGATAGCTTCAAAGCTATGGCAGAAGCAGTTCCGCTTGCTGACGGTCTGTTCACCTACAAGAAAGAATCCAACGCTGAGCGTACGAACGTTCTCGGTATTCTGGAACGGTATGCTGTTACGACCGGTATCACGGGTGTTTCTCTGTTTGAGAACGGCGGATATGCAATGTACAATCCCCGCATCACTCTCGGTACAGAGAACTATATCGTAGGCTACGGCTTCGGTATCCTGCCGGAAGGCTCGATTACGGCTGACCTCGATTATGAGACCAACGATGCATGGAAGCGTTACTATCACATCTATGAAGTCAGTGACCCCGGCACGCTGAACTATCTCAACGACCAGGGCGCTCAGATTGGCGATCTGTACGGCTATATCGCCGCAGGTTTCTACACCAACTTCATGAATGAGACCAAAGATGGTTACAACTGGGTGCCTGAACTGGCAACAGAAAAGCCTGTAGCGGTCAATGATGATGACGGCGACGGCATGGCGACCACCTGGCGGTTCGGTGTCCGTACCGGCGCAGATGGTCTGAAGTATACTTCCGGTTCAGCAATGGAAAGCCGTCAGGCGTTCAACAACAGAGAAGTTGCTTTGGAAGACTATGTCTATCCCTTCCAGCTCTTGCTGACTCAGTCCAATGCTCTCTATCGTGGTTCTGAACTTGCAAATACCAAGTCCGGTGCTATCGCAGGTGCAAAAGAATACTATCAGGGAACAGCAGAAGGATTCAACGCCGAACTGTGGGACAAAGTAGGCATCAAGGCATATGAAGAAGATGGAAAGAGCTACTTTGAAGTGACCTTCACAGAAGAGCAGACTCAGTTCTATTGCATGTACTACATTGCTTCCAGCCTGTATATGCCAGTTCCGAAGGATTTTGTCGAGCTGGTGACCGTCCAGAATTATCTTGGCTACAACAATGACAAGACCGAATCTCCTCTGGACAACTCGCTGTCCCTGGGCGCATACTATGTAGAGCGCTATGATCAGGATCAGCAGATTGTATATGCAAAGAACCCCAACTATGTATATGCGGATACGAAGTATGCTATCCCAGGTGTCCATGTCAAGATCTTCCCCGCTGCATCGGAAGACACGACAGCCGGATTCAACGAATTCCTGGCAGGGCACTTTGACTCTTCCGGCATTCCGCAGGAGTACCTGAACGAATACCGCAACGACCCGCGTACCCGTTCCACCACCGGTGACTCCAACTTCAAACTGAACGTGAATGCTACCAACGCTGAGACTTGGGAATACCTGTTCGGTGAAGAAGGCGTTGTTACCCAGACTCCGAAAGATTCGTACTGGGAACTCAAGCCCGCACTCGGCAATCATCACTTTGTACAGGCAATGAGCTACTCCATCGACCGTTTGAGCTTCGCCAACGCGCGCGGTTCTATCCCGTCAGTGGATTACCTTGCTTCCAACTACATGTCCGATCCTGAAAACGGTCTTTCTTACTCAGTAACCAACGCTCATAAGAAAGCAGTTGAGACTCTGCTGGAAGATACCGATGGATACGGCTACAGCCTGGAGCTTGCCCGTGATTACTTCCGTATGGCTCTTACCGAACTGGAAGCTGACGGCGCATATGCACCCGGCACCAAAGAGAACCCCACAGTGATCCATATCGAGATTGCTTGGATGTATCCTACACATGAAGAGAACTACCACAACGAGATCAAGAACTTCATCGAGACTGCGTTCAACGATGAAAGCGTCTGCGGCGGCGTCTATCAGCTGTCCATTGATTTCTGGGTAGGCAATGTCTGGTCTGATGTATACTACAACAAGATGATGGTTGGCCAGTTCGACATCGGCTTCGGCTCCATCTCCGGCAACAGCCTTGACCCGATCGGTTTCGTTTCCGTACTGTCCAGCGATCAGGATATTTCCGGCAGCTTCACGCTGAACTGGGGTGTAGACACCAATGATCCGGCTGTATATCCGATCGTTTACAAGAACATGCGCTGGTCCTTTGACGCTCTCTATAATGCGGTCAACTCCAAGGGCATCGTATCCAAGGGTGAGAACAAGCCGGTTATCACCTGGAACTATACGCCGATCGTAAAGAATGAAGACGGTTCTTACACCGGATCTATGGAAGTTGTACCGACACTGCCCGATATCACCAGTGTTACGATCGAAGGTGTTGTCTGCTGCAACTATGAGCGTTACAACAACGGCGACGGTCAGTATGACGAGGCAGAGGTTGAATTCACAGTGGAAGATAAGGGCAACGGCGTCCAGGTCGTGACCTTCACGGTTCCTGCTGAGATTGCAGCTGATTATGCTACCGGCAGCGGAACATCTCCTGAGCCCAAGGGCTTAACCGGATTCGACTTCTACTACAGCCAGGAGTTCGATGGAACACCGAGCGCAGGCCTGTATTATTCCGTACAGGAAGATTATTTTGTAGTGGAATAATTGAACAAACGTTAGTCTGTTTGCAAGCGATGGGGACGAATGTCTCCATCGCTTGTCGGTCAAAAATCATTAGGGGGGGTTTCTATGGGGAAATATGTCCTGAAACGAATTGGACTTGCATTTCTCACCACCTTTATCATTCTTTCACTTACTTTTATTCTGGTAAAGCTTCTTCCATTTGAACGTCCTTTGGGCGGCGATCAGATTCAGATCGCCTATTTTGACAAGCAGTATCATCTTGGCTATGTCAACCGGTTTGAAAAAGAAATGCCTCAGTACGGGCAGTTGCTTTATAAATCACCGATGGATAAAGGGCGTGCCTATTATTATTATCAGGTACCGATCATGGAGCAGTATGTGAACTGGCTCAAGAATGTCGTCTTCCATTGGGACTGGGGTTACAGCAAGACCTTCCAGCCGAATGTTGCGGCATCTGTTATTATCATGTCCCGTATCTGGTATTCCGTTCGACTGAATATTATCTCGGTAATCGTGTCTGTACCGCTCGGTATATTGCTTGGTATCTGGGCGGCACTGAAAAAGAACACGTTGACGGATCATACGATCTCAACGCTGGTTATGATCTTCATCTCGATCCCGAGTTTCGTTCTGATATCTTTCGTTCTGCGCATTTTCAGCTATGGCCTTAATTGGCTGCCGTCAACATGGCCGCCGGATACCGCTTTGACTTCCGCAAAAATCAAGGGATATATCATTCCTGTGTTCTGCCTTTCGTTCGGATCCATCTGCGGCTACTGCCGTTTTGTCCGTGCGGAGCTGTGTGAGGTTATGGAAAGCGATTACCTGCTGCTTGCCCGAACCAAAGGCCTTACCCGGCGGCAGGCGATCGTGCGCCATGCCATGAAGAACGCTATGGTTCCCATTTTTCCGTCTATTCTGGCAGAGTTTATCAGTATTCTTGGCGGTTCCATGATTCTGGAGTCCCTTTATGGCATTCCTGGAATCGGAAAGCTTTTTGTTCTTTCCCTGAACTATAAGGATTATGATATTCTGTTTGTGGATATGGCCATCTTTACTACCATCAGCCTTCTGGCTGGTGTCGTGCTCGACTTGAGTTACGGATTCATTGATCCGCGTATCAGAATGGGGGCGAAGAAATAATGGCAGACATGTCTCATATCGAATTCAGAAGCGATGATTTTAAGCTTGTCCAGACAGACATCCGGATCATGGATAAAAAACTGGACACAAAGCCAACGACTTTCTTGAAGGACGCATTCAGGCGGTTCTGCAAGAATAAGTCTTCTGTTGCGGCCGCTATTATTCTGGCAATTCTGATCGTACTGACCATTCTGGTTCCTTGGTTGTCACCATATAATATCGATGATGTGCGTACGCCGGAAAAGTTCCTGGCGCCGAAGCTGTTTGAAGCCGGTACCGGTTTTTGGGATGGAACCCGGAAAAAAGAGCATGTAGTATATGACTCCATCAACGGAGTTCCGGCACTCTCTGAAAAATACAGCATAGCATCGATCAAGCGGTCTTTGATTTCCCTGACGGTGGAGCCGGAACCGACATTGATCGATTCCGCAAGCCAATACGGGACCGGAGGCTTGATTGTCGTGGCAACGGATGCAGCGGTTGCAGATAAGGATGTGTATATGACTTCCAAATCTCTGGAATTTACAGATAAGGGAGCCTACACTCTGGATGTGGTATTCGGCGACGAAGAAAATGTCAGTAATTCAAAACTCGGAGAATACTGCGTCTATCTCAAGACGGGCGAGAGGGCGGAAGACCGCCTCATGATCCGGGATTTCTCCAGCGATTACAGCCCGATTTCCTTTAATATCAGTCAGGCAATGAAAGATGCCGGATTGAGTTCTGTTGCAGGACAGATCGTTTTTGAAGTGCGTTCTTCTGCGGATGCTTTCCGATACATCCTGATTGACAGCGTAAAACTGTCAGGTGGCGAAAGAGCGAAGAACCTGGAAGAACTAGAAGCGGTATCCTTTGACAATGCCACGGTTATGATCAATAACGCAGACAAGAACAGTCTGGGGTATTGGGCATGTTCCGGTCGCAAAGGAATTCACAATGCTGAGATTTTCTACTGCGATTATATAATCGACACCTATATGCTCGTGTACGGCGATGCGGATCTGGTTACGTATTCGGCGACTGAACTGAACGGCTGGATTGAACGCGGCTGGTGTACATATGACTATAACGTTGGACCGGAATCATTTGTCCGGCTGACCAATGATTGTCCGGTCGATTATGTGGAGAGCCAGACAGTTCTGAAGGTAACCAAGAAACTGTCCAGTATCAGCGCACGCGGTTGGAACTACCGTAAAATGGGATACAGCAAGATGCCGTCCTTCATCCTTGGCACTGATGCCTCCGGCTTTGACCTTTTCAAGAGGGCATTCGCAGGCTTGAGAACATCTTTGATCCTCGGTGTATGCACAGCGGCATTCTGCTTCCTGTTCGGTCTGGTCTGGGGTGCTATCTCCGGTTATTTCGGAGGAAACGTGGACCTGTTCATGGAACGTTTCTGTGAGATTTTGAGCGGTGTTCCCTGGATTGTTGTCATGACACTTTGTATTCTGCATCTTGGCAACAATATTACAACATTCTTCCTGGCACTATGCATGACCGGATGGATGGGAACGGCAGCAAGAACCCGTACCCAGTTTTACAGATTCAAGGGACGTGAATACGTTCTGGCATCCCGTACGCTGGGATCTTCAGATATGCGCCTGATTTTCAAGCATATCCTGCCGAACTCGATGGGAACAATCATTACATCCAGCGTGTTCATGATCACAAGCGTCATTTTCTCCGAAGCAACGCTGGCTTATTTAAACCTGGGTCTGCAGGGTGTGCAGTCCTTCGGCGTCATGATGGCTACAAACCAGCAATATCTTGGCATTTATCCGAACCTGGTTATTTTCCCGGCGGTTATTCTGGCACTGATGGAAATCTCCTTCAACCTGTTTGGCAACGGTCTGCGTGACGCAATCAACCCGTCTCTGAAAGGAAGTGATTAAGATGGCAGTGAGCAAAGAAAAAGTACTGTCCGTCAATAATCTTGTGGTGAATTTCAAGACGGATAACGGTATTCTGAAAGCTGTCCGGGACGTATCCTTCGACCTTTATCAGGGCGAGACCCTGTGTATTGTAGGAGAATCCGGCTCCGGTAAATCGGTCACATCCAAGACCATCATGGGCATTCTGGCCAACAATGCCATTATTGCTGACGGAAACATCATTTATCGCGGTGAAAATCTTCTGGAAATCTCTGAGGATGAGTTTTACAAGATCAGAGGCCATAAGATTGGAATGATCTTCCAGGACCCGCTGTCTTCGCTGAATCCTATCGTGAAAATCGGGAAGCAGATCACCGAGGCGATGCTGATCAACTCGGATAAGCTGAAGACGATGTATAATGACATCATCAGTGATGATCTGATCCGTTACAAGAATACGCTGGCGAAGATGAATATCGCCATCTCGACGGAAGAGAAGAAACTGGATGCATTTATCTCCGAACTCAAAAGAAAGGAAGGACGCTCTGCTGAACAGAAGGCCAATGACAAAGCCCTGATCAAGCAGAAGAAGGAAGAGTTCAAAGCGTTTGAGAAGGAAATCAAGAACCAGTATCTGTCTCAAGCCAAGGAATACAAGGCTGTTCTGACAGAAACGGAAAAACGCGCTAAAAAGGAAGTTGCTGAATATAAAGCGCTGGTTACAGAAGAATATAAAGCGAAAGAAACAGAATTAAAGCAGCGGCTGAAGAGCGCCGTTTCAAAAGAAGAGAAGGACGAGATTACAAAGGAACTGGAAAAAGAAAAGGATCTGTTCGATAACAAACTGAGAATCACCAAAGCGGAAGCCAAACGGCGCGCGCTGGCGGTTATGAAGGAAGTCGGCATTCCGGAACCGGAACGCAGATACAATCAGTATCCGTTTGAGTTTTCCGGCGGTATGCGGCAGCGTATAGTTATCGCTATCGCGCTGACGGCTTCTCCGGAGATTCTGATCTGCGACGAACCGACCACCGCTCTGGACGTCACCATTCAGGCGCAGATTCTGGAACTCATCAATAAGATCAAGGCGGAAAGAAATCTGTCCTGCATCTTTATCACACACGATTTGGGCGTTGTTGCCAACATGGCAGACCGCGTGGCAGTCATGTATGCAGGCAAAATCGTGGAATACGGAACTGCCGATGAGATCTTCTATGATCCCAGACATCCGTACACCTGGGCGCTCCTTTCCAGCATTCCGGATATGGACAGCAAGGAGAAATTGGAAGCGATTCCGGGTACTCCGCCAAACATGATCTATCCTCCGAAGGGCGACGCTTTTGCCATTCGGAGCAAATACGCAATGAATATCGATTTCCGGGAAGAACCGCCGTTCTTCAAGATTTCGGATACGCACTATGCGGCAACATGGCTGCTGGATGAGCGCGCACCGAAAGTGGAAATGCCTAAGATCGTCAGTGAGCGCATCAAGAATTCGCTGGAGGGAGGATCGAAATGAAGAGTCAACTCGATGTTTATAAAATCTCCGAGAAAGAGAACCTCGAAGCGAAAGTGATCCAGGAGACAGAGAGCACAAACTTTATCCAGGATGATAAAGAAGATTATCATGACGCGATCGAATCTCCGAGCGAGCTGAGCGCATTCAACCGGAAGTACAAAATCAATCCGCGTGTAAAGCAGAAACCGGAACTGCGCAAGCAGGGCATTCTGCTTTCCGTGCGGAACTTGAAACAGTTTTTCTTCTTTGGAAAAGGAATCAACAAGCAGAAACTCAAAGCAGTTTCCAATGTTTCCTTTGATCTTCGGGAAGGAGAATGCCTTGGTATCGTCGGTGAATCCGGCTGCGGCAAGACAACTACCGGCCGGTGCATTATCCGCCTGTACAACATCACATCCGGATCTATCTACTACCGGGGTGTTCGTATCAGCGCAGGAAACCGGTGGAACAAGAAAGAGATCAAATGGTCCCGCATCCATGCGAATGAAAAGATCAAGGCTCTGAAAGAACAGGCCAAGGAAGATCCTTCGAAGGCTCTGGAGATCGAACAGCGGATTCAGAAGATAGAAGACGATGTCAAAGAGATCCATGCCACCCAGAAGGCTAAAATCAAGCAGATCGCATTCGATAATAATAATGTAAGCCGCAAGCTGATGAATGAGATCCAGATGATCTTCCAGGATCCTATTGATTCTCTGGATCCCCGTATGACGGTTGAGGACATCATTCAGGAAGGTCTGCAGATCCAGAATTTCCGGAACAAGGAAGAAAACCACAAGAAGGTGGTTGAAATGCTGGAGACGGTTGGTCTTGTCGAAGAGCATGCTTCCCGGTACCCGCATGAGTTTTCCGGCGGTCAGCGCCAGCGTATCGGTATTGCGCGTGCCCTGATCATGAACCCGAAGCTTCTGATCTGCGATGAACCGATTTCCGCATTGGATGTTTCGATCCGTGCGCAGATCATTAACCTTCTGAATGATCTGAAGAGAAACCTGAACCTGTCCATCATTTTCATCGCGCATGACTTATCGGTGGTCAAGTACTTCTGCGATTCCATCGTCGTTATGTACTATGGCAAGGTAGTAGAGAAGGCACCGAGCGACGAGCTGTTTAAGAATCCGATGCATCCTTACACACGTTCTCTGCTCTCGGCTATTCCGAAGCCCAACCCGCGCTCTGAGCGGGAACGCAAACGTATTACTTACGTTCCTGCCGAAGCGCATGATTACGAACACGGTGATTTGCCTTCCTTCCGTGAACTGAAGAAAGATCATTTCGTCTATTGCAACGAAGCAGAGTACGAGCGTTATATGGCGGAGCTGAAGGACTGAGATGGACATCCTGAACCGTATCTTCCGCCATTCTCCGATTCGATATGCTGTGGCGGCGGGCATTGCGCTGGTAATTGCGTTTCTGAGTTTGCTGCGAACCGGCTTTGATCTTAGGATCTACTATATGGACGCTTTTTCCGTGGCCGGTGCTGCAGTGATTCTGTTGGGCTTGCTGTTCATGGCTGCCTATTTTGGCGCTTTTGATACTTTCGGCTACTCCTTCTCCATGTGGCGTGCAACCCGTCGGTATAAAGACCTGTATGCCTACAGTGAAGCGAAAAAGGAGAAACGGCAGAAAGGCGGATGGACATTCATGCCTTTCCTCGTAGTAGGGGCAGTCTTTCTGCTCACAGGTCTGCTTCTTCGTATCGGACTGTAAAAGCAAAGAACAGAAAAATGATAAAAGCTCCCGGGTTCGGGAGCTTTTCTCGTCAAAAACAAAAAAAGGATGATTAGCCGGAGTTCGTCCGGTCAAGGAATCTGCACAGAGACAGAATCGCGGCTTCCAGGCCTTTCACGGCGTCTGAGGTTTGCATGGAAGGTATTTTCCGGTTGGAAAGAGAAGCCTGCTCCGGTGTGCAGGGAACGTGAATGAATCCGGCCAAGACCGGGGAAGAAGCCGCTGCCAACAGATGCAGAACAGAGTACATCAGATCATTGCAGACAAACGTTCCGGCACTGCAGGAAAGGTCACAGGGAATTCCTGCGGAGAGAACTGCAGCCCGCATTGTTTTCAGGGGCAAAGTGGAAAAGTATGCAGCAGGTCCGGATGGCACGACCGGCTGATCGACCGGCTGATTTCCCACGTTGTCCGGCATGGAAGCATCTCTTAAGTTGATTGCGATTCGTTCCAAAGAAATGGACGGGCGCCCGGATGCCTGACCGATCATAATAATGGCGTCCGGGCGGAATGATCGGGCAAAAGACAGGATCATTTCGGCGCCGGCACCGAAAACCGTGGGAATGGTGAGCGTGCTCAGCTCTATTTCGCTTGGGACAGAGACATGATTGACCGCCTCCAGTGCGGCATTGATCTGTTCTCCTCCGAAAGGCTCAAAAGCCGTCAGCAAAAGTTTCACTTGTTTTCCTCCTGGATTCTGGTAAAACGCCGGTAGGTTTTTCCGTCACGTTCCACAGTTTCGTTCCACATGGACGCGGGGCGAACCCATAGCCCGCGTTCCCCATACAGCGCCCGGTAGACGACCATCTCTTCCAGCGTTTCACTGTGACGGGCGACAGCAATCACCTCATATTCGTTCCCTTTGAAATGGCGGTATCGGCCGGGTAGAATCGGTTCTGTCATTTCAGACCCTCTTTCCGGCGTCGTTCCGCCTCTTCCCGTTCCCGGCAGATATCTGCCCATTTAGGACGTTTGGTCAGAAGATCCGCAAAAGATGCCATGACTTCCGGGATATCGATATGCTGAGGGCAGATCGCAGCGCAGGCACCGCACCCAATGCATGCGGAGGGACGTTTGTCCTCATCCAGCGCGTCCATCTGCATCGGAACGGTAAAACTGGAAGAGAATTTACAGTCATTATATGCTGCAATCAGCATGGGAATGTTGAGTTCCATCGGGCATCCTTCTGTGCAGTAGCGGCAGGCCGTGCATGGAACGGCATCCTTTTTCTGTTCCGCAAGTTCCAGAAGAAACCGTGTTTCATCCGGAGAAAGAGGCTTTTCTTCCGAAAACGTACGGACGTTTTCAGCCATCTGCGCATAGGCGGACATGCCCGATAAAACGACATGGACATTCTCAATGCCTGTCAGAAAACGGAATCCCCAGGCGGCAGGAGTTTCATCCGGGCGGAAGGAATGAAGAACAGTTACTTCTTCTTCGGAGAGCGATGCGAGCTTTCCGCCGCGGAGCGGTTCCATGACAACAATGGGGATACCGCGTCCGGTCAGCAAGTCTACTTTTTCTTTTCCGTTTTGAAGCGTCCAGTCAAGCCAGTTTAACTGAATCTGGCAGAATTCCATATGTTCGCCGTACTGATCCAGAAATGACGCAAGTGTATCGGGTCTTGCGTGGGAAGAGAATCCAAGATGACGGATTCTGCCGTTCTTTTTCTGTTCGACAAAATAGTCTATGATGCCCCAGCGGGGATCCGTATAAGCCGGGAGTGAACTTTCGCAAACGTTGTGAAGCAGATAGAAATCAAAATAGTCCACGCCGCATTTGACGAGCTGCTCCTCGAAAACCCCGGCAGGATCATAGGAAGAACTGAACTGATGCCCCGGGTATTTGGTGGCAAGGTGCCAGCTGCTGCGCGGATATTCTGCCAGCAGCTTTCCAATCACGACTTCCGACATTCCTCCATGGTAGGGAAAAGCGGTATCAAAATAATTGACACCGTTATCCATGGCAAGAGCGATCATGCGGCGGGTTTCTTCTTCATCAATTGCTCCATCGGAACGAAGAGGGAGCCTCATGGCTCCGAACCCAAGCCTGGAAATCATTTCTCCGCAAAACTCTGTATATTGCATTTCTTCAAGACCTCCTGTCTGATTAGATATATTATACTGTAATCCCTAAACGAATAAAAGAAGGATTTTGGTGACAGCGTTATCTGATTCGTGCTATACTGAAACAAGAAACGGAGGGACTCCAGATGGCCAGAATTCTGATCGAATACTATGATCCGGAACACATCAATACGATCATGTCACTTTTGCACAGGCAATATGACAGTGTTTTTATTCTGTACGTTCAGAGGGGAGGGGGCCCTTCTGAGGCATGCAAAGAGAAACTTACGAATTTCTTCCGCAGTAAATTTGGTTTGGCTCCGAATTTTATCGGCTTAAAGCAGCATACACTTGAGGCATTTATTGAACGGTTTCACTCTTTGATTAAGCCCGGGAACGAATATGAATTCGATATCACAGGTGGCAGCGGAACTTTTATTGCAGCCGCCGGATACTATGTCGGCACCGAACAAAAAGTTCAGACTTCCGTTCATCGTTACACGGCCAGAACCGGCCGGATGCTGATGCAGTACCCGGGAAAAGCCGAGCAGTTTCCAAGACTATTGGATCTGACGGTTCCCGACATGATCGGACTGAACGGAACATTTCTGATCCGCGGGGACGGAGCAGGCAGGATGATTCGAAGCGAACAGCATGACAAAGAATTGCTTGTGCTTTGGAATATCGTTAAAAAACAGCCTGTTCAATGGAATAAGTTTTGTATGCTCCGTTCTTCCATCACAGAAGACGGAAGCTGGGCCAGAAAACTGACTTCAAAAGAAGAAATGCAGATCGCGCAGAGGTTTTTTCCCTCCCTGGAAGAAGCGGGCTTGATTCGGCAGCTGACTTATGCAAAAAAAGGGAATGCAGAGGAAGCAAGATTTTTCCCTGCCGTTCTTTCGGAAAACACGGAGCTGATGCAGAAAGCCGGAGCCGTATTAGAACGCTATGCCTGCTACTGCGCGATGAACAGCGGACTGTTCTCGGACGTCCGAACGGGGGTCGAGATCGATTGGGACGGCAAGGCTGATACCGTGGAGAATCCGTATAATGAAATTGATGTGATGCTCGCTTTTGATGAGCATCCGGTGTTTGCAAGCTGTAAAAACCGGGAGCCTTCCAAAGAGGATCTGTATGAGATCTCCGTTATGACCAAGCATTTCGGCGGAAAATACGGAATCGCCATGCTCCTGTCCACTCTTCCCGCGCAAGGTTCGGTCAAAGAACGCGCAAAAGAGATGGAAGTCATTCTGATCGACGGCATCGGGCATAAGAATGAGAAAGGCATGATCGCCAGATTTACCGAGATGGTTGGAAAATACCGGAAACAGACGCGCTGATTCCGGGGGAAATGGTAAGATCGGGAAGAGGAAAACGAATATGGGAATTTCAAAAGAAGATTATATCGAACCGCGCTGTGTGCTTTGCGAAGAACCATACGGCAAGCAGCCTGAAATCAAACCTGTTCCGCAACGCAGGATTATTGAAAAACTGGATGAATATATGTCGCACAGGGATTATGCCGGAGCGGAGCGGCATCTTCTGTACTGGCTGGAAGAGGCAAAGCTCGGAGGAGACCTGAAGGGTGAGTTGATGATCCGAAGTGAACTGGTCGGACATTACCGCAAGGTTCTGAACCGGGAAAAAGCATTTGAAAATGCGGACGCTGCGCTGGAACTGATCGGCCGGATCGGTTATGAAGGGTCGATCTCTGAAGCAACCGTCTATGTTAATATTGCAACAGTCTATAATGCCTTTTCGGAGAACGACCGTTCTATCGCCATGTTTGAAAAAGCCAGAAGTATTTATGAATCGATTCCCGAACTCAGACCTGAACTTTTGGGAGGACTGTATAATAACATGGCGCTGACCTACGTTGCGCTGAAACAGTTCCCAAAGGCGTATGAGCTGTACGACAAGGCAATGGAGACGATGAAAAAAGTCGAAAACGGCGAGCTCGAGCAGGCCATCAGTTATCTGAATATTGCAAATGCAAAAGAAGATGAACTGGGGCTTGAGGAAGCAGGGGAAGATATTGAGTCCTGCCTTGACAAGGCATACGCGCTGCTGGATACCCCTTCCGTTCCAAGAGGCGGATATTATGCGTTTGTCTGTGAAAAATGCGCCCCGACCTTTGATTATTATGGCTATTTTGTTGCAGCTGAGGAACTGAAAAAACGGGCGAAGGAGATCTATGAAAGGGCTTGAACTGAGTGAGCGGTTTTACCGAGAGTACGGAGAACCCATGCTGAAAGAACAGTTCCCTGATCTGCTGCCGTACATTGCCGCAGGTCTTTTCGGGAGCGGATCGGAGTGCTACGGGTTTGACGATGAACTATCCCAGGATCACGATTTTGAGCCGGGATTCTGCATCTTTCTGCCTTCTGAAGCGATTGTGGACCGCAGAAAAGCGTTTTTGCTGGAGAGAGCATACACGAAACTGCCGAAAGAATTCGAAGGTTTTAAAAGAGCCTTGGTGACCCCTGTCGGAGGAGCAAGGCACGGCGTTTTAAGAACGGAGGACTTTTTCATGGAAAAAGCCGGAACCGCAGACGGAACGCTGACCGTGTCACAATGGCTGACAACACCTTCTTACACGCTGGCGGAAGCGGTCAACGGAAAGATTTTCTTTGATGGATACGGAGAAGTGACCGGGATCCGGAAAGCTTTATTCGCTTATCCGGAGGATATCCGCAGAAAAAAGCTGGCAGGCAATCTGCTTCTAATGGCACAGGCAGGTCAGTATAACTATCTGCGGTGCTTAAAGCATGGAGAGACCGCCGCTGCGCAGATGGCAGCGTTTGAGTTTGTCAGGAGCCTGATGGAAACGGTATTTCTTCTGAACGGCGTTTATCAGCCGTATTACAAATGGAGCTTCCGGGCGATGCGGAATCTGCCGAGGCTTTCTCTGCTCGCCGAGACGGCAGAGTATCTGATCTCAACCGATAACGGCGAAGAACTGTCCGAAACCAAATATATGATGATCGAAGACGCCGCATCAGATGTGATCGATGAACTTCAGCGTCAGGAACTGACCAAAGCGATCTGCGGGGATCTGGAAAAACACGCCTATTCCGTCAATGACGGTATCACGGATGCGCAGATACGGAATCTGCATATTTTAGCCGGGGTTTAGAATGGAGGAGAAAGAATATGAAAATACACGGACTGCAGAAAATGACACTGCTGGATTTTCCGGGAAGAGTTGCGTGCACGGTCTTTTTCGGAGGATGCGATATGAGATGTCCGTTCTGCCATAACGCGGAACTGATTGACGGGACTGCTCCGGCTGTCATGGAAGAAGAGGAACTGCTGTCCTTCCTGGAAAAAAGAAAGGGACTGCTGGACGGCGTCGCTGTGACCGGAGGAGAGCCGACCCTTCAGAAAGACCTTCCGGAGTTCTTCCGAAAAGTTAAAGCAATGGGATATCCGGTCAAACTGGATACCAACGGGCTGCATCCAGAAAGGCTGGAGAAGCTCATCACGGAAAAGCTGGTGGACTATGTCGCAATGGATATCAAGAACTCTCCGGAAAAATATGCGCAGACCGCAGGGCTTCCGTTTGTAGATCTTCAAAAGATCCAGAAGAGCATTGACCTTTTAAAAAACAGCGGGATCGAGTACGAGTTCCGTACGACCGTTGTAGACGAACTCCATGAGGCGGAAGACTTTGAGAAAATCGGAAAATGGCTGGAAGGAGCGAGGGCATATTACCTTCAGGCGTTCACGGACAGGGATACGGTTGTGTATGAAAATCTGCACGCCCCTACAAAAGAATGTATGGAATCCTATCTTTATACCGTCCGAAAATTTGTACCCAATTCTGCGCTAAGGGGCATATAGTCTATCTTTCCGGGTTTTTGAGCCTTGTATATTGTGCTTTGTATATGCAATGAATAAATACAACATATTGTATGATTTGTTAACAATCAACACTACATATTGACAAAACAACCTCCTCTGTGGTAAAGTTGGCTTGCTCGGATTTCGGGGCTGAGGCTTTCGGATTCCAAATAAGTTTTATTACATCTTCAGGGGGAGTTTTTTTATGTACCAGGTAATTAAGAGAGACGGACAGATCGCAGAGTTTTCCATCAGCAAGATCAGCGCAGCGATCACAAAGGCGTTTGAGGCGCTGGATAAGCAGTATCATCCCAGCGTGATTGAGCTGCTGTCATTGCACGTGACGTCCGATTTTGAGAGCAAGATAAAGGATGGAAAAATCGCAGTTGAAGAGATTCAGGACAGCGTCGAAAAAGTACTGTCCGAGTCAGGATATGCGGATGTTGCAAAGGCATACATTCTTTACCGCAAGCAGCGTGAGAAGGTCCGCAACATCAATTCGACCCTTTTGGACTACAGGGATCTGGTGGACAATTATCTCCAGATCAACGACTGGCGTGTCAAGGAGAATTCAACCGTTACTTATTCCGTCGGCGGACTGATTCTGTCCAACTCCGGCGCAATTACCGCCAATTACTGGCTGACAGAGATTTACGATCAGGAGATCGCGGAAGCACACCGCAGCGCCGCAATCCATCTGCATGACCTGTCCATGCTGACCGGTTACTGTGCAGGCTGGAGCTTGAAGCAGCTGATCCAGGAAGGTCTGGGCGGTGTTCCCGGAAAGATCACCTCGTCCCCCGCGAGCCATCTTTCCACACTTTGCAACCAGATGGTCAACTTCCTCGGTATCATGCAGAATGAATGGGCCGGCGCTCAGGCATTCTCTTCCTTTGATACCTATCTGGCACCGTTCGTCAAAGTGGATAACCTGACCCAGAAGGAAGTCAAGCAGTGCGTGCAGTCATTCATCTATGGCGTGAACACTCCGAGCCGCTGGGGCACACAGGCACCGTTCTCCAACATCACGCTGGACTGGACTGTTCCGAAGGATCTTGAGAACCTGCCCGCAATCGTCGGAGGTAAAGAGATGGATTTCACCTACGGCGACTGCAAGAAAGAAATGGATATGGTCAACAAAGCGTTCATCGAAGTCATGATCGAGGGCGATGCGAACGGCCGTGGATTCCAGTATCCGATCCCGACTTACTCCATCACGCGTGATTTTGACTGGAGCGAGACCGAAAACAACAAGCTCCTCTTTGAGATGACTGCCAAATACGGCACGCCGTACTTCTCGAACTACATCAACTCCGATATGGAGCCGAGCGATGTCCGTTCGATGTGCTGCCGTCTGCGTCTGGACCTTCGCGAACTTCGCAAAAAGTCCGGCGGTTTCTTCGGCTCCGGCGAATCGACCGGTTCTGTCGGTGTCGTGACCATCAACATGCCGCGTATCGCATACCTTGCGAAAGATGAGCAGGACTTCTATGCACGCCTTGACAAACTGATGGATATCGCGGCACGCAGCCTGAAAACGAAGCGCACGGTTATCACGAAGCTTCTCGATGCGGGACTGTATCCGTACACCAAGCGCTATCTTGGAACGTTCGCAAACCACTTCTCCACGATCGGTCTTATCGGCATGAACGAAGTCGGCTTGAACGCAAACTGGCTCCGCAAGGATCTGACCCATCCTGAGACGCAGAAATTCAGTCGTGAAGTACTGAATCATATGCGTGAGCGTCTGTCTGACTATCAGGAGAAGTACGGCGATCTGTACAATCTTGAGGCAACTCCGGCAGAGTCCACGACTTACCGTTTCGCAAAGCATGACAAGGCAAAGTATCCGGATATCATCACTGCGAATATGAACGGAACGCCGTATTATACCAACTCATCTCACCTGCCCGTCGGATATACAGAAGATATCTTCTCCGCTCTCGACATTCAGGACGATCTGCAGACGCTTTATACTTCCGGAACCGTATTCCATGCGTTCCTCGGAGAAAAGCTGCCTGACTGGAGAGCAGCGGCCAATCTGGTCCGGAAGATCGCTGAGAACTACAAACTTCCGTACTATACCATGTCTCCGACATATTCGGTCTGCAAAGATCACGGATACATTACCGGTGAACACTATACCTGCCCGATCTGCGGAAACAAGACAGAAGTTTACAGCCGTATCACAGGTTATTACCGCCCGGTTCAGAACTGGAACGACGGAAAAGCACAGGAGTTCAAAGATCGTAAAGTCTACAACATCGGACGTTCAACGCTCCGCCATGTCGGTCCCAATCCGGCACCTCAGGATGAGGAAGCCCTGAACGCTGCAGTGAATGCAGCGGTGGAAGCAGCTGAAGAAGCGGTATGCGAAGCACCGGAACAGAACAGCAGCATCTTCCTTTTCAAGACGCCGACCTGCCCGAACTGCAAACTGGCAACAGCGCTTCTGGAGAAAGCAGGAGTATCCTTTACTGCATTGAACGCGAATGAGGAAAAGGAACTGGTTGAAAAATTCGGAATCAAACAGGCACCGACCCTTGTTCTCGTAAACGGCGAGTCGTTTGAGAAATTCCGGGGTGTCAGCGACATCAAGGGCTGGCTCATGCACAAGGGCGCATAAGCATCAGGTTGAAAAGACCCAGAAGGGCATCGGAAAACGGTGCCCTTTTTTACGAAAGAGAGGGAATGTTTTATGTATGATATGATCGTAGTCGGCGGTGGCCCCGCCGGTATGACAGCGGCACTATACGGACTTCGCAACGGAAAGAGCGTTCTGGTGATTGAAAAAGCCGGCTTTGGCGGGCAGATCACGCACTCTCCGAAGGTGGAGAACTATCCCGGCACGCTGACTATGAGCGGTAATGAATTTGCGGACCGGTTTTTGGAGCAGATCCTGGCACAGGGCGCGGAAGTCGAACTGGAGCAGGTCGTATCTGTCGCGTGTGAAGGGGAGATCAAAGTTGTTACGACTGAGGAAGGCGGCAGGTATGAGGCTTTGACCGTTGTCATTGCGACAGGCGTGAAGCACAGGATGCTCGGACTGGAAGGGGAAGAGGAACTGGTCGGAGAAGGGATCTCCTTCTGTGCGGTATGTGATGGAGATTTCTATTCCGGACGTACGGTTTGTGTCGCGGGAGGAGGAAATTCCGCACTGCAGGAAGCGATTCTTCTTGCAGAAAAATGCAGCAGAGTCATCATTTTGCAGGATCTTCCCATGCTGACAGGCGAGGAACGTCTTCAGCAGGTACTCCGTTCCCGGGAGAACGTAACGATACTCACAAATCAGAAGATCATAGGTTTGTTAAAAGACGGGGATGCGCTTTGCGGCGTAGAAACAGAAGATCGACAGAGCGGAGAGAGACATTCCGTAGAGTGCGAAGGGTTGTTTGTCGCAATCGGTCTGATTCCTGAAAATGAGCCTTTCAAAGATCTTGCGGATCTGAATCGCTACGGCTATTTTGATGTGGACGAGCAGTGTGTGACAAAAACTCCCGGTATCTATGTGGCGGGCGACTGCAGATCCAAATATGTGCGCCAGCTGACGACTGCGGTTGCAGACGGAGCAACGGCGGCACTGGCAGCATGCCGGTATATCAACGAACGAAAGTAAGCGGAAAAAACATCTGCTACGGCGTCTGCTCTTTGGCAGGCGCTTTTCACAATGCAGACATATCATCAGGAGGAGATCATGCGGCAGGTCAGTTATCTTATCAAACCCGCATCAAGTCTGTGCAATTTAAGATGCAGATATTGCTTTTATGAGGATGAAGCAAACAACCGCAACCAGAAGAGCATGGGTGTCATGACAGAGCAGACAACGAAACTTCTGATCGCTGACGCATTTTCCAAAGTTTCCCGTAAAGGAGAAGTACTGTTCACTTTCCAGGGAGGAGAGCCGACGGTTGCGGGAATCGAGTATTTCAGGTCGTTTGCAGAGGAAGCGCGCAGAAGCTGCCCTGAAGGCGTCAGAATCCGTTTTTCCATCCAGACAAACGGGACCCTTATCAATCAGGAATGGGCGGACTTTTTCTTCAGAGAGCGTTTTTTAGTAGGGATATCACTGGATGGAGAGAAAGATCTTCATGACGGAAACCGGATCGATCCTATGGAAAAAGGAACCTGGTCAAAAGTGGAGAAAAATGCGAAGATGCTTCTGGAAAAGGGTGTCGCGGTGAACGCATTGTGCGTTGTCACAAAAGCATGTGCCAGACGTCCGAAAACAGTATATGAATCCCTGAAGAAAATTGGATTTCGATATTTGCAGTTCATTGCGTGCCTGGATCCAATCGGAGAAAAAAGAGGTTCTATGCCTTGGTCACTCACACCGGAAGCGTATGGAAAATTTCTCTGCAATCTGTTTGATTTATGGTATGCAGACTGGGAAAAGGGAAATTATCACAGTATTCGTCTGTTTGATGATTATATTCATCTCTTGCTGCAGGACGGAGCGAGTACGTGCGCGACCTGCGGAAGCTGTGGAGAGTATACTGTTGTTGAAGGCGACGGAAGCCTGTATCCGTGTGACTTTTTCTGCTTTGACCAATGGAGAATCGGAAAGCTTGGAGAGCCGGATGACAAGCAGGAGGAATCAAGACAGCGTTTCTTAACGTTCGGCTCTGTAAAACCTGAGGAGTGTCTGACCTGCCGTTACAGACCCATCTGCAACGGAGGATGCAAGAATGACTGGTACCGGGATGAGCAGAACGCTTTTCACAATTATTTCTGCTCTTCCTTTAAGGCACTGTTCGAATACGCGCTGCCGCGTATGATGACGATTGCACGCGCGGAGTCCGTTCAGAGAAAGAGATAGACACCAGATATTAGCACTCTCGTGAAAAGAGTGCTAATTTTCACAATTGCATTACAATCGCAACAAACTTCTGTCAAAATCATGCTGTATGATAAAGACGTCAAAAGGAAAGGGGAGTCCGGAGAGATCCGGGGGTCCCTGGAAAATAGAAGATTCTTTGACAGGAGGTAAACAACTATGTATGAACTGAAACCTTTTCGTAAGAACGAACTAAGGAATGCGATGTATTACAATCCCTTCCAGGAAATGGAGGAGATGGAGCGCAGGTTCTTCCGTGATCCGTTTGCCCTGTTTGACAGCAATGAACTGACAATGTTCAAAACCGATATTTCCGATCAGGGTGAAGCGTATCTGCTGGAAACCGATTTGCCCGGATTTGACAAGAAGGATATCAAACTGGATCTGAACGGCGATACACTGACCATCAGTGCAGAACGTCATTCGGAGAGTGAAGACAAGGATAAGAAACATAAGTATCTGCGTGTAGAGCGTTCATACGGTGCCTACAGTCGTTCCTTCGATGTATCTCTGATCGATACGGCAAATATCAAGGCAAAGTATGAGGACGGCGTTTTGAAGCTCACATTGCCTAAGAAAGCAAAGGCTGAGCCGGAAAAGAAGACATTGTCCATCGAATAACATTTTCAGCAATCAGCGGCGGAGTCATCCGCCGCTGATTTCGTTTTGGAGGAAAACAGAGAATCTGTTCCCAATCAAAGAATCTCGTGTTATACTGACAGCATAGAAAAACGGAGGGATTCCATGCTGTATTTCAATGGATTGGTTCTGACACCTGTGGGATATATCAAAGGCGGATTTCGGGTAGAGAGCGGGTGCTTCTCAGAAATACTGCCGGGATGCATATCCGGAGACGGTATGGATCTGCATGGAGCTAAAGTGATTCCCGGCCTGGTAGACATCCATACACACGGCTGTATCGGGGAGGATTTCTCAGACGGCACGGATGACGGATTAAAGAAGATGGCGCATTATTATGCTCAAAGAGGAGTCACAACGTTTTTACCGACTTCCATGTCGATGCCGTATGAAACGCTCCGACATGCCTTTCAAAAAGCAGCGGAATTGATGGAAAACCGTCCGGAGCAATCCGCCCGTATCGGCGGGATCCACATGGAAGGACCGTTTTTTTCAGAAGCGCGGAAAGGCGCCCAAAAGAGCGAATACTTGAAAGCACCGGATAAGAACGCTTTTTTCAATCTGAATGAAGCATGCGGAGACGTTATCCGGATTGTCGATATTGCACCGGAACTTACGGACGCATTTCCGTTTATCGAAGAGGTCAGCAGAACTTGTATCGTTTCTGTAGGACATACCGACGCATCCTATGAACAGGCTGCACAAGCTTTCATAAAAGGATCGAGGCATGTGACGCATTTATTCAACGCTATGCCCCCTATGCTTCATCGGGAACCGGGAGTGATCGGAGCAGCTTCGGAAAGGGGAGATGTGACAGCGGAACTGATCTGTGACGGAATGCATGTGCATCCTTCTATCATCCTGGCAGCATTCAAGCTGTTCCCAGACAAAATCTGTCTGATTTCAGATTCGGTCCGCTGCTGCGGGATGCCGGACGGGCTTTATGAACTTGGAGGACAAAGGATTCAAAAAGAGAAAGGGGTTGCAAGACTGGAGAATGGAACCCTTGCGGGTGCGGCATCCGATCTTTATCAGGATCTTCTGAATGCAATCCGGTTCGGAATTCCGGAGGAGGAAGCTGTTCGGTCTGCAACGATCATTCCGGCCCGGGTAATCGGTCTTGACAAGTCGATCGGATCAATCGAGGCAGGAAAATATGCGGACTTTGCTGTATGCAGCAACGATCTGGCTCTTTTGCAGGTTTATATCGGCGGTGTCCGTATCGGAAACTGAAAGACAGCAAAAAAAGGGACTGCGCGCAGTCCCTTTTTTTCAGTTGATAGATCATCCGAGCTTTTTGGTTTTCTCAAAGGCGGCAACTATGGCATCCATAGCTGCGGCACGGAACGCATGGCTTTCCAGAACCGCAATTCCTTCGATCGTGCTTCCACCCGGAGAGCAGACCGCATCTTTAAGCGCTCCGGGATGCCTGCCTGTTTGAAGCACCATTTCAGCACTTCCTGCAACAGCTTGCGCTGCCCATTCAATCGCTTCTTTGCGGGGAATCCCGGTTCTGACAGCTCCGTCGGCAAGCGCTTCGATGAAAAGGTATGTAAAAGCCGGCGTACAGCCCCCAATGGTCATAGCTGCATCCGCATGGGATTCATCACTGACGAAGACCGTTCCGCAGCAGGAGAGAAGGTCGGAAAGCATGCTGACAGCTTCCGGCTTGACATCACCGATGGGAGCCAGCAGAACCAAGCCCTTACCGATTTCACACGGGGTATTCGGCATAATCCGGATAATTGGATTTTCCCTGCCCAGCGCTTTGCGCATGGTGTCTCCGCTTACGCCGGCAGCCATAGACACGATCAGCGTGTCTTCCCGCAGAACAGGAGCAATTTCTTTCAGGACATCGGAAACACTGTAAGGTTTCACACCGAGAAAAACGACATCCGCGTTCCAGGCGCAATCCGTATTGGTTTCGCATGCGTTGGCACCGTATTCCGAGGCGAGCAGAACAGTTTTTTCAAAAGAACGGTTGGAAAGAAAACAGCAGTCAGAAACAACTTTCTGAATGACTGCCCGGAAAATGGCACCGCCCATATTCCCCGTACCGATAAAAGCCAGTTTCATAGGAACCTCCAAACAATAGAATTGAGAAAAGAAAAGGAAAAGTCAGAACAGGGAAAGAAGATCATATCAGTCGTCAAAATGCTCGTTTGCCTGGAAGACCGAACAGATCACAGGATGTTTTCCGAATACAGTCAATTTATCTTCCGGCTGGAATACAGTGTCTGCGGTCGGAGGCTCTGCTTTCTGCTTGTTGCGCTCGATCAGCATGACCAGTAAATTGTGATCCGCTTTCAAACGCGTTTCGGAAAGCTTTTTTCCGGCAAGTGACTCCGGTACGACATGAAGAGTTACCTGTGTAATAGAGTCTTCACCGATATAATCAAGGAGAAGAGCGGTGTTGACTGCGTCATGATGGACGATCCGGCCTGCAATCCTTTCAATGGTACGATCGCCCCAGGAGCGGATTACGGGAACACGCATGAACACAAGGATAACTGCCAAAGCGAAAAGAGGGATCAGAATACTGAAATAATTAGACAGTTCCGTCAGATTGAAGGAAAAGAATACGTTGACAAAAGCAGAAAGAATCGTGATGTTGAAGACATATCCAAACAGCATTGTGATCCGTGCCAGATTGCGGCGGGATTTGGTAGAAAGAAGCATCTCGCTTTCACGCGTGGTGAAACCGCAGCCGGTCAAAAGAGAGATGACCTGAAATCTGGCTTTTTCATCCGGAAGACCTGTAAATCGAAACAGCATGGCAAATAGACCGGTTATGACCCAATAGATCAGAATGACCACTGAAAAAAGCGTGAATGCCAGATAGATATTCATCGAAATACCTCCGGTTAAGAGATTGATAACAGTATATCATAGAAAGAAACGGAGCGCAAACAGTATCAACGGAAGGAAAAACCATGTTGACAAGAATAAAAAAACCCGCAAAAGCGGGACAAAAACAAGAGCATGAATTCATGCTTGATCAGTCGTTTGTTTAATAGCGCAGTTCAGCGATCAGGTCTTCGTAAGGGACTCTCTTGTCTTCAGGTTCAGGCTGTTCCTGAGGCTTTTTTTCGGTTTGGGTCTCTTCCATTGCGACTTCGCCTCCCTTTTTTTCTGTCATCTGTATTATACTCTTTTTAAAAAACAGCTTCAATAAGTGCACTTCAGAGTTAACAGAAACATCATAAATGGTCTGAAAAACGATTTTACGCGATATTATAATCGATATATCGTAATTTTTGAGGAAATACCAGAGAATGACTGCTTCCCGAAGGAATCACTTGCCGTAGGAAAAACGGTATGCTACAATAATGCATGATGAAGCAAATCATCTATCCGGAAACAGGAGGAATCCTATGGAGACTCGTCCCAAACAGATCCATACAATCGTTATTACGGGGGGTCCGTGTGCAGGAAAAACAACTGCTATGAGCTGGCTGCAGAATGCGTTGACAGACAGCGGATATGCCGTTATGTTTATTCCGGAAACATGCACGGATCTGAACAACAGCGGGGTGACAGCCCGTGCGTCAAAAACCAATTTTGATTTTCAGAGAGTGCAGGTACGCTATCAGCTGTTGAGAGAAGATATTTATCATCAGGCAGCGCTTGCGAGTGCTTCGGATGAAGTCGTTGTTGTCTGCGACCGCGGTTCCATGGATGACAAGCCGTACATGACGGAAGAAGAATTTGCTCTTATCCTGAAGGAACTGGGTCAGAACGAAGTCGCTTTCCGGGATAAGTACGACGCAGTCTTTCATATGGTGACCGCTGCAAAAGGCGCGGAAGCTTTTTATACGACAGACAATAATACCGCCCGTGTGGAAACGCTGGAAGAAGCCATAGAACTGGATGAAAAAACACTTGCTGCCTGGGCAGGGCATCCTCACTTGAGGATTATTGATAACTCAACAGACTTCAATGGAAAACTGGTAAGGCTTTTGCGGGAAGTCATGAGATCGCTCGGAAAGCCGGAACCGTTCGAACATGCGCGCCGGTTCCTGATCCGATACCCGGATCGTTCCTGGCTGGAAAACAATCCGTCCTGCCGCCGAGTCGAAATCATCCAGACATATCTGACCGATGTGCAGGGAGAGAAACGAAGGATCTGTATGCGGGGAAACGATGGAAGTTATATCTACTATCAGACATCGCACTGTACAGGAACAGACGGCAGCAGAATCGAAACAGAAAAACGGCTTTCGCTGGATGATTATCAGCGTTTGATGATGGAAGCCGATCCTGCCTGCAGACCGATCCGGAAAACACGTTACTGCCTTGTGGACGATACACATGCTTTTGAAGTAGATTTGTATCCCAACTGGCAGGATCAGGCGATGCTTCAGATCGAATTGGATGATCCGAAGGCCGAGGTAAAGATCCCGGATCAGTTTGAAGTCATCCGGGAAGTTACGGATGATCCGGATTATCAGAATTACGCACTTGCGAAAATACACATGTAAAAAAGAAGACTCATAATATATGCAACCCGTTTGGAACCAAACGGGTTGCTTGTTTTTTGAAATCGGCAGGAAACCTATGACAGTTCGGGCCGGATATCGATGATGACATATTCGGAGAAAGTGCCGGTCTTAAACGGTATCGCCCATCCGGAAATGCCGGAGGTAATGATGAACGTGGTGCCTGACCAGTGGGACATTCCGTAGAGAGCATCGTTTGCATGCATCCAGAGTCCGATCAGCCCGGCAGGGAAGATATGCCCTCCGTGGGTATGGCCTGAAAGAACCAGATCGGCTCCGGCATTCGCTTCGGCGGCGTAATCATTCGGCTGGTGATCCAATACGATCGTATATCTGCCGGAATCATGATTCAGTAATTCTTCCGCCGGGAGACGGCTTGGGTAGGAACGGTCTTTTCTGCCGACAAGCAGGTAGTTCTCACCGAGCGGAACCAGTTCATCTTCCAGAATGGTAATGCCGTTATCCGTCAGAGCTTTCCTCAGTTCCGCAGCAGTAAAATCCCGCTGTCGGAAATATCCGCTGTCGTGATTGCCGAATGTAAAATAAGTTCCGTAGGTTGTTTTCAGATTGCCCAGTGTCCGGCAGGCATCCAGCATATCCGCTCTGGTGGAATCATCATCCACAAAATCACCGACGACAACAATGAGATCAGGTTGCGTTTTTTGAATTTTATCCATCTCTTTCTGGAAACTACGTCCGTCTAATGTAATGCCCAGGTGGGAATCTGCAATCAGAGCAATCCGAAGAGGCGCGACATCTTTTCCGGTCGAAACGGAATAGTCGGTTTCCCGGACATGATGAGCATTGACCCAGCCGATTCCCAGATAAACTGCGGTCAGCAGCAGGGCGCAGATACCGGCAAAATACTTCCGGGAACTTGTCTTACGGATCAAATGGATCAGGGCGGAAATGAGATCGCAGATCAGCCAGAACAGAGCCAGATGCAAGACGACAATCACAACGGAATAGACATTGATGACAGCGAACAAAAACAGAAGGCAGACCATCGAAACGGCAAGAAGCCACGACAGGAATTTGTTTTTTTCTGCCAACCTTGTCATAAATGCGAAACGCCGTACGCGCGTGATTAAATAATAAAGCGCTCCGAGTCCCAATGCAGCAGCGAATAATAGAAGCATAATCCAGAGCAACATCCGTTAATGACCTTTCCTAAGACGATAACTGCCGAATAATATATTATTATACATGATTCCGGAAGGGTTGTCTTTTATTTTTTTACCTGTAAATAAGACAAAGTGTCCGCAGCAATCATAGCGAACACTTTTAAAAGCACATCATCAATGATTCGTCATTATTACTGAAAATCGAGATCCATTGCAATCTGCAATGTGTATTCCGGATACTCGCGGTGAACTTTCTCATAGATGTTCTGATAAAGCTGCTTTCGGCTCTTAGCGTCAAAACTGACGACCACGTCGAAACGGATTGTTTTTTCCACCTGATCCAGATAGAAACCATGCATTTCCAGAACATGCGGTTCCGCCTTAACGATCTGTGCAACTTTATCTCTGATGGCAATTGCGTTTGCATCCTTTGTATTATAAGAGTATACGCCGATAGCAGTCAGAATCACATCATGTTTCTGAAGAACGTCAACCGTTACTTTCCGGATCAGTTTATCCAAGTCATCAGCAGACAGGGTGTCCGGAACTTCAATATGGACAGAACCATTGTAGGATTCCGGACCGTAATTATGCAGCACCAGATCATATGCGCCGCTGATTTGGGGGTAACTGTTGATGGTCGCCTTGATATCCTTTGCAAGCTGTTCATCCGCACGCTCACCCAGAATCTTGGAAAGTGTTTCGCGGAGCATTTCGATTCCCGATTTGATAATCACGGCAGCAATCACTGCGCCCAGCCACGCTTCCAGAGAAATATGGAAAATCAGATAGATCCCTGCCGCAACCAGTGTGGAAGCGGAGATGATTGCATCCATAGTAGCGTCTTTTCCGGAATTGATCAGAGAATCGGAATTGACTTTTTCCCCGGTCTTTCTTACATAGAATCCCAGAATGATCTTAATCAGAACGGCAACTGCAACAATGATCAGTGCCGCAGCGCTGTAATCCGGTGTGTCCGGATGAATGATTTTCTTTACAGATTCCACGAAGGCGGTGACTCCAGCATACAGGACCAGAAGAGAGATAACCATCGCGCTCAGGTATTCGATCCTGCCGTATCCGAATGGATGCTTTTTGTCTGGTTCTTTTCCGGCAAGTTTGGTTCCGACGATGGTGATGACTGAACTGGCTGCATCGGACAGATTGTTCACCGCATCCATTACAATCGCGATGGAGTTGGATGTAAAACCGATTACCGCTTTAAAAGCTGCAAGGAAAACATTGGCAAGAATTCCAATAACGCTTGTACGTACGATAATCCTGTCACGACTTACCTGCTCACTCATTGATTATTTCTCCAGTTCAGCAGCAACTGCGGCGCGGACTTCGTTCATATCCACGGTAGGCTCAAATCTTGCTACGACTTTGCCTTCACGGTCCACAAGGAACTTTGTAAAGTTCCATTTGATATATGCTTTCTCTCCGAAGGCCTTGTTGTTCATGTTTGAAAACTTTTCCAGCGCCACATTCTTCAGCCCTTTGCCAAAGCCGGCAAACGGTTTTTCTGCCGCTAAAAATGCGAACAAGGGATCAGCTTCGTCACCGTTGACATTGATCTTTGCAAACTGCGGAAATTCTGTTCCGAATTTCAGTGTGCAGAACTGATGAATCTCATCTTCTGTTCCGGGAGCCTGATTAGCAAACTGGTTGCAGGGGAAATCCAGGATTTCCAGACCCTGATCTTTCAGTTCACGGTACATTTTTTCCAGAGGATCGTAATGCGGCGTAAATCCGCAGCCGGTCGCTGTATTGACGATCAACAGGACTTTCCCCTGATAGTCAGACAGGCTGACAGGATTTCCTTTTCTGTCTTTTACGGTAAAATCATAGACGGTTTTCATTTTCTTTTCTTCCTTTCTGTTTTATTATTCTTTACTCTTCTGATTTGCCAGAAGTTCATATAACAGGTTATACAGCGTTTGCGCTTTTTCATGCGACAGATCGATACAGTTTGAGACCTCCCTGGGGATCTCTTTTGCTTTTTCCTGAACTGCTTTGCCTTCTTCCGTCAGGGTGACCAGCACGATGCGGTCATCTTTGTCACTTCTTCTGCGTTCGATATATCCGGCCTGCTGCATCTTTTTCAGCAAGGGGGACAGCGTTCCGTTATCAAGCATCAGCCTGTCGCATATTTCTCCGACGGTGATCCCGTCCTTTTCCCAAAGGACAAGAAGAACAATGTACTGTGTATAGGTAAGACCCAGAGGCTTCAGATACGGAGTATAGAGATTGACAACGCTTCTGGACGCGGCATAAAGCGGAAAACAAAGCTGGTTTGTCAGTTTCAGCGCCTCATGATAATCGTATTCCATACGGCATTCTCCTTAAATATATTTGATACAAATATATTTTATCAAATATAAATAATGATGTCAACAGGAAACTTCTCGCAATAACTGATCAATATCAGGAATCTTTCAGTAAATCGGTCAGAACTGTCCCGATATCGCCATCCAGACAGATAGAACGGTCTTTGATTGCAGATGGGCAGACCGCGTCACCGTAGTTGATGCAGGCATAGACCGAATCCGGTTCTCTCGCCGTCATACCCCAGAACGGGTATTTGATAATACCGGGAGTATTATAACCGACCCCAAGTTCCAGGTATAAGATCTTGCCACTGTGCCTGCGAAGAAAATCGGAATACCATTCTGCGGCTTCATGCCAGCCGTCATCTTCCACAAACCGGTCATCCGAACGAAGATTCATCGTCAGTGGCTTGCCGCAGACAGGGCAGACGGGCAGCAGATCGGACGGTACAGTCATGGCCGGAGCAAACCCTTCCGGAACAGACAAGCGGTTGTCTGTTTCAATGACCCATCCCTGAGAGAGAACCATTGCCCGTATGGAATCTTCATTCTCATACGTTTTCTGATGGCATGGGACGCTGCACTGAAACAGTCCGTAATCGCCCTGCGTATAGAACAGGCGCTTTTTATCAAAGCCTGCTTTCTGGAAACAATGATCCACATTGGTTGTTATAACAAAGTAATCCTTATCTTTGACCAGCGACAAAAGATCCATATAGACCGGCTTAGGAGCATCCATATAGCGGTTGACCCAGATATAGCGGCTCCAGTACGCCCAGAATGCATTTTGAGTCTGGTATGGATAAAAGCCGCCGGAATACATATCCGAAAAGCCGTAACGATTTCCAAAGTCTGAAAAGTATTGGATGAAACGCTTTCCGCTGTAAACAAAACCGGCCGAAGTGGAAAGACCGGCTCCGGCTCCGATTACAACCGCATCCGATTCTGAAAGCACCTGTTTCAGCTTTTGCAGATTATCGGAGTAAGTTCCTGTAGATTTCGTAATCTCGATCCTTGAAGACATTGAAAATCACCTCGATTTGACTTTGGTTTGTTGATTGATACTCGCGCACGGTTTGCACAGCGATTTCAGCAGCTCGCTGCTGAGGAAATCCGAAAACGCCGGTGGAAATACAGCAAAATGCTAAACTCCTTACGCTGTTTTCTTTTGCGATTTGAAGACATGACCTGTAGCATGAAGCAAGCTGTTCTTCGTGATGCCCGGTCAGTTTGCCTTGAACAATCGGACCGACGGTATGGATCACATATTTGCACGGTAAATTGTATCCGGGTGTGATTTTTGCCTGACCGGTTGGTTCTTCATATCCCTGTGCGTCTATGATTTCGGCACAGGCATTCCGAAGCTGGATGCCTGCATATGTATGGATACAGTTGTCAATACAGTTGTGACAGGGCTGATAGCATCCTGTCATGCCGGAATTGGCGGCATTCACGATTGCATCACAGGCGAGTGTGGTGATATCTCCCTGCCAGAGATAGATTCCAGGCATGACAGGGGTCAGATCGCGCAGATCGGTGATGCCTTTTTCCTTTGCCGCCTCCTTGAGGTACTCGTCCTGCACGGAAAGAAAATCGATACTGACAGATCCCGGCAGGCGTATATTGAATAGACTCCGCAGAAGTCTTTTCTGATCACTTTCATCCGGTGGTATTCTCATACCACGGTACCTCGGCTGCTCATCCAGTAAGGTGCGAATTAAATATTGCCGCTTTTCTGCTTGGTTCATAGGCTTTTTCTCCAATTCCGGTAGTATTCTCTGAAGGCTAATTTACCGGTTTTCAGCAGATTCTTGCTCGAAAGGATAGATCAGATTCATTTGTTTCCGGCATTCATCCATGATCTTCATGACATCCAGTGTCGCTTTGTGCGGAACGAACTTGCTTTCTGTCTGACCGTTTCTTATTTCTTCGGAAGCCCGGTCAAATTCATTTGTCATGCTGCCATCTCCGAGAAATACTTCTTTTTTGCCGTGCCTCCGATGAAGAACTGCCTTGTTTGTGCTGTGAAAGAAAGGAATGCATGTTCTCGCATCTGTTCCGATGATTTTCAGCTTTTCCAGCCCTTTATAGTCGACAACAGACGCAGAAGCGATGAATGTCTTTCCATTCTGGAACGTCAAAGCAACGTCCTCGTATAGATCGATACCATTTTTCAGTACACCGCAGCATTTGATTTCAACCGGCATTCCGAATAAACGATACAGATAAGTAATCGGATAAACACCCACATCCAGCAGAGCACCCCCTGCACGGTTGGGATCGGTGACACGCGGGGCATATCCTTGGCTGTTAAAGTGATAATGGGCAATCACCGTATGGATCTCGCCGAACTCACCGTCCGACAGCCATTGACTGACTTTGTTGGCAACAGGAGAAAACCAGGTCCACATCGCTTCAGCCAGGTAAACCCCTTTTTCCTCCGCAAGGCGGATCAACTCTTCTGCATGTCCGGCATCCGTAGTGAAAGATTTTTCGCAAAGTACCGGTTTTCCAAGCTCCAGCGCAAGCTTCACATATTCGTAGTGACTGTTGTGCGGCGTTACCACATATACACCGTCAACATCATCAGATGAGATGGCTTCTGAAGCAGTGCGGAATGCTTTGGCAGAATACAGTTTTGCAAAACTTTCGGCCTTTTCAAAACGACGGGTAAAGACAGAAACAATCCGGTGCCGGCCGGAGCGCGTAATCTCCTTTGCAACTTGCCCGGCAAGTGTACCTGTTCCGATGAAACACCAGCGAAAAACATTGGACTCCATGACAGCGATCTCCTAATTCAAACAATTTACCCTGCTGGCAGCATTTATATGTTCAGTATATCATATTCTTTTCCGATCGGGAGACTGAACGGGAGAATTTGCTTTTTTTCTGCAGCCATGGCAGGAAATATTGCAGACAGATGATGTGTTATGATATCCTTTTATCACCGGTCGGTATTTTTCGATGAACAACCGCTGACAATGACCCGTGTGAGGAAAAAGCAAATGAAATTAATCGTAATCGACATGCAGAAAGCATTAATGGACGACGAACTGTACAATTATACGAGTTTTGTAGAGAACATAGCCAAAGTCATATCTGCTGCCAGAGAGAATCAGGTTGAGATTCTTTTTGTTCAGCATGATGCCGGTCCCGGGACGGGCTTTTCCGTAGGAGATGAAGCCTTTGAGATAGCAGAGGAAGCAGCTCCGGAAAAGAATGAGAAAGTTTTTGTGAAAACAATTAACAGCTGCTTTGGAAACAAAGAATTTACTGCGTATTTGGAAGAAACGAAAGAGGATACTCTTATGATCGTGGGATTGCAGACGAATTTCTGCATAGACGCGACCGTGAAATCTGCCTTTGAGAGAGGTTACCATGTAATCATTCCGGAAGGGACAAACTCGACTTTTGACAACCCCTATATGACAGGAAAAACAACCTGCGAATATTACTATAACGAAGTATGGCCGGATTTGTTTGCGGAATGCGTTTCTCTGGAGGAAGCAGTTGAGATGCTGCAAAAGCAGAAGTCCTGAAAATCTTAAGATTTGAAAAAAGCATGTAACGAAAACGAGACCGGAAAATGCGGAAACTGCATTTGAGGCCTCGTTTTTTTGTGGTATTGGAACATGTTGGCCGAAGACTGTGATCAGACTCAATCATTCGGCAGATGTATTGTGATGGCGGGATAGATAAGCAAGTTTCTCCCGTTCGTCCTGCGCTTCCAGAGAAGAAGAATCGTGAATGCCGCCTAGATATTCCAGATGATGCCGGAATTCATGCCGGAGAACATGACGCAGGATATTTTTAGCTTCCTTTGCGTCGGCATATGGATAGGCCTTGTCAAAAGAGCCTTTGTAGAGAATGATCTGGCGGATACCGGAATAGACTTTGTACAAGCCCAGCGTGTAGAGATCATTTTCTTTTGCATAGTTCGGAATGACCATGGCATCTGATACGAGCACACCGCCGGAAAGCTCCCGGAAAAACTCACCGGGGAGTTCATCCAAGAGCTCGGAAACAATTGATTTGTATTCTTCGATATCGATCATGGAGAACTATTTGTTTTATCCGAGTCTCGCTGAAAGGATCAGCCTTTCATCAGGGCAGCACCTGCATTCCAGGCTTTTCCGACTTTCTCACCAACGACATAGTATCCGTTCCGGAACTGATCGAACAGAATTGCATTGAGCTTCTCGGGTTCCACTTTCCCTTTTTCATTCAAGACAGATTCTTCCGCTTTGACATTGACAATCTTACCGACAATCCCGTCCACATAGTCACTGTGAAGGAACTCAAGCAGTTCGCATTCCATTACAAGAGGGAATTCTTCAATAATGGGAGCGTGCACTTTGTCACTTTTTACCGCATGGTAGCCCGTGCGCTCAAACTTGTCATTAATCTTATTGCCGGATGCGATTCCAAAGAAGTCTGCAACATCCATATGCGCCTTGTCTGCAAGAGCAACGGTAAATGCCTTGCTGGCCTGAATATTCAGCCATGTTTTTTTCCCTTCACCGATAAACAGAATGATCTTGTCTTCGTCACAGATCTGTCCCCAGGCAACATTCATTACATTGACTTTTTCGTTCTCGTCATATGCTGCCACCATCAATACCGGCATGGGATATACTGCGGGAATTACGCCCAAATCTTTTTTCATTTGCATTTCCTTCTTTCTTTCCCCTTCAATTCAGAACCCTTGTTGAAATTACAAGAAGAGGTCTAAATCCTTCAGCGAATCATTGTTATTATTATACCAGAAAAAACGGAAAAGTGTGAGACACTTACTCGATAGTTATCTTCAGTTCGACAGCATTCTTTCCCAGGAGAGACCTGAGTTCGGATTGACTGAGTCCCTCAATTTTCCCGAGGCGGGTATAAGCCCAGGAATTGGATCCGTAGAATACAACGATCTGATTGCCCGAATACAATACGATATCGCCTGCTTGTGTTGTGGTCTGGACATCATTTCTCGGTAAGTTCACACCAATGGATCCGACCTGCTCGAAGCCTCCGTACATCGACATCTGTATGGAAACCGGCGCTTTTTCAGCCATTTCAACCAGTGCGGAAACACTTTCATTCTCTTCCCATACAACGGAAACTTCTGTATCGTTGATGAACATTTTCATTTTTGTATGACCCTCATTCTCTGCTACGGGATTGTCATCCGGAATGTTTTCTTCCGGAACAGGAGTGGGCGCCTGCACCGTTTCGACGGTATTTTCCGTATCGGAAACGATGGGGGCATCCGGTGTTGCTTCGCTTTTTTGAATCTCCGTTGCAGCGGCAGCGGAAGGCTTCTCGGATGGAAGCTCCAAAGAAACGGGTTCATTCATCTCCGGAACACTGCTGCATGCGGTCAGCAACCCTAAAGTGATGACCAGCAGAATGAACCGAAAGAAGCAACTTTTCTTATTGTAATTGCTTTCCGAACGCATACGCTTTTTCAAGTCCTTTCACGTGCTTTTCCGCTTCACCTGAATCATTCAGTCCTCCGCAAAACAAGGAACCTGCCAGTTCAGCTTTTTCGAAACAATCAACCCAGCCACCAAGACCGGCAAGGGCTCTGTTTGGTACATACGCTTCCTCTTCGGCCGCCGTGGAAAGAAGATAAACTTTCCTGAAGAAGTAGTCCGAAGGGAAGAGCGGATTCAGCCGGTCCAGAAGCGTCTTCATCTGGCCGCTCATCTCGTAATAATAGATGGGAGTGACAAATACCAGAGTATCCGCGAGTTTAACTTTTTCTGCGATTTCCACCGCATCATCTTTGATCACACATTTTTCCGTTTTCTGACATGCAAGGCATCCTTTGCAGAAGCTGATCTGTTTGTTTTTCAAACTGACAAACTCAACCTTGTGCCCGGCTTCTTCGGCACCGCGGATCATTTCCATTGCGAGCGTGTCTGAATTGCTTTTTGGACGCAGGCTTGTTGCAATAACAAGAATTTTGCTCATTTTAGATTCTCCCTCATAAATGCTTCGATTTTATCAAAAGGAATCGCATTTTTTCCGCCGCCGTCATAGAGATCCGTGTGAGATGCGCCGGGTATGATAAACAATTCTTTGTTATCGGCATAATTACTGTCTTTGATCATATCGGAATAAGCATCACGGCTGAAATAGCAGGAATGTGCTTTATCCCCGTGGATCAGGAGAACAGCGCTGCGGATTTCATTGGAGTACCGAAGGATCGGCTGATTGACAAAGGACTCGCATCCGATAACGTTCCATCCGCCGTTGGAGTTCAGAGAGCGGACATGATAGCCGCGCTCCGTCTTGTAATAATCATAGTAATCCTTGACAAAAAAAGGCGCATCTTCCGGCAGAGGATCGACTACGCCCCCGCCAAGTTTGTACTCGCCGTTTTTCAGATCTTCCAGTCGCTGAGCACACATAGCAACTTTTGCCTGATATCGTGCATCCTCATTATCGGCAGAGTCAAAGTAGCCTTTGGCGTTAACGCGGGTCATGTCATACATGGTTGAGGCAACGGTTGCTTTGATCCGGGTATCCAGCGCGGCGGTGTTGATTGCCATACCGCCCCAGCCGCAGATCCCGATGATACCGATACGGTTTGGATCAGCTTTGTCGCAAAGGGAAAGAAAATCGACTGCGGCCATGAAATCCTCCGTATTAATGTCCGGAGAAGCCATATAGCGAACATTGCCGCCGCTTTCACCGGTGAAGGAGGGATCAAACGCGATTGTCAGAAAACCGCGTTCTGCCATGGTCTGTGCATACAACCCGGAGCACTGTTCTTTGACCGCGCCAAAGGGACCGGAGACAGCAATCGCAGGAAGTTTGCCTTCTGCATTCTTTGGCACATACATATCAGCCGCCAGTGTAATGCCATAGCGGTTTACAAAAGTCACTTTGCAGTGATCAATCTTATCACTCAGGGGAAATGTTTTGTCCCATTTCTGTGTCAGTTTCAGTTCTTCCTTTTTAATCATGGTTGTATTTTCCTTTCGTTTTTTTCTTATGAATGGTTTTCAGCCTGCCGGATCAGATAATCCAGCCGGTCAACTCTCCGCTGGGCTGCATGCAGGTCTTCTATAAGACCGCAGCGGCAGAGGCGAAGAAGATGGATCAGTTCCTTGTTCTGCCCATTCTCCAGCAGCCGGCCGGCCTTTTCAATAGCGTCCTGCCCGCATCCGGCATCCAGGAGAGCCAAAGTCATATTTTTCAGTTGCTCGTTCATAACATCTGCTTTCTTTCTTTTCTGTCTGCGGTTTCATTATAACTGCTTGCAGAAAGTCGCGCTAATAGTTATAATGAATATCGTGATATTCTAAAATAGAATATCAATCAGAAGATTCGGGGGAACAGATATGGAGATACGTATACTCAGATACTTTCTTGCCGTGGCGAGAGAAGAAAACATGACGAAGGCAGCGGAGATGCTTCATGTCACTCAGCCAACGTTATCCAAAGCGCTGAAAGTATTGGAAGAAGAGCTGGGCAAGAAACTGTTCACGCGTCACAGCTTCAGCATCCGTCTGACAGAGGAAGGAGTACTTCTGCGAAACCGCGCGGAGGACCTTGTCAGTATGGCGGATCGTATCGAAAAAGAGTTTATTTCCCTGGATGAGATAACGGGCGGAGATCTGTATTTCGGCCTGGCGGAGTCTTATCAGATCAGTTTTCTGGCAAAAGAGATTCATGCTTTCAAGCAAAAGTATCCGGGACTCCGATATCATATCACCAGCGGAGACACAGAACAGGTTGCCGAAAAACTGGACAAGGGACTGTTGGACTTTGCTGTTCTTGCGGAGATTCCGGATGCTTCCAAGTATGAATCTGTCATTTTTCCGGAATCAGATGTATGGGGAGTCGTGATGCCTGCAGACGTTCCGCTCGCTGAGCATCAGGAAATTAGCATCAATGATCTGACAGGGCTGCCGCTATTCTGTTCGGGACAAAGCTGGGAAAAGGATATTCCTCTTTGGGCAAAAGAAAAAATGAACCAGCTGCATCTGGAAGGTTCTTTCCGCCTGTCATATAATGCGTCACTCTTTGCCAAGGAGCATCTCGGCTATTTGCTGACATTCGATCGTTTGATCAATACTTCACCGGAGAGCGGACTTGTATTCAGACCGCTCACGCCAAGATTGGAAACGAAGCTTTTTCTTGTATGGAAAAGATATCAGGCTTTTTCCCCGATCGCGGAGAGATTTCTGCAGCAGATCAAGGCGTCTTTTGCGCATTGAGACAGCAATCTGATCATACCGGGAAACTGCCGGCAACTGTAAAGAAAGGTAAATCAATATGTACAGAAACCATGAAATACCGAAGAATATAGAAATCAGAGGCGCCAGAGTTCACAACCTGAAAAATATAGATGTTGATATTCCGCTTAACGAAATTGTCGGGATTGCAGGGGTATCCGGATCCGGAAAATCATCACTGGCGCTCGGCGTGCTCTATGCGGAGGGATCAAGGCGATATCTGGAATCCCTTTCCACCTATACAAGACGCCGTATGACACAGGCTGCAAAAGCGGATGTGGACGACGTTCTGTATGTGCCGGCGTCTCTTGCACTGCATCAGCGGCCGGCGGTGCCGGGTATCCGGTCGACATTCGGAACCGGGACAGAACTTCTGAACAGTCTGAGACTGATGTTTTCAAGGCTTGGCAGTCATAAATGCCCGAACGGCCATTACCTTGCGCCTTCCATGGCGGTAGCGGCGGAGCAGGAGTTAATATGTCCCGAATGCGGAGAGCATTTTTACGGTCCCGGCGCTGAGGAGCTTGCATTTAACAGTCAGGGAGCCTGTCCGCACTGTGACGGAACAGGAATTGTCCGTGTAGTGGACGAGTCAACATTGGTTCCGGATGAATCTCTGACGATCGATGAAGGAGCCGTACGCCCTTGGCAAACGCTGATGTGGTCCCTGATGAAGGATATCGCAAGAGACATGGGCGTGCGGACAGATGTTCCGTTCAGGGATCTGACGGAAAAAGAACGGGAAATCGTGTTTCATGGCCCGGCGGTCAAGCGACATATCGTCTATCAGAATCAGACGAGCGGTGCCGCAGGCGAGATGGATTTCACCTATTTCAACGCCATCTATACTGTGGAAAATGCGCTTTCAAAAGTGAAAGATGAGAATGGGATGAAGCGAGTAGAGAAGTTTCTGCGTCTTTCAGTCTGTCCGGAATGCCGGGGAACAAGACTTTCCGAAAGAGCGAGATCCCCGAAAATTATGGGAATCAGCCTGGATGAAGTATGTACCATGACTCTTTCGCAATCATTGGACTGGATCGCAATGGTTCCGAACTCCATGCCGGAAGAAATGAAGCCCATGGCAAAAAGCATTTGCGAATCCTATCAGAATGTGGCCAAGCGGCTGATGGATCTCGGCTTATCTTATCTGACTCTTGACCGGGCGGCGTCAACATTATCAACCGGAGAACGTCAGAGAATGCAGCTCGCAAGAGCGGTCAGAAACAGGACGACCGGCGTGCTTTATGTCCTGGACGAGCCGTCTGTCGGGCTGCATCCCGCAAACATCATAGGGCTGAACAATGTTATGCATGATCTGGTTTCCGACGGTAATTCCGTGCTTTTGGTGGACCATGATATACAGATTCTGAAAGAATCCAACTGGCTGATCGAAATGGGACCGGGTGCCGGAGCAAACGGCGGAAGAGTCATTGCGGAAGGGACGGTTGAACAGATCGCGAACAATCCCAGCTCGGTCATCGCGCCGTTTCTGAAGGGGACGACTGAGATCAGCAGAAAAACGGCTGGAACAGATCTGTTTGATCGTGGCTGCATTCATATACAGACGCGTCCGATCCACACGGTGAAAAGTCTTGATGTGACAATTCCGAAAGGAAAACTGACGGTAGTCACAGGTGTTTCCGGATCAGGAAAGACCACAATGGTGCTGGAAAGCCTTGTTCCGGGTTTAACCGCCGCAATATCGGGGGAACCGCTTCCGGAGCATGTAGCGCTGGTGGAGGCGGAAGGCATACATCACGTGAAGCTGATCGATGCCTCACCGATCGGGATCAATATCCGCTCTACGGTTGCCACGTATGCAAACGTCCATGATGAACTGCGAAAACTGTATGCCACAAGCAGGAGCGCAAAGGAACGGGGCTATAAAGCCGGTGATTTTTCCTATAATACCGGTTCCCTGCGGTGTCCCATCTGTGACGGAACAGGTTCGATCAGCCTTGATGTGCAATTTCTGCCGGATGTGGAAATCCCATGTCCCGAATGCAGGGGAAACCGCTATTCTAAGGCTGCCAATCAGGTGAGCCTGAAAAACAAAACAGGAGAGGAAAGAACGCTTCCGGAACTGATGGCAATGGATGTGAATACTGCGATCGGGTTCTGCAAGGATATGAAAAATGTCGAACCAAGGCTTTCCGTCCTGAAAAATCTTGGACTTGGATATCTGACCTTGGGAGAGGAAACACCGAGCCTGTCGGGAGGCGAAGCGCAGAGGCTGAAACTTGCAAGCGAGATGGGGAGGATACAGTCGGACAGCGTCTTTGTATTTGATGAGCCGACGATCGGCCTGCATCCGCTTGATGTAAAAACGCTTCTCGAAGTATTTCAATCGCTCATTGAGAACGGCGCGACGGTTGTGGTGATCGAGCATGATCTTGATGTGATTCGGAATGCAGACTATGTGATCGATATGGGTCCCGGAGGCGGAGAGGAAGGCGGCCGGATCGTTGCCTGCGGTACGCCGATGCAGATCAGGAATTGTCCTGAAAGCATAACGGGAAGATTCCTTCCGGGAATTTCCTCTTAAGAAGAGCAGATGGGTGAATATTTTCCGATAATGACTTTTAGCGGATTATTAACGTAAATTGCATCTCACATATGAACAATGCTATACTGATAACAGCTTCGGACGAAGCATATGCAGACCGGAAATGGAAAGGAATACAAAATGATTTATCTTGACAATGCTGCAACGACACTCAAAAAGCCGATGCAAGTGGGAGAGGCGATGCTCAATGCACTGCAGACAATGGGCAACAGTTCCCGGGGCATGCATAAAGGATCTATGGACGCCGCACATGCGATTTATGGCGCACGGGTCAAACTGGCCTCGTTTTTCCATTGCCCAAGACCCGATCATGTCGTATTCACAAGCAATATTACGGAATCGCTGAATATCGCGCTATATGGATTGCTAAAATCCGGGGATCATGTGATAGCCACCGATTTGGAGCATAACTCTGTACTGCGGCCGCTGTATTTGCTGCAAAAAGAGCGGGGCGTTATGGTGGACTTTGTACCGGCAGACAGATCCGGTTTAATCAACTATGCGGATTTTGAGCGCCTGATGCGCCCGAATACCAAACTGGCCGTTTGTACTCACGCATCCAACTTAACCGGGAATGTGGTAGACATTAAAAAGGTCAGTTCAATCGTTCATGCACATGGAGCACTGCTGATTGTTGACGCAGCTCAAACGGCAGGCACCTGGCCTGTTGATATGCAGGAAATGGGGGCGGACGTGCTATGCTTTACAGGGCATAAAGGACTGATGGGACCCCAGGGAACCGGGGGCTTGTGCATCCGGAAAGGGGTGGAGATCGCTCCGCTTATTGTCGGGGGAACAGGCGTCCAGACTTACAGCACATCACAGCCGGAGCAGTATCCGACGCGCCTGGAAGCGGGAACGCTCAACGGACACGGTATCGCAGGACTCTCTGCTGCGATCGACTGCCTGAATGAAATCGGCGTGGAAACCATCCAGACAAAAGAAATCATGCTGACGAAGCGGTTTTATAATGGTGTCCGCAACATTCCGGGCGTGACGGTCTACGGTGACTTTTCAGGGGAACACCTCGGTATTGTTCTGATGAATATCCGGGATTATGATTCGGGTGAGGTGTCGGACCTTTTAAGTGAAGAATACGGGATCGCGACGCGCGCCGGCGCGCACTGTGCTCCGCGGCTTCATGAAGCACTGGGCACAAAGGAACAGGGAGCGGTGCGTTTCAGCTTTTCCTGGTTTACTACCGAGGAAGAGATCGATACTGCGATCGAAGCCGTAAAGAGAATCGCTGAAGAAGAATGAAAAGGAGCGCTTTGCAAGCGCTCCGGATTTGTTTGGTCAGAAACTCCATTACCGCCGCAAGGCGGTTTGTTTTTCGGAAACAGAAATCAGAAATCAATTTCCTTGCCGAGGCGGCGGTACATGGCTTTTTTGACTGCGCGGAAGATGTTTTCATAGCCGGTGCAGCGGCACAGATGTCCGGAGAGCAGTTTGCGCAGTTCTTCATCACTGTAGAACTTGCCCGCATTCAGAATCTCCACTGCCGTCATAATGAATCCGGGGGTACAGAAACCGCACTGGATCGCGGATTCCTCGACAAAAGCCTGCTGGATATCGCTCAATTCTCCATCGGGAGACAGGAGACTTTCCAGCGTCTGGATGTTTTTTCCTTCTGCCCAGACAGCAAGATAGATGCAGGAATTAAATGCTTCTCCGTTGATCAGTACATTGCAGGCTCCGCACTCGCCGACTTCGCAGCCCTTTTTCACGGAAGTCAGGTGATAGTCGTTGCGCAGCATATCCGTAAGAGATGCGCGCACATCGACCATCTTTTCGACTTTTTTGCCGTTGATTGTGCAGTGAATCAGTTTATATTGTGCACTCATGCCATTTCACCTCCTGCAAGTTCAACTGCCCGTGTGAATGCGCGCTTGGCCATCTCGACTGCGATATGCTGACGGAACGCTTTGCTTGCGCGCCATGAGTCACGGGGGTTGATATCGTCGATGACTGTGCGGGCGAATTGCTCAGCAAGTTCTTTTGTGGGAACAGCGCCGTTTGCAACGGCTTCTGCGCTTGGACAGCGCATCGGTACCGGACCTGCGACACCATATGCGATACGGCAGCGTTCGATCTTCTTTTTATCCGCCGAGAGCCGAACGTTTACGCTGCATCCGAGCGTTGCGATCTCCATAGCGTTCCGCATGCCATACTTGATATAGTGACCGAAAGTGTTCTCATAACTCGCTTTCGGAATCAGGATTGCCGTCTGAATCTCATCCGGCTTGATATCGACCAGTCCCGCTTTGATGTAGAAATCCTTGATCGGAAGACGGCGGACGCCGTTTTTTCCTGTCAGTTCCACAATCGCTTCATAGGCGTGCAGTGTGGAGGCAGAGTCTGCAGATGTGACGCCGTTGCAGGTGTTGCCGCCGATGGTGCCGATGTTGCGGATCTGCGGGGAACCGACCTGATCAACCGCCTCGCCCAGGACATTGCAGTATTTCTGAATCAGAGGATCGCGTGTTATGTGGGAAAAGCTTGTCAAAGAGCCGATGCGGAGATTTTCTTCTTCATCAAGACTGACACCGCGCAGATCGTCGATCATGTAGATGGAAATCAGCTCTTTGCCTGCGCGCTTTCCTTCCCGCATTTGAACCAGCACATCTGAACCGCCGGCGATAATCTGTGCTTCCGGGTGCTCGATACGGAGCGCGATGGCTTCCTCGACACTCGATGCCTCATACAGGGCCTTCATATCATACATTGCTTATTTCGCCTCCTTCCAGTCGTCATGGATAAGTCCCGCTTTGGAGAATTCCGCATACAAAACGTGCGGATTGATCGGGTTGCGATCGATCGCAACACCGGTTGCGTCCAGAATCGCGTTGCGGATCGCAGGAGCGCCTGAACATGCGGGCGGTTCGCCGAGCGCTTTCGTGCCGAACGGGGAGGTCGGCTCCGGATTCTCGACAAATTCCGCTTCAAGATGCGGGTGATCCATAAAGGTCGAGAGTTTATAGTCCAGCAGATTGCCGTTAAGGGGCTTTCCGGTTTTTTCGTCGAAAATGAGCTGTTCGGAGAGCCCGTAGCCGATTGCCATTGACATACCGCCATGCACCTGTGCTTCGGCGAGCGCGGGGTTGATGAGGTTTCCGCAGTCATGGACATTGACAATGTTTTTAAGTGTCACCTTGCACATCGGAATATCAACCTCAACCTCGGCAAATGTGCAGCCGAAGGAGTAGGCGTTGTTGCGGATGGTGTAGGTGCTCTCGGCGGTAATATGTTCGCTGTGAACGGGATTATACTGCGCAGTCATTGCCAGTTCCGAAAGAGACATCAGAACGGAGCCGTCGCCTTTCCGGATGATATTGCCGTCGACGATATCCATGTTTGCGACTGCCTGCCGGGTGACTTCGTTGGCATAGTTTAAGATTTTTTCTCGCAGCAGGTCAGCAGTCTGCCGGATCGAAAAGCCGGCAACGTAGGTCTGGCGTGATGCGTATGCGCCAAGTCCCGTGGGTGTGATATCCGTATCCTGGCAGGATTTGACATGAACATCGCGGTAACTTTTCAGTCCTACGGCTTCAGCGACCATCTGCGCATAGGCAGTGTCAGCGCCCTGTCCGATTTCGGTTTCACCGCACTGGAAGGTCACGGTGCCGTCAAGATTTAATAGCATCCGGTTGGAAGAAGTTTCCAGCGAAATCGGATAGACCGCAGTGTTATACCAGAAGGTCGCCATGCCGATGCCTCGGCGGATGTCGCCGGTATCATTCGCGTATTCCTTCTTTTTGCGTTCATAATCGATGAACGCTGCACCTTTAGTCATACATTCGCGGAAACTGTCATAATAGTTGGTGTTGCCGGAGAATGCATCATGGAAGCCCTTGGGCATGACATTCTTTTTGCGGAACTCGTAGGAGTCCATGCCAAGCGCCTTGGCACAATCCTCGATGTTGCTTTCGTCGGCAAAACTTGCCTGCGGCATTCCGTAGCCGCGCATCGCCCCGGCTGCCGGACGGTTGGTGAATACCGTATAAGCGTCGCATTCCATGTTTTCGCAGGGATAATGCTGGGGGAAGGAGCCCATCGCTTTTGCGACGATGGAATGTCCGTGCGAGGCATATGCACCCTGGTTGGAGAAGCATTCGACTTTGCGCGCGGCAATCGTCCCGTCTTTCCGCAGCCAAGAGACGATATGGAAGCGGATGGCATGACGCACGCGGTTCGAGACAAATGTCTCTTCACGGGAGCAGTCAAGCCGGACGCATCGCCCTCCAACCTGTGTGGAACACCAAGCGCAAAGCGGCTCATAGAGCGCATCCTGTTTGTTTCCGAATCCGCCGCCTATATAGGGCTTGACGATTTCAATATCACCCCATGGGCGTCCAAGCGCCTGTCCGACTACCCGGCGGATGATATGCGGGATCTGCGTTGAGGAAACCACGACGAGCCGGTCATCTTCCTGCCATGCGAAACATCCGTGATTTTCGATATGGCAGTGCTGAACGGTGGGAGTGTCGTACCATTTATCGATGCAGATTAGTCCCGGCTCCTTGATCGCAGATGAATAGTCGCCTTTCTTCATGCCGGTGTGCTTGAGAATGTTGTTCGGAAACGCCTCGTGAAGCTGCGGCGCGCCGTCTTCCATCGCTTTCTGAACATCGAGCACAAAAGGAAGTGACTCATATTCTACCTTCAGAGCACGAACCCCCTGATGTGCGGCAACCTCGTTTTCCGCGATAACGACCGCAACATCATCACCCCAGTAACGGACATGCTGATTGAGAAGATGCCGGTCGGCGATGTCCTGATGACCGGGATCCATCGACCAGGGATGGCCTGCCGTGGGGAACGGGAGATCCGGTACATCAAAGCAGTCCAGAACCTTTACGACGCCCGGAATCGCTTCCGCGGCGCTCTTGTCAACAGATTTGACAAATCCGTGCGCGATTTCCGCATGCTTGATGCGGACATAGAGCGCGTCCGCCGGAACGCGATCTTCATAGTACTTTGTCCGGCCGCTTGCTTTGTCAAAGGCATCGACACGGATTTCGCTTCTGCCTACCTTGCTCATGGGGCTTGTCCTCCTTATGAGAGAAAAATGGTTGACTAATCTATTGCTTTTTTGCTACAGTGAAAGCGGGTGATCAAAAATGAAAAACAAAACCGCTCCGGCTGTTGGCTGTGTCATCATGGCGGCGGGAAACGCCGTACGTTTCGGAGAAAACAAACTTGCCACCTTCTTAGATGGAAAAACACTGATCGAGCACGCTTTTGCCGCTGTGCCCGCGGATAGTATTACCTCCGTCTGCGTTGTAACGCAATATGACGAAGTGGAAGAACTTGCAAAACGTTACGGCTTCCAATGCGTTCGTAATGACCGCCCGGAAGACGGGTTAAGCCGTACGGTGCGTCTCGGCACAGAAGCTCTTTCCGGTACCTGCAGCGCGATTCTTTACCTTGTTTCCGATCAGCCGCTGCTCAGACGCGAGAGCGTTGCAGCCCTGATCGGCTGTTATCGCCAACATCCGGATGCCATCGTCGGCGCATCACATGACGGAAAGCGGGGTAACCCGTGCATCTTTCCGAAAAAATACTTCCCGGAACTGTGCGCCCTGACCGGCGACACCGGAGGCAGCGCAGTCATTCGCAGACATGAGAGCGACCTGCTGCTCTTTGAAGTCGGAGAGGAAGAACTGACCGATGTGGATACCAAAGCAATTCTCGAAAAACTCAATGCACAAACAGCTTCCGAATAGAAGATAATCCTTTGGCATGCACTGTCGGATGGACATGACCGTTCGGCTGTATCCATTTTTGCCATATCTGCGGCCTGCCAGTTGGAAGGCCGTTTTTTCTTTCTCAAGAAAACGTTACTTCTTCCGGGAATAAGGCGTGCCTTCCAGCGGAAGACTGAACCGCCGTTTGCCGTCGAAACGGAAATATGCGTCCGCAATCGCAGGCGCGGTGGGGATGGATGTGATCTCCCCGATGCCAATGGCGCCGTTTGCCAGATTAAGTCCGGGCTTGTCAACGACGATCGCTTTGACCGGCGGAACTTCCGTTGCACGGAAAAGCCCCAGTGTACCGTATCTTGCGGTCGGCTTGCAGTTATCGTTGATCGGATACTGCTCCGTGAGCGCAAAGCCCATCGACATCACAACACCGCCTTCAATCTGTCCTTCACAGCTCAAGGGATTGATCGCTTTGCCGACGTCATGCGCAGCAACCATCTGCTTGATCTTGCCGGTTTTGGGGTCGAGAATGCACATCTGCGTCGCATAGCCGTAGGCGACATGAGACACGGGATTCGGGACATCCGCGCCGAGCGGATCCGTCGCAGCGAGATATTCTCCGTAAAATTCCTGCCCTTTGAGTTCGGAAAGCGTCCGGCCCTGCAAGGCTTCTGTAAGCTTTTCGCAGGCACGGCGGACCGCTTCGCCCGTCACAAGCGTCTGACGCGAACCGGAGGTATCTCCGGAGTCCGGCGCGATCCAGGTGTTGCTGCGCTCATAAACGATGTCATCCGGATGGATGCCTGCATTGGTAACGACCATCTGTGTCAGAACCGTTCCAAGCCCCTGTCCGATGCAGCTGGCACCGGAGTAGATATGGACCTTGGCGTCATCCTCGACAATGAGTTTTGCGCGGCCCCAGTCCGGAAGTCCTACGCCGACGCCCGCGTTTTTCATTGCGCAGGCCAGGCCGACGGGGTCTCCGTTTTTGACCGCTTCATCATAGTAGGGCTTGACTGCCAAAAGGGTCTCCACCAGTCCTGTTTCGGGACCGACGATCTGGCCGTTCGGCAGTACACCTCCGGGACGGATCGCGTTCCGGTAACGGATTTCCCAGGGGGAAATGCCGACTTTGTCCGCCATCATATTGAGAAGCGTCTCGGTGGCAAAGCAGGTCTGCGTGACACCGAAACCGCGGAACGCGCCTGCGGGAGGGTTGTTGGTATAATATGCATCGCCTGTGATTTCAAAATTCTCATAGGCGTAAGGTCCGGCAGCATGCGTGCATGCTCGTTCCAATACCGGTCCGCCGAGTGACGCAAATGCTCCCGTATCGGAAACGACTTTTGCCTTGACACCCTGAATGATGCCGTTTTCGTCACAGCCCATCGTGAAGTCCATCCAGAACGGATGCCGTTTGGGGTGGATGAGAATGGATTCCGCACGCGTAAGTTTAACTTTGACAGGAACTCTGGCTACATATGCGATCAGCGCTGCGTGATGCTGCACGGACATATCTTCTTTGCCGCCGAATCCGCCACCGACCAACTGGTTTTCTACCAGGCAATGCTCATAGTCTACGCCCAGCATCTGCGCACATTCATGGAGAGTGGTATGTGCGCTCTGGTCTGTGGTAAGGAGTTTTACACCGCCGTTTTCCAGGGGAAGAGCAACACAGCATTCCGGTTCCAGGAAAGCGTGTTCCGTCCATGGTGTTTCAAAGTGTTCCGTGATGACATATTTACTGTTGGCAATCGCTTCGTCTGCGTTACCGCGGGAAACATGCTTATGGGCCTGTATGTTGTTCTTATCTGTTTCAAACACCAGCGGCGCGTCTTCCGCTGCAGCTTCAACGGGATTATGAACGGCGGGGAGAACCTCGTATTCCACTTTGACCAGTTTCTTCGCTGCTTCCAGCGTCTCCTGATCCTTAGCGCATACCAGCGCGACGGAATCGCCGAGATAATGAGTGATTTCACCGACGGGAATGAGAGTCGGCTGATCCTTTTTAATGTGTCCGACATAGTTTTTGCCGGGAATGTCCTTTGCCGTCAGCACACAGACGACTCCGGGAAGCGCTTCCGCTTCGGAGGTGTCGATCGACAGGACGCGTGCACGGGGATACTGGGAACGGACCGCGCTGCCGTAGCACATACCGTCGACATAGATGTCGTCAGGATACTTACCGTATCCCTGTACTTTTTCGGCAACATCAATGCGGTGAACGCGGGAACCGATCTGATAATCCTTCTTCTCTGTTCCGGGGAGTTTGCCTTCACGGAAAATTTTCGCTGCAAGCAGGATGGCGTCAAGGATCTTGACATATCCGGTGCACCGGCAGATGTTGCCGCGGATGGCAAACGCCGCTTCGTCGCGGGTTGGATTCGGATTTTGATCAATGAGCCCTTTGGCACACATTACCATGCCCGGAATACAGAAACCGCACTGCACCGCGCCTGCTTCTCCGAAAGCATAGGTATAGACATCCCGTTCCCAGCCGGAAAGGCCTTCGACGGTTATGATGTTTTTGCCTTCAAGCTTGTCCGTCTGCAGGATACAGGCCTTGGTCGCCTTGCCGTCAACCAGCAAGGTACAGGTACCGCAGGCGCCTTCGCTGCACCCGTCCTTGACACTGGTCAGGTGCATCGTATCACGCAGATAGCGTATCAGTTTCTGATTTTTCTCTACTGTAACGGTTTTGCCGTTTACTGTAAACTGAGCCATAAAGCACCTCTTTTTGCGAATCCTTCTGAAGGCAGTCTGGTACTTATACAAATCATATTCATTATATCATACAGAGGGGAAAATGCAATCGAAAAGCCCTGCTGCCGTGATACTTTCCAAAGAACTACGAAAAGAGCTGCACCGTTTGGTGCAGCTCCGATGTACTTGATTTTTCTTACTTTTTCAGTGTGAGCGTATATTCGCCGTCCGCTTCTTCAACGGAAACGGTATAGCCGACCGTCGCGGCATATCGTGTGATGTTTTCCACGCATACCTTCGCGTCGACTTTGACCTGAAGTTCAGAAGGATGGTTTTCTTTTTTGACCGCGTTCTGCACCATCACAACGGGGATGGGGCAGCTCTGTCCTCTTGCATCGATCATGTTATTTTGCCTCCTTTTTCACCAGAGTGGAGTTGAGCAGGGAAATGACCAGCAGAACAGCGAAGCCGATGAGCACAACGACTTTGCCGGTCGTAGCGATTCCGCCGACTTTGTATACGCCGTCAACAAGACTGTCCGCGCTGCCCGCAAGCTTGAAGTTATGGGCAAATGCTGCGCCGACAAGCATGCCGAGCACGGTCACGGCACTGTCACCGTTGCCTTCGCCTGCCAGAATGAGCTGACGCAGCGGGCATCCGCCAAGCAGGACGCTGCCCCAGCCAACAAGCACCATGCCGAGAAGATTCCACAGTTCACTGGAATGAGAAATAGGCTGGGAAATGGTTGAAAAACCGGTAAATTTACCCAGGATGACATTGCCGAGGAATACGACCACAAAAATCACGGCAAATCCGGAGAGGAGATTGAAATCGCGGAACATCACGGCGTCACGCATACCGCCGACCATGCACAGGCGTGATTTCTGCGCAAATGCACCGACAACAATTGCTACGAGCAGGGAGATGAGCGCAGGCGCATATTTGGAACCGGGACCGCTCTCGGAGAACGCAAACAGGGAAGGGACAGCGAGAAAGATGCCGAACAGCAGGATGAGAAGACCCGGCAGGGCAAAACCTTCCGTCTTTGTGACTTCATAGGTGCGTTTGAGCGAGAACCCTTTTTTCAGGAAGAATACACCGATCAGGATGCCGATAAAGAATCCGGCAAGTCCGACAAAGGCGTTCAAGTCTCCGCCGCCCATACGGATGACCATACGGAGCGGACAGCCGAGGAATACCAGAGCTCCGATCATGACGAATGCGCCGATGATAAAACGGGTCGCGGGCGAGGAACCTGCGCGCGCTTTGAATTCCTTTGACGCAAGGGACATGATCGTGGAACCAAGTACGAGACCGACGATCTCAGGACGGAAATACTGCACAGGCGCCGCGAAATGCAGATGTGTAGCACCCGCGATGTCACGGATGAAACACGCAATGCAAAAGCCCATGTTGGCGGGGTTGCCCAGTGCAGTGAGCAGTACGGCTGCGATACCGACCAATGCGCCGGTGATCAGCACCCAGGGGTTGATTCTTTTTGACATGTTGCATGACTCCTTTCGATCGCTCACTGGCGATCATTCATTTCTTTTATAAAACTTGCGGAGCAGGCAGGAACCGCTCAGTGAAGAAAGATCCGCTTTCCGCCGTGATATGGTTCAACTGTGCCGATGCACTGTGCAGACGGAACAGCATCTTTCAGTTCCTCATAAAGTGCGGCGGCATCCGCAGGATCAACGGCAATGAGCAGTCCGCCTGCTGTCTGCGGATCATACAGGACATCCTGCCTGCAAAGTTCCGTTTTTCCCGGATCGGCGTACGGTTCGGCAAAGCTGCGGTTCCGGTACATTCCTTCCGGGAGGATACCGATCCGTGCCAGTTCCACTGCCTCGGGAATCAGATCGATTGCAGACACGTTGAGATGCAGTTCCACATCGCTGCCCTGCGCCATTTCCAGACCGTGTCCCATGAGGGAAAATCCTGTTACATCGGTACATGCATGGACCCGGTATTTGACCATTGCGTCGCGCGCGGCGCGGTTGAGCGTTGTCATCAGCTTTACTGCATATGCCATGTTTTCCAGTGAAGCCATATCGACTTTTGCCGCAGTCGTAAGAATACCGATCCCGAGCGGCTTGGTCAGAAGAAGCACGTCGCCCGGCTTCGCACCGCTGTTGGTCAGAACCCGGTCCGGATGCACAAAACCCGTCACGGCAAGTCCGTACTTTGGCTCGTCATCCAGAATACTGTGCCCGCCGGTGATGATCGCCCCTGCTTCATATGCTTTATCGTAGCCGCCGCGCAGGATCTCATGAACGGTTTCAGCCGGCATATCCTTTGGCACGGCCATGATATTGAGAGCGAGTTTCGGTTCGCCTCCCATGGCGTATACATCGGACAGCGCATTGGTCGCAGCGATCTGACCGAATGTATAGGGATCATCATGAATGGGCGGGAAAAAATCGACCGTCTGAACGAGAGCAAGGTCATCGGAAACCTTGTAGACACTGGCATCATCGCTTTTGTCAAAACCGACAAGGAGGTTCGGATCGTGATGCACTTTCATGTCGCCCAGAATCTGTGCGAGAACGCCGGCGCCGACTTTTGCACCGCAGCCTGCGCATTTGGCGAGCTTAGTGAGTTTCACTTCATTTTCCATAATTTTCCGCCTCAAAATGTAGAATCGCTTCCAATACTCCGCCGCCGATGGAGAGCGCTTTATCGGAAACCAGATCACAGTATCCTTTCTCTCCGCGAGGATCGACATCGCCGGATTTCATTCCTTTTTTTACGGGGACACCGTCTGCAAGCAGTCCGCGAAGCGTTCCTGAGATGGTTGCCTTCATCGGCTGTTCTTCCACGAAACCAACGGTTTCACCGGATTCCACGTAATCACCGATTCGGTGTGCGCCTATAAATACGCCATCCGTCGGTGCCCGCAGTACCCGTTCGCCTGCAAAGCCGCCGATGAGCCCGGGAATGTTTGTGTTTGGAAGCGCGCTTCCTTCGTAATAAACGCGTCCGAGCGTATGTCCGCGCATTGTTTCCACTACCGCATGACAGTCAATTCCTGCGGTAAAGCCCGGACCGATTCCTATGACGATGGGAGCATCCGTGATTTTCGTTCCCAGGTTGCGTTTTGCAAGGATCGCATCCACGAGAACGTCCGGATGCAGATGTTTACGGCTTATACAATCAGGGTCGACCAAAACAGGGATGTTCTTCTGATTCAGAAAACAGAGTGCATCTTCCCAGGTGTCTGCCCGAAACGCGGTGATATCTTCAACGGTCTGTTCTCCTTTTACAACCGCATCTGAAAAAGCCACGGTACGGCGGATGGTCGTCGGACGCTCCGTTTCAGTCATCACGACGGAGAAACCTGCCCGGTTCAGGCGCAGCGCAATGCCGCTTGCAATATCGCCTGCTCCGCGGATCAACGTAAGCATGTAAACACCCCTTTTTTCAAACTGCCTGCCACGACCGGACAGGCAAGCCGTTTTGCCAATTCTTCCGCTGCAGCTGAAGCCTGAGCGGATTCCACCTTGTTAATCAAAATACAATTGCCGAATCCTTCCGAAATGATCACGCGCGCTTCGCTTTCGGGCGTTGCAGGGGAGTTGATTGATACGCCTGCCAGTTCTGCCCAGCGCTCCGCGCGGTGGCAGACTTCTGAAACAGGCCTGCCGAAGCCGTCAGCCCCGACTACCAGCACGACACGCTTGGCAATATCGGGTATGACCGGCTCATATGGAGCGTGAGCCTTGAGCGGCAGCCGCTTTGCTCCGTCTGCTTCGACGAGCACATAGTCTGCGAAAGAGGCAAGCTCATCAAAAGAAATGGGCGGCGCAGTCAGTTTTCCGTTTTCAGCAGGCGTTCCCATACAGACCGCGCCATGCTTTGAAACAGCGGACCGCAGATCGTTTGCTGAAGTGATGACCGGATAATGATCGGGAATGAGAATGTGCGTAGAAGTACAGAGAAGGACGCTTCCCTGTGTTTTCAATTCTTCTGCGAGAGTATACATCAGCGTGGTTTTTCCGCCGCCGCCTATCAGCGCGGTTACGCCGCGCTCGATATTGATCAGCGATGATATCTGCATCTACAGCTCCATTTCATAAATGCCGGCAATCTCTATTTTTGAAGTGCCGAACATCCGGTCCAAGTCTGCACGGGTGTCGATGCTTCCGCACCATGCGATGCCGCAGTCGGCAGAAAGTGCGCGAGGAGCGGAGATTAACTTGCCGGTGATATGATGTTCCTTACAGGCTAGCTCCGTTGCCATTGCCTCTGCGGTCGTGTGGAAGGTGACGACAACGCACAGATGTTTTTCCCTCATAGAAAACGCCTCCGCGTTATTCATACAAAAATATCACGCTTATTATAGCAGGCTTACATTCACTTTACAATAGAAAGAAAAAAGATTATACTGGAAAGGCAAAAAAGAGACGGGAGAATACAACTGTGGAAAAAGAATTGCGAGCCGTTCTGTCAATACGGCTGTTTACGGAGCAGAAATGCTTTGGCCCGGGCATCGCGGAACTGCTTCATCGGGTGGATGAGCATCATTCCCTGCGTGCGGCAGCTCAATCGATGGAGATGGCATACTCCAAGGCATGGGCAATCACAAAAGGAGCGGAAAAAGGATTAGGTGTTGAGCTGCTTGTTTCAACAGCCGGGGGAAAGGGCGGCGGCGGTGCGACGCTGACCGAAGAGGCACGGCAGATTCTTGCAGCATATGACCGCTACTGTGAAAAACTGCGTGCATACGGAGATAAACTGCTTAAGGAAGAATTTGCTTTCTATAAGCAAATGAAAAAGAATGATCCGTCGGACTGATTAAGCCGGCGGATCAATATTTTCTATTACCTTTGGATCAGCGAATCTGTCCGTTGCCGCGTACGATGTATTTATAGGTATTCAGCTCCTGCAGACCCATTGGACCACGCGCGTGCAGTTTCTGGGTAGAGATTCCCATTTCACAACCCAAACCAAATTCTCCGCCATCTGTAAAACGGGTGGAAACATTGACGTAAACCGCTGCAGAATCAACAAGGCGGGTGAACCGGTCCGCTGCGGATGGATCCTGAGTGAGAATTGCGTCACTGTGTCCGGTGGAGTGCTGCGCGATGTGCTCGATGGCCTCAGTTACATCGCCAACGATTTTTACGGCGAGAATGTAATCAAGGAATTCGGTGTCAAAATCCTTTTCGCCTGCTGCGGTGCCGGGTATTATGGCTGCGGCTTCCGGGTCAAGGCGGAGTTCCACAGGCGTAAGACCTCTTTTTTCGCGTTCTTCGCATAGGCGCAGGTGCAAAGCCGGAAGAAACTCCGGGGCAATGGAGCGGTTGACCAGCAAGACTTCTTCTGCATTACATACAGAGGGACGGCTGGTTTTTGCATTTTCAATGATATCCAGCGCCATTCCCTGATTGGCAGAGGCATCCACGTAGACGTGGCAGATACCGGTTCCGGTCTCGATGCACGGGACGGTTGCATTTTCTACACAGGATCGGATCAAACCTGCGCCGCCGCGCGGAATCAGCAGATCGATGAAGCCGGAAGCGGTCATCAGTTCCCGCGCGCTGGAGCGATCCGTATCTTCTACAAATCCGACCAGTTCCGGCGGGAGTCCCGCATCTGCAAGTCCCAGATGAATGGCATCCACAATGGCGGCGTTGGAGCGGAAAGCCTCCTTTCCGCCGCGGAGTACGGAAGCATTGCCGGATTTCAGCGCAAGGACCGCTGCGTCTGATGTGACATTTGGGCGGCTCTCATAAATGATGGCGATAACGCCCAGGGGGAAGGAAGTCTTTTCGATGATAAGACCGTTTGGCCGTTCCACTCTCGCTAAGACCTTGCCCACCGGATCCGGAAGTTCCATTACTTCACGGATACCCTTGGCCATACCTACGATACGCTGCGGATTCAAACTTAATCGGTCGATCATGACCGGGCCGAGCCTCCCGCGGGAGGCTTCAATGTCTTCAGCGTTGGAACGAAGAATGTTATCCTGCTCAAGAATCAGACGCCGGGCAATCTTCTCAAGAGCAAGATTTTTCTGCTCGGGAGACGCGGATGCGAGAATCGGCGCAGCAGCTTTTGCTGCCCTTATGATATCAATGGTTTTTTTCATATTTTTGCTCCAATAAAACGGGTCCCTACAGGTTCGCCCTCAATGACCTTATAAAGTATCTCGGGCTGTTCGCCATTCACTATCATCATATCTGTACCTGCTTTCATACATATGGAAGCAGCGTTCAACTTGGTAGCCATGCCTCCGGTTCCGAGAGAAGTACCCTTACCACCGGCAAAAGCGAGAATATCCGGAGTCAGCTCTCGGACAACGGGAATGAGCTTTGCGGTCGGGTCAAGGCGCGGATTGGCAGAATATAAGCCGTCAATGTCAGACAGGATCGCCAACAGATCAGCCTGAATACTTTCGGCAACCAGTGCAGCGAGCGTATCGTTGTCGCCCACAGAGACTTCTTCCGTAGCGACGGTATCATTTTCATTGATGATGGGAATCACATCGAGCTCCAGAAGGCGGAAGATGGTATTGATGAAATTTCCACGGCGCTTTTCTTCACGAAGATCCTCACCGGTCAGTAGAATCTGGGCGACCACATGACTGTATTCTGAAAAAAGCCGGTCATAGAAGTACATAAGTTCACACTGCCCGATGGCCGCCATGGCCTGTTTGGATGGCATGTCATCCGGACGCTTTGGAAAGTTCATTTTTCCTACACCCATACCTATGGCACCCGAAGAAACCAAGATGAGCTCGTGCCCAGCGTTTCTGATATCGCTGAGTACCTTGCAAAGCATCTCTACATGGCGAATGTTTATTCGTCCTGTGGTATGGGTCAGAGTCGAAGTCCCAACTTTAACAACTATGCGCATTTTGATATGCCCTCCAGCGAATTATAATATAAAATAGCATAAATATAGGGTGTTCGGTGTGTCAAATGTGCGTTTGTATATATTTTTGTAGAGATCAGCTATTCTCAGAAACTGCCGCCCAGGTTCTCCAGCGTGTCGATGACCACAACGCAGTCTTCTCGGACCGTCTGCATTACCAGTTTCATTAGATTCTCTGGAAGCGCTACGCAACCGCCGGTATAGGGCTTGAGCGGACCGAAGCAATGCAGGAAGATTGCAGAGCCGCGGCCTGGTGTGCCTTCCTCATTAAAGCTGATGTTCAGGCAGTACTGGTACTGATATTCATAGTCCACGATGTGCTCGCTGTCATCCATGACGAGTTCCGGAACTTCCCGAATGTCCACCATCTGGTTGTACTGCCGATCTGGATCCCCGGACCAGTAGGTGTTGTCGTCCACCTGAATGTAGGGGATTGCACAACCAGGATCAACAGCAATACCGAAGGCTTTGTTGAAGTGATAGATCCCGATCGGTGTCTGGGCACAGCCCTCCCGGTGGTCTGCATCCTGACAGAGACCGTTCAGCCCCACAAAGCCTGGGGTAGAGAGGATCTGCTTCCAGTTTCCATCCTCGTCCCGCTGGTGCATCGAGATGGTCGCGGTGGTCTTGTCTATGCCTAGGCCGGCGACTACAAACAACTGAGTCACAGCTTTATCCTGCGCCACAGGAAGGTTCATCACCCACGCAGGGGAATCCGTCACATGCTGATTGTTTGAGTGCAGCCCGTCTAAATTATCCTTTGCCTGCGCGCAACCAGTCATGGTGAGTACAATTATCAAAGCAATCAAAGGCAGGATCCATTTTCTCATTCTTTTCATAAAAAACTACCTCATGTAATAGTATGCAATAAATTATATCAGAATAGCAGATTATTGTTCAAGAGGGTCAGTCGGTGTAAAGTGGTTCTTGGACTGAGATGAAAAATCAGTTTGATAAATGGGATACTATGATGAAGGGAACATAAACCTGAAAAAGAAAAACCCAAGACCTCTGTGATTCAGGAGATCTCGGGATGGTATGAGTAGAGATAAATGACTTAGCAGTGGGCGACCATATTCCTAGTCTTTACGGACCCATTATATTTTGCATGTTTCTACCCATACGCTAATATATACTCTCTGTCACTTTTTCGCCTCAGTCCAATGTGGGAGGCTTTTGCCGCTATACCACAGGGCAGTTACAAGCTCCGACCTCTAAGGCTTTAGTCGTAGGTCGGGGTAGTTGACTCCTGATGTATCTAGAGCCCTTAGATGCACCGATGCGCTTTATCTGACCATTCTTGATCATCCTTCCAAGCACAGCCTCTACTGTAGTTGGGCTTATATCCGGATGTATCGCGCAAATATCCGCCTTGGAGATCGGGACAAGGCTTCCAAGCACAGTTGCCTCTATACGTGCAGTTTTTGTGATCCGCTTTCCATGAACGATAGCAAATCGCTTGTCCAATTCCTTGTAACACATATACAGCATAGAAAGGAAATTCTGCATGAATGGGAAATAGTCGTTCTGATTTTTGTCCCATCCGGCGGAGGAGCGTTGCAATGCATCGTAATACAAATCCTTATATTTGTTGATCTGCTCTTCAAACGAGATATATTTACCTGCGTCAAATCCGTTCTTATATAGAAGGAGCAGGGAAAGCAGACGCGACATTCTCCCGTTGCCATCTCTGAATGGATGGATACAGAGAAAGTCCAGGATTACGCAGGGGATCAGTAAAAGCTGATTGATGTTTGCATTAGAACAGGCTATGAGATAGGCTAGTTCTAATTGTTCCATAGCCTGCGATGTTTCTGATGCAGGGGTAGGACGAAACCTGACAGTACGGTTGCCCATAGAGTCAATCTCAACAATGACGTTGTCCGTCTGCTTGAATTTACCAGCAAGGTCATCACCAGCAAGAGACATCATCGTTTCATGAAGAAGAAGAATATCTTTCACACTGAAGTTAATACGCTCATATCCGTTGTGGATCATATTGAGAGCATCCCTGTATCCGGCAATTTCGGCCTCATCATGGTTTAGCGGTGCGCTGCTGTTGTTTACGATCTCTGAAATACGCTTGTCGGTGGTAACGATTCCTTCAATAGCGTTCGAACTCTTTACCGACTGCACCTTTGCAATAGACTCCAGTTCCGTGAATACTGTTTTATATTCAGACTTCCGTACTCCTGCTGCCGTCCGCAAAGAATATATGTTGCTGGTAAGGTCAACCATCTTTGCGGGAAGAAGACCGTTGTCAAGGAATCCATAATCAAACCTTCTCATGCAGAAACCTCCTTTACTGCATATAATAATATCAATTTATATGCAGAAAGTCAATGCATTAAGGGAATAATCTGCACATATCTTTCCAAAGTATATGCAAAAAACAAGGCTATCCATCTTGAACGGTTCTGCCGTGATGGTAATGGCGATCTCACAATACCCATCGCGCTTTGAGATGGACGTTACATCCACGCGGCCTGTGTAGTAATAATCCGGGTCCTTGCTGAACACGATCTGCATCCGTTTCCCGTGGACCGCGTTCACAAAAGCGGAGACCCGCGCATCGTATTCGCCGGTCGCGTACAGGGTCAGAAGGATGATGCGGTCGTTGAACCGGATCGCATCAAAGGCCTCTGTTAAGTCCAACGACCCGTCGTGACCGGGAACGGGGACGAAGTTCGTCTGTGCCGTCGGCATGGGGATCTCATACGGGGCTACAAGTCTTTGTTTTTCGCGATTTTTGCTTCCAGCGAGATGTATTTCCCGACATAAAAGCCAATCTTATCTTTTATGGCCTTTTCCTTCGTGGAATAAGAGTTGTCTGTTTTCTCCGGCGTATATCAGAGCCAACGGAGAGGATCATCGATTCCGCTTCCTTCGATATCGACGGCGACGGTATCCTCGAGGACTGCAACCTTGCAGACGGTCCGGCATCCGGCCTGTTCACGGTTGTTATGACCGCCTCCGTGAACGGGAATATCAAGTATAAAAACACATTCAACCTTGCATGGGGAGAGCTGTCGTTCGGAGAACTGGACGGCTCCCCGTGCATCGTCAGAAAAAGAGCGCAGGACCCGGAACCGAAAACCGAATACCTCCCGCTTTCCGTTCGGGAGGGACGTATCGTGATCGAGGGACTGGACCCTGTATATGAGGGATACTGGGGAGATTCGGATTGGAAGGATGACCGGAAGGAATAGCCGACAGTCGATCAGGATGCAGGATCCCCGGGACCTTTTCATTCGATTTATCTTGAAGAGCACTGTAAGCCGGGCAAACAACTTGCGTCTGCCAGGCACAAGTTCAGGATCTTTAAAAGGGTATGTTCACGGAAGAACGAACCGATCTATGTGTAATCACAAAGTAACGCAGCCGCCGATTGCTCGGCGGCTGCGTCAGTTTGAAGAAAATCTTTTTTATATGTTTTCGGTCGTTTCGATCGGCTCGCCGCTGCGGGTCAGATAGATGTTTAAACCGAACATACCATGCCGGGATTGAATATCCATGCCGCCGTGGTACTTTTCCGCAATGGCCCGGATGCTGCGGAGTCCATAGCCGTGATAGCCGACCTCCTGCTTTTTTGTGGTATTCGGTAGCCCGTTTTCTGCCAGGACGAGATCGTTGCCGGTATAGTTCATGCAGCTGATATAGACAAACTCCCCTTTGCGGTCCAGGACGAGGCTGATCTGCCGCTTTTCCTGCGGCTGCAGCAGTTTGACCGCTTCGATTGCGTTATCCATCAGATTGCCGAACAGGGAATAGACGTCCATCGGTTGCATGAATTTCAGATCGGCGCCGTTGCCCATCACCGTCAGCGCAATGCTCTTGGCACTGCATTGCGCCTGTTTTTCATTCAGAACGATGTCCAGTACATCGAGACCGGTATCATACGTGCGTTCATAGCTGTCGATCAGCTTCCGCATGGAATCAAGTTCCTCCTGCGGCAGACGGCCTTCGAGATAGCGCAGCTTATGCTTTAAGTCGTGGTACTTGATGTTCATCTGCTCCGCGTTCTCACGGCTCAGTTCGTAGTGCCGGCGCTCTTCTTCGTTGATGCGCTTCAACACAATCAATTCACTTTTTGCGCGTACCGATTCATGCACGTAAAACTCGACAAACAAAGCAAGCGAACAACACACGATCGCATAAAGCGCCGTGCAGATTGTCATATACGTATTGACATGTCCGCCAAGGCGCAACAGCCGCGTAATGCCGATACAAATCAAAACGATCAGAATTGCCACAGCGATCATACGCTTGTCGTTGTCCTCGTAAAAGCGATGCTTTGCAACCCATCTGCCGAGGATCAGCCACAAAACGAGATAAACTAGGACGGAAACGATCCATTCGATAAACAGCCCTTCGATCGGAGGCTGAACGGGGAGCTGCTGTTCCAGCCGGAAAATATGGTAAGCGATATGCTGTACCGCAACGCCCGCCATGCAGGAGGACAAAACCGGAAGCGCTTCTGCGCGAAATGCGAACCACATGCCGAAGAAGCTGACCAGCACCGTCAGCAGCAGACTGACGAAGTTCAGAAAAGGGTTCCGGAACACACTGCCGAGAAAATGACGGAACAGATAATTGACCGAAAGCGTCAATACAAACGCGGCGAAAAGCTTCAAAACAAATGCGCGCCTCTTGGGAAACGCATATAGAAAAATACATTCGGCGGCCAACAGTTCCGCGCCGTAGGAGATTTCTTTTAAGAATTCCATATCAATCGTTCCTCCCGCTGCGTTTTCCGGACAGATATTCAACAAATGCGTGTTTCAACTCATTCCGCAGAATATGCGCTACGATCAGCGTTTCGCCATCCACCACGCAGGAATCCCCTTCGATCTTCGACAACATTCGCATATTGATCGTCAGTCCGCGATCGCACCTGAAAAACGCCGGGTCGTTCAGCTTCTTTTCGGCCGCTGTGAGGGAAATGTATTCGGTGAAGCTCCCTTCTCGCGTATGGTAGATCACATAGTGTCCGTTGACCTCGAGATAGCGGATACGATGCGTATCTATAAAAACGTCGCCGGACTTGTCCCGGATCCGGATCAACGTCTGCATCCGGGAGGAAATGCGGCCCAAAGCGCGCTGCATTTTGAGATGAAACGCATATTTTTCCAACGGCTTCACGACAAAATCCAAAGCATCGACTTCATACCCCTGAATTGCCATCTGTGCAAGGTTCGTCACGAAGATCAGCAGCACGCTCGGATCGATTTTCCGCATTTTTTTGGCGGCCGTCATGCCGTCGATCCCGTGTGCAAACTGAATATCCATAAAGATCAGATCAAACTGTCGTTCGAACATCAGCAGAAACCGGTCCGCGGAATCATATTCCTGCACGGAAAATGATTCGCCCTGCATCTGCTGCACATAAGCAAGGCAAGCTTTAAGCCGTTCTCTTTCTTCGGCTTCATCGTCTACGATCGCCACATTCAGCACAACATGCCCGCCTCCTTCCCGCTATGTAGGATGGTATCACGTTTTTTCCAAAACCACAATGACGGGATCTGCGCCGGAAGCTTTTCCGACGCAGATCCCAAAGTCCCATGGAGGAGTAATGAGAAGTTATGCACGTTTTTTCTTCAGCAAGGCGATTGCCGTCCAGGCAAGACATGCCAGGAACAGGACGCCGACGACGGCATCTGCTGTGTACAGCGCGGTCTCCCACCACGGCGTGATCTGCACGATCTTCGTGTCGGAGGAGATACCGTTCATAGCGCACGACCAGACTGTCTGGTACATGATGCGTTTTGCAGCGGTACGCATCGCCCATGCCATCTTGCTGTAGCCTTTTTCGTACTTGGCGAAGAACTCGCCCGCCATCGGCTGTGAGCCGTCCGGAATATCAGAGCCGCCCATATACGTACCGTAGGTCTGTTCAAAGTACGGATCGCAGTTCTGGCTGCCGTCCATATCCCCGTAGAAGTCGGTAACGATGATGCCCTTCATGCCGCATTCGCCGCGCAGGAAGTCCTGACCGAGTTCCTTGCTCGCCGCGCAGGCGACAACACCGAGACGGTTGAACGATGCCATCGTGTTGAACCCGCTGCCCTCGAGGATCGGAAGCTCAAATGCGCGGAGGTAGATTTCACGCAGCGCCTGCTCGGTGTTCCATGCGCCGATGCCGTGACGGCAGTCTTCCTGATCGTTCATGACGCAGTGCTTGTTGTAAACGTGGCAGCCCTTGGATTCAAGACCTTTGGTCTGCGCTGCGCCGATCAAGCCGGTCAGCATGCCGCATTCGCTGTAATACTCGCTTGTACGGCCGAGGTACGGGGAACGGTGAATGTCAAGTCCGAGACCGTACAGACCACTGAAGCCGAGCCAGATTGCGTCTTCGCCGATGACCTTGCCGACGCGTTCCGCCAGATCCTTGTTGAAGCTCGCTGCCAGCACGCCGTTCGACGGGAAGGAAGTCGTTCCCTTCAGACCTTCCGGATCGACAAGTTCTTCGATCGGCTTGCCTTCCTCGTTGATCTGACCTGCCGCTTCTGCCGTGCGATAGGCAAGGCCGCGGGCAAAGCCGTAGTAGTTTCCGCGTCCGCCGATACCGTTCGGACCGTTTTCATCACGGGTCTTGGGCTTGGCGACGGTTTCACAGGCTTCCGTGGTGTGCTGACCGCTGGAGCAGAGCAGAACGGTGTCTTCCCAGGTCAGCTGATCCATGAAGGTTTCCCAGACAGGATCGAACATATCGATCTCATTGCCGTTTTCGTCATACCGCATATCGATGAGATTCAGACCGGCCGCTTTGCCATAGGTCGGATATTCGCCGTCGTCCTTCGGAATCGGCTGGCGATACTTTTCGGGGATGCCTTTGCTGTTGTTGTAGTTACCGGTTTGATCGGGCAGCTGCGCATAAATATCGCGCGCCATCTGTTCGGTCATATACAGCTTCCAGTAGCCGTCCGTCATATCCATCGAGATCGCGTTCCAGTTTTCACGGCTGTAATACTCGATGTGGTTTTCGCCGCGACCTTCATAACGGTTCATATCGACGTAATCAAACAGGTTCGTGATACGGACATGGCTGATGCCGTCCATCGCGGAGACCACGTCGGAGTAAGCGTACTTATCCTTGTTGAACGTGAGAGGGAAGCGCGCAACCAAAGAGGCGTCGCCGGCAGCGGTCATCTTGCTTTCGTCGATCTTCACACCGTTCTTTGCCTTGGCAGCCAGCAGGTTGTTGACCGCATCATGTGCGCTGCCGCCGACGATGACGTAGTAGTCGCCGTCCATGAGGATGTAGCCTTCGGCACCGTAGGCGTCATAGGAGGTGAAGTATCTCTCGTCGAGCGGGATCGTAACGGTTTCGCTCTGACCCGGCTGGAGGAGCTGCGTCTTGGTGAAGTTGATCAGTTCAACCGACGGGACCTGAATGTTGTTCTGCTTGGCGTAGTCGCCGTAAGGCTTGGAAACATATACCGGGACGGAGCACTTGCCCGCATACTTGTCGGAAGTATTCGTGACGGTGACCTTTGCGACGTATTCACGATCTCCGGTCTTGGTCACGGACGCGTCGGACAGCTTGAACTGGGCGTAGGACAGACCGAACCCGAACGGATATGCGACGACCTTGTCATAGTCGTAATCGCCGACATTCGGCGTTCCGAGAACGACATCCTCATACCGGGTTTCGGTGTAGCGATAGCCGAGGTACATACCTTCCTGATACACGACATAGGAAGCGAGCGTCGCTTCGGGGTAGATGCCGGTACCGAGCGCAGTCGGGACTTCGAAGTCATCCGCGTTGGAATAAATGCGGGAGTCATAGTTGACATTGACCGGATCGAACGCATTGTCCATCCACATTGTGTCGGACAAACGGCCGGAAGGCGTTACGTCGCCGACAAGCAGACGACCGATTGCGTTGCCGCCCATGCCGAGCGCACCGACCCACATGATCGAATCGATGGCCGGGTCGTTCTTCAGCATATCGCCTTCGAACATGCCGGCATAGTTGATGATCACGACGATCTTTTTGATCTTGCCGTCTGCCTTGAGCTGCTTCAGCCCGTTCAGAACGGTAATTTCATTGGCATTCAGACCGAGGTAATCCGGACCGAGACCGTCGCCGTTGTTGATGCCGTCGCCGGCGTCGCCTTCCCGATGGATCAGGTCATAGCCCTCGCCGCCGACACGACCGATCAGCATGATTGCCGCATCGCCGTATTCTGCAAAGCTGCTGCCACAGGCTTCGTCCACAACCGTCCACGGCGCTTCGTTGATCGTCTGCACGGTGTTGCCGAAACGTCCTTCGGAGGAGCGCTTATACGCCGCCCATTCTTCGGAAGTGTACTTTTCCTTCAGCGTCGGGTTCAGAACAAGCCCCGCGTTTTCGAGCGAGCCGACAACGTCCGCAGCGCCGTTGGCGCTGATGCTGCCGGAGCCTCTGCCGCCGTAGACCGGATCATAGCCGGTCACACCGACGAGGCTGATCTTGTCGCCCTTGCCGAGCGGCAGCGCGTTGTTTTCGTTCTTCAGAAGGACAGCGCCCTCTTCAACGACTTCAACGGCGGTTGCACGGCCGACTTTGTGCATATCTGCGATGGATTTGAAATCGGACTTGTAATACTCGGTGTCCGTATCGCCGTTTGCCAGATCTTCTACTTCAAAGGTCTTGGCGTTCAAAGCGGAAGAAATCACGTTGGCGTTTTCCCGTGCGATGATCGTTCCGGTGAACAGGATCGCGACGAGCATAAAGCTGACGACTGTCAGGATTTTTCTGAGCGTTCCTTGCTTCATAATCATTCTCCTTTACTTTTCTTCTTTCGTCTGCGGCAGGAAGATGGCTGCAATGCTAAGCGCAATCGTCAACACATAGAACACGATATTTAGGTAGAACGAGAACGGGAATCCCGAGAACTGAATACCGACCGCTACGGAGGAAATGAAGAAGTAGATGTGATACGCATAGAACATGGTGCCGATTACGCCGGTGACGAACAGAACTGTCGGTGCAAACGCAGGCTTTTTGATAACAAACAAAATGATCGCAAGCGCCGCGCCGACAAGCAGAAATGCGAAAGCTTCCCACGACATATAGCGTGTCGGGGAATAGATGATCGCATACGCGATTGCCGTGACCAGCGCCATAACGATCGCTGCCAACATTACATAAAACCCTTTCCCTTTACCTTTCAATACTTCCATACGATGACTCTCCTTTTCTTAATTGTATTTGGTACCAATAGATAGCCTTGTCATCTTACGGCTACACGCTCATTATAAGAAATGTAAAAAGAAAGTATAGCACTTTAGCGGGAAATGCCGCTTTTGCAGCACGAAGTCGATTTTATCACCGTTCCAGGAAGAACACTCCCGCTTCTTCAAGCGGTGAGATGAATTCCGGAGAAGGGACGGTTGTTGATTAAAATCATCATTATCTCAAAACTTTTCCGTGACGGATCAGGCTGAATGTGATATAATACGATCATTAAAAGAGAGCCGGACTGACAGATGAAGCGGGAAAGAAAGAACCGAAAAGAGAATACGGTCGATATGGCCTTCAAAGGGGTCCTGTATCCGGATGAGAAACAGCGGGAGCTG
>JAFWJN010000035.1 GCA_017514685.1 Clostridia bacterium
CAGCTCCCGCTGTTTCTCATCCGGATACAGGACCCCTTTGAAGGCCATATCGACCGTATTCTCTTTTCGGTTCTTTCTTTCCCGCTTCATCTGTCAGTCCGGCTCTCTTTTAATGATCATATTATATCACATTCAGCCTGACCTGTCACGGAAAAGTTTTGATATAATGATGATTATAATCAACAATCGTTCCTTCTCCGGAATTCATCTCACCGCTTGAAGAAGTGGGAGCGTTCTTCCTGGAACGGTGATAAAAAATGTATTCCTTTTCATTCCACTCTACGCCGTATGTATTGTATTCTTCATACGGGTCATTATCTGTTAAAAAAGGAGTGCAGACAGTCTGCTTCTGCTGGTCAGAACCACAGGCATCATAATGGATTGCAGATGATACAACGTTCACATTGTTGCTCAGCCGATACTGATAATTGGCTGCCTCAAACACATCTATCTCCGCCCCGTCAATACCGCCGTTACCGATTGTATCATTCATCTGATGGGGCATCATCCAAAGTGACGGCCATATTCCTGTTCCCTTAGGTAGAATACAGCGTATCTCAAAATAGCTATAAGTCTGATCAAATAAGCCATCAGTACAGAGACCGCAGCTATACCATCCATTTTTCCCACTCTTGTATCCGTTCTCAAAGTACTTTGTCTGAATGTGAATTTTTCCATCATGCACGATTGCAAGGTCCGTATTCCACCAGAAACCCATTCTGGTAACGGATTTTTCATCTTGACATTTATAGCCGGTCCACTTTGATCCATCGATGGATTCTCCGTCGAAGTCATCAGCCCAGATCAGGGAAAAATCATCCAGACATAATTCTGCAGGATTCTCAGGTCCCGGGATAACAATCGCTTCGGCTGGGTAAGTGATTTCAGTCCACCAGACTCCATAGCATACAAAGCATATCAGAGACTGGAAGAATGCCAGAACTTTAAGTAAAAAACAGGTAAATTCATTTAAATTTCTTCGATTTCCATGTATAAAAAGAAAAAGTAAAAGCCTCTTTTGTTTAGAAATACAAAAAAGGCTTTTTTGTTGGCAGGGGCAGAAGGACTCGAACCCTCAAGAACGGTTTTGGAGACCGCTATGTTACCATTACATCATGCCCCTAATTTGGCAACAGGTGTATTATAGCATTCCATTCAGTCCTTGTCAAACAAATTGTACAATATAATCGTGTAAATTCCGATATGCTATTTTCTCTACTTCCGACTCGCTGAAGCCGGAGTTTTCTAGAGCTTTGCAAAGTTCCTGAAGTCTCGAAGGATTCGGAAGATCTTCCGGATAACGCGTCATTCCATCAAAATCCGAACCAAGGCAACAAGCACCAATCCCTGCAACTTCAACCACGTGCTGAATATGATGAACAATATCCTCTATCTTTGCATTTCCGCTTTTTACGAGCTGAGGACCATAGTAATTAATCCCTATGACGCCGCCTCGCCTTGCGATTTCTTTGATGTGCTCATCTTTTAAGCAGCGCGGTACATTCATGAGCACACGGCAGTTGGAATGCGAAGCAAAAATAGGAGTATCCGAGAGTTTAAGAGCATCATCGATTCCTGCATCTGAAAGATGTGAAACATCGAAGGCAATTCCCAGGCGGTTCATTTCTTTGAGAATCTCTTTTCCTTCTTTCGTAAGCCCTTTCGGTCTTCTTCCCATAGCTGCGCCTGCAAGTTCATTGTTACTGTTCCAAGTAAAGGTCATGGCGCGAACACCGAGTCTGTACAGATCTCTCAATATGGACGGGGATGCTTCACAGCATTCTGCGCCTTCAATCGTAAGCACGGAAGAAATGCTGTTTCCATCTGGCCTATAATCTTTTGTTAGTTTTACAATCCCGGTGTTCGACTCGATCATATCGTAATATCGGTCGATCATCAGAAGAACCTGTTCCAAAGGCGGAATCTGTCTTGAGGTGTCTGTCCATGCTGCGAAAAACTGCAGTTTTACATTTCCATTCGTAAGGTTCGGAAGTGAAATCGTCTGTTCCCTCTTCCCGTTTTGAATCTCCCAACCATATTCCATTGCACCGTAAAGATAATCACAGTGCGCATCCGCAATCGGATATTTCATCTTGTCCTTTCTTTTCTCTTAAAGGGAAATGAATCGAATATTTTGTGGAAAAGGACATACCTGTTCTGAGGCATGTCCTTATCTTTTTTATTTTGCGTAATCTGTCGTACGTGTTTCGCGAATCACATTTACTTTAATCTGACCCGGATACTCCAGTTCATTTTCAATTCTCTTTGCAATGTCACGGGCGATAATAACAGTATCAGCATCCGAGATCTTCTCAGGCTTCACTATAATTCTTACCTCGCGGCCAGCCTGAATCGCATAAGAGTAATCAACACCATCAAACGAATTTGCGATCTCTTCCAATTTCTCCAGTCGCTTGATATATGTTTCGAGAGTTTCACGGCGTGCGCCGGGACGAGCTGCTGAAATAGCATCTGCGGCCTGAACAAGAACTGCTTCCACGCAGATAGGTTCCACATCCCCATGATGTGCCATGATGCAGTTGATGACCTGCGCATTTTCACGATACTTCTTTGCGATTTCCGCACCGATCTGCACATGGGATCCTTCCACCTCATGATCGATGGATTTACCGATATCATGGACCAGACCAGCACGTTTTGCCAAAGTGACATTTGCGCCGATTTCCGCGGCCATCATACCTGCAAGATGCGCAACCTCGATGGAATGTCTTAATACATTCTGACCATAGCTGGTGCGATATCGCATTCTGCCGAGATACCGGACCATCTCATGGTGAAGTCCATGAACGCCAACTTCCAGAACAGCAGCCTCACCGGCTTCACGAATCTGTGCATCGACTTCTTTCTTGGCTTTCTCAACCATTTCCTCAATGCGCGCAGGATGAATTCGTCCATCCATAATCAATTTTTCAAGGCTGATTCTGGCGATTTCTCTCCTTACCGGATCGAACGAGGAGAGAATGACTGCTTCCGGAGTATCATCGATAATCAGATCAACGCCGGTCGCTGTCTCCAGAGCGCGAATGTTGCGTCCTTCACGGCCGATGATACGGCCTTTCATTTCATCATTTGGAAGCGGTACAACGGACACTGTAGTTTCTGCAACCTGATCTGCCGCACAACGCTGAATCGCAAGTGATACGATATTACGGGCACGCTTATCCGCTTCTTCTTTCGTCTTCTGCTCAATATCTCTCAGCAGAATCGCAGCATCATGTCTTGCTTCCTGTTCAACATTGCTGATCAGAACAGCTTTTGCTTCTTCAGATGTCATCTGCGCGATTCTTTCCAGTTCCTGAAGTTCTTTTTCGCGCATCGCATTGATTTCTTCTTCCGTTTTATCAACTTCTGCAAGACGCTTGTTCAGTGTTTCTTCCCGTGCCTCAACTGTCTCCAGTTTTTTATCAAGCGTTTCCTCTCTTTGGAACAGTCTGCGCTCTGTGCGCTGAACTTCCGCTCGACGATCTCTGATCTCTTTGTCCGCTTCCGAACGGATGCGGATGGTCTCTTCTTTTGCTTCGAGAAGTTTCTCTTTTTTAATCTCTTCAGATTTCTTCTCGGCTTCTTCATAAAGGCGTTTTACTGCATCTTCTGCTTTCTCGACTTTCGCTTCCGCGACGTTTTTACGATACTTGTAACCAATAAAAGCGCCTGCCGCAGCTCCGATCAAAAGAGCGGCAACTGCTATAGCATAAGGTATCCAGCCCATTCTTCTCTCCAATCTATATATAATATAACCGAGCATAACTGCCCGGTTATAAATTCAAAAATTTAATGAAATTCAGCAAACGAAAAACAACAAAAATGTTGAGAAAAAACCGAATCAAAAATTTATCATAAACGCACAAGGCAGTGCAGGATTACTCATTACATATTGTAACGAATAGGGATGTGAAAGTCAAGCATCCAATCATGAAGAATCTTTTAACTCAGTTTTCACACAGCCGACGCTCAGAAATCAAATAAAGAAATCTGTTTTTTCTTTGGCATTCCTTCAAAACATCCAAGCTGCTCCAGAGAAGAGATTATACCGGTATTTGCTCCTGTCTGTTCGGCGAAGTCCTCAATGGTTGCGTATCTGGCACCCTCCTTCCGTTTTGAAACAATATCCTCTGCCGCGCTGTTGCCGACACCTGGAATTGAATTGAACGGCGGTCGGATCGCATTGCCTTCGATCAGAAAACGGGTTGCTGCGCTTTTGTAGATATCGACATTCAGCATCTCGATTCCTCTCAGGTTCATCTCGTATACCAGCTCCAGAATCGTCTGAAGTTCTTTGTCTTTTTTCTTTTCACTGTCTGTTTTCTGATTCGATCCTTCTTCAAGATTCCGGATCTGCTGCAGAACCGCATCCGGACCGCCAACGGATTTTGTAATGTCGAACGCGTCCGCTCTGACGGTATAGTATACCGAATAGAATTCTCTCGGAAAATGCACTTTATAGTATGCAACACGGAAAGACATCATCGTATACGCGACAGCATGCCCACGAGGGAACATGTATTTGATCTTCTTACACGAGCTGATAAACCATTCCGGTATCTTCCCGCTGATCATCGCCTGCTCCATCTCATCCGTGAGACCTTTGCCTTTTCTGACACGTTCCATTATTTTAAAAGACATTGAGGCTTCCATATCATGCGCAATCAGATAGTTCATAATATCATCACGCGTGCAGAGAACCTCATTCAGTTTGGCGATCCCGCTCATGACCAGCGGTTCAGCATTGTTAAGCCATACGTCGGTTCCGTGCGTCAAACCCGCAATCCTGACAAGTTCCTCGATTGTCTTCGGGCGGGTGTTTTCAAGAACCTGGCGAACAAATCCTGTTCCAAACTCCGGAACTCCCAGTGTTCCCAGGGAACAGTCGATATCTTTCAGATCGATATGGAGGGAATCCGTCGACCAGAACAATTCTCTCGTTTCCGGATCATCCAGCGGGATCGAACGCGGGTTCAATCCGGTGATATCCTCCAGCATACGGAGTGCGGTAGGATCGTCATGTCCTAAAATGTCCAGCTTTACCAGACGGTCATCCATTGCATGGAAGTCGAAATGAGTCGTAATCGTGTTCTTGTCGACTTTATCCGCAGGATACTGAACCGGGGTATAATCATATATTTCCACAAATTCATCATTGTCTTTCGGTACAATAACGATACCGCCCGGATGCTGGCCTGTCGTAACTTTGACGTTAAGGCAGCCTTTGCACAGTCTCTCCCTTTCAGCCGCGCCGTATGTGCGGCCGGTCGTTTCCTGGAAAGAGTATACGCATTCATACCCTTTTTTCTCTGCGATACCGGAAATGGTTCCTGCCCGGAACGCATGACCTTTTCCGAACATTTCTTCCACATAATGATGTGCGACAGGCTGATATTCTCCGGAAAAGTTCAGGTCGATATCGGGAGTTTTGTCGCCGTGGAATCCAAGGAATACTTCAAACGGAATGTCAAAGCCGTCCTTTCTCAGGTTCGTACCGCAGACCGGGCACGCCTTGTTCGGAAGGTCCGGTCCGACCGTATAGACCTTATGATCAACATCAAAATCCGAATACCTGCACTTCGGGCAGACATAATGTGCGGGAAGAGAATTCACTTCCGTGATTCCCGCCATCGTCGCAACAAAGGAGGAACCGACCGAACCTCTGGAGCCGACCAGGTATCCATCTGAAAGAGATTTATGTACCAAGCGCTGCGCCATCAGATACAGAGATGAAAAATCATTTCCTATGATGGATTTCAGTTCCTTATCCAGTCTTGCCTGAACGATATCGGGAAGCGGTTCTCCATAGATCTCATGCGCTTTATTGACAGCCATGGATCTCAGTTCTTCAGCCGCATTCGGAATTTTGGGAGCATGAGTACCATCCGGGAACGGTTTCAGCGGATCGCACATATCAGCGATCTGATTGGGAACATCGATCACGACCTCATGCGCTTTTTCCGTTCCCAGGTAGCTGAACTCCTGAAGCATTTCCTCCGTTGTTTTCAGATAGAGCGGAGCCTGCATTTCCGCATCTTCAAAGCCGAGTTTGCTCAGCAGTATTTCCCTGTAGATTGCATCTTCAGGCTCCAGGAAATGCACATCTCCTGTCGCTGCAACAGGGATATTCAATTTTTCACCGAGAGCCACAATCTTCCGATTCAGATTTCGCAGTCCTTCATCATCTGCGGCCTTTCCTTCCCTAACCAGAAACGCATTGTTGCAGATCGGCTGTATTTCGAGATAGTCATAAAAACGTGCGATTTTCTCTATCTTTTCTTCCGGTTCCTGATTCAGAATCGCGCGGAAAAGTTCTCCTGCTTCACAGGCAGAGCCTAAAATCAATCCGCTCCGGAAGACGGAAAGCATGCTCTTGGGGATCATCGGTTTTCCATGGAGATGATCCAAATGGGAATAGCTGATAAGCCTGTATAGGTTCTTCATTCCCTTCTGTGTCTTCGCAAGAATGATGATATGGTTGGAGCGGTGTTTTTCCTTGGTGGTCAGCTGATGCTGGTAAGCTTCATTTGCATCCGGGATTACCGGAAGCGTATGTACATCTTTTTCCTTCAGCATCCGCATGAACTCCAGAAGAATCATCGCACAGCTGTTGGCATCATCGTCCGCACGGTGATGGCTTCCCATATCGACCTTGAACCAGTCGCAGATCGTATCCAGTTTGTGATTCGGAAGTTCATCGTGAAGAAGATACCTGGAAAGCATCAGAGTATCCGCATACGGCATCGGGAAAGTAATCCCGAATCTTGCGCCATGATGAGTAATGAAGCCGACATCGAACGAGGCATTGTGTGCAACCAGCGTCGTACCGTCAGCATATTTACGGAACTGTTCAAGAACTTCTCTTGTCGTCGGAGCTCCCTGAATCATTTCCTCTGTGATCCCGGTCAGGTCCGTGATGCTCTTAGGAATGGTCAGTCCGTCATCGATAAAGGAATGGAATCTGCTGGTGACCTTGCCTTCTTCCACTCTCACGGCTCCGATTTCAATTATCTCATTATGTTCTGACTTCAGACCAGTGGTCTCTATATCAAACACGGTATAGACAGCGCCTTCGATCGGCTGCATTTCCGTATCCGGTATCAGATAGCCTTCCACGCCGAACAAAGCTTTTACTCCAGTCGATTTTGCCGCCTTGGCTGCTTCCGGGAATGCCTGCACGACACCGTGGTCCGTGACCGCTATCGCCTTGTGCCCCCACCGTTTTGCTGTCCGGAATGCTTCCGTCAGATTCGTGATTCCGTCCATTGTGGACATGCGTGAATGAAGATGAAGTTCAACGCGTTTTTCTTCCGATGGATCCATCCGGAAAACGCGTGGGCTGAGTTCGATCACATCTGCGTAAAAGACTCTTTCGCCGGTCTTTTTCTTGGTCTTACAGACACCCTTCACCTTCAGATTTTTTTCGGATTTGTCAGCCGCAGTCAGCCAGTTGTTCAGGCGAACCGCCATCCACTCCTCATTAACGCTTGCTGAACAGTAAATGGAATCCGTAAAGTCCGTAATATTGAATTGAATCCGGCAATTGGGCTTTCTTTCTCTGTTGGACCAATCATCCCGTAATTCGCTTGATACAAGTCTTCCTTCGATGACCGTGTCGGGTTCATCGTCCTCGATGGAGCAAACAGCCGTAATTTCATTTTTCTTAATCGGTTGTTTCCCAAAGAGAATCCCTGTTTCAGGAATCGGCGCTTCCACATCATTCTTCTTTGTTTTCGGAATGACAACTACCCGCTTCTCGCCTTCTGCGTTCAGATAAGTATATGAAACAGACCAGTCTTCCAGAAGCTCGTTCATCTGCTTCTCCCAGTCTGAAAGCTGCTCATCACTGACCGCGCCGTCTTTGCGGCTGCAGATAATATTCATCTCTGATGTTCCACGTGTCGCAACGACTTTCTGGATGTGAAGATCCTTTTCGCTGATTCGCGCAGAATCATAGATTTTTCGTAGTTCCTCTTTCATTTACCGCTCCGAAATCCGTCATGCTCCTGCAGACAGAAGTTCATTGGCTGTCTCAACTACCCTTTTCAGCATCATCTCGTAACTGCCGTGTTCCACGATTGTGCCATGTTTGAACAATACGCCTTTTCCGTCTCCAAACGCGACGCCCAGGTCCGCAGCCGACGCTTCTCCGGGGCCGTTTACCGCGCATCCCATGACTGCAATCTTCAGATAACCGGCGTTGTGTTTTACATGGCTGTTGACATACGCCACCGCTTCTTCCACGTTGCATCTTGTTCTTCCGCAGGTCGGGCAGGAAACGATATCCACATCATCCTTTAGAACTCCTGCAGCCCGCAAAATCGATCTGCCGACTTCCACCTCTTTAACAGGATCCCCTGTCAGCGAGACCCGGATGGTATCCCCGATCCCGTCCATGATAAGCGATCCGATTCCCGCGGCGGATTTAATGATTCCGTTTTCGATCGGACCGGTTTCCGTAATTCCGACATGAAGCGGATAATCTGTTTTTTCATGTGCGAGTCTGTAAGCTGCCACCGTCGCAGGCACAGTCGTACATTTCAGTGACAGCACGATGTCATCAAAATGACAACGCTCCAGAATTCCGACATGAGAAAGAGCGCTCTTCAACATGGCTCCGGCAGGATCTGTTGCATACTGCTCTCTCAGATCTTTTTCAAGAGACCCTCCGTTGACGCCGATCCTTATCGGAACATGATGTCTCTTACAGCAGTCGGCTACCATACGGACCCGGTCTTCGCTTCCTATATTACCTGGATTGATACGAAGTTTATCAACTCCGTTCTCGACGGCACGCAATGCCAGCCGGTAATCAAAATGCACATCCGCCACCAAAGGAATCCGGATTCTCTCCTTGATCGCCTTTACAGCGTCTGCCGCAGACATATCAAATACCGCAACGCGAATAATGTCGCAGCCCGCAGCCTCCAGACGTTTGATCTGTTTTACGGTAGCTTCGACATCCCGTGTGTCTGTGTTGCACATGGATTGCACCGATACGGGAGCTCCTCCGCCAATCGGAAGTTCTTTTACCAATACCTGTTTTGTCATGTTATCCTCTGAAACAGTTAATCAGGTCACTGACCATCAACACCGCGATCAGTGCAAGCAGAAGTATCATTCCGATAAAATGAACAATGCCTTCCTTTTCCGGATCGATCGGTTTTCCGCGGAGCATTTCCAGGATGATAAATACCAGGCGTCCGCCATCCAGGGCTGGGATCGGAAGCAGATTCACAACTGCAAAATTTACAGAAATCAGTGCCCCAAGCACAAGAATCACATACATAACGTCTGCAATTCCATAGACGCTCGCCTGCTCCATGCTCTCAGACATAACCGAAACCGTACCGATCACGCCTGACATTTCATTGATGCAGGCTTTCCCGGTAATCAGATTTCCGAGTGCCGAATATACTTGTTTGATCATATTGCCACAATACGGGAAAGCGCCGATGGCGGCTGTAAAAACATTATATTCTGTATAGGACGCGCTTTTATATGCTATGGAAAGGCTGACACCCAGCCGGTTGTTCCCTGTTCGGATATCTCTGATATCAGTTGCCTGAAGCACGGTCGTTTCCCCGCCTTTAGGAACGACATCAATAAAGGTAGTGTCTCCTTCTTTTCTTTCAATCCGTTCCAGCGTTGCTCCGCGCAGGACCGTTACTTCCGTTTCATTCTCTTTTACCGCATCAAACGCTATTTTAAAGCCGTCATAGTCCGCAAAAGCCTTGCCGTTGATTCCTGTAAGGATATCTCCCTCGACAACACCGGCCGTTTCTGCCGCGCTGCCAGCTTCCACTCCAGTTACCAGAAGGTAGTTGTCAGTTCCGATCGTTTCACTGGTTCCAAAGGAAAGAAGCAGTATTGCTGCCAGAACAAGTGCTGTCAGATAGTTCATAAAAGGTCCTGCGAGGACTACTATAAACCGTTTCCAGACTTTCTGCGCATTAAAACTTTTTCCATCCGAGGCTGCTTCATCTTCACCGTTGAACCGGCAAGCTCCCCCGATCAGAAACGCCCTTAACGTAAAGTCAGTATGCTTCCCTTTATGTTTATAGATGATCGGTCCCATTCCGACTGAGAACTCCAGGATCTCGAACCCCAGCCATCTTCCGGCCAGATAGTGACCCAGCTCGTGAAGAACGATCAGAACCGATAAAATCAAAATTGCTAATAAAGCATATAATACAGAACTCATGCTCCGCTTTTACCTTAACCTTTCAACATATGCCGATACTGCCCGTCTTGAGAATGCATCGGCTTCCATAATATCATCAATTGAAGAAATCGCATGTGGCAGATACGCATCCAAAGCCGCTTTCACACAGTCTTCAATCTGCAGAAAACTGATTTGATGATCAAAGAACAACTCCGCCGCGCGTTCGTTCGCCCCATTGTAAACAATCGGACAGCCGCCCTCGGTTCTCAGTGCATCGAACGCCAGTTTCAGCGCACCGAAGCGGGATTCGTCCGCAGGATAAAACTGCAGATCGTGCGCCGTTCCCAGATCAAGCGGGTTTGTCAGAGACGGAACGCGTTCCGGATAGGTCAGAGCATACTGGATCGGAAGCCGCATATCCGGAACAGCAAGATTTGCAATAACGGAACTGTCTTTGTATTCCACCATGGAATGAACAATGGACTGCGGATGAATCAGCACACCGATCTGATCTGCTCCGAAACCGAACAGTCGGGAAGCTTCGATCACTTCAAGTCCTTTGTTGAAGAGCGTTGCGGAATCCAGTGTGATTTTCTTTCCCATTTTCCATGTCGGGTGAGCAAGTGCTTCATCCAGAGAAACATTCTTCAGTTCTTCTCTGGTTTTTCTGAAAAACGGTCCTCCAGATGCCGTCAGAATCAGTCTCTTTACTTCTTCGCGTCTTCCGTTCTGAAGGCACTGGAAAAGCGCGCTCTGTTCACTGTCAATGGGAACAAGATGCGCCCGGTACCGTTCAAGGGCTGTTTGGACCAGTTCCCCGCCGCAAACCAGGCTTTCCTTGTTTGCGATCGCGATCCGGCCGCCGTTCCCGATTGCCGCCAGAAGCGGCTTCAGGGCCGCAAAGCCGGAAATTGCGAGTACAGTGATATCCGCCTTTATGCCGGCAAGTTGCTCGGAAGCTTTCTCTCCGGTCATAAGCTCTGTTCCTGACGGATAAAAAGCAGGGTCGGCTTTTTCCCTGCACGCTATATACTTCGGCTGAAATTCTCTGGCCTGATCACGCAATTTCTCGGAATCATGATCCGCGGAAATTCCAAGCAGTGTAAATTGATCTTCCAGCTTTTTCAGAACCTCCAGGGTCTGTGTCCCGATGGAACCGGTGCTTCCGAGAACCAAAACTGTTTTTTTCATGGTAATTCCTTTAAAACCTTACTTTGCAGTCAGACCGCCGAATCTGCGTGAACGTTTTGCAAATGCAGTCAGTGCTTTGATATACTCTTCTTTCGTAAAATCCGGCCAGTAAACATCCGTAAAATACAGTTCCGCATATGCCAGCTGATACAGGAGGAAATTGGAAATGCGCTCCTCTCCGCTGGTCCGGATCAGCAGATCCACCGGAGGAAGCCCGGCTGTATATAATCCGGCCTCAAAATCTTCTTTTTCAGGTTCCCTGTTTTCCTTTCTCGCAACTGCCGCGGCATACTTGACGGCACGCACGATCTCAGCCTGCGAACCGTAATTCAGCGCAATATTCAGTTTGAGTCCTTCATTTTCAGCGGTTCTTGCTTCCGCGTTCAGAACAGCTGCCTGCACATTCTCCGGAAACCAGGACAGATCTCCGATACTTTTGATCCGGACACGGTTTTCATCCAGTTCATCGATCTCTTTTTTGAAGTATTCAATCAAAAGGCCGCAAAGAACACCGATTTCTTCGGGTGGTCGCTTTTTGTTCTCCGTTGAGAAAGCATATACCGTCAGCGCTTCCACTCCGGAATCGGAAGAAAAGCGAATAATATCCCGCAGAGCGTCTACCCCTGCCCTGTGTCCTGCGCTCCGCATCTGTCCGCGCGCTTTTGCCCATCGACCATTTCCGTCCATAATGATTGCAACATGCCTGGGAATCGACTCCGAAGCAAGTCCGAATGCGTTCAGCTCTTTTTCTGTATATTTCATATAGATATTGCCAATCGTATTTTATTAAGAGAGTGCAAAGCACATGCGCTTTGCACCTCCCCGATTACTCCGTTTTCGTTTGAAAATAAGCCCAGTAAACGATCGTCTCGTCTTCCTTATCCACAACCCGGATCACTCTGGAATCATCCCCTTTTGATCCTTTCCGGCTCCGGACCTCGATCGTTGTAATCTGTTTACCGGTTCCTTTCAGGCACTGCAGTGCCTTTTCGAAAGGAAATCCAAGTACTTCCATCAGACGGAAAGGATCTCCTTTTCTTTCGCTGCGAGAATCGTATCAATTTCCTTGATAAAATCATCTGTCAGCTTCTGTGTTTTCGTTTCAAACTGCTTCTGATCATCTTCTGTGATCTCGCTGTTTTTCTTCTGCTTCTTCAGCTGTTCCATTACATCCCTGCGGATCGAGCGGATCGCAACTTTGGATTCCTCGCCTTTTTTACGTACCGTCTTGACAAGATCCTTTCTGCGTTCTTCTGTCAATTCGGGAAAGATCAGACGAATTACTTTTCCGTCATTCGCGGGGTTGATTCCAAGATCGGATTTCTGAATGGCTTTTTCGACGGCAGAGATCATCTTGGTATCCCAGAGTGCGATAATCAGCATGCGCGGTTCCGGCGTAGAGATGTTGCCAAGCTGTGTGATCGGTGTCATAGTACCCCAGTAATCCACCATAATGCGATCCAGAACCTGCGCGTTTGCACGTCCTGCCCTAAGGCTGGAGAGATCGCTCTTCAGCACATTGATGGTTTTATTCATTCTTTCTTTGGTTTCGTCCAGTATATCAGCCATTTCTTTGTCCTCCTGATCCTCTTTGCTGTTGTTTCATTGTTCATTAGAATCGATACGCGTTCCAACCTGTTCTCCTGCGGCTACACGTCCGATCTCCTTCAGTGCAAATACCAGTATCGGCAGATTCTGCTCACGGCAGAGTGTGATTGCGGTAAGATCTGTTGCCTGCAGATTATCCGCAAGCACTTTTTCATATGTCAGGTGACTGTATTTCTTTGCGTCCGGCACCTTTCTCGGATCGGCAGAATAAACTGCGTCAACATTTTTAGCCAGAAGCAGCGCGTCCGCTTTTATTTCAAGAGCCCGCAGTGCGGATGCCGTATCCGTGGAAAAGTAAGGGCATCCGGATCCGGCGGCAAAGACAACAACCTTGCCGTTATCAAGCGCTTCACACGCTCCCCGGGCTGAGAACTCTTCACAGAACCGGTTCATAGCCACCGCGCTCATAACAACAGTTGGTACTCCAAGCCGAATCAGACAGTCCTGAAGGGCAAGCGCATTGATTGCAGTCGCGAGCATCCCCATATTGTCCATGCGGCTTCTGTCCTGTGCAACCGTATCTCTTCCCCTCATGATGTTGCCGCCGCCTGTTACGATTCCTACCTGGATACCAGCATCATAAAGCTGCTTGACATCTGCTGCCGTCTGCTCGATTTTTTCAAAACATACCGGCCGTTCCACTGTCGACAGCGCTTCACCGCTGATTTTCAACAATACACGCTTATACATACCGCGCCTCCATTGCATTCTTTGAATAGTATAGCATACCCATTGCAAAAAAGAAAGTACGAAAAGCAAACCGAAGGTGAAAAAACAATGACCCTGCTTCATCTAGTTATCGGGCAGGATACCCCGACTTCAACTCCGTAAGTCGGGGAGGAATGCCCGCTTTCGCGGTCTCCTCCTTCCTGCCGCTCCTTTCTTTGCTTTTTGTTTATCTATTCTAAGTTCTGTCTTTTTGCTTGCTTTTGATCCCATTATATGATAATATTATCTCATAAAGGAGATCCCCTGTATGCTGCAGACTGTCACGG
>JAFWJN010000009.1 GCA_017514685.1 Clostridia bacterium
ATCCAGCAGTTTTGTGATAAAATCTTCGTAGAGCATAAGTCACCTCTTGCAGATGTTTGGTGGTACTTTCATTCTACAAGCTTTTTGTGATTTGTGCTCTATCTTTTTTTATTTTACCCCAATGTTTAGTATAGAACCTTTATTCTTCTCAAAATAATATTGATTATTATCCAATAGAAAACCGGACAGCTTTTACTGCTGCCCGGTCTGTTATTTTGTAACATTCAGAATTATTTGGAAGCTTTGATCTTGCTCCACGCTTCGTTGAAAACAGCTACAAAGTCACCCAGGTCATGGAACACTTCACAGCGAGCCAGAACTTCTGCAGGCGGATTGTAAGTTTCGTCTTCGGTGAATTCAGCATCCAGACGCGCCATTGCAGCAGCATTCGGAGTTGAATAGCAGATGTATTCTGTATTTTTGGCAGCTACATTGCCATCGTTGAGGAAATTGATAAATGCAAGCGCTGCTTCTACATTTTTCGCACTTTTCGGAATAACGACATTGTCATACCAGACATTGCTGCCCTCTTTCGGGACAACATAGGCGAGATCTTCATTTTCATCGATTGCGGCAAATGCATCGCCGGAATAGATCACAGCCAGTGCGCCTTTTCCGTTGATCATGGAAGTACGCATATTGTCAGTGCCGAATCCCTTGCGCAGAGGTGCCTGTTCCATCAGAAGATCACGTGCTGCTGCCACTTCATCCGCATTACGGGTGTTCAGATCATATCCAAGATACTTCAGTGTAATACCGATGGTATCGCGAACGCTGTCGTACATCCAGATCTGACCGGAGTACTTCTCGTCCCACAGGATTCCCCAGCTGTCAACATCTTCTTCTACGAGAGATGTGTTATAAAGAATACCGACTGTACCCCACATGTAAGGAAGTGAATACTTGCCGCCGGGATCAAAAACGTTTGTGAAAACCTTCATGCTTTCATCAATGTTCTTCGCATTCGGAATCTTGTCATAGTCCAGCGGGAGAAGCATGTCTTCGCGGATCATCTGCTCAATGATATAGTCAGACGGGAAGCAAAGATCGTAGGGGCTGTCAGAAGAACGAAGCTTGATCAGCATTTCTTCATTGCTCGTCATTTCAACATAGTTGATTTTGACGCCGGTTTCTTTCGTGAAGATATCGATCAGTTCGGGATCGATATACTCGCCCCAGTTCAGGATGTTCAGTTCTCCGCCGATTTTGTTGTACTGATCGCCGTCCGCATACTCGATGCTTGCTTCTTCCGAGCAGGCCGCAAAGGCAAAGATGAGAACGAATGACAGTGCTAAGCAAATTATCTTTTTCATTTCAGGAATATCCTTTCTTGTCTTTATTTCATTTTAACTTTTTTATTTTGAATCTCATATTCACGATCTTTGGCAAGTCTTCTGAGGTTGACCACCAGCAGCATTGTCACGAGCGGAATAAAGATTATGGTCGCAAGTGCAGGATTCACGCCTTTTGTCCCGTGCGCCGCACGTGAATAGATATAGATCGACAGCGTGGAACGCAGATCGGAAACGAAGTAACTGACGACGAAATCATCCAGAGACATCGTCAGCGCCATGATAAAGCCAGAAGTGATACCCGGCATGATATCGGGAATAACTGCTTTAAACAGGGCCTGCATCGGCGAGCAGCCAAGATCCATTGCTGCCTCATAAAGCAGATCCGAGCTTTGTTTCAGTCTGGGCAGCACAGAGAAGATCACGTAGGGAATACTGAAAGAAATATGGGCAATCAGCAACTTCACAAAATCGTTGATCTTCAGGTTGACATTTGACAGAACAGAGTTCACAAACGCGAACAGCATCATGAATGTGATACCTGTCACCAGATCCGGGTTCACCATCGGCAGCTGTGATACCGACAGAACAATGGACCTGGAACGTTTCTTCATGCTGTTGATACCGATTGCCGCCGCTGTCCCGATAATCGTTGCTGCGACGGATGAGATGACTGCGATTTCGAGCGTAAGCATCAGTGCGCGGCTTGCTTCTCCTTTGAAGATTGCGCCGTAGTTCGTTAACGTGAAGCCCATCCATTTACCGATGTTGGTATAATCTGCTTCTCCGCTGCGTCCGACATGGAACTGATTGAACGAGAACACGATCAGATATACGATCGGCAGATACAGAAAAACCAGCATGATGCCGAGATACACATATTTGAGGGAACGACCGAACCGTTTCACAGTATGCTCCCTCCTTCCTGATCCTTATCGAAGTAGTTCATGATCAATGTACTGACGAGTACGAAGATCAGCAGAATGATCGACAATGTCGAACCGATGGAATATTCCGGATTGATCTTGAACGCATCATCGATTACGTTTCCAAACAAGGAATAGTTTCCGTTACCGATCAGAGCCGGTACCGTAAATGCTGTAATCGCCGGGACAAAAACCATCGTAACGCCGGAAACGATACCGGGCACAGAAAGCGGAAGAACAACACGGAAAAACGTTTTTACACTGTCTGCCCCTAGATCTTTCGCTGCTTCAATCAGGCTTTTGTCAAGTTTTGAAAGCGTATTGTAAAGCGGCATTACCATGAATGGCAAGAAGTCATAGACCAATACGAGGAGAACAGCAATCGTACGCCCTGTGGATGTTTCTGTGATGGAATTCGTCAGCCCGAACAGGTCAGGAATCGCATACTCTATGATTGCGCTCCACGCATAGGTGCGAAGAACGAAGTTCATCCACATCGGCACAAAAAACAGAACTGAGATAAATCCGGCAACACCTTTCTTCATGTTTGACAGGATATATGCGATCGGATAACCCAGAAGGAGACAGATGACCGTTGTCCCCAGCGCCATCAGGATGCTGCGGAACAGCGTGTTCCAGTAGATCCCGTTCTGAATCGTCTGCACAAACTTCTCCGTGGTCCAGACGCCATTGACGTTGAACGCGTAATAGAAGATGAACAGCATCGGCGCTGCTATGAACAATATCATCCATACTATGTACGGATAAGCAAAAGTCCTGCGTCTCATCGGCTTACTCCTCTTTATCCGCCAGACTAATATCTTCAGCGTCTACCAAAATGCCGACCTCTTCTCCATCCTCCATAATATCATCGGAATGAGCGATCCAGTCATTTTCTTCGCAGGAGATTGTTACTTCATAGTGAGTGCCTAGCCACATGCAAGCCTTGACAGTGCCGGTAAGTTTCGCGTTTTGCGGAGCAACGATATGAACCTTCTCAGGAGGAATCTCAGCAAGTGCAATCTCTTTGTTCTCGTATCCGCCAAGATCATTTGCCGCAAAGCCAATATTGTCAATATATACCATGCCTTCGCTCGGCCAGACTTCCGCGTCGAACAAGTTCGTCGCGCGCGTTTTTTTCATAATGTGGATTGCATCCGGGGGAATCGAGATGCCGACGGTAGATCCGACTTCTGCGTAGTCAGTTGTATGGACGACCCATTCATATCCTCCGCAGTCAACATCCACTTCGTAGTGAACACCCATAAATACGACGGTAACGACTTTTCCGGAAATTCTCGCCTTCTCAGGAGCTACCAGATCGATGTCCTCTGGGCGAATCACAACGTCCACTTCTACATTCTTTCCGAAGCCTGCATCGACGCACGGGAAGACCATACCTTTCATTCTGACTTTATAATCATCAAGCATGACGCCGGGAACAATGTTGCTTTCTCCGATAAAGTCCGCTACGAAGGGGTTTTTCGGCTCGTTATAGATATCAGTCGGTTTACCGATCTGCTGGATAACGCCATCCTTCATAACGACGATCGTATCGGACATTGTCAGGGCTTCTTCCTGATCATGGGTAACATAGATAAATGTTATACCTAACTGCCGCTGCATGCGCTTAAGTTCGATCTGCATTTCTTTGCGCAGCTTCAGGTCAAGCGCTCCGAGCGGTTCATCCAGAAGCAGAACTTTCGGCTCGTTAACCAGTGCGCGCGCGATCGCAACCCTTTGCTGCTGACCGCCGGAAAGCTGGTCGATCCATCTTCTTCCGTATCCTTCCAGATTGACAAGCTTCAGCATCGCGTTGACTTTTTCATCAATCACGTTTTTCGGAAGCTTTTTAATCTTCAGACCGAATGCGATGTTGTCATGGACATTCAGATGAGGAAACAGCGCATATTTCTGGAAAACCGTATTGATTTCTCTCTTGTGCGGGGGAACTTTCGCAATATCGACACCGTTCATGCGGATCATTCCGGAAGAAGGCAGGATAAATCCTGCAATACATCTCAGTAAAGTGGTTTTTCCGCAGCCGGACGGTCCGAGAAGGGTTAAAAATTCTCCGTCATTGATGTAAAGATTGACATGCTCCAGTGCTACATCTCCTGAATAGTCCTTTGAAATGTCAATCAGTTCGATTAGATGTTTCTGTTCCATAATACTCCCCCTTAAAATGATGGCGGTGTGCTTACCCAGAGCACTTTTGCCGGTGTCTTTCCATTGTTGATCAGATAATGCACTTCTTTCGGACGGATATAGAAGCAGCTTCCCTTCTGAACACGGTAACGTTTATCCCCGTCAGCAAGGATGACTGTTCCGCTGAGAACATAGCCGAATTCTTCCCCTTCATTCGGATCCATATGCTCTGTTTCTGTTCCGCTTTCCAGCGTGACAAGAATCGGTTCCAGAGCATTCTTCTGCGCGTCAGTGACAAGCCACCGTATCATGACACCTTCATCATCTTTTTCGAACATATCCTCCGGAGCATATACGACTCGCTCCTCTTTCTGGTCTGTAAAGAAGGATGAAATATCGGTTCCTAGTGCTTCCAGAATATCCATCAGCGTTGCAATGGACGGAGAAGTTACATCATTTTCGAGCTGAGAGATAAAACCTTTTGTCAGTTCCGTCCTTGCAGCAAGTTCTTCCTGCGTCAGTCCGAGTCTGAGTCGGAGCGCGCGGATCTTTCTTCCTATTTCCGGTCTTCCCGATTCCATGCGTCTTCTCCTTTCAGTTACTGTTTCTAAACCAAATATTTTTACTGAACCGCATTATTTCTAAACTTTACGTTTAGAATCACTAAACTTATAATGCATATAGTGCCACAGTTTACGAATGATGTCAATCCTTTTTTTCCTCAGTTCTATTATAGTTTAGGTAAAATTTTAGTGTACTGATTCAGTAAGTAAAACCCGTTCCAGTTGACTCCCTTTTTCCGTGGGATTATAATGAAAACGTACGAAAATCAAACTCGGAGGCAGCAGAAATATGAACAAGGCATATCGATTCCGGAAAGGCGATCTTTTCGCTGTGGCAATCGCACTCGCCTTGATCGCTGCTTCTTTTCTGATCTTTTTTCAGCCTGAGAAAACAGAGCCCGCAAATGTTGAAATTTATCAGAACGGCAGACTTCTCTATACATTCAGTTTATATGAATCCCGCACCATTCATATCGGCGGAGACTATGAAAATACCATTGTAATCGAAAACGCTTCCGTCCGGATTGCTTCTTCAACGTGTCCCGGACAGGATTGCGTTCACACGGGCGGCATCCATTCTTCCGGTCAGAATCTTATCTGTCTGCCGAACCGGCTTGAAATCCGTCTGACAGGCAGCAGTGATGATATTGACATCATTTCCAGATAAGGAGGATCGCATTATGAAAACAAAAAAACTGACATTCTGTGCGATCCTTGTCGCTTTGGCGCTCTGCATGAGCCTTTTGGAGCGTTTTCTCCCTCTTACCTATCTCTTCCCTCTCCCCGGCATCAAACTCGGTCTGAGCAATCTTGTTACGCTTTTTGCGCTATATTTCCTTGGTTTTCCTTACGCGTGCGCAATTCTGGTGATCCGATGCGTACTTGGAAGTATTTTTGCGGGCAGTCTTACCTCCCTAGCTTATTCACTAACGGGCGGTATTCTGTCGATTCTTGTTTCCTTCCTGGCTATGAAACTGAATCTCTTTTCTGTTTACGGTGTCAGTCTTTTAGGAGCGTGTGCGCACAGCATCGGTCAGGTGATTGCCGCTTCTGTTCTTCTCGGAAGCATATCTCCCTTTGGCTATCTTCCTCTACTCCTCTGTGTTTCCTTCATCACCGGGCTGGTGATCGGATCCGTCAGCTCGCTTCTTTTGCGAAATCTTTCAGGAATTCCTGCATTTGCTTTTTCCAATCAGGAGGATTCCAACTCATGAAGCGTTTTCTTATAACTGTTCTCTGTCTGCTGATCGTTATCATTCCGACTTTAGGATGCAAAAGCACTGAACCGTCCCTATACACCGCAACTTTTTACGATGTCTTTGATACCGTTACTGTGCTGAGGGGATATGCGTCAGACAAATCCGAGTTTGATCAGGTAGCCGATCATATTCACACCTTACTGCTGGAATACCATTCTCTGTATGACATTTATCATGATCCTGAAAAGGGAAACAATTTAAAAACCATTAACGACAATGCCGGTTCGGAACCTGTTCCGGTTGATTCAAGGATCATTGATCTGCTTCTTTTCTGCAAAGAGACGGATATTTTCACAGATCATAAAGTCAACGCCATGCTCGGTCCGGTTCTTTCATTATGGCATGATGCCAGAACCATGGCTTTGGACGATCCTGCAAAAGCATTTCTTCCCTCTTCTGATGTTTTGTCTGAAGCTGCAAAACATACTGATTTTTCCCTTCTTGAAATTGATGAAAACGCTCTGACAGTTCGAATTACAGATCCTTCTGCTTGTCTGGATGTAGGTGCCATTGCAAAAGGTTTTACAGTTCAACGCGCTTTGGAACAGCTTCCTGAAGGATATCTTCTGAGCCTCGGCGGAAATATCGCTGTCAAAGGATCGAAACCGGATGGTTCTGTTTGGAACGTCGGTATCCAGGACCCATTTGATCCTTCCTCGATATCACTGGTTGTTGCTGTTTCTGATGTTTCGGTTGTAACAAGCGGCGACTATCAAAGAACTTTCTCGTTCAATGGAAAAGAATATCATCATATCATCGACCCAATCACCCTCTTTCCTTCCGAATACTGGAAATCTGTCACGGTTATCTGCAATGGCTCTTCAATCGGAGATGCTCTTTCCACAGCTTTGTTCCTGATGGATAAAGAAGAAGGAACACGTTTACTGGAACAGTTTGATGCAGATGCCATGTGGGTAACTTCGGACGGCGTCAGATATTATACGGACGGTTTTTCAGCACTGATTAAAAATCCATAACGAATCTTTTCGCGAATAATGATCCACCGGCTCAGCCGGTGGTATTTCATTTTCGGGCATAGCCCTCATACTACTGGCCGCCCACACGTGGGCATAAATGGCCTGCCAGCCACGCAAGGGATTATTTGCCACCCGTAAACGGGTCTTTCGGGTC
>JAFWJN010000036.1 GCA_017514685.1 Clostridia bacterium
CGGTCTGCAAAGAGATGCATGACCGGGACATCAATGCTGCGAAGAACATATTAAACGAAGGACTGAAAAAGATCAGTTCCTGAGAGACCATAGGAAACGTAGGGCCGGGCGAGCCCGAACGGAAACGCCTGTGGAGACCGTATAAGACTTCCCTATGGAAGCAGTGATCGATGAAGCAGGAATCCCCCATCTTCTAAAGTGGTGGGAGAACGTCAAAGTCCGTGTTTTCAGGTGATGGGATTGGAGATTCGAAAAAGCGGTTTCTCAGGAACACTTCTGTTCCAGAAACTGTTCGAAAGCAGGAAGCCACCAGAGAAGATAGCCTGCTTTCCGTGGATGCACGGGATCGCGCATCAGATAGGCATAATCGGTCTCGGATACGAGGGCGTTGAAGGCTTCGTCATGATAGAGATCGAGAACGGAAACATCGTAGCCTTCTATTTTGTTCCACTTTTCCGAGGCATCGAGCGCGAGAGCAACCAGTCGGGCGTAATCGGATCCGGCGGGGTCGTTGTTGGAGCGCTCGCCTTCGTCTCCGAAATAGGACCCGGAGTAAAAGATGATCGGGCAATGCCAGGCATCATGGACATAGCGGATGATGAACTCGATCGCTCCCGCGGTTGTGGAAAGATCGAACGCTTCGGGATCGGTTACGTCTGGACCCGTCAGCGCACCGGTCTGCGACAGATTGGAGGCCTTTGCATCATTGGTTGAGATCTGGCAGATGAAGGCGTCGATTCCGGCATTTTTGTCGAATTTCTCGCTTGATAAAAGCCGGTTCACATAAGAAGTTTCCGGCTTCGTTTCACCGGTCATCAGAGTCGTTCCGGACATCGCCTCAACGACCGACGTCACACCGTCTTTCACTGCCATGAAATGCGCCATGGACTGGCCGTTCGAACCCGCGCCGTAAGTAACGGAGGAACCGAGCCAGTAGACCGTTTTGCCGGACAGCGGGGAAGACGGATCCGGCGTGACATGGGATTTGTCATAGATCATATCGTTTCCGTCCTTGCCGATCAGTTCAAAAGCAATCTTTCCAGTGGACGGCTCTCCGTGCGGCTGCTCCGTCGGAGCGGGATCTGACGCGGCCTGGGGTGACGCGCATGCGCAGAAGAGCAGCACAGCGCCCAGCAGTGCGGCACAATACCGCTTCAAACTCATTTCAGGCCTCCCAGTACTTCCTCGAATTTCGGTGTCCACCAGTCACGGTAGCCCGCGCGGGTCGGATGGACGTTGTCACCCATATACAGATTCTTCTGTTCGGCGGTGATATTGTTGAATGCTTCGTCCCGGTAAAGGTCGATCACTCCGATGTCCCACTTGGCGATTACTTTATCCATCAGCGCGATTTCCTTTTCGTAGGTCTCGTTCTGAAAATTGCTGTTGGTATAGAACAGGACCGGGCAGTTCCACTTCTGCTGCGCTTTGCAGACGATATATTCCATCGCGCCGGCAGTGGTAGTGACATCGAAATCTTTGGGATCCCGTACGTCGTCCGCGGTTACATCCCCGAACTGATCCGCGAATTTCAGATCGTTCGTGGACAGCTGGCAGATAAACGCGTCAAGTTGCTCGGGACAGTCTTCCCTCTGAAGGAATGCGTCGAAGCGCTTCACATAGCTTTTGTCGCTGTTGTCCAGGAGCGGTGTTCCGGAGACCGCTTCCTTGATGCAGGTGCAGTTGTTTCTTTTTGCGAGGAAGTCAGCCATAGACTGACCATCGGAATGCTCTCCGCGCGTGACGGATGAGCCGAGCCAGAAATAGGTTTTTCCTGCAAGAGGAGAAGAAGCAAGAGGCTCAGTGTTCTCAAGATCATATTCGGGACGGTTGCCCGCGCGGATGATGTCGAGGTTCAGAACAACGGTCTGCCCGCCGTAAGAGAACTTGACTTTGTAGCCCTTTGCGGTAAGAGGGGTGGTCGCTTCGTATTCGTAAGCGACACCTTCCTGAATACTGCCGTCAGCGAGGTTTGCATCGATCCGCGTTCCGGCCGGATCAAAGGTATCACCCTCATAGTAAGTGGTGACATCCGGTTTCACTCCGATCGCAAGACTTTTGACTGCCTTGGGATCTTCCTTCGTGGAGCCTGTGCCGCATGCGAGGGCGGAACAGATGAAAAGCATCGCGAAGGCAAGTACGGTAAAGTGCAGAAGTTTCTTTTTCATAGAGATTTCCTCCTTACGTATAAGACAAGCGACCGCCAGGATTTTTGGCGGTCGCCTGCGGTTGGACAAATTAACCGATCGTGAATGTGCTGTTCGCGGAATCGACGGTCAGCGTCATCGGGGAAACTGCCGCGTTCTCTACGAAATACAGCGTGTTGAAGTAGTAGAAGAACTTGCCCGGATAGGTTTCCGCGTCGGCTGCGTCTGCGCTGACATCGGTGAACGTGCCGCCGAAGCGGGTGTAAGCATCGGCCATGCCGGCGACCGGAGTGACCTGCGCATCGACCTTGGTCGGTACTTCAAGCGTGACTTTGCCGCTGTCTACCGTGTACTTGCCCGTGAATTTGAGCTCCAGCATCGGGAGATCGGTGCTCATCATGCCCTTGACAGCGTCATTGACATGGTCGATGTCAACATTGATCTTCTTGGTCAGGGTATAATTGCCGCCGTTCAGCACGAGCGTTGCGGTATAGTACTCCGGGACGCCGGAACCGTCCGCTACGCGGCCGTCCAGCATGCCGAACAGACGGGAGAACGGGACCTGCGCATCACTGCCGTCCGGACGTTTGTCAGTGCTTTCGATATCGTTTTTAACTTCCTGAGCTGCAAAGTATGTTGCAGAGTCGAGTTTGACAGTATAGGTGCCGTCCACTTTTGCACCGCCGCCGCAGGCGACGAGCAGAGCACATGCGGTCAGAACCGCCATCACGAGAGCTACCAGTTTGTTGAATTTCATGATAATTTCCTCCATTTGTAATTTGTTTTATCAAAAAGTGCTTACGCAGCTTTTTTCTTTTTCAGAGACAGGATGACCACCCATGCGAGAGCCGCAGCAGTCAGAACGCCGAAGCCGATCTGAAGGCCGGTAACAAGTTTCTGCCACCACGGAGTGACCTGAATGATCTTTGTGCCTGCGGAGATGCCGTTCATCGCGTTGGAATGAACGACCGTGTAGAGAATGCGGTGCATCGCTTCCCGCATGCCCCACGCAACATCCGCGTGTCCGGTGCCCGGACGCGAAGCGTCGAGATCCTCAGCCTTCATCATACCGTCAACGAGGTTGCCGCCGGAGGTGAGAAGTTTCGGAAGATTCATGTACGGGGACGCGGTGCCGTACCACATGTCAGTGACGACGATACCGGTCATTCCGCACTCGTTGCGCAGGAATTCGGTGACCATATCGCGCTGCATGCCGCTCCAGTGCAGTCCCATGCGGTTGAATGCCAGCATGACGCCGGACGCGCCCTTCAGAGTCAGGGTTTCACCATTCCGCTCGTAAGTTTTGCCCGCGATCGTGATCGGAAGTTCAAACGCCCGCATGTAGATCTCGCGGATGGACTGCTCGTTGGCCCATGTGCAGATACCGCGTCTGAGGTCTTCCTGATCGTTGAGACCGATATGCTTGTTGTACACGTACAGACCGTGGCTTTCCATGGCGGCGCATTCATAGGCGCAGATCATGCCGGACAGATAGCCGTCCTCGGAATAATACTCAAAGTTGCGTCCGGAGTAAGGGGTGCGCTGAATGTTGGATCCCGGTCCGTAAAGACCGTTGTAACCTGCCCAGAGCGCGTCTTCCCCGATCAGATCGCCGACATCGTACATCAGGTCGGTGTTGAATGTGGCTGCCAGAATGCCGCCCGCGGGATAGCACATTGCCTTTGAGTTCTTGTCCGGATCGCTGTTCTGCGAAGCGAGACCGCGTGCGGAGGTGCTGTATGGCTGCGTCAGACCGGAAGGCCCGTTATGATCAAGACATTCCATCTTGTTGATCTTTTCAATGCTTCCGTTACGGCGCATACCGGACGGAATGACGGAGGTGTAATCTTCCCAGGAAAGCTGATCTAAAAGCTGATCCCATTTTGCGTCGTCGTACGGGATCTCATTGCCGTTTTCGTCAACACGCAGGTCGATCAGGCTCAGAATGTCACCGTCAACGAACGTATCGTATTTCGGATATTCCAGATCAACGGGTTCAAGCTTCGTTTCGCTCTGGCGGCCGTACTTGTCCTGATCGGCGGTGATGTGATCGTTCCAGTGCAGAACAGTCGTATCCGCCCAGGACTTCGGAGTCGTGCCTTCCCAGTCGGAACGGCTCATATAGGTTACCGTATCGTCACCGCGATGTTCGTATTTGTTCCAGTCTGCGTATTCGAACCGGTTTGTAATGGGGTATCCGGTCGCTGCGGAGGTAGAGTAGGTGTCTTTGTCAAACGCCAGCGCGATCGCGTCGCAGACGAGCGCTTCGCTGCCTGCCGCGTCCATGCGGCCTTCGGTGTTTTCAGGCGTATAGCCTTTCTTCGCAAGGAAGTTGTTGACGGCGTCATGCGCGTCTTTTGCAGCTGTCAGATAGTAATCGCCGTCCACGATGACATAGGTGTTGGCGCTGTTCGCGTCATATGCCGCGAACTGACGCTCATAAACCGGGATCGCCAGCGTTTCGCTCTCGCCGGGGTTCAGAAGCTTTGTCTTGGCAAAGCCGACGAGTTCGGCGGATGCGGCTTCCACGCCATTGGCTTTGTTGTATTCACCATAGGGCTTCTGGAGATAGATCTGGACGGTCTCCTTACCCGCGGCGCTGCCGCTGTTGGTGACGGTGACGGAAACGGTATAGACCGTGTCCGCGCCTTCGCCGCTCTTTTCGACCTGATAGCCGGAATAGTCAAATGAGGAGTAGGATTTGCCGAAGCCGAACGGGAACGAAACGGTCTTGGCATAATCGAACGCGCCGGCGTTCGGTGTGTTCATGACGTAATCTTCATAACGGCTCTCGGTATAGCGGTAACCGACGTAGATGCCTTCCTGATAGACGACGTAATAGCGGTCCTGCTGGGGGGAACCGTCCGCGTTGACCGTGTCTGGCGCGCCGGCATACGGTGTGACACCGAAATTGGCGAGCGCCGGGTTCTGATCGTGGGTCCGCCAGAAGGTGGCGGAAAGTCTGCCAGAAGGATTGACGTTGCCCGCGAGAACATCCGCGACAGCGTACATACCGACCTGGCCGGGGGTACCGATCCAAAGCGCGGCATCGATGCCGTACGCTTCGTTATCGACAAAGTCCGCTTCGACCTGGTTTGCAAAGTTCAGAAGGACAACGATCTTTTTGATCGTACCCGCGTCCTTTTCGGCTTTCAGCCCTGCAAGCAGAGCCTGCTCTTTCGGGGATAGCTTCAGATAATCGCCGTTTACGGTATCGCCCTGCGAGCCGTCCACGTCATCCAGCTTACTCAGAGCCAGATCGCCGCGCGGCATGTCGCTGCCTTCACCGCCGAGACGGGAGATCACAACGATCGCTGCGTCGCCGTACTTGGAGAAACTTGCGCCGTTCGCGCTTTTGACCGCGTCCCAGGGCGCTTCGCCGATGCTCTTCGCTCCGGTAACGCCGGGACCGGTCTGCCCGGTCGTGCGCTTATACGCTTCCTGTTCCGGCGCGGAATACCAGTTCCACAGGTCCTCGTTGACCGTGAACAGGCTGTTGCGTTCGAACGCGGTCTTCCAGGACGGAGCGCTGGAGGTATCCACGTTGCCGCTTCCGGTGCCGCCGTAAACCGGATCGATCGAAGACATGCCGAAGAATCCGATCTTGCGTTCGCCTTCTGTGAGCGGAAGCGCGTTGTTCTCGTTGCGGAGGAGCACGATGCCTTCCGCCATAGCTTCCTCGGCCTTTTCGCGGCCGGCGGCCATCAGGGAGGCAAGGCTTGTATAATTCGATTTAAAATACTGCGTGTCCTCATTCGGATCCCCAGTGTGAACCTCAACGGAAGTCGGGGTCTTTAAGAACCCGGAGATCTGAGGAGCGTTTTCGTTCGCGATCACGCCGCCGACGAGCAGCACAGCCAGAAGACTTGCGCATACCGAAAGAGCGATCTTCGGGGCAGCACCCTTGAATGGCAGGCTCTTCATCGCGGCGACTGCGTTTACGATCACTGCTGCCAGGAGAAGAACGATCACGAGGAAGAAAGGAACTTCCCAGGTCGAATCGATGCCGACAAATGCAGCGGAGATATAGGGGTAAAACGCGTAGATTGACAATACAAACGCGATCAGACTGCAGACCGCCAGCAGATACGAACCGAAGCGCGGTTTCTTGAACAGCGCCATGGCAGCTGCCAGTACACCGGCGCCGATCAGCAGCCAGAAAGCAGGCCAGGACATGCTGTTCATGCTTCCGTTCGGCTTGCCATAGAAAACGGCGTACAGAACAGCAGCCAGAATCGCAAGACCGATGCCGATCCATGCGAGAAGGGATTTCTTTTCTTTCATTCCGGTTACCTCCCGATTGATTTGGAAAAACTCTTTTTCCGTTCGGGCTCATCATAAAGTACATACCCCGTTTTTACAAACGGTATTACCTATCCTAAAGAACTATTTCCTAAATTAAAACTTCCTTAAGGGAAACCAGATTGAATCGGAATTGCTGAAAAGGTATAATGGAATTGGAAAAGGAGCATATCATGGCGGAAAAAGTTCTGTATCAGATTATTATCAATTTGAATATTACCTGTCAGCTTCTGCTGTCGGCGCTGATTTTTTATCTGCCTTTGCAGCGCAAGCGGTATTTCGCATTGTGGCTGCTGTTGTCTCTGGTGTGTGACGCGGGACTGCTGGGCATCGCCGTGCTGATTCGCGTACAGTGGAATGTTCTGGCGACCCGGTTTATCATGCGGGCACTGCAGTTTTCGGTCCCCTTGGTAATTGTTCTGCTGTGTTACGATGACAGTATCTATGTAAAACTGAAAACATGGTGTGCAAGCGTCGCGGCGATGGAGGCGGCTGCGGCATTGTTTGCGTTTATTCTTGCGTTGTGCAGAGTGGATGAACGGGTAACAATTTCATTCCGGAACACGACCGATCTGAAGTGGTTCGACTGGGGTATCTATTATCTGATTCATCTGATTATTTATATAGGGATTTATCTGATCTGCGGCCGCAAAAAACCGGAGGAACTTGACCGTTCGGGAAAAAGCAGCACTTTGCTGCTGGCGTTCGGCTGCCTGCTGTTTTTGACGATCCCTGACTGCATTTCCAATGAATACCGGTTTGCAAGCTATCCGCTGTTTCTGGTGAACCGCGTGTACCTTCTGGCTCTTGCCGCGTTTATCCTTGCAATCTGTACAAGCATTGAATTTCAGAGCCGGTACCGTACGGACATGGAAATCCTCGATCAGGTTCTGGTCGAGGAGCGGAAGCAGTACCAGCAGATGAAAGAGAATATGGATATGATCAATGTGCGCTGCCATGACCTGAAACATCAGCTGGATGACTTTTCAGGGAAGCTGACCGACCGGGAGATCGAATCCCTGCAGGATGCGATGGACTTTTACGACAGCAACATCAAGACAGGCAGCGAAGTTCTGGATGTGGTTCTGCATATGCATCAGCTGGTTTGTAAACCTGAAGGAATCGAGCTGACCTGCCTTGCCGATGGAGCATGCCTGTCATTTGTACGGACGCGTCATCTTTATTCGCTTCTCAATAATGCAATCGGCAACGCGATCGAAGCCGTCCGGAAACTGGAGGAGCCGGGTATGAAAACGATCTCGGTTACAGTCGCGCGGGAAAGAAAGAATGCGGTGATTGAGGTGACCAATTTCTTTGACGGCAAACCGATCCGCCCGGGAGGCACTTCAAAAGCCGATCACAGCCGGCACGGCTTCGGGACCATGTCGATGCGTTATATCGCGGAATCTTATGGCGGAAGCATCTGTTCGACCATTGACGGAAGGCTGTACTCTCTGCGCATCACTTTGCCGATCCCGGAAAAATTGTAAGTTACGCGATCTGGTTTTAGGTTATGCAAATTCGGTTTTCAATCGGACCGTGATTTGTTAAGATGCAGGCAGATGGAAAGGGGGGAACGCACATGACAGTTCATATTGCGATTGTTGAAGACGAAGTGATTCCGCGGGACACGCTGCTCGCCTATCTGAAACGATTCGAGGGTGAAAATGATGTGACGTTTTCCATTGATACTTTTCATTCACCGGTCATGCTTCTGGAAAACTATAAGCCGAAGTACGATATTATCTTCATGGATATTCAGATGCCGGATATGAACGGTATGGAAGCAGCACGCCGGCTCCGGACGGTCGATCAGCAGGTTATCCTGATCTTTGTCACAAATCTGACACAGTACGCGATTGCAGGCTATGAAGTCTCGGCTATGGATTATATTCTGAAACCGGTGCAGTATTACAGCTTTGCGATGAAACTGACAAAGGCAATCTGGCGGCTCGGTGGACAGAACGATGATTCAATCAACGTCACGACTGATACCGGTTCGGCGCGCATCAAACTCAAGGATATATTCTATGTCGAAGTGCGCGGTCATATGCTGACCTATCATACTCATGAAGGAAGCTACTATGGATTCGGTTCGCTCATAAGCCAGGAAGACAAACTCCGGGAAAAAGGGTTTGTCCGCTGCAACAGCTGTTATCTGGTCAATCTCGAATATGTCGGCAGCGTCAAGGGCTATACCCTCACACTGAAAAACGGTGAGGAGTTGAAAATCAGCCAGCCGAAAAAGAAGTCATTTATGCTTGCTGTAAAAGAATATCACGGTGAAGAATAAGCCGTTTTCTTCATTTTCATTTTTCTAGAATTGCACTCCTAAAAAATAGGAGCGCATTTTTTTGCTCTTGTTTTGCCTGAGAGGCCGGCAAGGTATGGGGTCTTCCTTCTTTGATCCGTTTCCAGAAAAAAAACGCCCCTCTAAAAAGAGGAGACGTTGTCAGTGAAAAAATAAACGGAAAGAGAAATCTGATTTAAAATTTTAAATGTCAGGATACGGCTGCAGGAAGAACAACGCAGACAGTAAACACTTCGTCTTCAGCGGCAAAGACAGCAGATCCACCGTATTTTTCAGCAATCGCACGGATGGACTGTGTGCCGAATCCATGGGAGAAGGAATCGGCATTTGTCGTGACAGGAGTTCCGCTCTCAGACATAATCACTTTGGTCAGAAGACGGTTTTCAAACCGAAGCCGTATAAAACCCTCACTCTGGGAACAGGAGATCCAGAAAAGCCGGTCCGGAACGGGGAGAGTTAAAAGGTAACGGATCGCATTATCGATTGCGTTTCCGAACAGAGCGTTCAGATCGGCGGTGCTGATAAACCCGAGACAGGAACCGTCCGCGTGGAAGTCGGCATCGATTCCTGCGCGTTCACAGCGCAGCGCAGCGTCTGTCAGCAGGACATCAACCGTGTCGTTTCCGGTATGAATGTAATGCTCATAATTGGTAACGGCCCCGGTCAGTTCTGAAATTACCTGCTCGGTTACAACGGAACCGGTTTGAAGCGCGCGGATCTGGTGCCTCAGATCGTGCGCCTTGATGTTCATGGTCTGAATCACGTCACCAAGATCGGCATAGTGCTGGAGCTTTTCTTCATCCATGCGCTTCTCAAGCGCGTTCTGCGCCAGTGTGCGTGCCTGTCGCCAGGCAAGATAAAACAACATCAGCATGAGAAGGCAGAATCCGCCGCGAACACCGTAGAACAGGGGCAGGGGAATCGAGTTCTGTGTCGCGCCGAGATAAGCCAGAACTGAGGTCACAAGCAGAAGCATGACGATCATCTGCGTCGGGCTAGGTGCGAATTCCTTGTTTCTCCGCACATCACGGATCATCGTGCGCTCCAGCAAAAGAAGCAGAAGGACACCGCCCAGAAGATGAGCCAGAGGCATAATGATCCAGTTGGCTCCATATCCCATATCCCAGTCCGGAATCAGAAGCAGCGGGAAATTGACGAACGAGCTGGCGGCAAGACGCAGAAGAATGCCTGAAAAAATGTTGTATACAGCGCGAAGAGGCCGGTCTTTACAGCAGAACAGATAGGATACGATCGTCAGAAGAAACATGCCTGTGGAAAGCCATGTCTGATGCGGGCCGCCCCACTCACGGCGCACCGCAAAGGAGAATGCGGCAAAAGCCAGCAGTTCCGCAGCGTACCGCAGTTTGAAATGCGGACGGCGGCTCTCCGGGTTCGCGAAAGCCGCCATTGCCGTTCCCTGTACGGCCATCATCACAAAATACATCAGAAAATTGCCGATTACAGCCATATTCTCTATCTCCGTTACAGATGATTGTTTGCAACATACGCGGTGAAGGCTTCCATCAGTTCTTTCCGCTTGGAACGCGAGATTGTAAGACTGTCGTTCCCAACCTGCACTGTGTCGCCCGAAATACTTCTGATATGTCCGAGATAGACGAGATAGCAGCTGTTTGCCTTGACAAACGGATAGCTTTTAAGCCGTTCCTCTTCCTTTTTCAGACTTGACCATACTTCAATCACTCCGTCTTTGGTATGGTAAAAACAGCGGTTCCGGCTGACTTCCACATACAGAATATCATCCACTGCTACGCGGAAGACGTCGCCTCCTGACTGCAGAAAGATTTCGCTCTTCGGCCGTGACATTCGCTTTACGGCGCGCTTCATTACAACGGAAAACCGGAGATAATTCATAGGTTTGACGATAAAATCCATTGCTTCGACGGTATAACCGTCTGCAATGCGGTTTTTGAGATCGGTGACAAACACGAGTGAAACCGAAGGATCGGTTTTCCGGAGCCGCCTTGCCGCTTCGACACCGTTCAGAACCGGCATCTGAATATCCATAAAGATCAGATCGAACATTCCGGCACGGAATGCATCCAGAAACTGTACCGCATCCGAAAAAATGCTGACGGCACACGCAACGCCGTTCTCCTCCTCAAAACGCCCGATATGCGAACGGCAAAGAGCTGCGGCAGCGGGATCATCTTCACAGACAGCAATTTTCAGCATATCCGATCCTCCTCATTCTGTACGTGCATTGTAACATTTTTCGGGAAACTTTACAACTGCCGTATACGGATTATCCCGAAAAACCGACCGAAAATCAAATCGATGTTGCGGGTTAAAGAAAGGGCTTTTACGATGAAATTACAAAATAGAAAGGATGGAACAGAATGAGAAAGAATCTTTGGAAAGCGCTTTCCCTGGTCACGATCTTTTTCCTTGTGGTCGCATTGGTCGGGCAGAATCTGGCCGGGCAGTTTGCTGCAAGAATCAACGATTTTCTCGGTATCGCAACGAGCCGGGTCGTCGGCGGCGACAGCGGGGCGGTATATTACACGTCCGATTATGCGAATCTGCAGGAGATGTACAACGCCAAAGCGCAGCTTATGCGCGAGATTGCCGACGAAGGTGCTGTGCTGCTGAAAAACGACGGAGTTCTGCCGCTGACTTCGGGAAGCATCGGCGTATTCGGCGAAAACAATTTTGTATATACGACAAGCAACGGCGGCGCAGCGATGACGGCTTCCATGTTTGCCGGAAGCACCCGCCTCTCCGCGGCACTTGAGGCAGACGGACTGACTGTAAAAGACAGCGACTGTGATCTTGCGCTCGCAGTGCTCGGCAGAGTTTACGGGGAAGGCAACGACGCCCCTGCGGGTTCACTTGCGCTCTCCGACGCTGACCGGGCAACGATTGAAGCAGCCAAGGCAAGCGGAGGAAAGGTCATTGTGCTTCTCTCAGGAGATCATCTGATCGAAGCAGGCGAGATCGCGAATGACCCGGAGATTCACGCCGTCCTGAAGCTGGGGAACGCAGGTTTCCGCGGAGCCTTCGGCGTGGCGGATGTCATTACCGGCAGGGTTGCTCCGTCCGGCAAACTTGTCAACACTTATGTCACAAGCATTGATAATATCCCATCTTCACAGAACTTCGGCAACTTTGCCTATACGAACGGCTCGAAGATCAAGGCTTCACAGGCGAAGAACTATGTCGTCTATGCGGAAGGCATCTATATCGATTACCGCTATTATGAGACTCGCTACGAAGATACCGTTTTAGGACAGGGAAATTCCGGTTCGTGGAACTATGAAGATGAAGTCGTATGGCCGTTTGGCTTCGGTCTCAGCTATACCTCGTTTGAAAAAGAAATTACCGGCGTCTCCTTTGATAACTCGGCACATACCGCAACGGTGTCCGTAAAGGTCACCAATACAGGATCTGTTGCCGGAAAAGAAGTCGTTCAGGTCTATGCCCAGTCGCCCTATACCGATTATGACAGGCAGAATCTTGTTGAGAAAGCATCCGTGCAACTGATGGGCTTTGAAAAGACCGGCGTGCTTGAGCCCGGCGCCAGCGAAACGGTCGATGTGACTGTATACCTCCAGTGGCTGGCATCTTTCGATTATATAAATGCCAAGGCCTATATTATGGATGCGGGCGATTACTACTTTTCCGTCGGAAACGGTGCGCATGAAGCGATTGACAATATCCTGGCCGCCAAGGGCAAAGGAACCGGGGATTCCAAACTGACTTATACCTGGAAGCAGGACAAACTCGATACTGAAACTTTTAAGAATAGCGTATATACAGGTGCTCCGGTCACAACAGCTTTTGCTGAAGCGGATATCAACACCTGGATTCCGGGGACGGTCACTTATATGACCCGCTCCGACTGGCAGGGAACCTATCCGAAACCTGTGGAACTGACCGCGTCAGAAAACATGATCTCCGTTCTGAATGATACCAAGCGTTATGATACCGGAAACGGAAACGATACAAGAGCCCGTGCCGACGCAAGCGAAGTGAAATATGCGGACCTTGCGACGCAGAACGAAGTCAGCGAAGCGCTGTCCACCCTCGGTGCGGAGAATGTCGTATCGCTTCGCAACCTCCCGTATGATGACCCCGCGTGGGAAAAGATGCTGGACCGTCTGTCCATCTTTGAACTCAGCCATATGGTCGCCAACGGCAACTATTCCATCAAAGCAGCGCCGTCCCTGACATTCCCCGAAAGCGCATCCAATGACGGCCCGATCGGTATGCGCGGCGCATATCAATATAAGGAAATCGATTCTGCAACCGGAGAGAAGATACCCGTGCAGGAGGGCGATACGCTGCACGATCCGCTGACGGATGAGACGATAGCAATCACCGCGGATCTGACCGGTGTTATGTATCCCTCGGAACCGGTTCTCGGTGCGACGTTCAACAGGGAACTGGCAGCAAGAGAAGGCAGGATGTGGGGGGAGGAAGCACTCTATATCAATATGCCGTGCATCTACGGACCTGGTGCAAACATGCATCGTTCCCCATACCTCGGACGTGTTAACGAATACATCGGCGCTGATCCTGTGCTGAGTTCCGAGCTGCTGATTCCGTTTGTTATGGAATGCAAAGAAAAAGGGCTGGTCGTTACAGTCAAGCACTTTGTCATCAACGATCAGGAACAGAACCGTATCGGTATCGGTACCTGGACAAACGAGCAGGCTCTCCGCGAAATTTATCTGCGTGCGTTTGAAGGCGCAATGACTTACGGCAATGCGAACGGCCTGATGACGTCCTATAACCGCATCGGTCTGATCTCGACCGCGACGGAGTACGACCTCGTTCACGGTGTTCTGTTTACCGAGTGGGGCAGCAAGGGGTTTGTGATTACCGACCTCGGCTCTCCGACAGCGGGTCTGTATGACGGCAACGCGTCAATCTCCGCAGGCGTGTCGGTCATGATGAACAACGGCGTGTATGACGATTCTTCCAAGGCATATGTCAACCGGACGCTGACTGTGGAAAGCCTGAAGAGCGACCCGGTGCTTCTGACCGCTTCCCGTGAGGCATGCCATCGGATCCTGTATAACTTCATTCACTCGAACGCCGTCAACGGAATCGCCGAAGATGCGCGCATCGAACTGATCACACCCTGGTGGCAGACCGCACTGACAGCAGCCGAGATCGGCTTTGGTGCTCTTGCCGCAGTTACAACAATACTTTATCTCATTGCAGCCAATCGAAAAAAGGAGGATTGAACTATGAAACAGTTTTTAGAAAAGAAAGAAAAAGGCTTTTTCTGTTCCGCAGCATCCATCGTGCTGTTTGCAATCGGTCTGGTATTCTACCGGATGCTGACTGCGGTCTCGTTTGAAACTACTGAGCGCCCGATCGTTGTGATCCTTGCGGCATTTGCTGCGATTCTGTTCTCTCTGATCGCATCCTATAAGGACTTCGGAAAACTTCCGTCGATTCTCGCTTATGCCGCCGCAACGGTAGCCTTCTTCACACTGATCGAAGGACGAGCCAGCTATCTTGCATTCTACTTTGCAGGGGATGTCATGAACACCGGTCTTTCCCCTTACATGATCGTTGCGTTTATCTGCTTCCTGCTCGGTATGGCTGCCGCCCTGCTTGCAGTCATCTTTGAAGAGGACAAGGAGGGCCGTCCGGCATTTGAAAAAGGCGACTGGAAGGTCGTGCTGCCGATGATCTGTGTTGTCGCGATCTTAGCGGTTGTTGTGGGACTGAATACAAATGCAAACAAAGCGGAATCTTCTGCTGTTGCCGCATCCGCGCCTGCAGCTCAGACACAGCAGAGCGAAACCGCTGACAAGAGTGATGCTTCCGCAGCAGCTGCTGAGGCGGCGTCCAATTATAAAACTCCGACGGAACCGGAAGAAAAATGGCAGGGTTATACCGGAGAACAGTATTATCAGGAAGATAACGACTCCAAGGCAATCGCTTATCAGCTGATCGGCCATGGCGATGTCGATGCAGGCGGTCCGGTCCCCTTTGACACGTTGATCAATCTCTATGAAGACGGCGAAATGGTCATGTCCGTATTCGGACGCGGCAACGCCTATCAGTACTTCGGCTACTGGACAAACGTCAATGATGAAAACCTCTGGTTCTGTGTGATGGATTATATGGTCGTCGGCATGGACCAGATCTGCACGATCGACTATGGCTATGACCTGACAGGCCACTTCGATGAATTTACAGTCAATGTAGCGCTGGGCTTGGCAGACGGCGGCGTGTTTGTCCGGAACATTCCGGCAGGAGGAGACGGCAAGGTACAGTATCCGTCGATTAAAGACTGGTTTGCTTCTTTCGGGTATGACATGCCGGCAAAAGCTGTAAGCGACGCTTCGGCACAGGAACCGGAGATTCTGTTCTCCTTCACATCCGATTCTGAAAACTATCTGCTGGATATCTACAACGACTGCACTTATGTCTTCACGTTCAAAACCGCCGGTCTGACAGAAACCGGAACCTGGGATTATCATGGATGGAAGATGACATTGACCGATAAGAACGGAAAAGTGACAGAGATCGATAAAGACAATCCGGAACATGAAATGAGACTGCATTTCGTTGCCGCGGTGGATGAACGCGTGAACCGCGACTTTATCGCTCCGTCGAGTGCATGGGGCGTCGCGTTCAAAGGCCAGGGCGATTACGATCCGCCGGAAGGCCTCGCAAAGCCCGCTGCTGCTGAAACTGCCTCTCCTGCGGCAGAAACCGCTCCGGCAGAGAAGGAAGTTCTGTTCTCCTTCACGAGCGATTCGGAAAATTATCTGCTTGACATCAATACGGATAAAACCTATACCTTCACGTTCAAGACCGCAGGTCTGGTCGAAGAAGGAACATGGGAATACACCGGCTGGAAAATGACACTGACCGATAAGAACGGCAAAGTCATGGAAGTCGACAAAGACAACCCTGATCATGAGATGCGTCTGCACTTTGTTGCAGCCGTGGATGAACGCGTAAACCGCGATTTTACCGCCGCTTCCAGCGTCTGGGGCGTTGCGTTCAAAGGACAGGGCGAATACCCGGCAAATTAAAAAAATACGATCTTCTTCTCCTCTATAGAAACAGTTCCGCTTTTTTTGCGGGACTGTTTCTGCATTGGGACAGATAAATTGCAAAGCTTACCGGGATTCTGGCAGATTGGATTGCACGATGCCTCAGGAAAAGATATACTGTTATCTGAAAGCTGCGCTATTCTGAAAAGCAAACTGGAAGGACCAAAATGTATAAAACTTATCTTCAGAAAATCGAATTACTGCCTTTAGCGGCGGACGTCGGCTTTGTCACATCCGTAAAGCAGACATTCCATACAAGCTTTTATCCGTTCGGACTGTTCCCCGATAAAGGCCTGGAGGAGATCGCTTTTGCACCGGTCACTTTTCTGTATGGCGGCAACGGCTCGGGAAAAACTACGATACTGAATATCGTTGCGGAAAAACTCGGGTTGCAGAGAAGGTCTCCATTCAATCAGAGCTCCTGCTTTTCGGAGTATGTGGAGCAGTGCCGGATCCGGACCAAATCGATTCCGGAAGGAAGCAAGATCCTGACAAGTGACGATGTGTTTGATTTTCTGATCGACGCGCGAAGCATCAACAGTGAGATCGACAGCAGAAGGGAAGAGCTGGTCAGAGAATACGGGGAACGGAGATACGCGCATCATCAGCTGAAGTCCATCGACGAATTCGAAGACTTCCGCAAGAGCAACGAGGCGAAGAGAAAAACGCAGTCCCGGTTTGTGAAAGACCAGCTTATGATGAACATCCGGATGCATTCCAACGGAGAGAGCGCGATGGGCTTTTTCACTTCTCAGATCGATGAGAACGCACTCTATCTTCTGGATGAGCCGGAGAACAGCCTTTCCATCGAGCGTCAGCTGGAACTGCAGAAACTGATCCTGGATTCCGCAAGGTATCTTGGCTGTCAGTTTGTAATCGCAACGCATTCCCCGGTTCTTCTGTCGATTCCCGATGCTTTGATCTATGACCTGGATGAGGATCCGGTCCGGACAAAAAGCTGGACGGAGCTGAAAAACGTCCGGACCTACTATGAGTTTTTCAAAAGCCATGCGAAGGAATTTGAGACAGACAAGGTCCCGGAAGAATAGCGGCTGCGGCCGAGCCCTGTATGCGCCGGGCCTTTCCGGACAGAGTGCTTGACATTTCACATTTTCCTGTGCCATACTAACCCCATAAGTTATGGAACAGACTGGTCTGTATCACTTTTCATCCCAGCAACAAGGAGAAATGACATGAAAAAAATCATTGCTTTGCTATTATCTGCGCTCCTGCTGTTTGCCGTTGCAGCATGCGCTAAATCCGGGGACAAAGGCCGGGAGAACACGTCGACAGCCTCTGCTGCAGTGAATGAGCCCAAGGATACACAGGTGAAAACGAATGCTCCGACCGAAGAACCAACTACGGAGCCGACATCGGAACCGACTGCAAAGCCAACACCGGAGCCGACACCGGAACCGACTGAGGAACCGACACCGGAGCCTACTGAGGAGCCAACTCCGGAACCCACTGCCATACCCGAGCCGACTGAGACGCAGGCGGAAGCGGAAGTGAGGGAAGCTTTTGCCAGAATGAAGGATCTTAAGAGCGTTCGTATAGACATGAATGCGCAAGTAGAGATCAGTGTTGAGATTTCCATGGACGGCATGAGTATTAAAATGCCGATTCATATGAAAGTCAGATATCTTTCCGACAATCAGAAAGATCCTGCCATGAGCAGGGGAAATCTGGAATTGAACGTGGATATGAGTGCCTTAGGAGAGGAAAGCATGAGCACTCTTCTCTATACGGATGCTTCAGGAGAATCGGTCGTCACTTACACTTCTGTCGATAATGGGGAGACCTGGACAGTCAATACAGAGGAGGCTTCGCTGGATGAACCTTTTCAGAATCTTGATGTTCTGCAGTATGCTGAGAACATTGAGAAGGTCGGCCCCAAAGAGATCGATGGAAGACCTGTTACCGTGTATACCGGCAGGCTAACAGGGGAATATATGCAGGCCGCCTTCAGCGCCGCCGGCATGGAAGAACTGATGTCCTTATTCTCGGATTCTGATCAGGAACAGGAAAACGGACTCGATCCTGGAAAAGATATTTTGCTGACCATTTATGTTGATGACGAATCCGGATACCTCGTATTTTACAACATGGACATGACGGAGACATTTAAAGATGTGCTGATCGCAGAGCTGCTGGATACAATGGATTTTCCGATGGAAGAAGGCTTTGAGATCAATATAGATGTTTCGGCTGTCAAAGCGGAAGCTTCCCTTTCACAGTTTGACAGCATCGAGCCGATTATTATCCCTGAAAATGCCCTGCTTGCAGAGCTGTGATCATTTTGAAAAAGTGCAGACGAAAGACCGCTTCGGCGGTCTTTTTCTTACAGAAGGCAGAGACCGTTCTGACGAACGCAGGAGCGAAACAGACGCTGACTATGTAAATGGTGAATAAAATCATCATCAACAAACAACTTCTATGTTGCTATCATAAACGGTTTTCTGTATAATATAATCAGAATCCTATAAAGGGGGATACCGCCTTGAAGAACGAAGATATCTTTCGCCCTCTGTATTTATGTAAGATCCTGTATGAACGGACCGACGAGGAACATTCACTTTCCACGGTGGACCTGATACGGATCCTTTCAGAAGAATATGGTATATCCACGCACAGGCAGACGATTAAGAACGATCTGAACGTCATGCGCGAGTTCGGGATGGACATTGAGGAAGTCCGTTCCTCCCAGAACCAGTACAAACTGCTCAGCAGAACGTTTGAAACAGCGGAACTGAAGCTTATGATCAGTGCCGTGTTTTCAGCAAAGTTCATTCCCCCGAGAAAGAGGGTCGAGCTTGCCGATAAGATTGCATCCCTCACAAGCGGATACCGGAGTGAAGCGCTGAAGGAACGGATCGAGACGGAAAAGCAGACTAGACAGGGGAACGATCAGATTTTCTATATCATTGACCAGATCAACGAGGCAATCAACCAGAAGAAAAAGATTTCGTTCCAGTACCTGAAATACAATTCGAAAAAGCAGCAGGGGCTGAGGCACAACGGGGAACGATATACCATGAGCCCGTACGGACTTACCTGGAACGGCGATAATTACTATGTGGTCGGCTATTCCGATAAGCATAAGGAAATCGGCAGTTTCCGGGTGGACCGGATTGCAAAAGTACCGACGATACTGAAGGCGGCAGCAAAGAACCAGCCGGTCGGGTTTTCCATTGACGCGTATGTGAACTCCATGATGAGAATGTACGACAGCAAGCGCGAAACAGTTTTCCTTCGCTGCAGCAACGAGGTGATCGATTCCATAATCGATAAGTTCGGGGAAGAGATCGATATCGTGGAAGCAGCGGATGATACGTTCAGAACAACGATCGAAACGGCTGTCAACCATGTATTTTTCAGCTGGGTTTTCGGATTCGAGGGAAAAGTGAAGATCGAGGGACCGTCCATGGTGAGAGAACGGTACTGCAGAATGGTGAAAAACGAGGCGGACTCTTTAAACTGAATGCAATAACAGATATGTTAAGACGCATTGCGGAAAGGAGCGCAGAAAATGGCATATCATTACTGGACGCAGATCACACATTTTCTGGAAAAGGATGAGTACCAATGCTCGAACTGCGGAAATATGTTTTATAAACCGTACGCAATCTGTCCGGCATGCGGAGTTAAGATGAAAAAGGTAAAGTATGAGCCTACCTGGGTGGACGAAGCAGACGAATACGACATGCTGTTCGAGGATTTCTGATCACTCCGACAGGATGAGATTTCGGAAAAGATATGGATGGAGAAAAAGATATGAGTTTTGAAGATTTTTTTGATTTTGACGGTGACGGAAAACTGAATGTGATCGAGCAGGCAACGGCTTATACCGCATTGTTTGGAAATGAGGATTCGGATGACATCGGGTACCATTCTCCTTATGACGACGATGATGATGAACCTGCCGAATCGTATGACGAGTATGACGAATACGATGATTATTCGGATGACGAATTCGAAGACGAGGACGAAGAAGAGGAAGGGGATCTGTTCGGCTGGGACAAAGAGAATGCTGAATCCCTCATTAGCTCAGTTAAGAACAAAACAGGCTTGAAGTTGTACAAGGAACGTTTGAGCCGGATTGTTGAGCTGATTGAAAAAATCACGTCGGATACGGACAGCCTTCTGCTCGATGTGGAACTGAATCCTTCCGATACCGATGAAAAATATGAGATGATCGAAGCACTGGAAAACGCGAAACTGGACCTGGATCAGCTGACGGCTGATCTTGAGAAAGTGCTGGAGTAAAGTAGGAGATAACAATGAAAGTCTGTAACTACTGCGGATCCCGCAATGAAGACCGTATCACAGCCTGTGAGCATTGCGGGGCTTCGGATTTTTCAAATGTCTGCGAGAACTGCGGCGAGGTTTTTGATACGCCGTTCTGTCCGAACTGCGGAGTGAAAGCGGGGAACAAAGGTCTGGTCTGCCCGAGATGCGGAAAACATTTTTTTACGGCCTATTGCCCGTCATGCGGCTATTCCTCACTGAAAAAGCAGGAGACCGTAACGCGCCAGGTGTATGTGCCAGTCAACGATTATGTGACGCCGGAACCGGTATCGAGAAGAAAAAGAGCAGGGGCGGGGGCAGTCGTTCTTGCCATCATGTTCCCTTATGTGATGATCTTCTTCTCAACGTTCGGACGCCTTTTCCAGTCCAAGGCATCCCGTATCGCCCTGGCAGTCTGGAATGCAGTGATAGCGTTCGGCGTTCTGGGCACAGCGATTGATGAATCCTCCAGTTCTCTGCCGGCGATGATGCTGTTCAGCTTTGCAATGATCGGCATGAGCGTTTATTCAACCATAAAGACCATTAAAGAGAAAGAATAAAGAAGCCGATGATGCGCATCTGCTTTGGATGATAAAAAAGGAAACATGAAAACGATTCGGGTTGTCGCTGCTGTGATTCTGAAAGACGGCAAGATTTTTGCTACACAGCGCGGATATGGCGCATATAAGGACTACTGGGAATTTCCGGGCGGAAAAATCGAACCGGGAGAGACGCCTGAGCAGGCTCTGATCCGGGAGATTAGAGAAGAACTTGCGACGGAGATCCGGGTGGAAGAATTACTCACGACGGTCGAATATGACTATCCGGAGTTCCATCTGTCCATGGATTGCTTTATTTGCGCAGTTTTACGGGGAAAATTGGAATTAAAAGAACATGAATCCGCTTCCTGGCTTCCCATAAGTCGTTTGCGTGATGTAAACTGGCTGCCGGCGGATCTGTTGGTGGTTGATCGGTTGGAGAAACAGCCGAAACAAATAATGAAGGAGATATAGATGCAGATTATAGAAAACCAGACCTTTGACGAAGAGCGGGCTCTGTATGGGAGTCATGAGATAGAACTGAGAAACTGCCGGTTTGACGGTCCGGCTGACGGCGAAAGTGCATTAAAAGAGAGCGGTAAGATCCTTGTTGAGGATTGTTTTTTTAATTTGCGCTATCCCTTCTGGCATGATACGGATCTGACCATCATCGGAAGCGAACTGACGTCGCTTTGCCGCGCGGCACTGTGGTATTCGGCGCATGTGAAGATCGAGAACACAAAACTCCATGGAATCAAAGCGCTGAGAGAGTGCTCGGATATTGTCATGTCCGGCTGTGACATCGTCTCGCCGGAATTCGGATGGTCCGTGCGGGGAATCAACATGACCGGCTGCAGCGCGGAGAGTGAGTACTTTATGCTTCGTTCGGAGCGGCTGCACTTTGACAACGTAAGATTGAAAGGCAAATATTCTTTCCAGTACATTACGGATTCCGTGTTTATAAACTGCAATTTTGACACCAAGGACGCGTTCTGGCATGCGAAGAATGTGGTGATCAAAGACAGTATCATAAAAGGTGAGTATCTTGCGTGGTACTGTGAGAACGTGACCTTTGAGAACTGCACGATCATCGGGACACAGCCGCTTTGCTACTGCAAGGGACTGAAGCTGATCGACTGCCGTATGGAAAACTGCGATCTGTCATTTGAAAAGTCCGATGTGGAAGCCAATATCCTTTCCTCGGTTGACAGCATCAAGAATCCCCATAGCGGAAGGATTATAGTACCGTCGCTCGGAGAGCTGATTATGGACGATCCGGAGGCAAAAGGGATGGTATTCGCAGGGGAGTACCTGGGGTAAGAGATTTTCCTGACCATCTGCAGCGTGAGTCCCCTATTGCATTTTTTGACAATATCAGTTATAATGAACGCACCATAAAGAGAAGGCGAGAGACAAGCTCTATGACCCTTCAGCAACCTGCCGATTTCGGCAAGGTGCTCCAGCTTGAATGATGGGCCAATTAGTATAAATAAGAAGGCGCATCTGACGATGGGCCTTTTCTTTATGAGTTTTTCATAAAGGAAAGCCATCAAATGCAAAATGCACTCATTATTCACATTCCACATTCTTCCCGGTATATTCCGGCATCTGCCCGGATGGATTTTGTCAAAGAACGGCTGCCCCGTGAGTTTCTGGTCATGACCGACCACTTCTGTGATGAACTCTTTTCATCTCCGTTTCCTACCCTGAAGTTTCCTTACAGCAGGCTTTACTGCGATGTGGAACGGTTCAAAGAAGATGAAAAAGAAGAAATGACTTCTGTCGGTATGGGATTTGCCTACACGCACTGCTCGGACGGAACAGTGCTTCGTACACTATCCAAGGAGAGAAAAGAGCAGATTCTCTCTTCCTGTTATGAACCGCATCATCAGAAACTGATCCGGATGACAGAAAGCGCCTTGAAGAAAACCGGCTCCTGCCTGATCGTTGACGGGCATTCATTCTATCCGGAAGCGCTTCCGTACGAATTGCATCCAAAGCTGCACCGGCCGGAGATCTGTATCGGAACGGATCCGTTCCATACGCCGGAATGGCTGAGCGTATTCTGTTATGATTTCTTTACCGGAAAAGGATATGAGACGGATTTCAACGCTCCCTTTATCGGAACGATCGTGCCGCTCCCATACTTCGGGAAAGAAAAGAAAGTACGTTCCGTCATGATCGAGATCAACAGGAAACTGTATATGGACAAAACCGGCGAGAAGACTTCTGCGTTCGGGAAAGTCAAAATAGACATCCGGCAGTTTCTGGAGCAGCTGTCCACGGAAGAGAAAAAACATCGTACGGATGAATAACGCCGGAACATGACAGGAACATCAGAAAACGGTTGCAACGGCCAGAAAAAGAAAGATATAATCAGACGGAAGAAAACTTCTGAGCGAGGAGTCAGTTTACAGGGAGAGGGAAGGATAGATATGCAGACAATCGATCAGGCGCTTGACAAACTGGAGCATTCCACATTCCGTTCAAGCTTTCATCTGACCAAAAAAGAACGGGCATACCTGTCGGAAAAAGGAATGGAATGCATGAAAAGCCATGCGGAAGATTTCGTCCGGCAAAAGCTTGCCCCGGCTGATCCCGTAAACGACGGGAAACAGACCCCCATGCACGGACATCCGGTCTTTAAAGCAATGCACGCGACTGCGTGCTGCTGCAGAGGCTGCCTCAATAAGTGGTACCGCGTTCCGAAGGGAAAAGAACTGACCGAAGAAGAGCAGAGAAAAATCGTCAATCTGCTCATGGCCTGGCTGGAGCGGCAGATGAAAACCGGGGGGTCTTGACAGATTTTCCGCTTTCCGTATAATAGGTATCGCTTCAGGATGCCTGAAGCCTCCAATTCTGCTCCGGACGGGCTCAAAACCCCACCTCTTGACAAGATTTTCAATTTGTATTATATAATAAGAAGAAACTCCGATTTTCCCGGGTTTTTTGAACGAGCGGCATCCTCACAGCCGTGATTCTTTTTCAGGACAGTCGGATCGTTTGCGCATCATCAGCGTGGACAAACCGGACAAACAGCACCTTTCCGATGAAATGTCGCTTTCAGGGCGACCTGTTCATTCATTGTTTCTATTATAATAAAAGCATAAGAACAAGATCTTCCTCTTGTAAGGACGTTCTGATTTTTGTCTGCCTTTTTCCGGATTGACGATCCATGCCGTGAAGAGAGGGACACGAATCTTCTGTTATGCTTTGAACTTATACTATGGTCCTGCCGGAAGGCAAGACCGCTATCAACAAACGAGGGAGGTAACACACATGAGCACTAACTATTTTACAACACCTCTGAAACCGTACGGGAAAGACGGAGAAAGATGGCCTATCAACGGAATGTTCGAGTCATTCTTCGGCAGGGAATTTGAGAATGTTCCCAAAGAGAATCTTTCAGAATTTCTGAAGTCGGGACTTGACCGGATGAATCCAAACGGACTGGTTTCCCTGCTCCCGGACGACACGGAAGGCTGCGACGGGGATGTACGGATTGATCTGGTCTATACACCGTCCTGCGCAGTCGCCGCGATCGGGATCTATCTTCTGCTGAAGGATCCGTCTTCCGTAAGCGATACGGAAAAACAGAAACTTCAGATCCTTTTGAATAGAATCTTTTCCAATGGCGTTGCAGGTCATGGATACGGAGCGGATGAATACCGTAGGAAGATCCTCTGCATGTTTGCCCTGACCGGAGCAAAGTCCTTGATTGACCGGTATCCGGATTTCTGCCCTCAGATGAAACCGGTCCTGACAGAACAGCTGGAACTGGTCAGAAAAAGGCCGGAGGGCGAACCTTCCTGGACCAATCCCAGGGATCTGACCGGATTAAGCATTCAGACCATCGCGGCGTGGAATGGAAACACGGAACCGGTATTTGTCTATGGAACACTCATGCAGGGAGAGAGCGCTCACAGCCGTCTCGCCGATGCCGTATATGCAGGGAAGGCGATCCTTCGCGGATATGCCGTCTATTCGGTCAGCTGGTACCCGGGAATCGTTCCGGAAGAAAAGGAAGCGGTGCTCGGTGAACTCTATTATGTCAGTAAGCAGATGATCCCCGGCATGGACGAGTATGAAGGAGAAGGAACTCTTTATCAGAGAAAGACCGTCACAGTGGAAACGCAGTACGGAAAAAAAGAAGCGTACGCCTATATCTATTTGCAGAAAGTATCCGGGGATCCGATCAGAGGCGGAAGATGGGCAGGCAAAGAAAATGATCCGGTCTGGTACGCCTGCTACGGTTCCAATCTCAGAGAAGAGCGTTTCAAAGACTATATTGTTGGAAACGAACATCCGAGATGGGGAAAACCGAAAAAAGGATGCACTGATAAAACGCTTTGGACGGACAGTATGGTCATGGAATACCCGGGACAGCTGTATTTCGGAAACAGCAGCAGCCAGTGGCAAAATATGGGAGTTGCTTTCTATGATCCGGATGCGGAAGGAAAGACTTATATGCGCCTTTACAGGATCACATTCGGTCAGCTTCTGGAGGTGTGGAAGCAGGAAGGATCAGGAGAGAACTGGTATGACAGCCTTTATCCGGTGGAGATCACAAAGGAAGGCATCCCTGTTTATACCATTTCTTCCAAAAAGAGAAAAGCTTTCAATCTGCCGGATGAACAATATCTGGAAGTGATCCGGGACGGACTGGTTCTTGAATGTGGAATCGGTGAAAAAGCGGCAAAGAACTATCTGAAGCAGGCACAGAAAAGAGAGTAAAAAAGAAAATCAATACGAACAAAAAGCAGGCACAGGAGGTTAATATGCTCGGAGCGATTATCGGGGATATCGTGGGATCACGGTATGAATTCAACAACATCAAGACAAAACAGTTTCCACTCTTCAGCAGCAGATGTTTCTTTACGGATGACTCGGTCATGACGCTCGCGATTGCGGAAGCGGTTATGGCATGCGACGGAAATTATCAGGATCTTTCAGAAAAAGCAGTTGAATATATGCAAAGAATCGGGAGAAGATACGGTGACTGCGGATATGGCGGAAGGTTTTTTGACTGGATGTTCAGCAAGAACCCAAAGCCGTACGGCAGTTATGGAAACGGTGCCGGGATGAGAGTCAGCTCGGTTGCCTGGGCAGCGAGATCATTAGAGGAATGCATCGAAATGAGCCATGCGGTGACGGAAGTGACGCATAACCATCCGGAGGGCATCAAAGGCGCGGAAGCGATCGCAGTCTGCACATATCTGGCGCTTCACGGAGCAGGAAAAGAAGAGATCCGCAAATACGTGAACGATCATTACTACACGCTGGACTTCACGTTGGATGGGATTCGGGGCACCTACCGGTTCAATGAAACTTGCATGGATACGATTCCGCAGGCGATTGAGGCTTTTTTAGAAGCGGAAGACTTTGAGGATGCGATCCGGAATGCAATCTCTATCGGCGGAGACAGCGATACGCTTGGAGCGTGTACCGGAGCAATCGCAGAAGCCTTCTTCGGAATTCCGGAATGGATCCGGGACGAAGCACAGCAGTTTCTTGATCGGCAGCTGTCTGACATTCTGATTGATTTTGAGGACGGGTTTCCTCCGAAGATCACAGGGCGATAACCTTGAACAGCAGAAGAAAAAATCATCAAACCGTTATGACAAGCAGATAATATCAATGGGAGGGAATTAACATTATGACAGCACAAATCGGCGATATCTATCGGTACAAGGGTGAGGAGTATTCCATCACAGCTCTGACAGATTTTATCCCGTTCAGTCCGCGGCAATACGGTCTGGAACCGCAGTCATGCTGCACTGCATGCTGGGAAGGATATTTTTGCGCATTTGATATTCGGGACGACGGAATATATCTGCATAACCTGTTCATTTACAACGGTGAAGGAAAGTACCCGGATCTGAACGGAGTTTCTGCCGATCCTCCTGAGAAGGGATTCTGGGGCCACAGACGGTATTCGAACGTTAATCTTCTCATCCCATATACCGGCGGTATTCTGGGAGGAAGAGAATTCATTGACGATTATTATATTCATATGGGCTTTCAGATGCCGTTTGCCTATAAGATCCTGAAAGAGTTCGTGTTTGAAAAGGGCAAACTAATTAACATCATTGACCACAGTGATGAGGCTGCAAAAATGCGGGAAAGAATCAATCCGTATAAAAGAGACTGGGACTTAATGGGAAAATCTGTCGGAGAATTTGTAAATGATAGTTTCGACCTTACCTATAAAGGTCGATGGTTTGTGCCGGAGGATTATTAAAGACGGAAGATAATGATTTGAAGGAGATTACAAATGTGCCGGAAGTATTGAAAAGAGACTATGAAACAGGTGATTTCAGTGAGTTGTTTCCTTTCCTCACGGACGACTGTGAATTCAATATTCGGACGGGAGTCTTTTCAGCTGCGGAGAAGCGATGAGCGAAAGATGACAGATCGATAAAGAACAAGGAGGAAACCATCATTGGAAAAAGATCACATAACGGCTGTCTGCATTTCATACGGGGTTCCTGAATACTTAGCTGATGGGCGGAATTCAATCACTCTGGTAAAGCTTCCGATAGGAACAACAGAACTTGATATCCACTGTATGATGAGAGGGGGAGATGTTGTCGGAAACTTCCGCGGATGGTTTGTACCCCTTCATAGAGTCATAGGAATCTACAGTGTCATTGATAGAAGTCTGTTCTATGAGGTTGATTCGGATGGAAATCTAACAGGGTTCAGTGATGAGGATGCAGAAAAATTAGTCAGTATATATGATTCACTGCGACAGAAATATGAGCAGGATCCTGAATGTGATCCCGACAGAGTTGATTTCCACGCACTGTGGGAACTGAGAAATATGGCAAAACCGTTGCTGCCCATGGATCCTATCATTGAAAAAGAGGAAAAACACGATGAAGCAGAGGATGGGTTCGCGATTTTCATGAAAAATCCATTCTGGCGGAGAATCTACGAAGGCGCACCGGGCTGGCGGCTGAAAGAGTATTTCCGCAACCGATTCAATGCATCAAAATCTGTGACACATTCCGGAAATCAATGTGAAGAAGTCCGTAGAAAACTTGAAAAGCTGATCCTGATAAAAAGCGATCTTCAATATTTGCAGCTGTTTGCAAAGAATGATGAAATGTGGGATTATTACGAACGAGCGATACAATCATTATCAGGGGAGCATGAAGGTAAGGGGATCAGAGCGTCTTCCGTCCGGATAGAAGAGTGGAGTCCGTGGCTTGATGCCGATGAGTGCGGAAATAAGGAATAAAACTATTGCATAGAATTGAAAAATCGAATGGTGATAACAGGATTCGTTTTCACCATTCGATTTTGATTTCAGCGGATGAGGATAAACTGGATCAATGATCAGTCATCCATGTTTTCATATGCTTCCAGACCGCGCTTGCTTTCCACTTTCGCGTCACCGTGACGGACGAACAGCATCGTCACAAAGCTGAGCGCGACAAACAGGGCGGCATACGGGAAGAGGACTTTATAGGAGATCGCGCGCATCAGGGTTCCGGCGACGATCGGGGTCACGACTTGCGCCGCCATGGACGCCGTATAGTAATAACCGGTGAATTTGCCGATATCGGAACCTTTGCACATTTCAACGACCATCGGGAGAGAGTTGACGTTAATGGACGCCCACGCGATACCGACCAGCGCGAAGAGGACGTACATGATCAGATTGATGGAGGTAAAGATACTGGTCAGGATGAAGCCGGCAATGAAGCAGGACGCAAGAAGAATGATGCCGAACATGATGGTCTTTTTCCGCCCGACTTTGGAAGCCACGATACCGACAGGGATGTAGGAAACGATCGCGCCTGCGGTGCCGACCAGGAGACAGGTCGACGCTCCGCCGAGCCCCTGCCCCATGACGACGCTGACATAAGTCGTAAACCAGGTGGAGACGGCGTTGTAGCCGATAAACCACAGTACAATGGATGCAAGAATGAATCCAAGGGAACGTTTGACTTCGGGAGGAAGCACCTCGTTTCCGGAACCGTCATCCTTGGCAAGATCCCATTCGGGATGCTCCGCTTCCAGCGCGCGGGTCTCTTCGACCAGTTTCGGCTCCTTTATGGTCAGGAACAGAACGCCGACAGCTACGAACATCAGGCTGGCGACCGCGATGAACAGCGGCTGATAGTTGACATGATCCAGTCCCGCCGTTTTAGAGTTCGGATACATGACAGCGGCAATGCCGAGGTAGATGATACCGCCGACCGCGCCCATCAGGTTGATGATCGCGTTCGCTTTGGAACGGAGAGGCTTGGGCGTGACATCCGGCATCAAAGCGACTGCCGGGGAGCGATAGGTTCCCATTGCGATCAACAGCAGCCCCAGAACCACGACAAAGGAGATCATCTTGAAGGGGGATGCAGACGCTGCGTAACTGTTGTCCAGAATCGGAAGAAGATTCAGGAGAATGATCGCGCAGCCCGTACCGAACAGGATGTACGGCATGCGCTTTCCGATCTTCGTATTCGTTTTATCGGACAGACCTCCGAAGAACGGGAGCAGGAACAGCGCCAGAATGTTGTCCGCTGCCATGATCACACCGGAGATGGTCTCGTTCATGTGGAACGTATTGGTTAAGATCAGAGGGACGATATTGTCATACATCTGCCAGAAAGCGCAGATGGACAAAAATGCAAGTCCGACGAGGAACGTGCGCTTGTTGTTGAGCTTCATGCGGGACCTCCATTTATTATTTTCCTAATTCAATATTTTACATTATCAAAGAATTCTTTTCAACTGTCCTTTGCGAAATATGGATTTTTACGGAAAGGTATAATATACTGTTATCAAAGACAAAGGATAGGACATTGATCCGCCGGGAGGGGGAAGGAACATGGAGCAGACCGGTAAAAAAGAACTGTGGCAGGGCTGGAGAACCGTCCAGCTGCTCGGCCGCGGTGGCTATGGGGAAGTATATGAAGTGGAACGGGACATGGAAGGTCTTGTTCCTGAGAAGGCTGCGGTCAAGCGGATCCCGATCCCGCAGGACCAAAGAGAAATCGACCGGCTCCGCGCCCGCGGATATCAGGACGAGGAGATTGCGGAATACTATAAAAAACGTCTTCTGGAAACTCTGAAGGAGTACCGCGTCACAGCGGAACTGAAAGGACATCCGAACATTGTCGGATGTGACGATATCCGCTATGAACAGCAGGCGGACGGCATCGGATGGGATGTTTTTGTGAAGATGGAACTGCTGCTTCCGCTTTCAAGAGCAATCGATTCCTTCACCAGGGAAAAACAGGTCGCAAAACTCGGAAAGGATGTCTTAAGGGCATTGATCCAGTGCGAAAAGAAGGGGATTGCCTGCAGCGGCGTCAAACCGCAGAATATCTTTCTGTCGAAGAGCGGGGACTGTAAACTCGGAGACATCGGCATCGCGAAGATGACGGACAGAAAAGGGAAAGAGATCGATGATCCGGATTTTTCCGCTCCGGAAGTTCTGGAAGGCGCTCCGCACAGCAGAAGATCGGACATTTATTCGCTCGGCATGGTGCTGTACTGGATGCTCAATGAACGCAGGGTTCCGTTTGTAGTTCTGCCTCCGGAGGTCCCGAACAGCGCGGACAGGGAGGAGGCAATCGGCAGAAGGCTTTCGGGAGAACCATTCCCAGACCCGGTGCATGGCAGCGAGGAACTGATAGGGATCGTGCAGAAAGCATGCGCGTTCCGCCCGGAAGAACGGTATCAGAGCGCGCAGGAGATGCTGGATGATCTGGAGGAATTCACAAAATCAAATGCCGGAGGATGGATCAACGGAGAGAGAAATCCCGTAAGGCCGGTACCGATCAGCATTCCGCTTCCAAAGGAGGAGGAAGAAACGGAAGACCAATCTGTCGAGCTGTTTGACAGGGAAGAGGCTGAAGAGGAAGAAGAAACACCGGAGGAAGAAGAAACGCCGGAGGAGGAAGAGATTGCAGAAAGCGGGTCAAAGCTGAGCGAAAAGCAGCGTGTGCTGCTTATGGTAGCCGGGGCGATTCTGTTGCTTCTGCTGACAGTGGTCATTGCAAGTCTTACGATATGGTCCTGTTCCAATAAGAAAGATAATATGCCTGTCGTACAGGCGACAGAACAGCCGGCAGTGACCGAAGTGCCGACGGATAAACCGGAAGCACCGACGTTAAAGCCGACAGACAAACCGACGACTGAACCGACCAAAGAACCGACCGCCGCACCTACGGCAACTCCGACACCCGGACCGACCGCTACTCCGAAGACTCCCAAGTATTTCACGTTCGGCGGTCAGCAGATCGCACCCGGTGCAGACACGGTTGATATTGCGGGCAAACGGGATGCGAGGATCAAAATCTCCAAGGAGGAGATGGACCAGCTTGTCTATTTCTGCCCCAAACTGAAAAAGCTTTCTCTGGATTACTGCGATATCGCGGACTGCAGCAGAATCGGGGAACTGACATCGCTGACGGAACTGCTCATCACAACGACAGGAAACATCAACGGCGTGGGAAAAATGTCTGACATCAGCTGGGTCCGTTCGCTGACCAAACTCCGGAGAATCAGTTTTGCGCACAATGCCATTTCGGATATCAGCGCGATCGAAGATCTGACCGGTCTGGAACGGCTGAATCTGGCGGACAACCGACTTGAGAACAGCGATCTGCAGTATCTGTGCAATCTGCAGAGTCTGCAGAACCTGTATCTGTACTCGAATACGGAGCTGTCGGATGTCAGCGATCTTGCGGAACTGGAGAACCTCGTTCTGCTGCATCTCGGCGGATGCAGACTGATCGATGATATCAGCATGCTGACGGATCTGCCGTTCCTGAGAGAAATGAATCTCGGCTATCTGGATAAGCTTTCCTATAGTTATTTCAAGGATTTCAAGACCTTGGATACGCTCTGGCTCCAGGGGTGCAATGCAAGCCGGGACTACACGGGTCTTGCCGCCTGCAAGAGACTGAAGAAAGTCTACATCTATTCAAACGATACCAAACTGGAAAGTACACTGAAGAAAGCAATCCCGAAAGTCACCATTACCAAGCAGGGCTGATATCCAAAAGCCGGTCTTAGAGTGCCGGCAGAGAAAAGCATAACAGGAACATAAAGGATGCTCAAAAACCAAACTTACTTTTGAGCATCCCTCTGCTTTTATAGGAACGTATGAAATCCGGGGATAATTGTCCTTCAAATTTGTTTCTATGTGCTTTTTTGTCTACAAGTGATAGCGGATAGCAATAAAGAAAGAATTAATTACACTTTTTCATGGCTCAATATAATATAACGTTTTATCAACTTGCTTTTACATTGTGTTTATGATACGATGAATTATCAAAACTTCGACAATAATAATTGAAAGTTACAAGGAATGTATTTATAATATCAGTAGTTTCCTAGTGATTGATATGCATGATTGCAATCTGTGAACACGATTATATTCGACCGGTTATATGGAGATATTTGAATGGATGAGCGATTACGGGCAGATTTGGACAGCGCAACAAACGAACCGCCTCAGATGAACATCAGAAATACAAAGGATTTGTTGGGAATACAGGTTACGGTTATCTCATATCGCGGTAATCTGCGTGAAACATACATCCCGATTGATTCGGATGGCATTCATTATGTCATGGATCAAGACGGAAAAGAACCCCTTTTATCTTTCCAGAAAAAAGATGATACTTGGAGAGCCTTTTGCGGAAAAAAGGTTTATTTCGTTATCTCCGGAAAAGCAAGCGGTAGCTTATCTGTTCCTTTGTATAATTGCTCGTTATATCATCTTGCAGGACCGGATGGCGGATATTACCTATATGCGGAAGAAGTTAACAAAGAAGCCGGGATTCGGCATAATTATTCTGTGGAGAAATATTGCCACATAACGATTGGGCGTGCTGACGATTGCGGTATTCTAATCAAGAATGATTATGTGTCGAGGCATCACGCTGAATTGATGTGGGACGAAAAAGGCTGGAGAATCATAGATACAAACAGTACGAATGGAGTATTTGTAAACGACAATAAGGCTCAGGATTCGTTGTTAAGGTATGGGGACAGCATATTCATTATGGGACTTCGTATTGTTGTCGGATTTGGTTTTATCTCCATCAATGACGGCAACAAACGTGCGATAATCCAGTCACCGTATATTCATTCCTTGGAGAGCGAGAAAGACATCGTATATGCTCGGTTGAGCAAAGAAATCGAGAGACCTAAGGAGTCATATTTTAACAGACTGCCGAGAGAAAGAGAGATAATCAAAGCAGAACCGATCGTTTTCGATAATCCGCCACCGTCGATGAATGGGAATCAGATTCCATTTATGCTGAGAATGGGAAGCCCCGCTCTTATGGGGGGAAGAGCTATTGCTACCGGGAATTATTTCATGGCAGCTACAAGCCTGATTATGCCTTTTCTCACACAAGGATTCTCTGAAAAAGAAAAAAAGGAATATGAAAAACAGAGAACCGAAAAATATGGAGCATACCTGGATGCGAAGAGAGAACAGATAAAGAACGAATGTATCGAGGAGAAAAGAATCCTAGATAAAACATATCCTGAAACAAGAACTGTAACCTCTTGGCCTGAGATAAAACGACGTTTATGGGAACGAAGAAATGTAGATGATGATTTTCTCTCAATCAGGATTGGATCCGGTGATACTCCGATGATGTCACAGTACGAATGTGACGAGGAACGTTTCAACATCGAAGAAGATGAGCTTGAGAAGGAGATGCGCAGCATTACAGCGCAACCCGCATGGCTGAAAAATGTTCCAGTACTGACATCATTAACGAAAGATTTCATCACGGGCATTCTGGGAGAACGAAGCCGCATTCATGACTTTGTGCTGAATCTGATGACACAGATTGTCATGACACATAGTCCCGATGAAGTGAAAATCATTCTGCTGTGTGATTCTGCGGAAGCAAAGAGATATGAGCAGTTCCGTTTTCAAAAGCACATGCGGACCGATGATTTTTCTATGCGGTTTTTGGCAACGAATCTTTCTGAAGCTTCCCGTATCAGTGGATTTTTAGCGGATCAGATTGAAGATAGTATTAATCAGCAGACCGAGCTTAAACTTAAAAAGATTCTCAAGGACAGACCTTATTATGTTGTCTTTGCACTGGATAAAAAACTGTTCGACGCTGTTGAGACACTGAAGCATGTCCTGAAGCAGGATGATTCAATTGGAGTATCGATTATTGCGGGATTCCCTGAATTACCGAAAGAGTGTACAAAAATCTTCCAGCTCGGACTCTCTAAGAATAAGACATTATATATCAAGGAACCCGATCATTTCGAGGAACTGTTTACTATCGATCGTATAAGTGAACCGGAAATAACAAAAGCGTTAATGCAAAGTGCAAGCATAAAGATTCCTACGGCTTCTGCTGCATATCTTCTTCCGAAGACTGTAACATTTCTGGAAATGTTTGGCGTAGGAAAGGTTGAGCATCTGGCTCCCTTGCGTCGATGGGCTGAAAATAACCCTGTCAAATCGCTTGCTGTTCCGGTTGGTGTCGGAACTGACGGCGAAGTATTCACGCTGGACCTCCATCAAAAACGGCAAGGACCACACGGTCTGGTTGCAGGTACGACCGGTTCCGGAAAATCCGAGTTTTTAATTACATACATTCTATCCTTGGCAGTGAATTTCTCACCGAACGAAGTCGCTTTTCTTTTGATTGACTATAAAGGAGGCGGTCTTGCAGGTGCCTTCTATGATGAGCAGCAGGGGCAGTTTTTGCCTCATGTTGTCGGAACGATCACAAATCTTGATGGGTCAGCGATCCAGCGCTCGCTCATCTCGATCAACGCTGAGCTGAAACGGCGCCAAAGAGTGCTGAACGAGGCAAAAAGTATTACCAACTCCGGTACAATGGATATCTATGATTACCAGAAATTATTCCGTGCCGGAAAACTTACGAAACCGATGCCTCATCTGTTTATCATTTCGGATGAGTTTGCAGAATTGAAAGCGCAGCAACCGGAGTTTCTTGCCGAATTGATCAGTACTGCGCGTATCGGACGAAGCCTGGGCGTTCATTTGATTTTGGCGACGCAGAAACCTGCAGGTGTTGTCAATGACCAAATCGTTTCCAATACCAAATTCCGGGTTTGCCTGCGTGTTGCGGACAAGTCGGACAGTATGGATATGCTGAAACGACCTGAAGCCAGTGAGATACGTGATACCGGCCGGTTTTACCTGCAAGTCGGAAACAACGAATACTTTGCTTTAGGCCAGTCAGCTTGGTGCGGTGCGGCCTATGAACCATCGGATGAGCCACCTAAATCGGTTGATGAGAGTGTATCTGTTATCGATCCAACGGGGCAAGCAGTTCTTACCGTAAAACCTGAACGAAAAAAGACCAAGACAGAGATCAAGCAACTCGTTGCAGTCGTCAATATGCTTGCGGAAACAGCCGTCCATGAGGGCATCAAGGCAGAGAAACTTTGGATGGAACCGCTGGAGAACAAGATTTCAATTGAAGAACTGGAACAGAGAAACAATGATCTGCCGCCTTTTAGTGTGATCGCCGGTGTGATCGATGATCCTGAGCTTCAGACACGGCATACATTGTTTATCAACTTGCTTAAAAGCAAGAACATTTTGATTACGGGTGAAAGTGGTTCCGGCAAGACAACGCTCCTCAAGACTATTCTCTACGGAGTCATTAAGAATTATACACCGAAAGAAGTAGCTTTCTATATCGTCGACCTTTCCGGACGATCGCTGACCGCATTCCGCAACGCACCGCATTGTGGAGCTGCATTGCATGATGAAAACGAATCTGATTTTAGTCGGCTGCTTTCCATGATGCACGATATTGTCGAAGAGCGGAAAAAAGTATTTGAGAAACTGGGGGTTGCTGACTATGAGTCTTATCTTGCATCGAAGACCCACGCAGCACAGGAACTGCCTTTGGTCATAGTCGTTATCGACAACTTTGCCGGATTGACTAATTTCAAAAAAGGCAACGATTATCAGTATAGTTTCAATCAGTATCTCAAAGAAGGTTTGAGTTATGGTATTCGTTATATCATAACAGCAACGCACAGCAATGAAGTGAATTCGCGTGCAAGACAAGAATTGTCTACAAGGTTTGCTTTGCAGTTGAAGGATAAATATGAATATGGAGATGCGCTGAATGTTCGTTGTTCATATACTCCTCCATTGGTACCGGGGCGCGGTCTGTGTATCTATAACGAAGCACCTCTGGAGTTCCATGCTGCAATGCTGAGACCTGATGATACTGCAAAAGAAAGCAATGCGTTGATTCAGAGGATCGGCTCAGAACTTGCAAGCCGGTATACCGCTGAGGAATTCGCAGCAGAGCTCCCGGTCGTACAGGAAGAGCAGGAATTTGAACAATTCTGCAATGGTATTCCACACGGACGCATTCCACTTGGCTATTCCATGAAAGATGCGAAGAAGATATCCATTCCCTTAAAGCAGGCAGGATTTTTATCAGTTTACTTTGGAAATGTGGACGGCAAGAAAAAGATTTTGCAGAATTTTCTCTATGCTTTCGCAAGAGAACGAGGAAAAGTTCTCTTCTTATCACCGGAAAAAGGAAGTGTTGTTGATTCATCGGAAAGCGGCTTGAAAGATTATCCATATGTCAATCAGGTGCTTATATGCAAAGAAGGCGAAGGGAAAAACATTATAGCATCATTGGCTAAAGTGATAGAAGAAAGAAAGCCAATCCGTAATCGCTTCTGCGAGGAACATGGATTGGAAAAAACTGCGCTTTCATCACTCATAGCAGCGGAAGATATGATTCGGAAAGAAACAGAGCCGTTGTTCGTGCTGATTGAGAATTTTGTAGCGTTTGCAAATTGCCTGAAGGGACAGGAAAACGTTATGAAAACGATATTTGAAATAGCACGGTATTATAATATTCTATTTGTCGCAGGCTTTGATCCGGAGGATACCGGAAAACTTTTCGCGAATGCTTTGCTTAATTCCTTCAATCCGGATCAAAACATCCTTTTGCTCGGCGGAAAAATGGACAAACAGAACCTTATTTCGCTTGACTTCAAGAGTGTGATTAAAGATGTATTACCGAAATTCGGACGCGGATTGATGGGATATCGGGGAAAAACATATTCGATTACAATGCCCTGCGGACCGGAAAAGAATGATGTTTCGGAAGAAGACGCGTCGATCTTTTGAGAAAGTGAGAGACAGATATGAACAATAAAGTATGCGTCATAGTGGAAACTCCTGCGTTGAGAAGAGAGGATGATATGTTGCTTCCGGACTATGTTCCAATCCAGATACTGCAAAAGCTGATTGCCGATGCAGTCAAGGATGTTTCCGACGGAGCGTTCGTTCCTACAGGAAAAGAACTTCTTTGCAGACGTGAGGACGGTATTATTCTGCATCCGCAGTATACGCTTGCAGATTATAAGACTACGGATGGTATGCATCTGATGCTGTTTTAGGAGGCAACATGGAGGACGTTGAACGGTATCTCGGTGCGTTAAAGCACAGTGCAGCAATTGCAAAAAAACTCGGAGAGTTGTTAGAAGATGATAAAATGAATATCGGAAAAGGACTGTCAGGTGAGGCTGAAGCAATTTACAAAAGTCATTGCGATGAAGCCACCGAACAGGTTAATAAAATCCGAAAGACAGCTAATAGATTATATTCGGAATCAAGCACCGGAATAATATAAAAAAATAATCGGAGGTAAAGAAAAGAATGGGACAAACAGTTGATATGGATCTCAATGCTGCAAGAGCATGGAAAGATTCGATTGATTCGCTGAATTCTCAGTTGAAAGGCGAGTTGGTTTCAGTTGGCGACAGTATCAATGCAATCAGCCAGTCTTCGCAAGGTGGTGTTTTAGATCATCTTGTCAACAATTATCAGCAGATGACTGAAGCAACGGGTAATTTGGTTAATGCGTTTGCAGGCCTTGTTGACAGCGTCGCAAATGTCATTGAGAAAGCTACCGGCTTGGCTGGTAAAGTCATTGATATACTTGGAATCATTAAGCTATAAAAGGAGTGACGAAAATGGCAGACGATACCAGAATTTATGTAGATAAACAAACCTTTGCAAATCAGGTCAGCGAACTGGATTCCAGATTAAACGCGCTAAACAACCTCCTTCGTGAATATGAGGCAAAGAAAGAAGAAGCGAGAAGAGTCTGGGGCGATGAGGACGAGAACCAGAGAAAAGCAATCGCTCTCTGCGAATCCGCTATTGCAGTTGTTCAGCAGAAGATTGATGCGACAAAAGTGAACAAGGAACAGCTGCAGAATGTCAGCGATGAAGCCTTTGCGTCACAGGCAGAAATGGGTGCAGCATTGGATGAGTCGAAATCGCAGATTGATGCATTGCTTCAATAACAATGGCGTCTGACGAGAGAATTCGATTCGATCGAGTTGCTTTGGAGAATCATGCAGACGAATACTGCAAAGAAGAACTGCGCCTTTCCCGTGAATTGATGGATACGCTTCGGATTGCAGCAGCCTACGCTCCGCTTGATTCAGTTTCACGTGTGCGTCGGCTTCTTAATGATGCTGACCGATTGACACGTTATTTTTCCCAAATGAGAGATGCTCTGATAGAATCAGGGCATTTGGTAGAGGAAACTTCCAAGGCGGTGCTTGAACGCCTTGAAGATGCGGATGAAAAGATAAAAATACTCATGTGATAGTAGTAAGGTTGATTTTATCACTACATTGCATTAGAATTTTAGAATTCGCAAATGATAAAAAGGGGTATTTCTGAATTGAGATGCGCCCTTTTGTCATATTATCAATTATTCCGAAAAAAAACTTTTCGATGGCTTGTTGAAAAAACAGGCAGCAGATATTTTGCAAGTATATTTTTCATCTCACTAATTATACCATATAACAATGACTCCCGAGTTTCTCGAGAGTCATTGTCATTTCTATAGATTTTCCGGCAGTTCATTGATGCTGAATCGGGATTAGCAGTTATTCAACAACCAGTACAAAAGATTGCCGACCTTCGAGCGACTGGACCGCATCCTGCATATCTTCGGAAACAGTGATTTTTTCCAGATTGGGAAGCGACAGGAGCGGCGTCAGATCGGCTCCGTTCCAGTGCTTGATTCTCAGTTCCTTCAGACGCCGCAGGTTTTCAATGCCTTCCAGCGAGAAATTGCCGTTTGCGGAAAGATCCAGTTCTTCAAGACCCTGCAGCGTAAACACCGCCGATACATCGGAAAGATTCCGGTTTCCGAAAACATAGAGCCGCTTAAGACCGGTCAGGTACTGGATGCCCTCGAGCGAGGCGGTATCCGTTTCCGTAAGAATGAGCTGTTCCAGATTTTCCAGATCTTTTAATCTGACCGGATCAAACGATTCCGAAGATGAGATGACTTCGCTTCTTTGCTGTGTTCTGTTATCAACCAGGACTTGTTTCGGTTCTTCCAGCTCAAAGTCCGTTTCCAGATGTTTCTCGTTCGGGTTAAACACCTGTTCTCCTGCGATACCGACCGCTCTGACCCGTTTCAGGACGGACTTTGGAAGCAGGTCCAGTTCCTCCAGCGACAGCAGAGACAGTTCACTGTCGTTCGGCTGCCATGACGAATCCGGATATATGATCTCATAGGATTGGAAGATGCCGAGATCGACCAGTTCTTTTGCCTGCTCTTTCCATTCCGGCCGGATCGACAGATAATCGCCTTTCAAAGTATAGAGTACGCTGATATCGGTGAGACCGTCCTGGTTGCCGAGTGAGATGCTGTAGGTTCTGCTGCGGTCAAGTGCCTCAAAACAGCTGAGATCGGTCAGATCCGGGATTCCCTCTAAAGTGATATAGTCTGCGGTAAATTTTGAGAAGTCCGGCAGAGTGTTGACACGGAGCAGGTCAAGCTCCTCAAGCTGCATTCCGTCAAGAGCAGACCAGTCAACAACATGGGGGCAATCCTCCAGAAGAAGGCCTCCGCCGGTTGTGCCATCCGCTTTCCGGCCGAACGCCCGGTTGGACTGCAGTCCTTCCAGCGACTGCAGCTGCGAGCAATCCAGAAAAACCATATAGCGGATATCGGAATCTTCCAATGTTGACAGGTCGGAAACATCACAGGTCTCTAAAACGAGCTCTTCCTTAACGTTCGTCAGTCCGGACAGATCGACATTGAACGCGTTCCGGATTTGCAGCGTGCCGATGTCGGCATTCTGCAGGTAGCGAAGCGCTTCGGAAGGATCGTTGCTGTTCATGTTCAGATACAGTAATCCATACGAGTCAATGGCTTCGAACCCGGAAAAGTCCTCCACGGCATGGTTCACAAAGACAAAGTAGATATCCTGCTTGATCTTCATTTCTTTCAGAAAATTCAGATCCCGGTTCATGACGCCGACATTGCTGATGTAGTACAGATTCGGAAGTTTTCCCAAAGGAGACAGATCTCTGACCGTTGTACGGTCCGGATATCCCAGAATGCGGAACTGTTCCAGAGCGGTGCATCCTTCGACTGCGGAGATATCCGCAAGGTCATGCGCATCCCGGAGAACAAGCTGTTTTAAATTCTTCAGATTCGAAATACCATCCAGAGTCGGAACGCTCATGAATCCCAGATACAGTCTTTCAAGCTGATCCATGCCGTCCAGAAACAGCAGATTTTTCAGCTGGAAGAATTCAAATTCCAGGCACTTCAGATTCGGATAGTTTCCTTTCCAGCTGGAAAGATCCGCCGGCTGCTGATAACTGCCGCCGTTCAGATACATATATTCAGCAGAAGGAGGAGCAAAGGAAGAGAGGTCAGGAGCTTTTGTACCGTAGACCGTCAGAACAATCGTGTTCAGATCCTTGCACTCGTTCAGTTCGGAGAAGGAAGCATCGGGGCCTCCTCGGTATTCAAAATAGGTAATTGAGGAATCACGTAAAAAGGACAGATCCGTAATGCCGGAATCGGCAATGGTAACATATCTCAGATGCTCCAGAGCGGACAGATCCGGAAGCGTACCGTTCATCTCGGCAACGGTCAGATATTTCAGATTCTGGAGCAGAATAAGATAGGAGAGATCACCGTATTCCGTATACAGGTATTCATGACCGTCCTCCTTGCTGTACCAGTGGGATCCGGTATCCTCATCTGTGCGGTAGGCTTCCTCATAAGTAAGGCCGTATTCGGGATATTCCGACAGATCGTTTTGCTCGCTGATGCGGTAATAGTATACCTTTTCCCCGACGATCCCGACTTCGCAGATGTCTTCCAGATAATCCTTGATGTCGTCCGGAACCTCCGGACTTTTTGTCGGAACAGGAGTGGGTTCGGGCGTATCAGGATCCGGGCGGAAGCCTCTTGTCAAAAGGATGCCCCCGATACCGATCAGAACAACAAGAGCGGCAGCCAGAAGAATCCAGGGAAGGCGGCTCGGCTTTTTGAGTGCTTCTTTGATCTTCTGCGCCAGTTCTTCCGCACCGTATCGCTCCGCCATAATGGAATGGCGCGCGATCAGCGCGTTCTGAAAGACCTCCGGCGGCGTGCATCCGTCCAGATTGACCGGCAGAACTTCCATTCCTTTGCTGTCGCACCGGAGAAATGTATCGGTGACCTCCGATTCGGAGGTCAGATCGGAAGACAAAAACAGAAGCACGGCATCGGAGTCCTTGGGAGCGGAACCGGTCTGGACGGAAAGCCCGCTTTTTTTCAGGGCCGCGAGAATCGGACGCACCGCGTCTGCGTTTTCCTTACAATACAGAGGGTAAACTGTTCTTTGAAAAAGTCCCATAGTGATGTCCTTTCGGGAAGATTGTCAGGGAACCAGATAAATTACATAACCGCGCTCACTCTGCACGGTAAGGGGAAGCATATCGGCGCTTACATAAACGGACTGCAGGGAGGGCAGTGATACAAGCGGTCTCAGGTCGGAAACGGAACAGTGTTCCAGATGCAGAACTTTCAGGCTCGGCAGATGGGAAACCGCTTCCAGGGAAGAGATCTCACAGCCGGAAAGATACAGTTCTTCCAGAAGGACAAGCTTTGTGAGAGGCTGCAGATTGGTCACGGGCTGATCAATCAGCGCGAGCTTCTGCAAAAAGCCCATGCTTCCGATGACCGAAAGGTCTTTGACTTTACCCTCCACCACGAAACTGGAACCGACTTTGAACCGTCCGTCTTCATATGAAACGCTACCTGGATCGCTTAAATACATTCCGCCGCAGAAATACAGTTCGGTCACGTAGGAAAGGTCTGTGCGAAGGATGCTACCGTCATACTTGTTCAGCTGTTCCCGTACAGCGTTTTCCTGTTGCAAGTCGGGAAACGTGACGGGAAAGTTGTTCGGATCGACGGTGGGGGTTGGATGAGGCGAGGCGGTAGGTTTCGGAGTCCATGCTGGCGTAGGGGAAGGTGTTGCGGGTGGCGCAGGAGAATCGAATACTCCCTTCAGAAGCAGCAGCATAAGGACAACGGCAGCGAGAAAAATCAGAAGAGCACCGGAAAAACCAAAAATCTTCCAAGAAAAATGGTCCGTCCATTTGTGATAGAAGCGTCGATTGATTAACGGGCTTGATAAAACGGCCTGTTCTCTGGATGAGGCATCTTTTGCTGCTTTGAGTTCTGTGCAGGATTTTAAAAGCTCTGCCCAATCACCAGCGGGTTCGCTGTTGTCCAGGCGGATATACAGAACAGGGTGGTGGAGCGATACAGCAGTGACAATTTCGCTCAGACAATTCGGGGAAGCAAGAGCTGTCTTTGACAGAAAGAAAAGTACGATTTCACATTGGACCATATGTGTCTGAATGTTAATTGGCCAGTCACCCCCGGCAGGGATACCCTCATCGTACCAGATCCTAATCTTGTGGTTCAGTCTAGAGATTGTTTCCAGAACTTCTTGTGAATTCTTATGGGAATAACTGACGAAAATGTAAGGATGCTTGCCCTCATACGGTTGAAAGAACAGATTCATTCGCTACCTCCGATCAGTACGAGCGTATAGCTGTACAGTTCAGGATGCGAGTGAAGACCCGATGCGGCGGATTGCGTCAGTTCAATTTGCTTAAGCCTGGGAAGCAGTTTCAGATCTTCGAAATTTGACGGAAGCATATCACCTAAAAAAGTCAGAGTGATTATCGTTTCCAGCCGCTCTTCACTGAGAGCTCCGCCGCCGAGTGAAGCACGCACGACTTCCCGGAGAGTTTCGTTCTGAAAAGTGACGGAGTCTTCTTCCACAGGAGGAATATATGCCTTCGAAACGGTAAACCATAGGCAGATGCCGATGAGCAGAAGCAGCGCAAGGCCTCCCATAGTCCATGAAGCAATGCGCAGGCCGTCCGCGGGGACCTTTTGCGGATGACCAATCAATGTCTGGGAAAAACCGTCCGTTCTTAAAATTTCTGCTTCATATTCGGCTGCACGGTCAGAGCTTGAACAGATATATTCAGGTGTGTTAGGATATAATCCTATTGATAATCCGCTGTCCTTACCATCTGTATTCAGACAAAAAAGAGGATGACCGGATCTTTGACAGATAAGCAGACTATTTTTTGCTTTGTGATCATGACGGAACAAATCAGTCAGAAAAACTACAGTCAAAGCAGCGTTTCTCATTCTGTTAGTCCGAAAAGCAATTGCTTCGCGATCTGCTTTTTCAGAGCAGTCATACCATACGCGCACGCCGCGTGAATATAACTTTCTCAGTAATGGGCGTACATGACCTCCGTCTGCCTCTGAAAAGCACAGATGCAGATATGGTTCATTGCCCATATAGGGCGGATACTGTTTGTCGGGCCGGTATGCCATGGTTCGTCCTCGAAGATGATAAGCTGACATTCTACAAAATAAAGAATACTCTAAATCAGGACTTCTTGCAACCATGGGAGCAAATTTAAAAAGAAACTATCAATAATCATGTTTACATTATTGATAGTTCCTTTAGAATTGCATATTATCTCAGTCAACTACTACCAGTAAAAAATTTGACACCCCGGCAAGTTAGCCTTGAGTTTTTCAATTTGATTCTGAGACAGGTTATTATGACTAATAAAAAGAAGAACGTAATTTTGACAATCCATTCAGTGCAGTGGTATCACTAATTTGATTGTATTTAAGAACAAGGTCCTGCAAATTAGTCAATCCACGCAATGCGGAAATATTGCTGATTTGATTGTTGCCAAGGGAAAGCGAGGTCAGATTGGTCAACCCGCTCAATGAAGTAATATTGCTGATTTGATTGTTGTTAAGGTAAAGTGAGGTCAGATTGGTCAACCCGCTCAATGAAGTAATATTGCTAATTTGATTGTTGTTAAGGTAAAGTGAGGTCAGATTAGTCAATCCGCGCAATGCAGAAATATTGCTGATTTGATTGTTGTCAAGGTAAAGCCAGGTCAGATCAGTCAACCCGCTCAATTAAGTAATATTGCTGATTTGATTGTTGTCAAGGTTAAGCCAGGTTAGGTTCGTTAACCCGCTCAAAGCCTGAATGTCATTGATTTGATTGTTGTAAAGGGTAAGCCGGGTTAGGTTCGTCAACCCGCTCAAAGCCTGAATGTCATTGATTTGATTGTTGTCAAGGTCAAGCCAGGTTAGGTTCGTCAACCCGCGCAATGCAGAAATATTGCTGATTTGATTGTTGTCAAGGTAAAGCCAGGTCAGATCAGTCAACCCGCTCAATGAAGTAATATTGCTGATTTGATTGTTGTCAAGGTTAAGCCCTAGCAGGTTTGTCAACCCGCTCAATGAAGTAATATTGCTGATTTGATTGTTGTCAAGGTTAAGCCAGGTTAGGTTCGTCAACCCGCTCAAAGCCTGAATGTCATTGATTTGATTGTTGCTAAGATAAAGATATTCTAGACTTTTCAACCCGCTCAAGGACTGGATGTCACTGATTTGATTGCTGCTAAGATAAAGATATTCTAGACTTTTCAACCCGCTCAAGGACTGGATGTCACTGATTTGATTATTGCCAAGAAAAAGCGTGGTCAGATTGTGAAACTGTGCGATATCTGAGATATCTGTTAATTCGCACTTTGAAAGATCTAATCTCTGTATATTTAGGATATCCGATTGATATATCGTGCCGGTGAAACCATACTTGGCTCGGAATGCATTTTCAAATGTTGCATTTTGAAATACTGCGGTAGGCCTCGGCGTTGGAGTTGACTTCGGCGTTGGTGTTGGTTCAGGTGAGTGTTCGACGGTTTCTGCTACTTCCACTGTCGTGACTTCGGGTGAAATGAATGGCAGGACTTCTGTCGGTACGGATGTCAGCTGGACTTCCAACTGATTAGCAGACTTGTTCTTTCCTCCAAGCACACCAATCACGATGCCTGCAATAGTAATAACAAGAATCGCAGTCAACGCAATCAAAAATATTTTTTTCTTTCGATTAGCGTCTGCAACATTCCTGCTTAAAGCTTGCTGTTCAGTTTTTTCATCATGATTCGAACTGCTTTTCGATATTGCCTTTGCTTTATCTTCTTCTGGTTCAGGCTTTTTGATCTCTTCTTTCTTGGAAAATAAATATAACGTGGACTCTATGTCTTGCTTTGTGTGCGGGTCAGCTTTACGTGAAAGTATTCCGCTCGGTGGCTCATTGCTAACAGGAGTCTCCTTTTCAGTTTGAACACCTGCTTCGCATATCGTTTGATCGAAATCTTTGGGTGAATTCTCCTGAACGAAACAGATTTCGTCGGATTGCTTTTTTTCTGCATATGAAAAAGTATGTGATCTGGATGAAAACAGGCTGGAAGGCGTTTCAGCTTTATTTTGATTTGCAGTTATGCATTCCAGATCATGGCGCATCTCCGAAGGGGACGCATAACGATCCGTCGAATCAAATGCACAAGCTTTTAGAATGATTTGCTTCAGTTTGTCGCTGCCATTCTTCGGTGCGGGAAGCGGTTCGCCATGCATACGAAGATCCAAAGCATCAGAATTCTGACTTGGTTTCGGCACCGTTGGAGGCAAAGGAACAAATGGTCCTCTGCGCTCGTTCAGCATCCAGTACATGACCATGCCGAGAGAATAAATGTCCACGGAAGCATTATAAGGCTTTCCCCAATAAACCTCAGGAGCCATGTAACCATAGGTTCCGGTTTTGGTTGCTTTTGTGGTATGATCAGCAGTTTTAGCAATACCAAAGTCCCCGAGTTTATAATCTCCTTCTTCATTGACAAAGATATTCTGCGGCTTAATATCCCGATGAAGAATGTTATGCCGCATACAGCGTTCCAACGCATTGCAGATATCCAGACCGACCTTTATCACTGCACATTCATCAGAACGGATTTCCTCATGCCGTTCCAGATACTTTGGCAGCGATGTCAGCAGTTCCATCCGGATATAGATATCATATCCGGGATCCGATTCGTGCTGTATAATTGCATGATCTTCATAACTGACGATATTGCTGTTCCCTTTGAGTTTGCTCATCAGAGCAAATTCGGAAGTAATATCTTCCAACTGACTGCGGAAAAGTTCTGTCAAGCTCAAGTCGTCATATCCGTCATCACGGTACTGCTCAAGAGCTTCTGCTGATTCCGGAATAGAAATGACTTTTATCGCTGAGTGTGCTACTCTGCCATATCCGTCATCTTTTTCAACTTCATATACAATGCCAAAACTTCCTTTGCCAATCATGCGGACAATCTTCCATCCGGGAAGCAGATATTTTATATTATCGTCCATACTTTACAGATTTCTCCTCTGTCAATCAGTTTGAATAGATAGCCATTGAGCTATTACGTCAGAACTGTAGTTCCTGTAAAACATCGAATATTTTGACTGATACTGATTCGTTTCAGTCTAAATAAATTGAGGCAGACGTTCAAGAAGATATCAGTCAACTCAGCATAGAAAATACATACAATGTCCAAACCTAATGCTGAGTTTTGCGACAGAACATCAGGGTACATAATTCAGTTCAATTTTCAAGAAGCTCTTTGAGCTGCTTTTTGCAATCATATAAATCAAGAAACTGGTTTTAAAACCGGTAACCATGATTTAATGGTCGAATGATGAAACCCAGACTGAATACTGATTAATCATAACATGCTATACATAATAGCGTCAACATTTTCAGCTTTTTCAGAATATAACGACTGGGTCCAAAGCACAGATAAATTTCACAAGATAATAAGACAAAAGTGTTAAAATGAATTCAAACAATACCAATCTTATCAATCACTGTCGCTGAATCCATATAATTGATAGTTTTATATGCCATAAACGCAGGAACTCCACTGCCCGGGAGCAGTGGAGTTCAAATCATCTGTCAACTAATAGTCTCAATAAATTGCTTAATCTGAACGTATGAAGTTTCCTCATAATGAATGCATAGAAACTTATTTTTTGTAACGATATAAGGTTTGGGTTTCTACCTGTCGGGTGGCGGAAGAACTGACTGCGGTATCACTCCATGCAGACCAGCTGCTCCATTGATAGAAAGTATATACGTATGAAATGGACCTTGAACGCCACTGATCCTTGATATAACTGGACGAACTTGGCGTGCCGTCCATATCAGCGGAATTGAAGTACCATAAATTTCCCCCAATGGTTACTTTCCGCTTACCGCCGGGGCTTGAACTGCTGCCGAGCGAAGAGTAAGGGGTTGTTTGCCAGAGGGTCTTATGAGAACTCTTCGGAGTGCTGTGCTTGCCACAACTGTAGCAGGGATGGCCACCGTTTCCTTCATCGTACCAGGGCATATGGTATCCGCACTTTGAGCATGCATAGTAATACAGACGGTATACTCTGCGTTTTTCAACCTGCAGAGTGCTTGAGGCGGAAATAGAATCATTGCTCCAACTGGACCAGTCACCGTAAACGGTATCAGGACCGCTTTGCAGTGTCCAGCCGCTGAGGGAACTGCTTGAGGAAGTAGTAGTGGATTTATCCCTGTAGCGGTATTGTGTCTTTGTTTCGGTTGCGATTGCACCTGCAGGAGGAAGGTTGGTGCTCCAGCCTGACCAGGTCGGTTCCGGCGTCGCAGTTGGTTTGGCAGTTGGTTTGTTGGTTGGTTTGGCGGTTGGTTTGGCGGTTGGCTTCTTGGTTGGAGCCGGCGTCGATGTTGGCTCGGGGGTTGGAGTATCCGTCGGCAAGGGAGTTTCTTCCGGCGCGGAAACGGGTTCCAAAGTAGGTTCTTCAGTTGGGATCGCTGTAATTTCCGGAGCGGAAGTTACTTTCGGAGTAGATGTCGAAACGGGAGAAGCAGTAGTGTCAACAACTGTAACAGCCGCCTGCTTGTTCTTACAGCTGCAATTCCTCCAGAAAATCAGAATCAGGACGACGATAATAACCAAAAGCAAACTTAATCCCAGCAGGATATACCTGAGAAGCGTTGGCTTCGTTTTTTTGCTTGGCTCAGTACCGGAGTCTGCTTTCTTGGCTACAGTTGAATCAATTGATACAACCTTCGCCTCTTCTTTCGCATGGGAAGCTTTTTTTGCACTCTTTTTTTCAGAATTGTCAATGCTGATCGTTCGATTTTCATCATGTGAGTCAGAAGAGACCTTCACAGTGCCTGATGCATCTGCTGATTCAAACTGATGCTTGACGGTTTTATTAATAATGGGTTCGACATCGGAAGCATCTGTAGCAGAGGCTTCGTTCGCAAACTGATTATCAGTTGGTTGCTCAACAATAGCAGCTGCAGCACTGGCTTCATCGTGGAGCATGCTCGGATGAACTGTTGCCTCAAAATCTGGCTCTGAAACCGGAACGACAGGAACAATCGGAATGACTGAGGCAAAGGACGAACCGGACAAAAACGCTTCCAGAGCATGTTTCAACTCGGTCGGAGTAGCATAGCGCTCCTTTGGATTAAAAGCGCAAGCTTTCAGAATGATTTGTTTCAGTTCGTCGCTGCCGTTCTTCGGCGCGGGAAGAGGTTCGCCGTGCATACGAAGTTCTAATGCTTCTGAATTCTGGCTGGGCTTCGGGATCGCCGGAGGTAAGGGGACAAACGGACCTCTGCGCTCGTTCAGCATCCAGTACATGACCATGCCGAGAGAATAAATATCGACAGTAGCATTATACGGTCTGGAAAGATACACTTCAGGAGCCATATAACCATAAGTCCCGGTTTTGGTGGCTTTTGTGGTGTGGTCTGAAGTTTTTGCGATGCCAAAGTCTCCGAGTTTGAAATCCCCGTTATCATTTACAAAGATATTCTGCGGCTTGATATCGCGGTGTATGATATGATGCTTTGCACATAGTTCCAGAGCATTGCAGATATCGATACCAAGTTGCGCTACACATTGATCCGAAAGATTGTTTCCGGGATAATGCTGATTGATATAATCGGGCAAGGGCGTCAGCAGTTCCATCCGGATATAGATATCATACCCGGGATCCGATTCATGCTGAACAATTGCATGATCTTCATAACTGACAATATTGCTGTTGCCTTTGAGTTTGCTCATTAAAGCAAATTCAGAGGTAATATCTTCCACCTGACTGCGGAACAGCGCAGTAAGGCTCATGTCGTCATATCCATCATCTCGATATGCTTTGATTTCTGCGCCTGTTTCAGGTATAGAGAGTACTTTCAGCGCTGAATGTGCCACTGTCCCGAAGTCGTCTTCTTTTTCAACTTCATATACAGCGCCAAAGCTTCCTCTGCCAATCATTCGGACAATCTTCCATCCGGGAAGCAGAGATTTAACCTTTTCTTCCATGTTGCTATTATTTTCCCCCTGTTAATCGATTCGAACGGCAATAACTGTTATATTGTCATGCCCGCCATTTTTTAATGCTTCTGAAATCAAATGCTGAACACATTGCTTAATGCTGATATGCTGCCGAAGAATCATGCAGATGTCAACGTTCGAAACCATGTCGGTCAACCCATCGCTGCAAATCAAAAAAACATCTCCACGCTTGATATCGCACTTTACAATATGCGGTTCAAGAGATAATTCATCTTCCGGAACGCCAAGATACTGCGTTAATCCGGCTTTTCTTTTAAAGTTTTCCGGGGCATGTTCCGTGTCATCTGTAGATACCTGAGAAAAAGCATCATCGCGAAGACGATAAATGCGACTGTCACCAAGGTTGCATGCGTAGACTTCATCAGGAACAAACAACAGCATAGCGGCGGTTGTTCCCATCCTGCTGACGAGCAGATCTTTTTGCTGCTCACAGACCGCATGGTTGGCTTCGTTGCAGAACTGATTTAAGAATGATCTTGGACCGATAGCAAACTGCTTGCTTAGATTTGCTTTTTCTTTTGCTGTTTTCGCAGCGGTATAAGAAGCTTTTTCACCATATTCTTCGCCACCCATGCCATCGAAAACAGCATACAAAGCATCGCATTCCAAATTGCTTTTTTTTACAATACAGCCATTTAGCCCGGAATTGACCTCAGGAAGAAATCGTCCGTCAAAATAAAAATTATCCTCGTTATTTCTACGAAGACGTCCAATGCTGCATCCACATGCAGCGGATAGTTGAAAAAGCATAGTGTTATATTACTCTTCCTTTTATATAGATGCATTTTTATATGGTGATAGATAAAAACCCAATACTAATTTATCATAACATGCAGCAATTATATCGTCAATAATTTATAAGGTTGTAAACTTATAAAGTTGTAGAAACCTTATATATGTTCGTAACCGTACGTTCAGTAAATACAGGCATATTGTACTTGATGCAAAGAGGCATATACGATATACTAAATAGTTAGAATTATATTCATTTTATATTGTGCAATTTAAATTATATGATAGTAGGTATAATAATCTTTGACTATAGATTTATGGTGAATCGGTAATCGCGTATTGAGCAATGATAGGCGCGAGCATATATAAGATTTTAGCATGACAACGATAATATGGAAGAGTAGAGATTTTCAGGGATTAATCCCAGAATTGCTCAGCAAAGTTACAAACTGAGTGGAAAAGATAATATCAAGTTGAGATATAGACAGGTGATAAGATGAGCAAGACAGTTTGGCCGGGATGGAAAACTATAGGCATGATTGGGCGCGGCGGATTTGGTGAAGTCTATGAGGTGGAAAGAGATGTTGCCGGTCTGGAAAAAGCAGCAGTAAAACGAATTTCCATTCCTCAGGATAGCGGAGAGATTGAGGAACTGTATGCCAGCGGTTGTGATGACGTCAGTTTGCAGAAGCATTTCAACGATTATCTCCAGGAGTTTCTGAAGGAATACCGGCTGATGGCAGATCTGAAAGGAAATACCAATATTGTCAGCTGTGATGACGTCCGGTATGAGCAGCATGACGATGGAATCGGATGGGATATCTATATTCGGATGGAACTTCTGATTCCGCTCATGAAAGTCCTGGATCATATCGATACAGAGGAGCAGGTCATAAAAGTAGGGCGCGATATATGCAACGCGCTGGTCCTGTGCAGAAGCCGGAATATCGTTCATCGCGATATCAAACCGCAGAACATCTTTGTTTC
>JAFWJN010000037.1 GCA_017514685.1 Clostridia bacterium
AATAAATCTTCTGAGATAAAATAAATCCCGATCGGATGCAACTGTGCTGCAAGGAGCCTGGAGCAAAGAATGATCTCCTCCAGTTTTCTGGATACATTGGAGACTTTCTGAGTGATAATTAAATCCACATTTCCAGCCATGCAATCTTCCAGCAACCTGATCCATCCAGGAGATTTTTCCATGCTTGGAGCCGTAGATCCGTTGTCAATATAAAAGTCCACCAATGTCCAATTCGGGCATAACCCGACGGTGTCTTTAAACTGCTTTTTGTGATAGTTCAGGTAGTCCTCATATCTAGTCTGATTAAAGTACCGGATGTAGACTCCAACATTAAAGTGGTGAAGGGTACTAGGGCGTTCATGGCGGATACTGCGCAGCCAGGTTTTATGCTCCGAAATGAGCTGAGCGTAATCCGCATTCATTTCAAGCGCAGAGCTCAGCAATGGTGCGTCATAGATCGCATTCATTTTGCTGTAGAGGTCAAGTTCTTCCATGCAATAATCTCCGATGTATCAATACAATTTGCCTGTTTCTTATTATATTGGCGCAGTATCCAAATGAGAATTATCCAGCGGTTAAGATAATTAACCGCCAGTTTATGAAACAACGAAAAATGTTCCTATTTTCTGATATATGTTCGCCGCTTTTCACTAAAATCGACATCCTCAACATTCAACTGAATCTATTCCTATAATGATGCACCAAATCAAGAGGAGGCACATTATGCCAATTGACTACATCACAGTCGGAAAAAAGATCCGGTCGATTCGAAAGAGAAAAGGACTGTCACAATTGCAGTTGGCAGACATGGTCGAGGTTTCGCCTCCGTATATCAGCTGCGTTGAAAACGGTGTGAAAAATGCCAGCATTGAAACTCTGGTGAGAATCGCAAATGCTCTACAGGTCAGCATTGATGAGTTATTAGATGACAACCTGGAAAATGAGCTCATCGCATCACCCCGGGCATTTGAAGTCGTGCTTTCCGATTGCAACGAATATGAAAAGCGAGTTTTGCTGGATATGGTTTCCTCAATGAAAAAAGCTATGCGTGACAATAGTGAATACTGGCCCAGAAGGAAGAAGTAAAGCATAGAGTATTATATTTTTTCGATTTATGTTTATGATTTTCCGAAAGCACTGTTTTTTCAACCGGTATCTGCTAAACTGAAGAATACAAATAGAGTCAACTCAACGTTTTTGGATAGACGAGGGATGGTGAATCATGGAGAATAAAGGATCCGAGCTAAGAAGGCAGCGGAAGAGGCTTTACTCGGTGGTCGAGGAAGAGAAAGAAGCAATAGAAGGATATGACAAGTATGATGAGCTTCTTCGTTCTCGACGGTTGGAACTTGGACTTACCATGCAACAGGTTGCGAAGCTTGCCGGGATAACACTTCCCCAGTATCAGAAGTTTGAATACAAGAAACGGAGCTTAGCAAATTGCTCAATGCGGGTAGGGCTTGCAATCTGCGCTGCTTTGAAAATCGATCCACGGGATCTGACATATTAGGCCATATTAGTTCAGTTTTAGGGACATTCGCAGTATAATTTACATACGATCTGGGTACATGGACACAGAAAAATGGATTTGAAGCTTTCAATGATATTTGAGGACAAACCACAACGATGGGGATTACGCGGAGACCCTTATTTTTGGGATTACCTAAAAGAACAGGCCAAGAATAGGAATATCCTTTCTCCAGATGAACTGGAAGCATGGATCAAGCAAGAATACTATTCGCTTTCGGGCAAGGTCTTGACCGACGAATATATGGATTTTGCTGTTATAAAGCAGTTTGCACATGGTGGAATGAGTTCCGGCGGTGTTGATAATAGATGGTGGATAGAAAAAGGGATTCCGTTGCTTAAAGACAGGTTAGCTAAATTGATTTGATTCCATCGCCGCATGGCGGGGATGATGCAGATAGAGGCTTCTTGAAACTGAAAAGAAGCCGGATCAAAAACAGAACAGTAAGTCTGCGCCACCGAAACATGCGTAGGTACGGGCGAGAGAAGAACAAGCACTAAGAATTCACCTGCTCGATCTAAAAAGTGAATCTACTACATTTTTACTACATGATTAACGAAAAACGACCTTCTTGACGGGGAACATTTTCACAGATTTTGACATTGGTTAAAAGCAAAAAAACGCCTGAAATAGGCGTTTTTCCTTATTTTGCTGGAGTTTTCTAGATTCGTGTCCAGACTTCTCCTAAGAATCATACCTAGGGTTCCGCGGAGAGTGCATAAATCTAAATAAGTCTCCGTAGCTCAGCAGGATAGAGCATTCGCCTCCTAAGCGAAAGGCCGCGCGTTCGAATCGCGCCGGGGACGCCAAAAAGGTCCGAAAACATTACGTTTTCGGACCCTTTTTGCTTTCCACATATCCTACTGCACTTTTACTGTCCAAAAGGAATACTACCTAGTGGTCTGAGCGCATAAGAGCAATGATATGCAGCGAAATAGAAGGCTGCTATTTGGCCATATACCATCATTTTACTGAATTTTACTGCACTTTTTTTATAACACATCTGTCTCAGCCCTTTTTTCGTCGTTTATTATCTATCATTTCCCGTTGTTTTCCTCTGTCATTATCTTTGCGGAAAAGGATTTGTTTTCTTGCTTTCAAGTATATCATCATTCTGACGGATAAGCAACGCACGGCGCAATCTATAATCGAATACAGAAAATCGGGAAGGCATACGAACAATGGGCGGATGAAGATTTGGGCTTTACGCACAAGGAGAAGAAACCGATAATTGATCACAGTAAAATACGACAGCGGAAAGGCGTTTTATAAACAAAGCGAGCATCCCGATTTCGAGATGCTCGTTGTGTTGTCGATGGGAATGGTTCCTCGCAAATGAGCTCTTTTTATAACAGGGAATTTTTCGCAGCTCAAGGCAAAGATACATAACGAAAGGTATACCATGCCGGGATCACTAAAACGCAGTTCAACTTGTTCTGATTGTCACCGCCGAACTTCGGATCAACTTGATCCGAAGTTCAAACGCTCTTTTACACTTGGCTTCTTGCATAGCCATTGGGAAGCACATAAATAATCCGGGCAAACGTTGGCTTGTCCGGAATTTCTTGCTGTTTATTCTGTTAGGAACTCCGCGATCCATGTATGCCCGGCTTTCAGTATCCCGATGATAACCGATCCGAGATAAGGAGCTACGATTGCCCCGATACCGACCGCGAAAATACGGATTGTTTGAATCGGTTCAAACTACAAAAGCCAGTATGCTGCGCCGATCAGTAACATGCATGCTGAATTCAGCTGCTCGATCTAAAAAAGTGAATCTACTACATTTTTACTACATGATTATCGAAAAACGACCTTCTTGACGGGGAACATTTTCACAGATTTTGACGTTGGTTAAAAGCAAAAAAAAGCCTGAAATAGGCGTTTTTCCTTATTTTGCTGGAGCTTTCTAGATTCGTGTCCAGACTTCTCTTAAGCGGGACGCCGCGCGTTCGAATCGCGCCGGGGACGCCAAACCCCCGAAAACACTACGTTTTCGGGGGGTTACTTTTTGTTTTTCTTTTCAAGCCTGTTAGAAGCATCCACATTCAAAAATGTATAGACTACGATGCCGTGTCGGGTCTGATGTACTCAGTGTCTACCAGCGCGCCTGATCTGGACGGGTTCGATATCGGGGCCGCCGCGGACTGGCTGTATATGCCTGCCCGGGGGAAGACGGAGCCTTTTCCCATGGAGGACGCGCTGGCTCTGCTGACAGACAGTACCGGCTACGCCGGCAGTGCGGGCGGTTCGCTGAAGGGAGCCATCGCTGCCGAGCGTACGCTGGCCTTCGCGGTGGAGCAGACGCCCCTCTCATGGAATCGCCAGACGATGTATACCGCATTTGTGGATGCCTTCATGGCACTGGATGCCGACAAAAAGGAGGAATTTTCAGGCAATCTTGAGAACATTGAGTGGCTGATCAACATTGCATTCGATGATTATGAGACTGTCGCAGACCTGTTCGAGGACTCCGGTACCGCTGAGAACATGGCTGCGCTCCTTTCCAATCCTGACGCCCGAACCCAGTGGAATGCACTGGACAGCCTCCTCTCGAATCTGGTATAATGGCAGGCAAAATGATACAATAACACAAGAAGACAAAATGTGGATGGCAAAAACAGGAATGTCTCAAAAATAGTATTTTGATTACAGCTTCTTTGATATAGGCGATGCTAAGAATAAAAGGGGAAGGTTCATGACAACTCAAATCGCAAAAGACGAATACGGCGCTTACCGTTGGAACGGAGTTATCGATGTCGGGTATGAGCATAAGACTTTTAAAATTGTATTTGGCGTATGCGGCGGGATATGCGCGATGTTTGTGGTTATGAGCCTTATAATGGGAGGAGAAATGCTGAAAGTGACGCTCCTTTCGTGTATAGGCGCGATGGCAGTTGCCGGCGGTACTTGCTGGCTGTATAAGCAAAACGCCGGCAAGAGAGTCCAAGGGTATATGATGACAGAAGAAGTAATCAGCCTCAAGCAAAGAAGATATTGGGCGCCATTCTCGTTTCAAAGTATCAAAAAAGCGGTCATATATCCCTCCCGTGATATGATCGAGTTATACCAGATTGCTGGATCCGCTCCTATATTCGTTCCCCATGAGGACTTCGAATTTGTGAAAGACTTTATCCTGGAACGAATTCCGGAAACAGCGGAAGTGAAATACGAATAAGACCATAACAGTATTATACGATTCTCTTACTTGACATTGATAATATCAGAGGGTATTATGATAAAAACAGCTGGAGGGCGTCAGATGATTCATATTCGGTCGATTACCTGTGTGATTGCGAAAAATGCCCGACGTGTATTTTCATTTTATTTTTATGCCGGTTTCGAAAGAACCGGTATTTTTTGTTAGGAGGATTTAAATGAGTAACGTATTTAAGGGAAGATCGCTGAACATTATTGAAGACTTTTCCATTGAAGAACGCCGTTATTTTTTCAGGAAAGTAATGGAACTGAAGAAGGCTATCCTCGAAAACGACCAGGCAAAACAGGATGAATATCGCATCAATGATCCTGACTTTGGTATCTATTCTGTGTTTTTAGAGAATTCTACACGAACGAGAGAAAGTTTTAAAAACGCAGCGAAATTCCATCATGCAAAATTCAGCGAACTGTTGACCAGCGGATCTTCCATTAATAAGGGAGAATCCTATACAGACACGTTCAACACAATCAGCGGTTATCAGAACAGCATCTTCATTGTCCGCAGCACGGTAGAGGGGTTGACGAAACTGCTTTCTGAGGAGACGGCTGTTTATACAAAGCGCAACGGACTTCCTTATACGCCGGCTTTTATCAATGCAGGAGACGGCAAGCACGAACATCCGACACAGGAACTGCTGGATGAATTCACATTCCTGGAAGATAATGACATGAGTTTTGATTCCATTCACGTTGCGCTCGTAGGAGACCTGTATCACGGGCGTACGGTTCACAGCAAAGCGGATGGACTGAAACTCTTTGATCACGTAAAGGTTGATCTGATCGCTCCGAATGAACTGCAGATGCCGGAAAGCTATGTGGAAAAAATGGAGCAGAACGGGTTCGAGGTTCGGAGCTTCTCTTCCATCGAAGAATATCTGAAACAGCCGGAAATCTCAACCAAATGGTACTTCACAAGGCCGCAGCTTGAAAGAATGGGCGAACGCATCTTACAGAAACAGGAACAGCTTCGCCAGTCGATTACCTTCCGCAAGGAGTTTCTTGACAAGCTGCTGCCCGATACTCGTTTTTATCATCCCTTACCCCGTCATAAAGAACATCCGACGATTCCGGTATGGCTCGACAGTATGTCTCTGAACGGATGGGAGCGTCAGTCGATCAACGGTTATTACTGCCGTATCGTTCTGATTTCTCTGATCGCCGGTATCATAGGCGATGATTTCGTCCCGAGCAATAAAGAAAAAGCAGAGGAAGAAGACGAGTATATTCATGAGGTAAAAGAACGGAAGGAGAAGAAATACGCGGAGTATTCCGAAGGAATCAAACCGATCAAAAACGGCCTGGTAATCGATCATATCTGCAAGGGAGAGACGCCGAAGGAGATCCGTGAACATATGGAACTGATCAGCCGCGTAATGCATCTGGATGACGGACGCGGCGGGCACTGGATCAGCCGCAGTTCTGACGGACAATTCAAAGGACTTCTGTTCTGCCCTGATGCACACAATCTGACGCAAAGAGACCTGAAGAGATTGGCAACCGTTGCGCCCGGAAGTACTTTGAATATCATCAAGGACGGAACTGTCGCAGAGAAATATCGTGCCACAACGCCTCCGCGGGTCTATGATTTTGACGACCTGTGCTGCACGAATGAGGCCTGTATCACACATCCTGTGAATTCCGAGAATGTACCTGCGAAATTCGTCCGTACCAAAGACGGACAGTTTGCCTGTGCATACTGCGGAAGAGTTCATTCCTTTAAGGAAATCTGGAAGAAATGAGAGAAAAGAATATGAAAACGATCGCTGAAGTGAAAGATTTCTACGGCCCCCAGTTGGCGGAAGCAGCTTTGAAGCTTGGCGCGATCAAACTGCGCGTCGAACATCCGTTCACCTGGGCGAGCGGTTACCGGATGCCGATTTATAATGACAACCGTCAGTTTCTTGCAGTTCCGGAGTACCGGAAACTGATCTGCAAAGCTTTCTCCGAAATGATAGAAGTTCTGGGTTTAGGGGACGCAGACAATATAGCCGGAACATCCACGGCGGGAATTCCGCACGCCACCTCTTTAGCCGATGCGCTGAATAAACCCATGACTTATGTCCGTTCCAGCGCGAAGGATCACGGAATGGGAAATCAGATCGAAGGGCTGGGCGATGGAAGCTACCATGGGAAGAAGGTAATTCTGATCGAGGATCTGATTTCCACGGGTTCTTCTTCCATAAAAGCTTTGGAAGCAATCAGAAGAGCGGACGGCGAATGCAACACTTGCCTTGCGATCTTCACATACGGCCTGGACAAAGCTGCTCAGGCTTTTGACAACCTGGATCCCAAATGTGAGCTTCATGCGATTTTAGAGTATGACACCATGATCAAAACAGCTGCCAGAACCGGCTATATCGATGAAAAGAGTGCTGAAAGCCTGAAAGCATGGCGCAAGAGTCCGTTTATCTGGGGCGAAGAACGCGGTTTTCCGAAGGAGGAAGCATGAATTATCTGGAACTTCTTCAAAAAAGCAGCGAAACCGCAGGCAATATCTTGTGCATGGGGCTGGATCCGGTGCCGGACGCGCTGCCCTATCCGGAAAAACCTGTATCACGGAGAATCAGTGACTATTTTGAGGAACTGTTCGATGAAATGCTGAAAAGGAACCTGATTCCCGCAGCGTTCAAGCCGAACCTTGGCTATTATGCTGCGCTTGACCGTCCGCTGGACGGACAGTTCGATGGCTCACTGGCTCTTGCTCAGGTTCTGAAGATGCTGCGCGGTAAGTTTCCTGGCATTCCCGTCATTCTTGACGCCAAGCGTGGGGATATCGCGACAAGTTCAACCAACTACGCAAGGGAAGCGTTTGAAGCCTGGCATGCGGATTGCGTCACGGTCTCGCCTTACATGGGGACCGATAGTGTGATGCCGTTTGCTTTTGCTGATAAAGGCGTATACGTGCTAAACCGTACCTCGAATCCCGGCGGTGCAGATCTGCAGAATCTCCTTATGGAAAATCAGGAACCGCTGTACATCACTGTTGCACGTACAATCGCGAAATGGCATAGGGAAAGCTCAGTCATCGGCGCAGTGGTGGGAGCCACGAATTTGAAGGAACTGGAGGATATCGCCGGGTATTTTGCTGACAAGGATATTCCGATGCTGATACCGGGCGTCGGCAGCCAGGGCGGTTCCGCACCGGAAGTTATGAAAAAACTCCGGAACACCGGATATCCGATCTGTCTGGCGCGTATCAACAGCTCCAGCGGTCTGACTCATCCCTGGAAGAAAGCCCCCGCACCGGATGATTATCTGGAGCGGGTAATGACAAATCTGGCAAAACTGATAAAGGAGACATCTCTGTGAATCGGGCGCAAGAGCTTCTGTATCACAATCATTTGAAAAAGCAGGTCGTTCTGTCAACGGTTTCGGGCATTTTGACAACGGAACCGGGGATGATCCAATACTTCGCAAAAACGGTTCCGAGCTGCGACATCATTACGACCAAGAGCTATCAGGTCGTTCAGACATTCGGACATCGCGAACCGGTGCTGTGCTCGGTAGAAGAGGGGAACTTCGGCAACTTTGTGGGCCTTCGGAATCCCGGCATGGACGCTGTCTATCCGGAACTGGAGAAGATCGTGAAGAACGGATTCCCTCCGATTCTGAATATCAGCTTGTCTGCCAATGAAGTCCGGAATTTCATTACGCTGGTCAGGAAGTTTGACAAACTTGCGGATATGTTGGAACTGAATTTCTCCTGCCCGCACGCGCAGGCAGGATTCGGCGCGTCCATCGGGAGCGACGCAGCTGTCGCAAGCGATTATGTGCGCCGGATTTGCCGGGAGGTGCCGGAAAGACATGCGCTTTTAATCATCAAGCTGACTCCTAATGTGGAAAATATCGGGGAAATAGCCAGAGCGGTCATTGAAGCCGGCGCAGACGGCGTCGCAGCCATCAACACGGTCGGTCCGCTGAAGCATATCGACCCCGTTTCGGGAAGCGTTATTTTCTCAGAGGCGGAAGGCGGCAAGGGAGGCGCTTCGGGCGAATGGGTAAAGCAGAAAGCGCTGGACTGCGTCAGAGAGATCCGGCTTGCTATTGGGGACGAACCAATCTTACTGGGCATGGGAGGAGTTTCAACTCCTGCCGATGTCCGGAATATGCTCGATGCCGGAGCGGACAGCGTGGGAATCGGTTCGGTCCTGAGCAGGCTCGAGATGAAAGACTACGAAAACTACTTTTCCGCGCTGAAAAACGATGAAAGCGTTTCGGAATACATTGTTCCCGGAAACAAGCTGCAGTACCGTGGCCATACCGTGCTTGCCGCAAAAATAGTCGGCGGAGATATGAAAGAGATCACGCTGAGCGGGGAACTGGACTGCAGACCGGGTCAGTTCGCTTTCCTGTGGATCCCGCAGATCGGGGAAAAACCGTTCTCAGTCGCCGGAAACCATCCGCTGAAATTCCTGATCAAAAAACGCGGGCAGTTTACGGACTATTGTTTCGGATTGAAAGAGGGGGATGCCGTATACACCCGCGGGCTGTACGGCAAGCCGATGAAGATCCTGCCTTCCGAAAAAGCGCTGCTGATCGCCGGAGGAAGCGGCGTGGCGGTTCTTCCGCTTATCGGAGAGGAACTGAAGAAACAGAATGTTCCCATGACGATTCTTGTCGGAGTTGTCGAAAAGCATGAGGACGAACCGTTGCAAAGCGATCTGGAAGCATACGGTGAAACGCGCTATATCGCTGACGATGGAAAACCGGGCAGAGTTCTGGATGCTATCACAAAAGAGATGGTCGAGGGCGACACGAGAGTGTATATCGTAGGCCCTGGCAAAATGATGGAACTTGCAGCAAAGAAACTGGTTTCACTGGGCGTTCCGGAGGAAAGACTTTTCCTGTCCATGGAAAAACTGACTCTTTGCGGTGTCGGCATGTGCGGAGAATGTTTCTGCACGGACAGACTGCCCTGCAAGGAAGGAACATTCTATAGCTATCAAGAACTGACAGAATACGGAGAAATGGTATGATCGATCCGCATGTTCATCTGCGTGACTGGAATCAGGCAGAAAAAGAAACGGTCGCGCACGGACTCGCGACGGCAAAGGAATGCGGGTTTACGCATGTTTTTGACATGCCGAATACGGACCCGCCTCTGACGAGCAGAGAAACGATTCTGAAACGGTTTGAACTGGCGAAGGGAATCACGGGCATCGAATACCATATTTGGGCAGGCCTGACTGCGGATCCGGATCAGATCAGGGAGATGACAGAGGTATATCGCGAACTGCACCCCCGGGTCGTCGGATTGAAGCTTTTTCTGGGGCAGAGTACGGGAAACATGGGTGTGATCCGGTATGATGACCAGAAACTTGTTCTGAAGACGCTGACCGATCTTGATTATCGCGGTACAGTCGCGGTGCACGCGGAAAAAGAAAGCTGCATGCATCCGGAAAAATATGTGAAAGGGCAGTTTGAGACACATTCCGAAGCGCGTCCGCCTGAGGCGGAGATCGAGTCGGTAAAAGATATTCTGAAGATAGCAGAAGAAACAGGATTCCAGGGTAATATTCATATCGCCCATATCTCCACAGCAGGAGCGATAGAGGTTGTCCGGCAGGCCAGAATGCATCAAAGGGTGACGATGGGCGTTACGCCGCACCATGCTCTGTTCACAGTAGAAGACGCCAAAGATCATGATCGGTATCTGAAAATGAATCCTCCTCTTCGAGAAGAAAGCGACCGCAAAGCGGTGTTTACCGCGCTGATGGACGGAACGGCCGACTGGATTGAGAGCGATCATGCGCCTCATACACTGGCGCAGAAACAGGCCGGCGCTTCCGGGATTCCGGGATTTTATAACATGCTTCTTCTGATTGATGCTTTAAAGTCAGCCGGAATATCCGATTCACGACTGAAAGATCTGACTTATAATAACTGCGCGAAGCTATTACTAGGCATGAAATCCAGCTAACATTTATAAGCTACAATCCCTCGAGAGAATTATGCTTTCGGGGGATTATTTGTATACAGAAAACCCCACCATAGTGGCGGGGTTCAAAAGAGGTTTACCGGTGAGACAGTCAAAAAACTCCTGATGTGTTATTGTACAAGTGTGACCTGCCAGTTACACCGAAATAACACATCAGGAGGACATTAAAA
>JAFWJN010000038.1 GCA_017514685.1 Clostridia bacterium
GGTTTGAACGATATTTGATTCTGTTTGAAGTCAATGCTACGACCGGTAAAATTGTGAGCATTTCTTATGAACTAGATATATAGAAGATACACAGACGGAAGCTAGAGTTTGAGCAGAAAACAATCTGAACGTGGAATATGGCCGTTCGGCGCTGAGTCAGTTATCTCTACTCGTACCACATCAGTACGCAAGCTATGATACAATGGCTTGCGTACTTTTTTGTCATCTGCTCATCGCTTTCCGACAATTATTTATATTCGCATCACTCTGCTTGTAGTTCTTCCAGAACCAGTATAGATGGCGTATCGGATCGCCGTACATATTTGGATACATAGTGTTCTGTCTGAGCAAGACGCGTTACCTCTATATCGATTGTTTTTCAGCTTCCTGTGGACTCATAGCGGCGCTCACAAAGCGTCCAAATCCAAACGGATGTGGAAAAGAATACGGCGGCCGCGCCCATGATTGCGAGGGAAAGCAGCCAGGGATTGTTCGTTCCATACAGCAATGTATCGACCGGCAATGAAATAAACAGTCCGAACGGAAGCACAAAAATCAGCAGTACGCGTATAAATCCCGGATAAATGGCAAGCGGGTATTTCGCATAAGCCGAAAAGTTATAGATGATCTGCAGCAGCGGACCGCTGCGTTTGAAGATGAACGCAAGCGCTGCTATGGCAACCTTGAGTGAGGTAATGATTACCGCGCCGAAGGCTGCGCCGACAAGCAGAACAGCGATGGCTCCTAATGTGACTTTGACCGTAAGATTCATGGCACATACCGTAATCAGTGCCACACCGAGAATCAATTCGCCGAAGCCTTCCGGCTGAAAGGTCTCGGCAAACACCTGAAACAGCACGGGGACCGGGCGCAGAAAATGCATGTCCATATCGCCATCCTTGACCCTGCGATATGCCACAAGCCAGAGTTCGTCGCTGAACAGATGGTCGAGAGCAATCGGCAGCATCGAGAATCCATAAAAGAATCCGACCTCCGGCAACGTATAACCTGCCAAAGTAGGAATAGCCTGTAAAATGAAGAAGATCGCGGCAAGCGAGCAAAGATTGGAAAAGAAGAACGAGAACAGTGCAATGATCGTGTCTTTCTTATACTCCAACCGGGAGATCATACTCCGTTTGATGCAAGTGAAATACAGATGAACGTACCGCATATCAGCCTCCGTGCACCGTAACCTTGCGGACGGCATGTGAAAACAGGATTTTCGCAAAAAGTTCCAGCACAACGATCCATGTTGCTGACAGTGCAATACAGCGCAGCGATTCGGCAAGGTCGTATTTCATCATCAGGATTAATACCGGGTTCTGACTCATGCCGGCAAAGGGCATCCATTTTACAATCTCCCGCAGTCCCGCAGGGAAAAACGCTAACGGAAGCAGTGTGCCGGAGAGAAATGAAATTATCGTGGTCTTGAGTGAATTCAGCCCCCATCCCGCGGATGTGTAGAAGCACAGCACGCCGAAGATATAAGCAATCGTATCGTTAAGAAGCGAAGCGCAAAGTCCGGCGATCAGAAAAAGTCCAAGATGCGCAAAAAATGCCGGAAAAGTCAACCCCGGCAAAAAGCCCATACAGCCGAGCGTCACCAGTGCCGCGGTATACATTGGCACACCGAACATCAAAGTCATTGTGAGCAAATTACCAAGACTTGTCGCGGCAAATTTCCCGCGGTAGCTGATTGGTTTGATGAGATAATTGCCGACTGTCCCTTTTTTTATATCGGTATTGATGTTCCAAAGCGTATCATTGTTGAACGTCACAAAACCAAATACCGTCGTCAAGACGACGTATGCAATCATTTCGCGGAAGGTAAAGCCGTGGATTTCGGCATCCATGCCGCCGGTGCTCGACCGATAAACCGCAAGCCATAGAAAAATCATGCATGCGACTTCGCATACCGTGATACCCGCCCACATCAGAATGTTGAAGCGGTATGCCATCGTGTCGATCGCTCCTGCGCGAAGGAAAGGCTTATACTTTTTCAGCATGCTCCGCCTCCTGCTGCTCCAAGATTGTCTTGACCACGTCTCCAATTGAGATTTCGGCAATCTTCATATCAATAGCCTTCAGATCGCGAAATGCATACTGAACCACCTGCTCGAGCGCGACCTTGTCCGCATCGAAACGCAATACCAACCGACCGTCCTCCTCTGAAATGGCGACTTCGGGCAATAGGACAGGCGCGGTCTCCGCATGCACGTCTGTGGGAACAGTCAGAGTCAGGGTTTTGATATTCCCAAATCGGTTTTTCAGATTGACTAACGGTCCGTCATAGAGAATGGATCCCTTTTCCAGTAGGATAATGCGGGAGCAGAGATCCTCGATATCGGTCATGTCGTGCGTAGTCAGCACAACGGTGGTACCATACACTTTGTTCAGCTCATGAATGGCAAGCCTGATCTTCTCTTTCACCAGTACGTCCATCCCGATGGTCGGTTCATCCAAAAACAGAATGCGCGGATTATGAATCATTGACGCGGCAAGATCCGCCCGCATACGTTCGCCCAGTGAAAGCGTACGTACCGGCTGTGACAGGAAGCGCGTAATGTCCAGCACTTCGCCGAGAAAAGCCATTCGCTCCTCGTAATCGGCGTCGGAGATCTGGTAAATCTCCTTCAGCACCTTGAATGACTCGATCAGCGGAATATCCCACCAGAGCTGCGTCTTCTGACCGAAAACAACGCCGATATGCTGCGCGACCTGCCGCCGCTTCCGGTAGGGCTCTACTCCGTCAATACGGATGCTGCCGGAAGTCGGTGTGAGAATACCGCACATCATCTTGATCGTTGTCGATTTTCCCGCACCGTTTGCACCGATATATCCCACAATCTCCCCGTCGGGAATGGTAAAGCTGATTCCGTCTACAGCCCGAACCTCTTCATATTTACGGGAAAAAAGCGTCTTCACCATTCCGGACAAGCCGTTCCCGCGAATTGGTTTCCGAAATACTTTTGTCAAATTGTTTACTTCAATCACGGGGGTAACGACCTCATTCCTTCAAAACTGTTATCTATACTTTTATCATTAATCGTGGTGTTTTACAAGTCTTTTGTCGAAACAGTGCATAACACGGCTATTGATAAACAATATGTCTTACCACAATGCAGATTGACAACTGCTTTCTCCAAAAAAACGGTCGCACTTCACTGCCTGCCAATTACAAAAATCCCAAGGATCCGGTCGGATTGCCATGGGATTATCGTTTCTCAATGTTTATTGTAACAGACCTTACTTTTTTTGATCGCATTCGTTTTTCATCGCACAGGACCCGCAGCCGCACCCGCAGGAAGAGCGACCGTTCTTTTTATCTTTCACCATCTTATAAATGACAAGTGTCAGAACAGCGACGAGTGCAACTATGATCACTATATTTGCGAAATTCTCCGAAAGCCATGTCAGCATATATCATTCCTCTTTCTTATGCGGCTTACTATTCGAACAGAAAAAGCATCACGCCATTGTCATTTTTTCACCCCAGTCCAAATCGCGGTCATCATTATTCTGATCGCGTCATCCTGATCGCTCGCTTCACACGCATGATGCGAATGAAGTAAACGGTAGAATTAGGGAACAATTTCGAAAAAGTCTTATAAAAATATTCCCCACTATCGAATATTCTCTTGCAAATTAGGGAACATTCTGATATAGTATAACTTATAAAAGTTCCCTAATCGGAGGGCGATATGGAAAACAATACGTTTTCGATTATTCAGGAATTGCTGCAGCAGAAGGCGGACTATCAAGCCCGTCTGAATCTGCTGCCTTATGACGGCACGCCTGAAATCAAAGAGAAGAATGATGGCAGATATCTATATATTCGGAAGAGGGTCGCATCAAGATTGACCTCCGAATATGTCGGCGTATATACAGATGATCTATATCAGTTGCTGCTGCGAAATGCTCGTGAGGCAAGGGAACTGCGCAAACAGATTCGCCGCGTTGAAAAAAGGCTCGCAGAGCTTGGCTATTCAGAAGCAGATTTGTCTCCGAGGGTCTTGCTGAATCTTGATTTTGCGCGGGTAAACATGAAAGCCAGCATCTACGACCAGGCGGTTCTGGAGGGTGTGGCAACAACATTCCCCCAGACAGAAGACATTATCGAAAACGGCAAGGTGTCCGGCATGACGGCATCTGATGTGCAGAAGGTGCTGAACCTGAAACATGCATGGGAATTCATCATGGATAAGGACGTAATTGCGTGCCCGACGGATTACTATGTACTCTGCCATATTGCCCGCCTTGTCAACGAAGGCTTCTATCTGGACGGCGGAAGAATCCGTGGCGTTCCGGTGACCATCGGCGGAACGACGTACATTCCACCGCTGCCCATTGAGCAGATCATGAGGGAGAAATTGGATGAGATCCTGCACGGCTACGGGGATGAAATAGAGAAAGCAATCCAGCTGTGTCTGTACTGCATGAAAGCACAGATCTTCAACGACGGTAACAAGCGGGCTGCTGTCATCGTAACGAACCACTACATGATCGCCCACGGGCAGGGCTTGCTTGTGATTCCGGAATCGGTTGTTCCGGAATTCAAACGGCTGCTTGTCGCGTATTATGAGGATCGTGACAATGGCGAGATCATGGCTTTCCTTCGTGAGAAGTGCTGGAGACGGTTCTGATATTCGTGTGAGAACAATGAGCTTTTGACGTTCTCCCACCACTTATAGAAGATGGGGGATTCCTGCTTCATAGATCACTGCTTCCATAGGGAAGTCTTACACGGTCTCCACAGGCGTTTCCGTTCGGGCTCGCCCGGCCCTACGTTTCCTATGATCTCTCAGGAACTGATCTTTTTCAGTCCTTCGTTTAATATGTTCTTCGCAGCATTGATGTCCCGGTCATGCATCTCTTTGCAGACCGGGCATCTCCATCTCCGGATCTTCAGATCCTTCACGTTCCGGTTGACCGTTCCGCATCCGCTGCAGGTCTGACTGCTTGGATACCACCGGTCCGTGATCAC
>JAFWJN010000039.1 GCA_017514685.1 Clostridia bacterium
AAACTGTTCTCGTATCTGCTCCTCTGCCTGCACTGGTTCAATCCGCTGTGCTGGATCGCCTACTTTGAAATGGGAAAAGACATGGAGATGAGCTGCGACGAGTATGTGCTGTCCCATTACCGGGAGATCGCAAAGGATTATGGAACAGCGCTGCTTTCCTTTTCCACCGGTCACCGGTTCTCCCTGGCCAGCCCGCTCGCTTTCGGAGAGAGCAGCATCAAAGAGCGGATTCTGAACGTGATGCGGTACAGGAAAGCCTCAAGGATCGTTACTGTACTGGCTGCTGCCGTGTGTATCGTTGCCTTGGCGGCATGCGGTACAAACGGAGCACAGCCTTCCGAACCTTCTCCTGTTTCAGATGAAAGCGGGACTTCTGTTCAGGAGATCGGTGGGGAAGAGGAAATCATATACCGCAGACTGTTTCCCAATGACGGAACAGCGCTGTGCGTGTTCGAACAGAAAGAAGATCCCGCGTCCGTTTCAGACCGTTCAGTCAATTACAACGGACTGCTTGTATTCGACTATGAGCGTGCGTCATTTCGCCGGATCGGTCTGGGTGATTACCGATTTCGGAAAGAACTGACGCCTGCTGCGCCGGTGTTATGGGAGAAATATGCCGTAGCGGTAGAGTGCGGCGCATACCGGTGCAATGCGTATACCCTGTGCGCAGAGGATACGTTCGGCAAACTGTTCCTTGCTGACAGATTTTCCGGGGAGGTGACCACGGTCAGCACATACGGCGAATGGTACCTGTTCGGCTCGCCGGTATTCTGCAGAGAAGGAGACAGTGATCATCTCTTCCTGACCGGATGCACCGACCCCGAAGGAGAGACCGTGCTTCTTCAGATCGACATCCGGACCGGGGAAACGGAATGCCTCGGAACGTACCAGGATCCAGGGAGAAAAACTCCCGTCAATGGCATGCCGTTCAGTGTGGTGTGGGATCAGTACGACGGTTATACCTACGCGTATCTGGCGTATGATATGCAGAAACAATCATTATTCCGGAAGATCACGGCATCGATGGCGGACTTCGAATGTCTGATCGAGGACTGCTATCCGGAAGAATTCCAGAATCCCTATACCGGATCCTTCTGTGTGCTCGGAAACTCGGTCTATTATTACGGCGTCCGTCAAGGGGAAAACAAACAACCCACCATTTTCTGTTTTGATCTTGATAGCGGATCGATCATCAGGAGAGAACGCAAAAGCGGCGAATCCCTCATGCCAGTGGATCAGTATGGAGAATATCTGGTGCTTGCCGGGCCAGAACAGGTCCGCAATGGGGTGCCCCTGCCTGCAGACGGTGTCCGGATGATCGGAAAGGAACAGTACATGGAAAACGATTCATCCGGTATCCCGTTTGCGGAAGGATCCGTTTCTTCTCCGTGATGTGATCCGGTGAATCTGTTCCGCGGGAAAGAATCATCCTTGAGTCTGGCTGAAAACGGCAGCAACTCGGATCCAAGAGACAGGGAATGCGTCTTTGTAAAAAAAGATGATTACTGGGATGGATCGTTTATCTTAGAATATTACCAAATAGTCCATTTTAATGATGTACAGCAATTGTCTGCATCAAAGACTTCATGTCCTTTATTCTCCTTCGGACCACATGTTTTGTATATTCAGTGATCTGTTGCTTTTATGATGTGAATATAATCAATCAACAATAGGAGAGGAGCAAAAAATGATGGTTCCTATATTTTTTTCTATGGTGGTTGAATTCTTCAGTCCAGTAGGACATTACTATTATGGGAAAACAATTATCTCAATAAAATCGGGGGTAAATCTTTGTGACACCGGAAAAAGAATTGTCCTGTCAATGGTGTATGGGGTTGCTATACTAATTGCAGACGCCTGCTTTGTAGTGTTAGACATTGTTCCCCAGGTGATGGCTATCATTTTGTATTGTGGGCTTCCCATTTGGGTTTTAGGAGCTGTGATAACTGCGTATCAACTTTGGTTATATTTCCCGAATACAGAACATAACAAGAATATCATTTCCTCGGCAGTAGGGTGCTCCGTTTTTCTTAGAGCGATTTATGATTGGCTTTTATATTTATTTGTCAATTGGTCTTGAGATTAGCATTATTGCATTCCGTTAAAGACAGTTATTCTTGTGCATGAGATAGTTTCTTACATCCTTTCGATTTAATCTGGATGCGGTTTGTAAAAAAGTAGCCGTCAAGGGCGATTATACCTTGGCGGCTTTGTGTATTAAGGCTTTTGATTATGCTTCTTTTATTGCTGAACGAACAATTTCTGCCGACTTAAGTGTTTTCGAGACGAAAAAACTAGTTCTCAACGATTTGGAGCTTTTTTCGCTTTAAATATTTAGATTTCTGATGAGATGACAGATTCTCCCTTCATAAAAGAAGCCACCGAAAGTCTAAAAACTCTCGGTGGCTTTATGCATCAGGAGATCTAATCACTGGGAAATATTCGTCGCGCCTATTTCCACCGAACGTAGCAAAAGAGAAGTGTTACTACGGTGTTCAGGTGTGAAGGCAGAGCTCGCGTGGCAGTGGAAAAGTTACAAATTAAGAAAAAACATTGTCCAGGTCTTGTGTGTGTGTGTGTGTAATGCTATCATAAAATACCGAATTGTTTTAACGGAAAAAGGAGAGTTATGATGAAAAAGTTTCTTTCTATGCTCCTCGTTCTGGTGCTCGCTTTTGCTCTCGTAGCATGCGGCAGCGCACCAGCCGAGGAAAACACCGCTCCTGAAAACGAAGGCACGGAAACGACTCCGGAACCGGAAGATAAGGTCTCTGTCTGCTTCATCACAGAAGCCCTCGGCGACAACTCTTTCGCAGACGCGTCCGACCGCTCCCTTAAGGAGTATGTAGATACCTATGGTATCGAGTATTTCTGCACCCAGGTAGGCGCAGGCGGCGACCAGATCACAGCTACACGTGAAGCTGCGCAGAATGGTTACGACATCGTTGCTGTTGGATACAGCGCAGATGTGCTTGCCATGGTTCAGGCTGAAGCCAAGGATTATCCGAACACACTGTTCTATCTGTTCTCTGCAAAGGCGGATACAGAGGTCGAAGGACTTGACAACGTTGTTGCAGGTTTCTTCCGTTCCTGCGAATCCTCCTATGTCGGCGGCCTTGTCGCAGGCGCTATGTCTGAAACTGGCAAGTGCGCATTCGTCGGCGGTCAGGAGAACGTCGGTCTTTATGACTGGATGATCGGTTATGTCCAGGGCGTAGAGCGCGCAGGTTCCATCTCTGTTTACAGCTGGATCAACGGCGAAAATCCGTGGTCTGACCCTGCAAAGGCAAAAGAGCTTTCCCGCTCTCTGAAGAACAACTACGATGCAGACATGTTCTGGGGCTGCGCTGGCCAGTCTGGCGACGGCGTCTTCCAGGCTGTTATCGAGTTCCGTGAAGAGAACCCGGATCAGACACTCTGGGCACTCGGTGTTGATGCTGACCAGTATGCAGTATTCGAAGCGAACGACAAAGAAGACGTCGCAGAGGTCATCCTTACTTCCTGCATGAAGAACCCCGTAGGTCCTGTTGCCGGTTTCATTGAGACCCTCCAGGCCGGTGGAAAGATCCAGGGTGGAAAGATCACCTGCGGTATCAAGGACGGCGCTTGCGGTATTGCTGAGAACGACT
>JAFWJN010000010.1 GCA_017514685.1 Clostridia bacterium
CAATTTCCGGCAACGGATCCTGATGACAAACCGTACAGCCTGACCCTGAGACGCAGTGAACCCACTGCCCTCGGGCAGTGGGTTCAGAATTACTCTTTGACTGTTTCTACAAGCTCAACCCCAACTATTGACATTGAGCCGATATTCTGCCGTATGATAATTACGGCTGGATTAGGGGAGACAGGACTCAGTTCGTGTAATTATCGAAATAGCCCTGCACCAGAACGACAGGCGTTCCTTTGTCACCAGAACCGGAGGTCAGATCGCACAGAGAACCGATCAGGTCGGTGAGCTGGCGGGGAGTGGTTCCTTCGGATGCCATCTTGCCGAACAGATCATGATCTTTCTTGCGGATGCTCTCGGAAATGGCTTCCTTCAGTGCATCGCCGGAGAGTTCTTTGTAATCATTGTCCGCAAGATATTTGAGCTTGAGCTCGTTGGGCGTTCCAATCAGACCGCTGGTGTAGGCGGGAGAAACGACCGGGTCGGCGAGCTCCCAGATTTTGCCCTGGGGATCTTTGAAAGCACCGTCACCGTAGATCATGACTTCCACGTTTTTCCCGGTTTCTTCCTTGATGCGGCGCTGAATTTCGGACACAACAGGCATCGGGTTGCGGGGGAACAGTTTTACGGTATCTTCGGTGGATTTATTGGAGCCCAAGAGACCGCTGGTCTCGTTATATCCGCTGCCGTGAACAGGAGCGGAAAGGATATCGTCCAGTCCGAAGACGAGGCGGGCGCCTGCTGCTTTTAAGATGCGCTTGGTGCGTGCGCGGGTATGAATGTCGCAGGTCAGAACAGCGTCTGTATAGGAGAGGATCGCGCGGGGATTGTTCGCAAAGATGATTTCCGCTTCCGCACCGCTCTCACGGATCAGATTGCCGTAGTACTCGACATAGTCCACATTGGTGAACGGATGACGGTTGACACCGAAGTACTGACGGTACTGTTCGAGAGTCAAAACATCCGAATAGGGATTGACGCCTGCTTCATCCAGCTTGTCCAGACTGACCAGTTCGTTACCGACTTCGTCGGACGGATAGCTGAGCATTAGGACGATCTTCTTGGCGCCTTTTGCGATACCGCGGAGGCAAATCGCAAAACGGTTTCTGGAAAGAATCGGGAAGATAACGCCGACCGTTCCTCCGCCGAGTTTCTTTCTGACATCAGCAGCAATATCGTCAACAGTCGCATAATTGCCCTGTGCACGGGCAACCACGGATTCGGTTACTGCGATAACGTCACGGTCACGAAGGGCGAAACCATCGCTCTTCGCCGCAGCGAGTACGCTCTCGACAACGATCTCAGGAAGATTATCACCCTGACGGATAATGGGGCAGCGAATGCCGCGGGAAACGGTACCGACACGTCTTGTAGCTTCCATGTTTATAGTCTCCTTTATAACAATACTTTGACAGGCGGCCGGATTTACCGGTCCGCGCGGGTTTTCAATGACAGTATTATTATAGTTTTTTTTGGAGCATGGTACAAGTAAAAACTGGATATAGAGAAGTCCCATAGGTGCGTAAAACACCGGGAATCAGACCTAAAATGCGCGCTTGCATAGAAGGTATATGAAATAGGAATAACATGCGCTTGGATTCGAAAGACCGGTATTAGCAGGTCAATAATTTTTGTAGAGAAACACAAGAAAAAAAGAGATTTCGTTATAGCGTTTTTTTAGGCGGTATGATATGATTATTAAAAATCGGCATGCATGCCGACCACTTTGAAATAGAGGAGAACGCTATGGAAACCAAAACGTACAAAAAAGGCGACATTATTTTCAGACAAGGTGATCCCGGCGATTGTCTGTATGATATTCACTGGGGAACCGTCGGAGTGTATGCAAATTACGGAATGCCGGATGAGAAACTTCTTGCAGAACTGGAAGGAGACGACTTCTTCGGAGAGATGGGCCTTCTGGAAAAAGAACCCCGCTCCGCAACCGTAGTTGTACTGGAGAAGAATACCCAGATCGCTAAAGTTACGGAAGAAGATTTTATGAGCTTTTTTGCGGAAAGACCGGAAAAAGCACTGAAAATCATGATTCAGCTGAGCGAACGGCTGCGGAAGACAACCAAGGATTATCTGGAAGCGTGCCGCGTAGTTTATGAGTCGGTGGAAGCGGAGAAGAACGGAGAAGAGAAGAGCTCCTGGCTGAAGGAGACGATCGACGAAATCTGCGCCGTCTATAAGGATTATAACTTCTACTTCCATGACTGGGATCGGTTCATGTGAGAAACCATGGGAAGACGACAGATTGACAGGAGGATCTATTATGAAAGAATTGGTTTTTCAGAAAAATGATGTGATTTTCAAACAGGGACAGTTCCAGTCCACGATGTTCGATATCGGCAAGGGATGCATCGGCATTTATGCGAACTACGGCGAAGCAGATGAAAAACAGCTCGCGGTGTTCGGTCCGGAGCAGGTTTTTGGAGAAATGGGAATGATTGAAGCCCTTCCGCGTTCTGCGACAGCGGTTGCTTTGGAAGATGAAACGGTTGTGTATGAAATCGATGGGGAAGAGTTTTCATCCTACTTCAGAGATAAGCCGGCGAAAGTGTTCCTGATCATGAAGCAGCTCAGCCAGAGAATTCGTGAGACGAACCGAAATTATCTGGATGCGTGCCGTACCATTTATGAGGCTCGGGAAGCGGCAGAAAAGAATGAGAACAAGAGCCCGTGGATTCAAGAACATCTGAAATTCTTCTATGAGGTCTATCGTAATTTCGGTCGTATCAAATAATTACTGTCGGAATCATCAATGCAAGTGAGGAGGGAACGTCTTGCCGGAGAAAAGATATAATGAAATGACGGAAGACGAGAAGAGACGCTATTCTCTGAAAAGACGTGTTCTTCGGGCAACAGTCCAAACTTCCGTGATTCTTGCCGTGATTGCATTGCTGATCGGGTCGGCTTTGTATACTTCTCAGGCTGTCAGCAAAAAGATTTCAGAAGCGTTCAATCTATCCAGAAACGCAGCGTCGATATTGCCAAAATTGGAAGATATCGGTCCGTACGTGGAGGAAGTCATGTCGGTTTACCGATCACTTCCTGAAAAAGAACGGATGAAGACGGGAACCGCTGAATACCGGGAGCATTTTAAGAGCCTTTCCGAAAGCGGAATCTATCAGGTTACAGTCAGTCTGCTGGATGATTTTCTGGATGCGAGTGAGGTGTATGATATCTATCTTGCTGCATATGATCCCGAAACAAATGCAATCGTGTACCTGGCTGATCCGGATGAACAGAGCCCGATCATGCCGGGAGAATGGGAATACACCTCTTCTCGGGGAATTGCTAAATTCATGGGATGGAACGGTGAAGGAATGCTGTATGACATCGACCGGACCGAGAAATACGGCTGGCTTTGTACTAGTGGAGTTCCTGTTTATGAGTCCCGGAATGTGAAAGCATTTATTCTGTCAGACGTAACCTTGATGGATGCCGCAAGAAGTATTGTTTCCTTCATTCTTCAGCTGACTCTTGGAGTGGCTGCGGCAACGGTTCTGATTGCAGTGAGTGCGGCGAAACATCTGGATAAGACCCTCGTGAAGCCGGTAGACTCTATTTCGGAAGCGGCAATGCGCTACATAGAGGATAAAAAGACCGGCAAAGAAGTTCCGAATCATTTTGAGTCGCTGAATATCCGAACAGGGGACGAGATCGAAAGACTTGCGCTTGTGATGACGGATATGGAGAAAGAACTCTCTTATCATGAGAAAGAATTGACAGCGGTCACAGCGGAAAAAGAAAAGATCGGCGCAGAATTGAATATTGCCGGGCAGATTCAGGAGGGAATGCTTCCCGGAATCTTTCCTCCTTTCCCGGAACGTCCGGAGTTTGATATTTTCGCACTGATGCATCCTGCAAAAGAGGTCGGCGGCGATTTCTACGATTTTTTCCTGATCGATGACGATCATCTGGCACTGGTAATCGCTGATGTATCCGGAAAAGGGGTTCCGGCGGCACTCTTCATGATGGTGTCAGAAATTCTGATCAAGAATTATGCATCAATGCCGAAAGCTACCCCTGCGGGAATACTGGCAAAAGTCAATCACGCAATCTGCAGCAACAACAAAGCGGAAATGTTCGTTACCGTGTGGCTCGGGATTCTGGAGATTTCCACCGGACATCTCAAAGCTGCAAATGCCGGACACGAATATCCGGCAATCCGCCGGAAGGGCGGCAATTTCGAACTGTATAAAGATCCGCATAGCTTCGTGATCGGCGGGATGGACGGCCTGCGCTACAAAGAATATGAACTGGAACTGGCTCCCGAAGACTGTCTGTTCGTATATACGGACGGAGTGACCGAAGCATCCGATCCGGAACTGAAGATGTTTGGAACCGCACGGATGCTTGAAACACTCAACATTGAGCCGAATGTACATCCCGAGAGACTGCTGAACCGGGTCAAGGACGCGATTCAAACATTCTGTGGCAGTGAACCGCAGTTCGACGATATCACTATGATGGCTCTTCGCTACTGCGGAAAAGAAACCAAGAAACTGACGGTCAAGGCTAAAACAAAATATCTGGACCGTGTACTATCCTTCATCGACAGGGAACTCGAAGAGGCAGGGTGCTCCGTTAAAACCAAGATGCAGATTGATGTTGCAGTGGAAGAACTGTTCGTCAATATTGCAAAGTATGCGTATGCGCCTGAAACCGGAAACGCAGTTATCGGAATTCGGATTGAAGAGGATCCTCTTGTCGCTGAGATTACATTCTCAGACAGCGGTATTCCATATAATCCGCTGGAGAGGGAAGACCCCGATATTACTCTTTCCGCTGAAGAAAGGGAAATTGGCGGGCTTGGAATCTTGATCGTGAAAAAGAGCATGGATGATATCAGTTATCATTACCGGAACGGGCAAAATATCGTAACCATTCGTAAAACCCTACAGCAGAAGGAGATAAAAAATGCTGAAGATCAATCAGACAAGGAATGAAAAGAATGTAACTGTTGAACTGGAAGGCAGACTGGACACCAATACCGCACCGGAACTGGAAGCAGCCTTTGGTGAAATCCTGGAGGGTGTTGAGTCACTGGTGCTGGACTTTGAGAAACTGGAATATGTTTCTTCAGCAGGATTGAGAGTGCTGCTCTCAGCTCAGAAGACCATGACGAAGCAGGGGGAAATGAAACTGGTGCATGTGAATGAAACGATCGGCGAGATTTTTGAAGTAACCGGATTCTGCGACATTCTCACAATCGAATAACAGCCCCTTTTTGCAATTCCGGAACCGGAAGGCCGGAATTGTTTCTTTTCTGCAGCCGGAGGAAATGAATGAAAAAAATCCTTTGGATTGATGCATGTGTCAGAAAAGAGTCCAGAACCAGAAAATTGGCAGAGCATATCCTCTCCAAACTGGACGGAACGGTGACCAGAGTCGATCTTGACAAAGAGCAGATTCCGCCACTGACGGGAAAAATGTTAACATATCGCAGCAGGAAAGCAGAGAAACAGGATTTTTCGGATCCTGTTTTCCGCTATGCCGTGCAGTTTAAGGATGCGGATGAGATTCTGATTTCCGCGCCTTACTGGGATTTATCATTTCCTGCATCGCTGAAATCATATATAGAAGCAATCAACATTGTGGGGCTGACCTTCCGCTATACAGAGGAAAATCAACCGGTGAGCATGATCAAGGCAAAACGTCTGATCTATGTGACGACAGCAGGAGGCAGGATCCTATCAGAGGAACCCGGATTCGGTTATATCCGGCTTGTTATGAACAGCTTTTACGGAATTGAAGAATTCCTGTGTTTCAAGTCGGAAAACCTGGATCTGATCGGTGCTGATCCGGAAAGCATTCTGAAGAAGAGCAGGGAAGAAATTGACAGAACTTTTTTGGAGGAACAATAAATGAATCGATTCAGCCTGACAGTTCTCGGAACCCGCGGCTCTGTGACGGTCAGTGGAAAAGAATATGAAAGGTTCGGCGGAATGACCTCCTGTTATCTGGTCAGAGCAGGAGATCAGGTCCTCTTTTTAGACGCAGGAGCGGGGATTATCCATGCTCCGGAAATGGAAGAAAGCGAGCCTGCCATTCTGATTTCTCATTTGCACCTGGATCATCTGGTCGGTCTTGGAATGTATCCGAGATTGTCAAAGAAGGGAAGATGTACGAAAATATATCTGCCTGCGAAGGATGACGACAACGCGCTTGCGGAACTGGACAGTCTGTATTCTCCTCCTTACTGGCCATGCAGTTTGACCGATTACAGCGGAACGCTGGAAGTTCACGCGCTGAATCTTCCCATGAAGATCGGTGAGGTTACGGTTGAGGGAATGAAAGGTAATCATCCGGGCGGTTCCATCGTCATGAAATTGTCTTATGAAGGAAAAAGCATCGTTTATGCAACCGACTATGAGTATGAGAGGATTTCTTTCGAAAGACTGAAAGAGTTTGCCAAAGACTGCGATCTCCTTTTGTACGATGCGCAGTATACGGAAGAGGAGTATGAAAGAAAGAAGGGCTTTGGACATTCTACCGCAGAGAAAGGAATTGAGCTGATGAACTCCTGCGGAGCGAAAAGGATGCTTCTGGTTCATCATGATCCTCAAAGTAAGGACGGAGAACTGGACCGGAGAGAACTTTTGCTTCCGGTTCCGAATGTTCATTATGCCAGAGAGAATGAGGAGATCCTGTTGTGAGCGACAAGAAGATACAATCAATTGAAGAGGCGGAGAAAGAGATCAGCAGACTTCAAAATGCGATCCGGCATAGGGATGAGTTCATTCGGAAAACATTCGGGCGGTATCTGACAGACGAAGTGGTGGAGGAAATACTGGATTCCAAGGATGGCCTGAAAATCGGAGGAGAGCGGCGCGAAGTTTCGATACTGTTTACCGACTTGCGGCATTCTACCGAGATTTCGGAGCAGATGGATCCGGAAGACTTTATCCGAATGCTGAATCATTATCTGAGTGAAATGATAGAAATCATCAATGCCTGGCAGGGTAACATTCTGGAATTTGTCGGAGATGCGATTGTTGTGGTTTTCGGAGCGCCAAAGGTAAATGATGAATCCGCAAGAGATGCTGTTGCCTGTGCCGTTGCCATGCAGCGGAGAATGGAAGCAGTCAATGCATGGAACAGAGAACATGGTTTTCGGGAACTTGCCCAGGGAATCGGGATTCATAAGGGCGCTGCGATATTGGGAAATATCGGTTCTCAGACCCGGATGAAGTATGATATGATCGGGCGGAATGTCAATCTGACTTCCCGAATCGAAGGATATACGGAAGGCGGTCAGATCCTTGTTTCGGATGAAGCGCTGGAAGCTGCGGGATCGCTTGTGCACACAGATCCGGATGGAGATCTGAAAGTTAAACCAAAGGGAATCAAGGAAGAAATTACGATTCACAGTGTCATCGGTTTCGGGAAAAGTCGTATTCCGGGACATGAAACTGATAATTCAGAACGCTAAAAGTACCCGGAAGATACAGAGGAATGGCAGATGAAAAAGCTGAGTGAATTGCTTGAGAAGAGATGGTTTGCAAATCTGGTCGCTTTGAGCGGAGCGGTTGCGGTATATCTGCTGCTGCTTCATTTCAGTTCGGTTACCGGATGGCTGAAATCGGTATGGAAGTTTTTGAACCCGATCGTGATAGGTCTGATTCTGGCATATTTGATCGATCCGATTGTGGTTTTTATCGAGAAAAGAATTTTCGGTAAAATGAAGCGCGATGGACTTCGCAGAACCCTTGCCGTTCTGCTGGGAACGTTTTTCACCTTGTGCGTAATCGGGTTTCTATCATTTCTGATTATTCCGTCCATCGTTGCGACTGTCCGGGAAATTGTCGGCAGGTCAGATGAACTGATCGGACAGGCGCATGTGCTATTGGAGAGAATCAATTCATCTGAACTGGGCATCAGCCTCAGCTGGGATGATGTGACGGGAATCATAGAGCAGAGGTTTGGCGAGTTCTTCAATCTGCTGACCGGTAACCTGAACAGCATTGTTTCAAGGCTGACGGATGTCGGCAGCATTACGATCAATGTCCTGATCGGTATCATTCTGGCAATGTACTTTCTGCTTGGAAAGAAAAGACTTCTGGGCGGAGTGGAAAAACTTCGGAGAGCGCTCCTTCCGCCGGATAAATATGAGGAGCACACGGATTTCTGGAGAAGAAGCAATGACATTCTCATCCGTTATATCGGCTGCAATCTGCTGGATGCTTTGATTATCGGTGCTGCAAATGCGATTCTGATGCTGATTTTCAAAATGCCATATGTCGTATTTATTTCTGTGATCATGACCATCACAAACCTTCTTCCAACATTTGGACCGATTATCGGAGCCGGAATCGGAGCTCTGTTCCTGCTGATCCAGAATCCTATTCTGGCTTTGATCTTCCTGATCTTTACAGTGGTGCTTCAGTTTGCGGATGCCTACTTAATCAAACCGAAACTGTTCAGCACGAATCTGGGCATCCCTGCGGTCTGGACTTTGATCGGTACGATCCTCGGAGGAAAGATGTTCGGTATCCCGGGAGTGTTCCTGGCAATTCCGGTTGTAGCGATTTTGACGATCATTTACAAGGAACATTTTCTGCCATGGCTTGCGTCAAGACATTCAGATAAAATTGAAATCATTCACTGAATGAATATCGTGTAAGGTAAAAGATGATGAAAAAGATAATTGTTGTTTTACTGGCTGCAATGCTGCTGATCGGATGCGTACAGGCACAGTCAAGAGCATCAGCGCTGATTGAAAAATCAGAAGAATGCAAGATGATCGGGAAAACATTTGCAGAGGTTGAAGACAGATATGGACCATTGCTGTCGGTTTATATTGAAGCAGATGGAGCCCCGCTGTTTCTGCTTGAGAAAACCGCAATCGGATTCTATTTCGGAAACTTGGCGATTCCGGCAACCTGGCACTCGTATGCAGCATCCGGGATGATTCCGGCAACGGTCGTGATCCGCGATGTGCCGGCTGCAGAGATCTGTACAGGTGTATCGGGCAGGCTGAAAGATTACGGCGTTCAGGATGTCGGTGAGATATCGGAGAATCTTCACATGCTGGAACCGGAATACTCCGACAGACTCGGAAAGGATGTTTATACGCTTTATCTGACAGAGCAGGATCTCATTCTGTCGGCACTTTGTGAAAAAGACCAGGGAATTATCACCAAAGAAACCGTTGTTCGGATTCAGAAAGGAACAACACCGGGCCACACAGTAGCCCCGGAAGATCTCCCCACACCCACACCATTGATCCCTATACCGACGCCTGACTATGAGACACCTTACCAGACGGCGAAGACTTACATGGAAAAGGGACAGTATGTGGAAGCCCTGGCCATTTTCAAGGAATTGAACGGATACGGGGACAGCGAAGCACTCATTTTGCGCTGTCAAAATGAAATCGTCTATCAGAACGCGATGGAACAGTATAAGGGCAGGCATTACAAAGAAGCAGAAATTCTCTTCAAATCACTGGGAAACTTCCGTGATGCGGAGATCTATATGCTTCGCGCGCGAATTCTCCCTTCCAAGAAAGGCGACAGAATCATCTTCGGTAGGTTTGAACAGGATGATAAGACATCCTCTCCGGAAGATATTGAATGGATCGTTCTGGCTAGATCCGGAAACAAGCGAATGCTGATCAGCAGGTATATCCTTACAACGCTTCCGTTCGATAAGAACCATAAGGTCGCGGATGACCGCGAGAATATAGCGGAAGCGGGGCGTGTGCCTGCGCCATGGGAAAAGAGTTCCCTGCGCAAATGGTTGAACGGCACATTCTATACTACCGCGTTCGACAAAGTGGAACAATCCGTGATCCAGACCACACGCATTACCAACGAAGGAAATAACGGATTTAATATCAAAGGCGGTGCCGCAACGAAGGATAAGATTTTCCTGCTGTCGATTTCCGAAGCGACCAAGTATTTTACCAAAGACGCGAACCGGAAAACAAGCAAGACAAACTATGCGAAAAATATCTATTCTCTGGGGAAGCGTTATAACTGGTGGTGGCTCCGTTCTCCGGGCATGCACTATGACTTTGCAGCAATCGTTATGAGCGGTGGCGGTTATACGGAAGGTTCCGGAGAATGGCAGGGTCGCGGCGCAAACAATCCAGGCGGTGTACGGCCTGTGATGTGGATCGATCTTTCCTGAACGAATTTGACAAAATGATAGCCCGGTGATTGCCGGGCTTTTGATTTGAAATGGAAAGAATGTCGCTAGTCCTGCTTTCGATATTCTCTCGGTAACTGTCCTGTCAGGTCTTTGAACGCTTGGGTGAACTTGCTTTGGTTCTGATAGCCGGCTTCAAGGGATATTTCTTCAATGGAAAGACTGGAATGGAGGAGAAGATCCTTTGCGTGACTGATCCTACGTGCTTTCATATATGCTGCAAGCGGCTGTCCGTAAACGGTCTTAAATGTGTTTTTTAAAGTCGTCTGGTTGATGTGAAACCGCTCGGACAGGTCTTCAATGGTATAACGCTCGCTCAGATGATCCATCAGAAAATCATGAATACTCTGAATAGTTTGAATGTTGGTATCATATTTATCAGACTCAATCGGCACCTCATCCGAAGGACAGGAGAGTTCCGCAATCTCTTCGATCATTTCATGAAGGGCTTTGGTGCGGGCTGTTTCGGCTGCGGTATAGTAAACTTCTTTTCCTTCGCGTCTGCTTACAACAAAGCCTCCGGTTTTCAGAAGTTTCAGATGATGGGAGACGGCGGAACTGCTCATATCCATCAGCGCAGACAGATTGATAACGCACTCCTCGCAATGACACAGAATCCAGAAGAGCTGGACTCTTTTTCCGTCGCTCAGCATTTGGAATACGTTCCCTATATTTTCAAACACCCTGGCAGAAGGCATCCAGTCCTGGAGCTGCCCGGGCGTATGACCATGATCATGCGGTAAAAAGACTTTTCCCATAAAACTCATCTCCTGTTCGAAAGATATTATAACCTTACTGTTTCAATCGGGCAAGCATTCGGAGAAATAATCCAAAAAGAAATGAAAATATACCAATAAGCAATGATTTATCCCATGGAATTGACACAAACAGGGAGTCTGATATAATGAAATCAACGATTAAAAGGTTATTGAATTATAGACTAAAAGGGAGAAATAAGAAATGAAAAAGACATATCGGATCGAAGTGGACTGCGCAAACTGCGCAAACCTGATGGAAGCAACAACGCAAAAGATTGAAGGAGTGAAGACCGCGGTTGTCAATTTCATGACCCAGAAGATGATTGTGGAGTTCGAAGAAGGACATGAAGCGGAGAAGGTCATGCAGAATGTTCTGAAAGCATGCAAAAAGGTAGAACCTGACTGCGAAATCTATCTGTAAACGAAGAAAAGACGGGTCAGCATCCCATGGAAGCACACGAGGCGTGTAGGGATGCTGATTTTTGTAAGGATGGGGAAGCCCTGAAAGAAGGCGAGTATGCAGAACATAATTGTGGAAATCCTGCTGGGAATAGTCGTCGTCATGGCGGTCTTGATTCTGACGGTCATCGGCAGAAAAAACGGCGGGATGACAAAAAAACAGAAGAAGATGATGATCAGGATTCTGATCGCCTCCGCTGCGCTTTTAGGATTGCAGTTTCTGCCGGCAGAGCTGTTTGATACGTTTGACCGGATTCTTTTCAAAAGCGCGGGAAGAATCATCCGCCTGATTCTCTATCTCGCGGTGTATGCAGTGATCGGATATGACATCCTGATCAAAGCATGGAAAGGAATCAAAAATCTCAGACCGTTTGACGAATGTTTCCTGATGACGGTGGCAACGCTAGGTGCGCTGGCAATAGCGGTATATGAAAACGGAGATTATGTCGAATCGATCGCGGTTATGCTGTTCTATCAGATCGGAGAATGGTTCCAGGGATATGCAGTCGGAAAGAGCCGCCGGAATATAAGCAGTCTGATGGATATCCGCCCGGATTATGCGAACGTGGAACAGGATGGGGCTCTTGTTCAGGTCGATCCCGATGAAGTCGCAATCGGAAGCATCATCATTGTGCAGCCGGGGGAGAAGATTCCGATCGACGGAATCATTGAAGAAGGCAGTTCTTCCTTGAATACAAGTGCCCTGACCGGTGAAAGCATACCCAAAGAAGCAACCGTTGGAGATGAAGTAATCAGCGGATGCATTTCCATGACCGGTGTGCTGAAGATCCGGACGACAAAGGAATTCGGAGAATCAACAGTATCGAAGATTCTGGATCTTGTCGAAAACGCGAGTTCCCGTAAATCAAAATCAGAGGATTTTATTTCCAGATTTGCGAGAATTTATACTCCTGCGGTTTGCTTTTCCGCACTTGCGCTTGCGCTGATACCGCCTCTTGTCAGGATTCTCTTTTTGGGAACCGACGCTCAATGGGGCGTCTGGATCTATCGGGCTCTGACATTCCTGGTCATCAGCTGCCCTTGCGCGCTTGTAATCAGCATCCCGCTGAGTTTCTTCGCAGGGATCGGCGGAGCAAGTCAGGAAGGTGTTCTGGTAAAGGGTTCCAATTATCTGGAAGACCTTTCCAAAACAAAAGTCATTGTTTTCGACAAGACAGGTACACTGACGCAGGGCGTGTTTGAGGTTTCCGATATTCACCACAATGAACTGGAGAGGGAGAGAATTATCGAATACGCGGCACTCGCGGAAAGCGCTTCCTCCCATCCGATCAGCAAGAGCCTGCAAAGAGCGTACGGGAAAGAAATCGACCGGAGCCGGGTTATCAATATTAAGGAGATCAGCGGAAATGGCGTGACAGCATCGATTGACGGGCATCAGGTTGCGGTCGGAAATGATAAGCTCATGAGAAGTCTGGATATCTTCTATCGGGACTGCCATATGACCGGAACGATCATTCATATGGCAATTGACGGTGAATACGCAGGGCATATCGTGATTTCCGATATTGTGAAACCGACTTCTCTGCAAGCTGTCAAAGAACTCAAGAGAAACGGAATCGAAAAGACTGTCATGCTTACCGGAGACGGGAAGAAAGTAGCGGATGTTATAGCACAGCAGCTGGGAATTGATGAGGTTTACAGCGGACTGCTGCCGGCCGATAAGGTGGAAAAGGTGGAAGCACTGCTTGAAAGCAAAGGCTCGTCCGGAAAACTGGCGTTCGTCGGCGATGGCATCAATGATGCTCCGGTTCTGTCCAGAGCGGATATCGGCATTGCGATGGGAGCGCTGGGATCGGATGCAGCCATTGAAGCGGCGGATGTAGTATTGATGGATGACGATCCCAAGAAGATCGTCAAAGCGATCAAGATCTCCCGGAAATGCCTTGGAATCGTGTATCAGAACATTGTATTCGCCTTGCTGATCAAGTTCATCTGCCTGGTATTGGGAGCATTTGGCATTGCGAATATGTACCTTGCGATCTTCGCAGACGTCGGAGTGATGGTTCTTGCGGTCCTGAACGCGATGCGCTGCCTTTTCGTTAAAAATCTGTAAGAATACGGTTGTCTGGATAAGATAAGGCGGGATACGAAAGAGAACAATTCGTAATCCTGCCTTTTTCTGTTGATGGAAAAGGCCTTTTTCGGTATAATATGTTTTATACAGGAAGAAAAGCAGCATACGCTTGATTTGTTATTCCTGCCAGGGGGATGTAATTTGAAATATTTAGGACAGTTCTGTATCATAGCATTATTTTCCTTTATTGGAGAAGTCTTGCATGCGTTAATACCGTTTCCTATTCCGGCGGCGATCTATGGGCTCGTTCTTTTAACGGTCGCGCTTTTGCTGAAATGGATTCGGCCGGATCAGATCCGGGAGACCAGTGATTTTCTGGTACAGCTTCTGCCGCTTCTGTTTGTTGCGCCGTTGGTCGGAATCGTAAACAGCGCTCCGCTGATTCTTGAAAATCTGGTACCGATCATCATTGCAGTAGTGGCAGGAACCGCTGTGACGTTTGCGGTATCCGGGGGAATTGTTCAACTGCTTCTTCACAGAAAGGGGGGGCAGGCATGAACGCAATCGGAGCATTTTTGTCATCCGCTCGTTACTGGCCGGTTCTTCTGACCTTGGCAGCGTATCTCTTTGCAGTATGGCTTCAGAGAAAAACAAAACTTACAATTCTGAATCCGATTCTGATTTCTGCTCTGATCATTATTCCGGTGCTGCTGCTGACAGGAACATCCCTGGATGCATACACAAAAGGAGCGGAGCCGCTGTCCTATCTGCTGACTCCTGCTACGATCTGTCTGGGACTTTCGCTGTATGAACAGATACAGAGACTGAAAAACGATCTTCCGGCGATACTGATCGGCGTTGTAGCGGGAACCGTAACAAGTATCGCAACAGTATTGGTAATATGCGCTTTGTTTGGTGTCGGAAAGACCGTAACGATTTCAATGCTGCCCAAAAGTGTGACAACTGCAATCGGAATTGCTTTGTCGGAACAGGGGGGCGGGATCGTTGCGCTGACCGCGGCGGTGATTGTCATAACCGGATTGTTCGGTAACCTTGCAGGAGGTCTTCTTTCCAAACTGCTTCATATTCAGGATCCGGTTGCGCGCGGCGTTGCTTACGGAACAGCGTCCCATGTCATTGGAACATCGCGCGCGGTTACGGAGGGAGCATTGACCGGAGCAGTCGGCAGTTTGTCTCTGGCTGTCGCAGGGCTTCTGACGGCAGTTTTGTTCCCGATCGTGACATCATGGCTTTGAGTGATCAGTACATATTTGCCTAATTGGTAAAGACTCACATAACGACAATCGATTTCTTCCCCAAAAATAATCTGCCGGTTATTGACCGGCAGATTTGCAGTTTTGGGCTGGAAACAAGTGCTTTTCAGAAAAGTCTCATAAAGACTTTCCGGACAGAGACAGTTTCTGCCCTTTCTTGAGAATGACCGGCTCAAACCGGACAGCCAATTCTTCCGGAGTTTCAAGAAGGGTAAACGGAAGAGGTTTGCCTCCGCAGAAGAGAGACAGAGCGGAAGAATGATTCCGGAGCAGAAGTCTGCGCACCGTAAGCGTACCGCAGCACACCGTCAGTTCCCGGGAATCAGAAGTGCCTGACAGAATTCCGTATCCTGAAGATGCAAACCACGGTATATGGAACGATTCGCCGGATGCGGGACCGAAACGGAGCGTTTGCGCCGGAGCATCATAGGAAAAGCCGGATAACGCATTCAGAAGAGCAAAACTTGACAGCGGACGGTAATAGAAGTCACCGCATTCGGCATGATTCCATACCAGCCCGAGTCGTTCATACCGTTCCTGTACAGTTTTCACAAGTTGCAGTCCGCGTTCATAAGAACCGGTCATCAGAAGATACGCGGCGAACCAATACTCGATGCCGGACCAGTTCGCTTCGCCCTGACAGTTGCGGAAGGTATACAGCGTGGTCTTTCCCTGCGGCAAACACCCGGCATTGATCAATCCGCGTTCTGGCGAAAAGTTGGCATGCCAGATCGTATCAAGAGCTTTATTTATAATCTGATCATCGAAGATTCCGCCAAGCCCGATCAGACGGCAGAAGCACTCACCGTCCAGCTGATCGGTCATACAGCATTCGTCTTTCTGTTCACCATCATTCCATAAATCAAAGCAGGAGCCGTTCCACAGCAACTGAAGAATAGAATCCGTTCCGCGCTGCAGAAGCATTCTCCATTTTCGGGCAAGTTCCGTTTCTCCAAGATCGTCTGCAAGCCGGGCAGCAGCTTTCAATGAAGCAAGCCACAGGATGGAAACATAAGCAGGAGTTCCGGAAAATTTCCAGGCATCATAGGTATTGCGGCCGGTTTCGGTATCGGGCAGTCCGTCCCCGTTAAGGTCAAGGGACTCGGTGCGGTTCATGGCTGCACAGACAGCAGGGAAGAGCTCCCGAAGCTGAGGCAGATCACCTGTCGCCAGCCAGTCGCGGCAGACGAGCAGCACAAACTGCGGATTCATATCGACCCGTTCAAAGCCCTCATCAACGGCAGAAAAATCCGGAGAAAAGAAATGAGGGACAGCGCCATCTGAACGCATCCTGGAGGCAGTCATGCGCATCTGCCTTTGCTGAAGGCGCGGGAACAGGGCGCAGATTCCGAAAGTCCCGTGATAAGCGATATCTGTGGTATGAAGTCCGCAGGAACCAAGTCCTTCCCATATGCCGAAATCACCGTTCTTTGCCCACCAGCTGCTCTTGACAAGCGTGGACAGATGAATCGATACGGCGTCAGAAAAGACTTCCGGAAAACCGGTATCATACAGGACGTCACAGAAATCATGCACCTTCAGAAGAATCTGTTGACGGTGCTGCCATAGATAGAAAGTCACTTCGGATGCGTCAGAGAAGTCGGCGGCATACCGGTGCCCGACAAAGGCACCGGAAGAGGAATACAGCGAAGGAAAATACCAAGAGAGAAGGAAAGGAACTTCTACCGTTGCCCCGGGGCTGAGCGTTTCGTGTACGCAGAGCGCGCTGTCGCCCCATTGACCATCATCCGACTCCCGGAGATTTTTCAAGAGATAGCGAAGCACTTCACGCAGAAAACCGGAATCCAGCATTTGCTCCTTTGCACCGGATTTCAGACGGTCTGTAATACTTGCAGCAGATGCGTACTCCGTGAAAGCATCAAAAAGACTGCACACTTCTTCATCCGACAGTGCATCCGGATTGACAGAAAGAAGAGCGGAATCGATGCGTGAGGAGTGGGCGATATCCGGAAGACGACCGGCGCGATACAGATCGAACAGATAGGATTCTTCGGAAACACCGAGTGGTCCGTGAGCAACATATTCATCCATGTAACGCCGGTATTCGCCGGAGAGAAATGAAATGTCGCTTCCTGCTGCGGAAAGGACGATGCTTCCGCGGTCGGGAGCATCCGGCGCCTCCGGCGAACTCTCAGAAAGGATACCGGTAAATGATCCATCCTTCAGCACACGACACCGGCGATCTCCGGTCTCTGCAGAGACGATAGTTTTCAATTTGCCGGCGAGTGAAACCGAAACGGTTTTTTCAGAACGGTTATGAATCGAAAAGGTCAGAAAGATCCCCGGCATGCCCGCGGTGTTCTCTTCGTATGGTGTAAACGGCGCAGCAGCTTCCAGAGAAATCTCCACAGGAAGGGAGTCATCCCGATAACTTACTTTGGCGACAGGGAAAGAGCCCTTGAATTCGATGAATGAAACCGGCTTCAGGAAGGAATACATCCGAAAATTATTGTCACCAGTGCCAAAGCCGAGCCTGCGGAGCAAGATTTTATCTTCCTCTTCTGTACGAAGACAAAAAGAAAGGCTGCCGGTAAGATTCTCACCGTCGTCTGCATCCGGCTTTTTTCGACAGTCCTGGCGGAATCGCAGAGGATTGGCAATCTGCCAGGAATGAAATTCTCCGTCAGGACGCAATTCAATACTTCCGGTACCGAGTCCGCCAAGAGGAACACCGCTGCAAATAGGCGGGCGTGTCATAAAAACAGTCATAAAAAGCCTCCTAAGTCATGGTACAGCAATAGGAATTGTGTGCATCAGTATATCGGGATGCTCGTCTTATGTCCATAGACTTTTCCAGGGAAAATTCGGTAAAAAGGATCTGGTAAGCTATTTAAACGTAAGAATGAGCAAAACATTGGAATGGATATGAATGTCTTGGACAAAAAAACCTGTTGAATAGATTCAAAAGTACAAATTTATATTTTTCTGTCTGTTCTTTTGCTGAAAAATATGTAAAAATAGAACAAAGGATATGTAAAAATAAAATGAAAATATTTTGCGGATGAGAAGTCAGACAGTGAAAAATAAGCGCTATGACAGTTTTTAAATGCTTTTCCGCGACAAATGCAGAAAAAGCATATGAAAAACTCGATTTTTCGCAAATTACATCTGTTTTTTTTTACATAATTAATTCCTGAAAATCCATGTTTTCCGTTTTTTTTATCCTGTAAGATACATTTGTACGACAAGTTGGAAGGTGTTTTCTGACAATTTGATCGGAGCATTTTTACAGGAGGATTGACATGAAAAAACGTATTGCAGCTATGCTGCTGGCACTTGTTATGATCGCAGGTGTATTTGCAGGATGCGCAGGTCAGCCAACAGCTACCACGCCGACAACGCCGGCATCCAATTCCGGAACGGCAAACTCTGGAAATACTGACACAACAAAACCCGCCGATAACGGCAATCAGCAGGCGGCTCCCGCAGAGGAAGCGATTGAGAAAGAAGCACCGATGCTGGCTGCTCAGGTCAAAGACGGAAAACTGCCCCCTCTGGAAGAACGTATCCCGACGGCAGAGGATGTCTATGTGGAAGCTAAGTACAGCCCGGAAGAAACACCGTCCTACGGCGGAGTCGTTCGTACCTATAACAACGGTATGTGGTACTGGGGACCGTTCTGCGAGGAACCGCTGTTCCGTCTTCTGGACGATGGTACTGTAGAAGCGAACGTTGCAAAGGGATATGACCTGTCTGATGACGGCCTTGTCTACACGATTCATCTTCGTGAAGGCATGAAATGGTCAGACGGCACTCCGTTCACCGCAACGGACTGCGTCTACTATTACAACTATGTTCTCGTCACCGATGTAGACAACGAGACCGGAAAGATCACAAAGTCCAATGCAGGCCGTAACTATGGCTGGTACAAGACGACGGATGAAAACGGCATTCTGCGTCCCGCTCAGGTTCGCTACGTTGATGATCTGACGTTCACGATCACACTGTACAGCCCGAAACCCACTTTGCTGCAGGCGATCTGCATCGACAACAAGTGGATGTTCTGCCCGAAAGAGTGGTACAAAGACATCATGGTGAATGATGCATCTGCACCTCACTGGTCCGGAGAAACCGATCTGAAACTGATCGGCGGCGAAGGACTCCCAACCATCACGGAAGAAGAAGCTCTCGCAAACGCGCTCAAGAAGAGCGAACTGTATAACTTTGAAAACTTCTCCAAACTCGGCGATCAGCTTGGCTACCGCTACTGGCAGTATGCAGGCCGCCCGACCCTGCGTCCGTGGAACATCGTCAACGCATTGACAGATCAGACTCTCGTCTTTGAACGCAACCCATACTACTGGAAAGTTGACAAGGACGGCCGTCAGCTCCCGTACATCGATACCGTAGAATTTGTAGGTATGGATCAGAACCTGTGGGCACAGGAAGAAATCGCAGGAAATATCGACGTAGCGCGCTTTGACGCAGGCGACTTCCCGATCTACAAGGCAAGCGAAGCAGTCGGCAACTACACTGTTTACACAGAAATCTCTCCGAGCTGGTCTTCCGTCGGTCTTGAACTGAACCAGTCTTATAAAGATCTGCAGTACCGCGCACTGTTCCAGAACATCGACTTCCGTCATGCTCTGTCGATCGCAGCAGATCGCAACGAAATCAATGAGATCATCGGAAACGGCATGATGACTCCTGCACAGTTCGCAGCACCCGAAGGCACCGGCGACTATATCGCAGGCGCACCGCAGAAGTGGGTTGAATACGATGTTGCCGCAGCGAACAAACTGCTGGACGGCATTGAAGGCATCAGCAAAGAACTGAACGCCGACGGCTTCCGTACCTTCGTAGGCGGAGAGCATGATGGCCAGGCAATCACCATTGAGCTTGAAACCCGTGCAAATGCACCGTCCGATGCACAGCTTGTTGCTCTGCTCGCCAAATATTACAAGGCACTCGGACTTCAGATTGTTGAATCCAACAACACCGACAACAACGCCCGTAATGAGCGTTACTATGCAGGCGATATCTTCATGGGCGCTGTCAACTCCAGCTCCGGTTCATTCAACGTCATGCTCCGTCCTGACGCAGTTGCTGCAAACCGTAACAACAGCGCATTCGTCGGTAAGTACGGTCTCGAGCATCAGGATGCTCTGACTCCGGAACCCGGAACAGGACTTGCGGAACTGATCGACGCGACCAAAGCATTGGTCTCCGCAAACAAACTGGAAGAGTTGCAGGCAGCTTCCAAGCGCATTGCTCAGGCACACTATGACAACACTTGGGTCATCGGTTTCTGCGTAAGTGACAGAACCTATGATGCAGTGAACAATCGTGTTCATAACTTCCGTTCGGGCTTTGTCAACTGTGACGAACTCCGCTTCCTCGGCTATACGAAGCCGTACACTTGGTTCATTCAGGACTAATCCGGATTAACCTCCTTATTAAGATCAGCCAGCAGTTTTATGCTGCTGGCTGATCTTGTAAAAGACCTAGGATGAAGCTCCGTGCTTCGTCTCCGCATAAGGAAAAGAGGTGCTTTATGGTAAAGTTTATCGTGAGAAAGCTGCTGATCATGGCCTTAACGGTTTTTCTGATCTCCCTGGCAGTCTTTTTCATCATCACACTCCCACCGGGAGATTTTCTCACCAACTATATAGGAAGACTTCTTGCTGCCGGTGAACAGGTGAATCCAGCCGAAATTGAAGCGCTGCGTGCAGCGTATGCGCTCGATCAGCCGTTTTTCGTTCAGTTCTGGCGCTGGTTCAGCAATATCATCCTTCGCGGTGATTTCGGTTATTCGTTCTCATTGTCGATGCCGGTCACTTCGGTTATTAAAGCTTATATCGTTCCGACAATGGCACTTTCCATTGTCACCATGCTCTTTACCTATCTGGTCTCGATACCGGTCGGTATCTACAGCGCTGTGCATCAGTATTCATTCGGTGATTATGCTTTTACCACAATCTGTTTTTTAGGTCAGGCAGTTCCGAATTTCCTGATGGCGATTTTGCTGATGTTCCTTGCGTTCAAGTTAACAGGTGATACGATGCTGGGCTTGTTCTCACCGAAATTCCAGAACGCGCCGTGGTCGTGGGAGAGAGTGCTGGATCTTTTGAAACACTGCATCATTCCGGTTCTGGTAATCGGACTCAATAATACCTGCGGCTTGATTCGTACGATGCGAAGCCAGATGCTCGATGAGCTGAACAAGAACTATGTTATGACAGGACGTGCAAAGGGCATGAAAGCGCGTGCGATCCGCTATAAGTATTGTGTTCGCGCAGCGGTCAATCCGATTGCGTCTTCCATCGGTTGGTCACTGGTCAGTATCTTTACAGGAACGACGATCACCGCTATCGTTCTGAATCTGCCTTCGATGGGCACGGTCATGTACAATGCGCTGATCAATCAGGATATGTTCCTGGCCGGAAGCTGGCTGTTCCTGATGGCGATTGCAACGGTTATCGGCACATTTATTTCCGACGTGCTGCTTGCATGGCTCGATCCGCGTGCACGCAAGGAATACCTGAAAGGCTAAGGAGGGGAGTAAAATGGAAATGAAAGATAAGACGAAAAAAACTCCCGTCCGTAAGAGCCAGGAGAAAAAAAGCGATAAGTATTACTATGCTTCACAATGGCAGCTGATGGGACGTAAGTTCCGTAAGCATAAGCTGGCGATGATAAGCGCGTTTGTCCTGATGATCTTCTATCTGATAGCGATCCTCGGCAATTTCATCGCACCGCAGGGAACCGAGCAATATGACGGTAAGTACGTCAACTGCGCACCGACACCGGTACATCTGTTCCATGAAGGGAAATTTGTGGGACCGTTCGTCTATGGCCTGAAAATGGAGCGCGATCCGGTCACCTATATGGCACATTTTGCGGAGGATACGGAAAAAATCTGCCGCCTGCGCTTCTTTACAGAGGGTGACGAGGGCGGTGAATACAAATGGTTCGGCCTGATTCCGTCCAATATTCATTTGTTCAAAGCGGAAGACGGAAAGGTGTTCCTGTTCGGCACGGATAACATGGGAAGAGACCTGTTCTCCCGAGTGGTGTTAGGCGCTCAGATCTCTCTGTTTATTCCGGTTGCCGGCATGCTGATGACGCTGGTACTTGGTCTGGCAATCGGTTCACTGGCTGGATATTTCGGCGGATGGGTGGATACCGTGATCCAGCGTATCATTGAGGTGGTCCGCTCGTTCCCGCAGGTCCCGCTGTGGATGGCGCTGTCAGCCGCTATTCCAAAGACGATGAAGCCGGCACAGGTGTTCATGCTGATGACAGTTATCCTGTCGCTTGTTTCCTGGCCCGGACTTGCCCGCGTTGTGCGTTCGAAGTTTATTTCCGTCAAGAAGGAAGACTTCATTATGGCGGCCAGGATTTCAGGCGCGCCGGCGGATAAACTGATCACCCGCCATATGATCCCGAGCTTTTTGAGCTATATCATCGTTGATATGACCATGGCGATCCCGGGACTGATCATCGGTGAAACAACACTGAGCTTCCTGGGACTCGGTCTCCGGTCACCTGCTACCAGCTGGGGCGTTTTGCTGCAGGAGACCAACAAACTGGAAACGATCATGTTCTATAACTGGAAACTGATCCCGATGATCTTCGTGTTCCTCAGCGTATTGGCGTTCAACTTTATGGGTGATGGCTTGCGCGACGCGGCGGATCCATATAAGTAAGGAGGTGCGGAGCAATGAAACATAACAGGAAAGACCATGCTCAGGACGGTTATCAGATTGCACCGGAGCATATCCTGGAGGTAAAGGACCTGAACGTTCATATCAATGTGGACGATTATGATCTTCACGCGGTGCGCGGCGTTAATTTCTCCCTCAAGAATGGCGAAACTCTAGGCCTGGTCGGTGAGTCCGGCTGCGGCAAGAGCGTTACCAGCAAAGAAGTTCTCGGCATCAATCCAAGCAACTGTAAGGGCAGCGGACAGATTCTGTACCGGACCAAATCAGGAAAGGTGTTGAATCTGCTGGAACTGAATCAGGACGGAGCGGTATACCGCGCAATCCGGGGCTCTGAGATATCGATGATTTTCCAGGAGCCTATGACGGCTTTCTCTCCGCTTTATACGATCGGCAATCAGCTTGCGGAGATCATCCTCCTGCATGATCCGAAAGCAACGAAAGCATCCGCAAGGGAAAGAGTGCTGGAAATGCTGAAAAAGGTCGGTATCGCCAATCCGGAAAAGCGCATCGACCAGTATCCGCATGAGTTTTCAGGCGGTATGCTGCAGAGAGCGCTGATCGCGATGATGCTGTGCTGCAATCCGGATATTCTGATTGCGGATGAACCGACGACCGCTCTGGACGTAACGATTCAGGCACAGATCCTTGAATTGATGCGGAGCCTTCAGAAAGAATTCGGGATGTCGATTCTTTTTATCACGCATGACCTTGGTACAGTCGCCAATATGTGCGATAATGTAGCTGTCATGTATCTCGGTGAGATCGTTGAGTATGGAACCGTACATCAGATCTTCCATAATCCTCAGCATCCCTATACGAAAGGACTTCTTCGCTCTCTGCCGAAAATGAACGAGAGCCGGGAGGAAAAACTCTATATCATCAACGGTATCGTACCGCTGCCGGTAGATCTTCCACCGTGCTGTGGCTTCTATGACCGCTGTGAGTATTGCATCGAGGGCGTATGCCCCAACAGGACGATTCCGGAATTCACAGTCGAACCGGGGCACATGGTGCGCTGTATGCTGATGGAACAGGGGGAAAAGCAGCATGGATAATGTGTTACTTGAAATCAAACATCTGTCCAAAGTTTACGAGGGCAAGGGTGTCAACGTCAAGGCGCTCAGCGATGTATCCCTAACGGTGGAACGCGGGGAAACGATCGGTATCGTCGGCGAGTCCGGCTGCGGAAAAACCACGCTCGGGCGCTGCGTCGTGCGTGGAATCGACGCAACGAGCGGCGAAGTGCTATTCCATACAGACGAGGGAGTTATCGACTTTCTGAAGATCAAGGGCGCTCAGATGAAAAAGTACCGCAAGGATATTCAGATGATCTTCCAGGATCCGTACGCCAGCCTTGACCCGCGTATGACGGTATTCGATATCATCAGCGAACCTCTGCGCTATAACACCAATCTTTCCAACCGGGAGATTGAGCTGGCTGTTGAAAAAATCGCTGAGCAGGTCGGACTCAACAAAGCTTATCTGAGAAGATATCCGCACGCGTTTTCCGGCGGACAGCGCCAGAGAATCGGTATTGCGCGGTCTCTGATCCTGCAGCCGAAACTGATCGTCTGTGATGAAGCGGTTTCCGCACTGGATGTTTCGATACAGGCGCAGATCATCAACCTTCTGGAAGACCTGCAGAAAGAATACAATCTGACTTATCTGTTCATATCCCATGCGCTCAGCGTTGTACGGCACATTTCGGATCGGGTCATGGTTATGTATCTGGGACGGGTGGTGGAGTTCGGCAAAACGGAAGAACTGTTTGCAGAGCCGAGACATCCTTACACCAAGGCGCTGTTGTCAGCTGTACCGCAGCCGGATCCGGACATTCTGGTAGACCGCATCATTCTGGAAGGCGAGGTTCCAAACCCTGCCAATCCGCCGTCGGGATGCCATTTTCATCCCCGGTGCGCATATGCAACCGAGCGGTGCAGTAAAGAAGCACCGCCCCTGGAGGAACAAGACGGACGTCTTGTCGCATGCTGGAACTGTGAAGCATGCAGAAATAAGGAGTAATTAGTATCGGAGGTACCCCGTGGAGAGGAACATCAGCATTCATATCAGTGACAGATCGCATTACAACCTTACACTGAATGTCTATAATTGCGGTAACCAGGATCTGGATCTGGAACGGCAGGAACGGCCGGATCATTACATTCTCTACTTTGTCAATGAAGGGCGCGGATCGATTACCGTCCGTCACGCAACATTCAAAGTTGAAGCAGGGCAGGGATTTGTCGTGTTTCCGGGAGTGGAGACCAAGATCCAGTCGCATTATAAGGATACAATGAATGTGACATGGGTAGCCTTTTCGGGGTACCTGGTCGATCGGTATCTGAGCCGTGCAAGTCTGTCTGTGTATGAGCCTGTTTATTTTGACAACGCCAAGAAGGAAGCCCGGACCATGTTCGATCAGCTGATGAAGGCTTCTCAGGGGTTTCCGAATCGGTACTGCAAGATCATGGCGCAGTTGTACAGCATTATAGGTTTTCTGATCGACAATGCCGATCTTGAGAAACATGTGGAAACACTGACACCGGAATTTTATCTGGTAAGAGCGTTGGATTTTATCGATGTGAATTATCATGAGGATATTACGATCGATGAGATCGCGCAGAATGCAGGTACTTCCCGGAAAACGCTGTCTGCAACATTCTCCAGTCTGACGGGGTTTTCTCCAAAGGATTATTTGATCTATTACAGAATCAGTAAGGCAGTCGATCTTTTGCGCGATCCGAACATGTCCATAGAAATGATCGCTGCGTCCGTGGGCTATAACGACCAGTTCTATTTTTCCAAACAGTTCAAAAAGAATACCGGTATGACGCCGTCTGTATGCAGGCGTCGCCAGGCAACGGATCAAAACTGGCGCTTTGAGTCGCCGATTGATCATGTACGGCAACAGTATCGTTCATCGTTCAGACCGGAAATGCCTCCGGAGTTTTGAGAAGGAGAATGTATGAAAACAGTCGTGCATATTATTCCGCACGCGCACTGGGACAGGGAATGGTATCTGCCTCTTGAGCAGCACAGAGCCCGGCTGCTCCGGCAGCTGGATAACGTACTGGATTTGCTCTCCCAAAGCCCGGATTATACATACCATCTTGACGGGCAGATGATTGCCGTGGAAGATTATCTGAAGTTTCGTTCTGAAAGGAGAGAGCAGATATGCCGGTTCTGCGAAGAAGGACGCCTTCATCTTGGTCCCTGGTATGTTCTGCAGGATGAGTATCTGACCTCGGGAGAGGCAAATGTCAGAAATCTGCAGCTCGGAACAAAAATGGCAGAGCAATTCGGACCGGTCTGCCGGATCGGATATCTGCCGGATGCGTTCGGCAATGTAAGCCAGATGCCTCAGTTGTTCCGGCAGGCAGGATTCGCGGCAGCGGCGTTCGGGCGGGGAGTGACCATGTCCGATACCGGCTCCGATCCGGTGGCGCACAGACTCAGCCACAGTGAATTCGATTGGGAGAGTCCGGACGGAAGCCGCATTTTTTCGGTATTCTTTTCCGGGTGGTACAATAACGCACAGGAGATTCCGGCGGATCCCGCTGAAGCAAAACCTTATTGGGATGCGCGCCTTAACCGGGCAAGGGCCTATGCTGCGACAGAGCATCTTCTGTTTATGAACGGTAGCGATCATCAGCCGGTACAGAAAGATCTGAACGCTGCGCTGGAAACCGCGAGGGCTCTTTATCCTGAGATTGAATTCCGCTGTTCAGACTTTGAACAGTTTGTATCCTGCGTAAAGGAAAGCATGGCGGACACACCGGAGTCGGTGTCAGGCGAATTATGTGGACAGGAGAGCGCAGGCGATAACACGCTTTGCAATACCGCTTCCTCCAGAATGCCGATCAAGGTGATGAACCGCAAGACGGAATCCATGCTTGCGCTCGTGGCGGAGCCGATGCTGGCGATGGCGATGTCAAGCGGGCACCGATTCGATGCGGATTTGCTGAACGAAGCGTGGAGACTGCTGATTGAGAATCATCCGCATGACAGCATCTGCGGCTGCGGAATCGATGCGGTACACAGCGAAACAGTCTATCGGTATGAGAAGAGCCTGCAGCTGAGCAGACTCCTGATCGATCAGGCCGCGAAGGATCTGACATCACACATGCCGGTTCCTGACGGAACAAAGGCAGCGTTTGCTGTGTTCAATCCGTCTGCATGGGACCGGAAGAATACGGTCTCCGTAACAGTCGGCGTCGACCGCATTTATGGAACAAGGGATGCGTATGCAGCACTGGCCGATGTTCCTTCAGAAGAATATGTTCTGACAGACCGGGAAGGAAACGAAATTCCTGCCTTGATAGAGGACCTTGGCGTCCGGTTCGGTTTTGAATTGCCAAAGGACCGTTTTCGGAAACCGTATTTTGAGAGACAGTACCGGATCACCTTTGCCGCTGAAGTTCCATCTACGGGATATGCGGTATATGCGCTGAAACCCGGAAAGCAGGAACCGCAGAACGACCTTTCCGATGGTAATAACCGGATGGAGAATCCGTTCGTTTCTGTTCAGATCCGCTCAAACGGTACATTTGATCTGACAGACCGTCGGACCGGCAAGATCTATATAGGACTCGGTTTGTATGAAGATGTCGGTGACGTCGGAGACGAATATATCTTCCGGGAAACTATCGACGGCAGAATCACTAGTGACCATGCGGAAGCCTCAGTCGAATGCATCGAGCGGACGGCTTTCCGTACCGCGTTCCGCATCCGGATCGTTATGAATTTGCCAAAATCAGCAGGTCCGGAGCTTGCCGCATCACAGCAGAGCATGGAACCGAGGCTGATGCGGAGGATACCGCGAAGCACGGAGACGATAGGCGTACCGATCGAAACAACGCTGTCCCTGGAAAAAGACAGTCCGCTGCTTCGGCTCGATATCAGAATCGACAACCGGGCTTCGGATCATCGCATCAGAATGCTGTTTCCGACTGATCTTGCCGGGAATGTACATCTTGCCGATTCCGTTTTTGATGTACTTGAGCGGACGGATGTTCCGGGACCGAACTGGACAAATCCGAGCAGATGCCAGAGAATGCAGTATTTTGTCGCTGCACAGGATGGCACGGACGGACTCGCTGTGCTGAACCGCGGCGCTTATGAGTATGAGGTGCTGCCAAAGCGCAGACAGATGGCTGTTACGCTTCTGCGATGTGTCGGAGAAATGGGCGACTGGGGAGTGTTTTTAACACCGGGTGCACAGTGCCTCGGAACATCGGAGATTACGCTTGGAGTGCTTCCATACACGGGAGATTCCTTCCGCATGGGAGGCTGCAGAGAAGCGATTCAGTTCCAGACTGATTTGTTCGGACAGCAGATCTGTTCATGCGAAAAATCAGATACACCGCTGCAAAGCGTTGTAAGCAGCGACGGAGCGGTAGCTGTCACGGCATGCAAGCCCGCCGAGAATGGAAACGGATGGATCATCCGCGGCTGCAATGTGACTGGGAACAGGACAGACTGGACGCTTCATATTCCGGCAGACTGCCATATCTATGCGAGCAATATCACAGAGATGAAAGGCGAATGCCTCTCAGTGGATGAGAGCGGAACGGTTGTCATTCCAATGAACCGGAAAGAAATCAAAACTGTAAGAATTGAGATTGCGAGATGAAAAAGAAGCTGATCATATTCACCGATATAGGTGACACCATAATTGATGAGGGAACCGAGGTCCGAAAAAAACCGTTCGGTGTCGTCTATCAGGCCGACTGCATTCCCGGCGCAAAAGAAACTTTACTTTCGCTTTATGAACAGGGTTATACGCTTGTGCTCCTGGCCGACGGTCTGGAGCAGTCTTTCCGTAACACGATGCGCGAAAACGGTCTCGATCACGTGTTTTCCGAGTGGGTTATCTCAGAGCAGCTGGGAGTTGAAAAACCGAACGCATTGATGTTTGAAACTGCCATGCAGAGACTAGGCTTGACCAACGAGGATAAGCCGCGGGTACTGATGGTGGGCAACAACCTGAAAAGGGATATGGTCGGAGCGAATCGTTTCGGTATTCGGTCCGTTCATATGGATTGGTCAGACCGTTATCCCAGTAGAGCTTCCGTGCCTGAGGAAAAACCGACCTATTCGGTGCATGAGCCACTGGAACTTCTGCCACTCGTCGAGCGGCTCGAACGTCAGTTGGAGAATGAAAAAATCGACGCATGAAACAGATCTGCTCATTGACTGAATTCACTCCGAATTTATTTTGATAAAATACTCTGTGATTACCGTAGGATTATGTTGCGCGGAGGTCACAGGTGATTGACGCGCCGCCCGGGGAATGGAGGCGCTTTTTTTCCGAAAACATATTGCTGAAAAATGCAGAGGAGATGAATATGAAGATTACGTATTACGGTACCGCGGCAGGTGAAGCATGGCCCGGGGTGTTCTGCGCATGCAACCTGTGCAGAGAAGCACGCAGATTGGGCGGGAAAAATATTCGGACACGTTCCCAGGCACTGATTGATGACGATCTTCTGCTCGACCTTCCTCCGGATAATTATCTCCATACACTGTACTATGGACTGGATTTTCAAAAAGTCAAAGCATTGTTTGTCACGCATAGTCATTCAGACCATTGCTACCCGGCGGACCTTGAATTGCTCCGTGAGCCTTATACACATACCTACCCGGGACAGATGCAGGTTTTCGGCAATGATGCGGTAGAGAAAAAGATTCTGGATGCCTGCCATGGCCTGGGAGGGGAGAAGGAGCGGTTTCTGTTCCATCGGATCATGCCGAACGAGACGGTCAATATCGGCAGCTATACAGTCACAGCGCTGCGTGCAACACATGCAAAAGAGGAGACGTGCCTTTTTTACCGGATTGAAAAGTTTGGAAAATCTGTGCTTTATGCACATGATACAGGCGCTCTGACAGAAGAGAATCTCGCGACGCTTCATTGCTTTTCGGGACCGCTTCAGCTTGTCAGCCTTGATTGCACGCAGCAGAGTAAGCGGGATGGCAAGTACCATATGGGTCTGCTTGATGCGGCAGAACAGAAGGAAGTTTTGCTCAGGGAAGGTCTGGCGGATTATAACACGATTTTTGTTGTGAATCATTTTTCTCATAACGGAGGCTGGCTGCATGAGGAGATTACCGAGCGTGCTGCAGCTTATGATATGATTACGTCCTATGACGGAATGGAGATTTCATTTTGAGGGGGAACAGAATGGGCATTTGCTTTGATGAAAAAGAAAAGATCTTTTGCCTGGATACTCCGCATTCGAGCTATCGGATCGGAATTACCGATGAAGAAGGTTTCATTACGCATCTTTACTATGGACGGCGTGTCCCGGACAGCAATGTAAAGCAACTCCTTTGGAGAGGATTTGAACATCCTGCGGTCTATGGAAAAACCGGTGATCAGCTTCAGTATGTCACCAGAATACCACTTGAGTATCCGACAGGAGGACTCGGGGATTTCCGTATGCCGTGTCTTGCAATCGAGACGGAAAGCGGAAGCCGAACATCCCAGCTGTATTATCGGACGCATCGCATCTGTTCCGGAAAGCCGAAACTTTGCGGACTTCCGGCGACCTTCGGCACGGAACAGGACTGCTCCACACTTGAAATTGAGTGTGTTGATACATCCTTGCAGCTGACAGTGATCCTGAGCTATTCGGTTTTTGAAGGACTGGATGCCATCGCGAGAAGTGTGCGGATCGAGAATAACGGCACGCAGCGGATCCGGTTGACATCTGCGTTATCGGCATGCCTTGATATGCCGAATAAAAACTCTGATCTTTTGACTCTGCATGGAAGCTGGGCGTATGAGCGGATGCAGTGCCGCCGCCCGCTTACATGGGGAAAACAGGGAATCGGTTCCAGATACGGCGTTTCTTCCCATGAGGAGAATCCGTTCATAGCGCTTATGGATCATACCGCGACCCAGACGCAAGGAGAGGTTTATGCGATGAATTTCGTATATTCAGGCAACTTCCTTGCGGAAGCAGAGATGAGCCAGCAGGAGCAGCTCCGCCTTGTCATGGGTATTCATCCTGATGGATTTTGCTGGACACTTGATTCCTGCGAAGTATTCCAGACTCCGGAAACGATACTCGTTTATTCCTGCAGCGGCCTTTCCGGCATGACGCATACGTTCCACGATCTGTATCGGAAGCATCTGATCCGGGGAGCTTTTAAGGACCGTCCGCGGCCGTCGCTGATCAACAACTGGGAAGCAACCTATTTCGATTTTGATACGGAAAAGCTGCTCTCAATTGCGAAGACTGCGGCAAAATCCGGAATTGAACTGTTTGTCCTGGATGACGGATGGTTCGGAAAGAGGGACGACGATACTACGTCGCTGGGCGACTGGACAGTCAATGAAACAAAACTGCCCGGCGGTCTCAAACGGCTTTCTGATGAGATTCATGCGCTCGGAATGAAGTTCGGTATCTGGCTTGAGCCGGAGATGGTATCTCCAGATTCCGATCTTTACAGGGCGCATCCGGATTATGCACTTCAGAATCCGGAACGGGAACCGATATTGAGCCGGACCCAGTTGGTGCTCGATCTTTCCCGCAAGGATGTGAGAGAGTGCGTCTATGCCATGATCCATGCGGTACTGTCTTCGGCGAAGATCGAATATGTAAAATGGGATATGAACCGGCCGCTTGCGAATGTACAGAGCGCTGCGCTGCCTTCGGACCGGCAGGGAGAGGTTTATCACCGATATATGCTCGGTGTATATGAACTGCAGGAGAGGATGCTGACGGATTTCCCGGATCTTCTGCTGGAAAACTGCAGCAGCGGCGGCAGACGGTTTGATCCGGGGATGCTGTACTACAGCCCTCAGATCTGGACATCGGACAACACGGAAGCCATTGACCGTCTGAAGATCCAGGAAGGTACGGCACTTGTTTATCCGCTCTCGTCCATGGGCGCGCATGTTGCCGCATGCCCGAGCCATACCAACAGCCGCGTCACCCCGTTTGCCACGCGCGGACTGGTCAGTCTTTGCGGCTGCTTCGGGTATGAACTTGATTTAACGAAATTGACCGACGCTGAGATTGGTGAAATTCCGGGACAGTTGGAAGCTTATCATACTTACGGTGATATATTCCGTACAGGCGACTACTATCGTCTGGCATCGTTCAGTGAGAACGGAGAATACGATGTTCTTTCGGCAGTGTCGAAGAATAAGCGTACTGCGGTGATAGTATATGTACAGGTGCTTTCACAGCAGAAGCGGGCGGTACCGGTCATCTATCCGCAAGGATTGGATGAAACAACTATGTATCGCTGTACAGAGAGCGGCGAAATTCTTTCCGGAGCGGGATGGATGTATGCCGGTATTCCCCTCCCTGTAATGAAAGGCGACTATTTAGGAAAACTGATTGTATTGGAAGCAATGGAGGATCAAAAATGACTAAAATTCCAAGACCTGAGTATCCGCGTCCGCAGTTTGTGCGGGACACATGGCAAAATCTGAACGGCGAATGGCAGTTTTCGTTCGATGAACCTTCTTTTGATCAGAGGATTACGGTTCCGTTCGTGTTTCAATCCAAGCTGTCCGGTATCTGCAACATGGAAAGGCATGATGTTGTATGGTATCGGAAAGCTGTTACGATCCCAGAGGACTGGGAAGGGCAGAAAGTTCTGCTCCATTTCGGCGCGGTCGATTACCGGGCAAAAATCTGGATCAACGGAACCTTTATCGGCTCCCATACGGGCGGCCATGTCAGTTTCTCCTTCGACATAACCGAAGCACTGCAGGAAGGTGAAAACACTATCACGGTCTGCGCAGAGGATGATCTGATGGATATGACAACTCCGCGCGGCAAGCAGTACTGGGGAAAAGCGAAGAGTATTTTCTATACGCCTTCGACTGGTATCTGGCAGACTGTCTGGCTGGAAGCAGTCGCGCCGAAGTATATCCGCAAAGTTGATATTACTCCGGATCTGGACCGCAGAACAGCAACCTTTGACTATGTGCTGTCGGATGAATCCCTTGCGTTTGAAGTCGAAGTCGCATTCAAAGGAAAGACGATTGCCTGCGAACGTACATTGGCGATGCGCAAAGAAGGAAGGATCATAGTCCCGCTGGATAAGCAGCTGCTAGGAGAAGATAACTTCAATACGGTGAGCGCGTGGAGTCCGAAACATCCGAATCTGTTTGATGTAACCTACCGTTTGAGTGACGGAGAAACGGTCTGCGATACCGTGAAGAGTTATTTCGGTCTTCGAAAAATCTCAGTCGAAAACGGCATCGTGCTTCTGAACAACTATCCGCTGTATCAGAAACTGCTGCTGGATCAGGGTTACTGGCCTGATTCGCTGCTGACCGCGCCGGATGACGAGGCGTTCGTCAGGGACATCGAACTCTGCAAAGCGATGGGCTTCAACGGCGTCAGAAAACATCAGAAGGTAGAGGACCCGCGTTTCCTTTATTATGCGGATAAAATGGGGCTTCTTGTCTGGAGTGAAATGGCAAACGCGTTCGAGTACACGACCGACTATATCCGCCGTTTCACCTCGGAATGGATGGAATCCATCGAGCGGGATTATAACCATCCCTGCATTATTGCCTGGACTCCATTGAATGAGTCATGGGGCGTTGAGAACATCAGCAGTGATTCGAGACAGGCCCATCACGCGACGGCACTGGTTGAACTGACCAAATCGCTTGACCCGACACGGCTTGTCATGTCCAATGACGGATGGGAGCAGACGACTCCGGACATTCTCGGAATCCATGATTATCAGCCGAAAAAAGAGATCCTGTCGAAGCGATATGCTTCTCTTGAATCCACGCTGCAGTATCGGTCCGCAGGCCGCGCTCTGTTTGCAACGGGGTATTCCTATGCCGGGCAGCCGATCATGAATACGGAAAGCGGCGGTATTTTCTATAATGTGGAAGACACCTCGGGCTGGGGATATACGAATGCCGAGAATTTGAATCACTTCTATAAACTGTATTATGAAGTCATTTCGGCGTTCCTGGAATCACCGGTTCTGCAGGGCTTCTGCTACACGCAGCTGACTGACGTTATGCAGGAACAGAATGGCCTTTTGACATATGCGCATAATCCGAAATTTGATGTGGAAATCATCAAGGCCATCAATGAAGGCCGCTATACTCCTGCGAAATAATGATTGTCACAGAATAAGATAGTTTAATTTATCTGAGGATGGACTAAGTGCTTTTGCACGGCTCCGTCCTCTATTGATTTCTGGGCTGCAAATGACGTGGAATACGGATCGAAAAAGACACAGAGCTAGCAAAGGTTCTCAAAGAATGCCATGGATTAACTATCAATCATTATTTTGCCAAATAGAAGAGATAATTCACGTGAAACCGCAAATAATATAAATTGGGAACACTTTTTTTTCATCATGTTTTCTGATATACTGTACTGAGACAATCGCACATGATTAAGAATCAAGGGATATTGAAAGCGGGAGGAGATTATGCTTTATCAGCTGAACACAACAAATTACTGTGATTTTGCGGTCTATGAGCAGAACAAAATGCCGGGCCGCAGTTACTTTATTCCTTATCCGACAAAGGAACAGGCTGATACTGTTTCACTCAAGGAAAAACGTTATCAGTCTGAAAAAGTCATTTGCCTGAATGGGGAATGGGATTTCAAGTTTTATCAGAAACCCGCTGAGCTGCCGACCGGTTTCGATACCGATAAAGTAAAATTCGACAAGCTTGACGTTCCGTCCTGCTGGCAGTTCAGAGGCTACGCCGATCCGTTCTACGTCAATATCCGCTATCAGTTTCCTTTTAAACCTCCGGTGATTCCAACGACCGACAAGGTGGGGACCGTTTTCACCTGGATGGGATGCGACCAGGCGATTTCTCTGCGCTGGCGCAAACCTGTGGATGAATACAATTTCGTCGGCGTTTATCGCAAGAAAATCACTGTGGAGCATCCTGAAAAAAAGCATATTCTGTCATTCCTTGGTGTTGCGAGCTGTCTGGACCTGTATCTGAACGGGTCATACATCGGTTATTCCGAAGGGGCGCATAATACAGCAGAATTTGATCTGTCGGGTAAAGTGTATAAAGGCGAGAATGAGATCCTGTGTGTCGTACACCGCTGGTGCACCGGTACCTATCTTGAGGATCAGGATATGTTCCGCAACAACGGTATCTTCCGGGATGTATTGCTGCGCGTAAGTGATGCCTCCGATTTGTGGGACATCGACGCTGTAACAAAAAAGACCGGTGAAACGTATGAGCTGACATTGACTGCAACCGCTTTTGCGGATACCGATGTAACATTTACATTCGGTGAGCAGAAAGTCACCGTACCGACTGAGAACCGGATCGCAAAGTATACATTTGAAAACCTTGCTGTTTCGGAGTGGAGTGCTGAAGCACCGACCTTGTATGATGTCTATTTTGAAACACCGACCAGCTGTGTCAAGGAACGCATCGGCTTTAAGACGGTTGAAATCAAAGGAGACGTCTTTCTGGTTAACGGCAAAAAGATCAAGTTCAAAGGCGTCAATCATCACGATACAAGCTGTACAAACGGTTATACGATGACTCCGGATGAGATCGAGCGGGATGTGAAGATCTGCAAGGAATTCAACATTGATACGATCCGCACCTCGCATTATCCGCCCGATCCTCTGCTCTTGGAGGTAGCGGATGAAATCGGCGTATATATCGTCGATGAGAACGACATCGAAACACATGGTACCTGGTCCCATCAGATTCCGCCGACATACAATACGATCTCTCATGATCCGAAATGGCTGCCGCGTTATATGGACCGCATTAAACGTCTGTATCAGCGTGATAAGATACGTTCCAATACGTCAATCGTGCTTTGGTCGCTCGGCAATGAGGCGGGAGGCTACAGCAATACCGACGCGATGGCGGATTATCTTCATGAGCATTCATCCATCCCCGTGCACTATGAGAGCGCGGTGCACTGCAAGCGCATCGCATATGATGTGGGCAGCGAGATGTATCCCTCCGTCCAGATGGTTCATGATGTCGGAGAACATCGCCGCAAACAGAAGGAACTGAACGACCGTCCGTATTTCCTGTGTGAATATGCACACGCGATGGGCGTCGGTCCGGGCAATACCGAAGCGTATTGGGAGCAGATCTATCAATATGACAACCTGATTGGCGGCTGCGTCTGGGAGATGGTCGATCATGCGATTCTGCATGAAGACGGTTCCTACACCTATGGCGGTGATCACGGAGAGTGGGAACATGATAAGAACTTCTGCGTGGATGGAATGTTCTATCCTGACCGCACTCCGTCTGTCGGAGCGAAGATCATCCGGTTTATTTACCGACCGGTTCGTGTAGCTGCTTCGGACGAAGGAAGGGTGAACATTTTCAATACCACCGCATTTTCAAACGGAACACGCTATCAGCTGACGTTCCGCTGGAACGATGGGTCAACGTATGAATTGAAGCCTGATGTGGAGCCTCTGTCGAAAAAAGACTTTGAGATCCCGTTCGGGAAGGAAGTGGACGGCAACCGCTCCGTAATCGTGACAACCGTCGACACTGTCACCGGAAAAACTGTCAGTGACGAACAGCTTGTTCTGTCCGTGTCATTGCCGGAGGTTACAGCGGCAAAACCGCTTCCTGAAACATTCCGCGTTTCCGAAGGCCGGGTGATTTGTACACTTCCGAATGGCAAAATGCTGACGACTGCAGATCAGGGAACGCTGTTATACCGGGCAGCGACCGATAATGATACGAATATGTTCTTCGCAAACACGATGAAGCCGTTTGCGGCGCAGACCGAGCGAGTGCTCTCTTGCGAAGATATTCCGAACGGCGTCCGTGTTGTAACTGAAATCAGAAACAAAAAACAGACCTTTACCGTTACCGATACCTATGAAGGAACGGACGATGGCGTTTTAGTGACAAGCACACTGCACTGCGTAAAAGGAAAGGGGATCGTTCCCCGCTTTGGAAAAGCATTCCGGCTCGACGAGAGTTTTGATGATGTCTGCTATACCGGCCGCAAAGGGGAAACCTATTGCGATATGCGCGATCAATTCACGATTGGCAATGTTTGCTGCAAAGTCGAGGATATGACGGAACCGAATATCAAGCCGCAGGAGAGCGGCAACCGTATGGATTGCACGACAGCATCCTTCACGGACGGGGAAGCAACGGTGACCTTTGATGCGGTGGACAAACCTTACGAGCTTGGTGTAAAGCCTTACTCGGACAAGGAACTGTTCACGATGAAGCATCGCACGGATGAGAAACGCACCGGTACGTATATTACGGTACAGGCATTCCAGCAGGGAATCGGCACAGGCGCATGCGGCCCGGCAATCATGCCTGAGTTTCAATATTCCGCAGAGAAAGATTATACATTGCGATTTGTGATTCGCTGCAAATAACAATAAGAGGGTAAAAAAATGAATGCGATTCAACATTTAATCGACTATGCTGTTTCTAAGGAATTGATTGACGACTGTGAACGTGTCTGGGCAATCAACGCAGTACTGGAGACTTTGAAATGTGATGAACTGCCCAATGTGGAAGTGGAGGCAAACGCGTCGCTTTCGGAGACACTGGATGCGTTGACCCTCGATGCATATAAGCGCGGTGTCATAGCGGAGAACTCTGTCGTTTACCGTGATTTGCTGGACACTGCGGTTATGGGAAGGATAACTCCACGTCCCAAACAGGTACAGAATACCTTTGCAGCCCTGTACGAAGAGTCACCTCAGGAAGCTACGGACTGGTATTACAGATTCAGCTGCGATACAAACTATATCCGGCGTGACAGAATTGCAAAGGATGTACGCTGGAAAGCCGAGACGGAATACGGGGAACTCGATATCACAATCAATCTGTCGAAGCCGGAAAAGGATCCCAAGGCTATCGCTGCGGCGAAGTTTTTACCGGCGTCAAGTTATCCGAGGTGCCAGCTCTGCGTTGAAAATGAAGGATATGCGGGGAGACTGAATCATCCTGCACGTCAGAATCACCGTGTTGTGCCGATCACGATCAACGGCAGCCCGTGGTTTTTACAGTACAGTCCGTACGTATACTACAATGAACATTGTATCTGCTTCAACCGGGAGCATACACCAATGAAAATCGATCGCTCCTGCTTCGCAAAACTGCTCGATTTTGTCGGACAGTTCCCGCATTATTTTGTCGGATCCAACGCAGATCTTCCGATCGTCGGCGGGTCGATTCTTGCTCACGATCATTTCCAGGGCGGACACTATACGTTCGCAATGGAAAAGGCTCCGATCGAAACCGAACTTGTGTTTCCGGGCTTTGAAGATGTGAATGCGGGAATTGTCAAGTGGCCGATGAGTGTCATACGCATTACGGCCAAAGATCCTGAGCGGCTGATCGACCTTGCGGACAAGATCCTTGCAGCGTGGCGCCAATATACGGACGAATCAGCCGTGATCTACGCTGAAACCGATGGCGTTCCGCACAATACAATTACGCCGATCGCAAGGCGGCGCGGGGAAGCATTTGAACTCGATCTGGTTCTTCGCAACAACCTTACGACGGAGGAGCATCCGCTGGGGCTTTATCATCCGCATGCTGAACTGCATCATATCAAGAAGGAAAACATCGGGCTGATCGAAGTTATGGGATTAGCAGTGCTTCCTGCACGGCTAAAGACAGAATTGTCTGAGGTTGCCGAAACACTTGGAAAAGGCGAGCAGGTGGATGGTATTCATGCCGCCTGGGCGAATGCTTTGAAGAAACAATATGAATTTACTCTTGAAAACGCTTTATCCATTGTCAAACTAGAGACAGGAAAGGTATTTGCAAAGGTACTTGAGCATGCAGGTGTCTATAAGCGTACTCCGGAAGGAAAAGAAGCTTTCCTGCGATTTGCCGAAAGCGTTCGGTGACGGATTATGACCCTTTAAGAAACAAAATAAATGTTAAAACAGCACTTTGCTCCGTGCGGGAAAAGTGCTGTTTTGATATAGTTGAGAAATAATGGGGGAGTAGCTGATCGGCAACTTGACTTTACAGCAGATAAAAGAGAATTGCCACTGCTTGCAGAATACTGCCAAGAACAACGAACAAATGAAAGATTGAGTGAAACCAACGTGTTTTACTGCCGATTCCGTACAGGATCGCGCCAACGGTATAGGCGATACCGCCTGCCAGCAGCCAGTAGAAACCGGCTCGCGTCATGGCCTCGATTGTCTGTGGCACAGCAACAATGATAAGCCAGCCCATACCAATATAGCAGATCATTGAAAGAACCCGATATTTTCGCAGATCAATTGCGGTTAGTGTTACGGTGAGGGCTAACAGTCCCCATTCCAGACCAAAGCAAATCCAGGCTAGGATCGGATACAGAGGACGAATTCCCACCAGGAGAATCGGTGTATAGGTGCCAGCGATCAGCGCATAGATCGTACAGTGATCCAATACTTGCATAATCTTTTTCCCGCGCCCCGGCCGGAGCCCATGGTAAACGCTGCTCATGGTGTATAGCCAGATCATAGTTGCACCGTAAATGGACACGCTGACGATGCCCCATACGTTATGTTTTTTTGCCGAAAACAGGATGCCGAGAATGAGCACGGCAATTCCGAACGCTCCGCCGACAATGTGGCTGACCATATTCATGATTTCTTCTCCGCGTGTATAATCCGGAAGCTTCCGGTCCTTGATCGGCGTTCGTTTCATTCTGCGTCACCTGCCTTTTCCATGCAGTATAGCACAGAATCGAAAAAACGGGAAGACGCGAACCGGAAATGGTTTTATCAACGTTTCGTTTGACGTTCTCCCACCACTTTAGAAGATGGGGGATTCCTGCTTCATAGATCACTGCTTCCATAGGGAAGTCTTACACGGTCTCCACAGGCGTTTCCGTTCGGGCTCGCCCGGCCCTACGTTTCCTATGGTCTCTCAGGAAC
>JAFWJN010000040.1 GCA_017514685.1 Clostridia bacterium
ATGATTCTTAGGAGGCGAACGCTCTATCCTGCTGAGCTACAGAGACATGCACAGCTGATACTTCTATGAAAAAGTTCGCTGTACAAATTGTTATGATTTAATACCGTAAAATCGTATCTACCGGATAGTCTTTCAAAGTTTCTCTTCCGGGAAGATCCGTCAATTCAATCACAAAGCAGCAATCCGCTACAATTCCTCCCGCTTTCTCGCATAGTTTTGCACAAGCAAGCGCGGTTCCACCTGTCGCTAATAAATCATCTACGATTGCAACCCGCTGTCCCGGTTTGATGGAATCTTCATGGATCTGCAATTCATCCGTTCCGTATTCAAGTGAATACTCATAACTGATGGTCTTATACGGAAGTTTGCCCGGTTTTCTGGCAAGCACCAGACCAACCTTCATCGCCTGCGCAAGCGCAGCGCTGAAAATGAATCCTCTCGCTTCCGGCCCGACAACAACGTCAATATTCTTATCTTTTAATTTGTCTGCCATCTGACCAATCAGTTCCTGAAAACCATCCGGGTCGGCAATCAAAGGAGTAATATCGCGGAACAAGATTCCTTCCTTCGGAAAATCAGGAATTGACCGTACTAAAGATTTAAGATCCATATGTCCTCCTATCGGGATTAAATTACCTTCGCTGTTTACTTTCAAAACATGCTGTTACAGTATACCACTATTCCTCGTTCTTGGAAAGAGTTTTCAGGAAAAATGCCTGTTCGATTTTGCTCCGTGATTGTTTTTCGTTATAGCTTTGCTTTTTCTCAGATATAATCTGGTCAATCAGCATCTCTTCCGTTATTCCCTCCAGAATCCGAGGTTCTTCCGTAGCTGAAACCACCATAACCGTTACGCTTCCATTCTCTAATCCTCTCTCAGGAGCCGACTTTGTTATAAATCCTAAAAAAGCAGTGATTGCAACCAGCAATAAAAGCCATCGTTTCATCGTCGTCATCCCCTTTGCGTTAGTCTTTTCTCTATCATTATAGAAAACAGATGCGTCCGAGATGTCATAAAACAATGAACAAAATGCGGAATAAATGTCAAATCTGTGTTCATATTTGACTAATACTCACGCTTTATTTTTCATGAGATTTTTTTTTGACACGAAAAAAGCCAGCGAAGGAAAAGCGCCCGCCATAAGAGCGGGCGCAGGTTTCTGACAAAACAATGACCTCATTATTCTCCCTGATGAATGGTGATCTGCGGGAACGGAATGTTGACACCTTTCTCCGCAAAGAGAACTCTGAGTTCTCTGTTGAGCCGGCGTCTTGCAATAAATACATTTTCCTCCTTGCATTCCACGGTGAAACGAAGGACGACCGCAGAATCTGCCAGTTCCTCGACGCCCAGATACTTCGGAGCGGAAAGGAAAACATCCTTATTCCTTTCGAGCATTTCCGGCAACGCGTCTTTCAGGATTGCTTCCACTCGCGGGATATCTTCCTCATAAGTGATGCCGATTTCTGAAATACCCAGTGACAGTGCCTTGGATCTGTTCTGGAAATTACGGATATCGGAGTTGTTCACGACCTTATAGTTTCCGCCCGGATCCACAATCGTCGTCGTACGGACACCGATCCGTGTTACTGTTCCTCTGAAGTCATCCAGAATGATGATATCACCGACATTATATTGCCCTTCCAGAACAATAAACAATCCGGAAATGACGTCTTCAATGAGTCGCTGGGACGCAAATCCAATAATCAGCGTTACAATGCCCAGGCTTGCGAAGGCCGCCGTCGCATTCAGCCCGAGAATTGTCAATGCCCAAACAAGGCCGATGATGATTCCGAGATATTTGATCACGCTGATCAGCAGTTCAGTGACGGTCCTAATGCGAGTCGTTCGGCTGACCAGTCTCAGCAGCCAAGAAAGTGCAGCGCATACAAGGTAGGTGATGGCAAGTGCCGCGATCGCAGTAAGGATCTTCGACAGTGTCAGCTGATAGCCTCCGAGATCTTTCGAAAACGCCGAGGACAGTTCGTCCTTCAGATTTGGAAATGCACCAGATATTCCGCTCAGTACGATTGCAAGCAAAATGATCAATGCAACAACGAACCCGATCCATGAGCGGTTGTGATGTTTTTTGTTATCCATGATAATACTCCTTCCTGTGTATCCCTGTCTATTGTCCAAATGCCGCGGTTTCATCCGGCGCAGTCTGTTGATTAAGCCATCTTCTGCTGCAGCATCATTACGGTTCTCTGTTTATCCAAGATTGACCGCGATTATGATATCCGCATTCTGGAAAGTAGCTTTAACAATGCGGTCGTCTACGTTTTCTTCAATCGTATAGTTGGTTGTGCCCTCGACCGTGATAATGAGATTTCCTCCCATAAGAGGCTCAATTCTGCAGGTGACCACATCGCCCATATTGCCTTCCATAATATCACAAGTTACGTTGCATTCATCAGAATTATAACTGAGGGTGACGCCAAACGTCTTCAGCTTGAAGTACAGGTGGATCACGACATCGCTGTCTTCAACAGTGAAAACTGCAGCTGAATAATCCGTCGTTCCATCGATGGTGAAGTGATCCAGTTCATATCCAGCCGCAGGCTGTGGACCGAAGGAAATCGTATCTCCCGCTATACCAACAGTCTGGGAAAGATTGCAACTTCCCTGTCCTTGCTCAACAACATAGGAAATCGTGTATTCTCGTTCAAATACCGCAGCCAGCTGCATATCGGAGTCTCCCATAATGAATCCTCCGCCATCCGAATCCACCGACAATGGAATGCCATTGATGAATTCACACCCCAGATAGCGATATCCTGCATTCGGAGTGCCGGTTAACGTCACATGAGTTCCATATTCAACGTCAGTAAGCACTGAAGCGGACCCGTTCGCATATCCCGTACCGTTTCCGTTTGAACTGATATAAACGTTATGCCTGTTGTTTGCGAATGTAACCGTAACGGCAACATCTTTGTCTCCCAGTACGAATGAATACCAATTCTCTCCTTCATTCGTTACCGTCAGAGGATTCCCTCCCTGCTCGATTGCCGTAATAGAAACCAAATGTCGTCCTGACGTTGGTACCGCGCTGAGTTGTATGGTTGTTCCGGGAGGTGCTCCGGTCGTCGGAGCATTCACTTCTCCGCTGGCATAATCAGGTTCTACGGAATAAGTGATTAGCGACCACGTTTTTGTTGGGGTTACGGTTACAGTGACGTCTTTCTCTCCTATTGTGAAAGAATATTCATGGTCAGATGTTTCTGAATAAGTAATATTCGCTCCGTCGGAGTCCTTTATAGAAACTGTAGCAGGATAATCATAGTACGTAGCCGGATTAACGACAAAATTAACTACGGAATTCGGATCTGCCGAAGAAGGGCCGGTGAAAGTGACCGAATCCGCCGGATTCGATTGATATGTGATTCTCGGGTTTTCAGCGCAGGTCAATGTCACGGTAACATCGCTGTTTCCCATCGTGAAAGTATAATGATAGCCATCAACATGCGTCAGCGGGACATTTCCGCTGGCATCACGTGCGGTAAGCGAGACCATATAATATCCCGCTTCCGGCCCGGCATATACATCAATCGTCTCCCCGGGTTCTGCCCATGAACCCGTGGAATCAATCCACCCGAAGTCGTCATTCGGATTGATAACGTAGGTGATTGTCGGATATCTCTTGAATTTTACATTAACCGTTACATCTGCCGCCGGCATCGTCAAGAAGTAAACTTCATCGACTTCACGAACCCCGACAGTCGTTCCATATTGGTCTTTGGCTGTAACAGAATCCAAGTAATATCCCTGATCATAATACGGGATCGCTTCCACCCGAATCTCTTCTCCGGATGCCCATACTTCTTCCGGATCAGCGGAAGCTTCGCCGCCGTTTGACGGATCGGTAATTACTGTTACAGAATATTGTTCCAGATCTACATACAAGAAAACCGTTACATCGCTTTCCGGAAGAACAAACGTGATATTATTCCTGTTTTTTGTCAGTTCAACTTCATTATCTTTCGAGTCCAAAGCCCACCATTCCGAAATCATATACCCGTCTTCAATATCCCAGGTAACAGTAATCGTGGTCCCTGCTTCAGCCGATGTCGGGTTTGCAAATCCTTCTCCATCGATACCTCCGTCAAGAAACAGCATTTCAACTGTCACGTTGTATCTCTTGGGAGTTGGTCTTGCGGTCGGTTTACGCGTGATCTCGGGAGTCGGGGTCGGTGTTGCAGTCGGTGTTTCCGTCGGTGTTTCTGTTGGTGTTTCCGTCGGCGTTTCCGTCGGTGTTTCCGTCGGTGTTTCCGTCGGCGTTGTGGTCGGTGTTTCCGTTGGTTCCTCGCTTGCCTCCGCCGGTGTGGCAGTCGGTTCTTCCGGTGACTTTGAACCCGGAGCGGAAGGATCTGTGCTCGGATCTCCTTTTGAAGGCAGATGAATCAGCAGTTCCTCTTCCAGCGCCTTTTCCAAAGTATCTTCTGAAGACTTAAAGAATAACAGAAGATAATTCCTGCTTTCCGTCAGCTGTTTAAACTCCAGTTCGACGGTGTTTTCCGTGATTTCTCCCTCAATGGCTGGAGAGCCAAGACGATAACGTTCCTCAACCGGCAGATTCGGATCTTCGGTCTGTTCCTTCGATGAAAGAATTTCCGCTACGGGATATAAACGGAATGTAATCGGATAATCAATATTGGAAAAGGAAACATCGGAAAGAACTTCGACTTTAGCTGATGTCTCCGAAACGGACTTAATATCAGAGGAAAGGGAAAAGGATTGAATCAGTAAAAGACATGCAAGCGCAGCAACAAGTATCAGCGCCGGAGCGATGCTCATGATCGCAGCCGCCGCAGCTGATGCGCCCGATCGCTCCTCATGAGCAATCATGCGTTCCTTGGTGCTGTTATATTCCAAGTAAATATTATGAAATTCCTGTTTTGGTCTTGCAAATTTACCCATGTAAAAATTATATCTTCTTTATGTGCAATGTACAAGTTAAATTTTTATGAAACCACATGTAAAATTGTATATTTTTCCATTCCTCATTGATAAATATACGCTTTCGGTAAAACAAAATTTTGTTTAAAAAAATACACTTTGCAGAATGCCGTTCAAGCGGTTTCTCTGTGGCATCATCTTCAATGCTTTCATTTTTTTACTTCTGCTGTCACAGTACTGTCACATTTCGTCCTTGCAGGATCATTTGAATATCGTTATAATAAAAATAAGGATAATCTATGTTGCTCTATTCATTCACAGAGAGCATTATTCTCTTGAAGAATTGTTCCAGCAAAAAAACAGTAGAATCATAAAATAGCAGCTCTACTGAGAATAGAATCCTTTGTTTTCACTAATTTTAACAGGTTTGATTCATATGGAAGCTGAACGCATACGAAAAATCGTAGCCGCGCGTCTTTCCGCTTATCGGAAGCGTGCCGGCTTAACTCAGGTGGAACTTGCCGAAAAAGTTAATTATTCCGATAAGTCTGTTTCCAAATGGGAACGGGGAGACGGTCTTCCGGATCTTCTGGTCCTATGCAAGCTGGCCGAGTTATATGAGATACCGGTCGACGAATTCCTTCATGAAGGACCGTTGAAGCGGCCTGCCAGTGAGCAGCGACGCAGACATTGGCTGATTTTCCTTTTATCCGTCGGCCTGACCTTTCTGATCGCAGGTATAGTTTTTTATATTTTTACGGTATTATCCATACCGTATGCATGGCTGAGTTTTGTCTGTGCTGTTGTTGTCAGTACGATTCTCGCTGTTATTTTCAGCCATATTTGGGCAAAGACTCTTCTGCAATGTATCTCTGTCAGCGCTCTGGTCTGGTCTCTTGCCGTCCTGATTTATCTTTTACTGTATTTATTTGCGGCGTCTCTTTCCGGGAACGGACTGTTGTTTTCTCTGGCAGGAGGCATGCAGATTCTTGTGCTGCTCTGGTATCTGCTTCAACATTATCGTAAAAAAAACAAGAAAGGAATCTGACTGTATATGTTCTGTACAAATTGCGGAAGCGCTCTTCCCGAAAAAGGCGCAAAATTCTGTCCGAACTGCGGGGTACGCCTGTTTTCAGCGGAACCGCTTGTTCCTGCTGCCGAAGCCACGCCCGAACTGCCTTTAGAAGTTCCGGCGAACGAGCCCGTAGAAACAGCTTGCGAAGCTTCCGAAGTATTTGAAAAAGCACCGGAAGAGATCGAAAAAGTATCCGAAGAACTTCCTGAAGCCTTGGAAGAAGCGGTGGAAACCTTCGAAACCGTTCCGGAAGAACAGCCGGCGGAGGTCATCAGGACGGAGCCCGAAGAAACGGTTGCAAAGCCTTCTGTTCCCGTTTCAGAGCCCCTCGCCGCTCCGGCTTTGGAATCACCTGCGCCGGATCCCGCTCAGAAAGTTCCGGATGAAATACCAGAACCGGTTTCCCCTGAAGCAGAACCTGTAAGAAAGCTTCACTTTACTGCAATTATCTCCATTGTTTTCACAGCCCTGAGCTTCCTGTTCTTCTTCCTGGCTCTCCTGGCTCTGCTTGTGAACATGCATCCGGTAATCATGATTCTCTCTTCCGTCTGCCTGCTTTGCAATACTCCTTTTGCTTTTGCTTTCGGAGTTGCGGCTTTTATCGTCGGACTGAAAAAGAAACATCCGGCAACATGGATCATTGGACTTGTTGCCGCAATTCTCGCTATCGTGAGTTTCTTTGCAGGCTTCGTTACACTCATCACCAGCATCGTATATGCTGCCATCTGAAACCCGTTTTTACAGCTCCCCCCGTTATTTCGGGGGAGTTTTTCTATCGAGAAACCCCATTCAGTTTCTTTTCTGAATGGGGTTCATTACAATGATCTTTCTATCCGGTTTTGCAGCGGCTCCGTTACCGGACCGTCTCCGTCCCTGCATTTTCCTGCTGAGATGTGTTATCATGAGGATCGGAAGCCGGTTCTCCGCTGTCTTGTGCCGATTCGGCCATTATGACGGGTTCCGTTATATACAAAATGTCACAGATCGAACGGTTCTTTCCCGGATTATTGATGCGGGTTTCGTTCCAGGTCATCTGCGCCGAAACGCCTCCGTCAAGATTATAGGCTGAAACGCATCCAAGGTCTTTCATTAACTCTGTGAGCTCCTTCAGAGTAAGCCCCACGCTGTATCCTTTCTGCCTTCCATCCACCAGGACGAAGCAGTAATGTCCGGGTTCATAATACCCCAGAACCGCTCGGGGATTCTTTCCGTCAATGGAATCCGGGAGATTGTATTTTTTGGGGATAGCGCCGTCTGTATTATACAGAATCGGTCCGAAGTTCCAAGTCTGCCAGGGTTCTTTTGCGAGAATGGCTTCTTTATTGATTTCCTTTGCCGGAATCATTTCCATCGTGCCATCCTTGTATAAAACGCACATATCATACCGGTACCTTCTGGCATCATAGACCAATTCACCGTCAACCACCGTAAATGCCTTGTCGCCTTTTTCGCAATGATCTCCTGACATGGACAGAATCGCTCCATATCTCTGAGCGAGGTCCTTAATCGGTTCATGCGCTTTCCCAAATGCTCCCTGTGACTGACCCCTGCGGAAACTCTCGATGTTCGTAATATAGATATCTGCGACAAAATACACCAGCGTATTCTTCGTACGCTTATCGTCCGCTACTCTCTTTAATGTAATCGAAACCCTGTCGCTCTTATATTCCGAATCCGTGTAGATTACGTTTCCCTGCGAGAAAAACTCTCCGTATGTCCAGGGAAGCAAACCCATTGGCGTTGGAACGGGGCTCGGAGTCGGTGTCGGACTTGGAGTCGGAGTCGGTGTAGGCGTCGGGGTCGGTGTCGGAATCGGGGTCAGCTCTGCTGTAGGAGGCACCATATTGATTGCTTCAACAACCATGACAGGTGTTTGAGCAGCTATTGTCTGACCGGTTGGAAGGACAGTTTCATTTTTCGGCTTCTCAATTGCCGCACAGCCGCAAACAAAGACAACCGTCAGCAAGAAAAAGATCCGTTTCATTTTTAATCTGTATCGTTTCCTGTCCATTCTGTCCAGCACTGTTATTCTATGCCCTCCAAAGGCGTTTTCCGTCAGGACTGAGTTAAATAAGCGGAAATAAAGTTGTCCAGATTTCCATCCATCACTGACTGGATATTGCCGTTTTCTTCTCCTGTTCTGTGATCTTTTACCAGCGTGTACGGCTGGAACACATAAGAGCGGATCTGGCTGCCCCATTCAATCTTTTTCATTTCGCCCTTAATGGATGCCATCTGCTCTTCCCTTTCACGCTCCTGCAGTTCCAGCAGCTTTCCTTTCAGCATTCGCATCGCCATTTCCTTGTTCTGCAACTGGCTGCGCTCATTCTGGCACTGCACTACGATTCCGGTCGCGAGATGCGTGATGCGGATCGCCGAACTGACCTTGTTGACATTCTGTCCGCCTGCTCCACCGGAGCGGTATGTATCTACGCGGATATCATCCGGTTCGATTTTGATGGTATCGTTATCATCATCAAAAATCGGTGTAACGTCCAAAGAAGAGAACGATGTATGACGCCTTGCCGATGCGTCGAAGGGAGAAATTCGGACCAGACGATGCACGCCCTTTTCCGCCTTCAGATATCCGTATGCATTCTCGCCTTCCACTTCAAAGGTTACCGATTTAATGCCTGCGTCATCTCCGTCAAGCAGATCCAGTTCCGTGACCTTCCATCCTTTTTGATCACAGTAGCGCGTATACATTCGGTACAGCATCTCTGTCCAGTCCTGCGCTTCCGTTCCGCCTGCTCCGGCATGAAGAGACAGCACGGCGTTGCAGTTATCATACGGACCTTTCAGAAGCATTTCGAGCCGGAGCGCCGCAACCTTTTCATCAAAGTCCTTCAGTTCGCTCTTCAGTTCATCGATCAGGCTCTCGTCATTTTCTTCCTCTGCCATCTCGATCAGGGTATCAAGATCTTCGCTCTGGGATTCCAGTTTCCCGAGCCGGTCAAGTTTGCTTTTGATTGTTTTCACGCGGGCGCTGACTTTATTCGCATTCTCGACATCATTCCAGAAATCAGCCGCCCCCATCTGTTCTTCCAGTTTTTCGCACTCTCTCGTAAGCGCATCCACATTCATTTGCTTGTGTGCAAGCGCCAACGTTTCCTTGAGTGCGCCGAGCTGCATTTTATATTCATCTAAAACTACCATTTTATGATATACTCCGTTTCTTTTTTCTTGTTCAGAAGAATTGATTGTTCATAAGTACCGCTTTCCGCGGTACGCCGAAAAGAGCCCCGCGGCGCAGGGAATCTGTCTTTTCTAACGTTTGTACAGCCCGAACTGTTTCATTTTATTTTCCTTCTTCCGTCAGAATCAGTGTATTATACCATAGCACTATCTGTTCATGCAAGCAGATTCAGCCGCTTCCGAAGAATTCCAATCATTTTTGCACCCTTCCGTCTTTTCAGGCGGTTGCAACCATGCCCGATCAATGATATACTTTTTCACAGAACTGTTGGAGGTCGGTAAAGCGTGAATATTCTGGTAATTGACGGTCAGGGCGGCCGTATCGGAAAAGAAGTCATTGAACGCATCAAAGCGGAGAATCTTTCTTGCAGCATAACGGCTGTAGGTACCAACACCCTTGCTACTTCCGCCATGCTGAAAGGCGGAGCAGATCAGGCAGCTACCGGAGAGAACGCTGTGGTTGTGAATGCCAGAAGCGCAGATTTGATCATAGGACCGATCGCGATTGTGATTGCCGATTCTCTGCTCGGAGAAATCACTCCCAAAATGGCAGTTGCTGTCGGACAGAGTCCCGCCAAGCGGATTCTGATTCCGGTAGGGCTCTGCAACAATACGGTGGCAGGCGTTCCTGATTTTTCCGTAAAGGCACTTTTGGGGTCTGTCGTTGAACAGGTAAAAAACTTTCTTGCCAGCTAATCAAAAATGCACGGCGGCAGCCGTGCATAATGATCTTCTGTTCTGTTTCCGGTGCTGCATTCAGTACCGGTTTTTCTGTTTCTGTAATTACCAGTCCGAATCCCAGTCTGTTCCGCCGGAATCCCAGCTGTCATAGTCTGAAGAGCTGGAAGAGTTGCTCTCCTGCAGTGCTTCATACGTGGAAGAATCCTGGAAATTGCTGATGCCCCAGTCGGATTCATAATCAGTTCCGATGCTGTAATCCTGATATTCGGACACCGGTGCGTCTCCCGGATACCAGTATCCCGCATCATTATCCGTATAGGTATAATACCAGTTATCTCCATAATGATAATAGACCGTACTGTCATCGAACTGATAGTATCCGTCATTTTTATGTCTGAGCCTGCTGATCCCGCACATGACGGAAGAGAACGCAACGACAAAAGCCAGATAAATCAAAACGAAACGGAGAGCACCTTTGCCTCCTTTTTTTGTGTTGCCTGAACCTTTACTTGGAGCTCCATCCGGATAGATTCCCCGGTTATGGCACTCATCCAGAAGTTTTAAAAACAGTTCGTTGACCGCATACTTCTCATCTGGTCCGCGGTAGCGGATCGCACGGGATCCGTCGGACTTGTTCTTATAAACAATAAACTCGTCCCCTTCGCGATAGATTCCGAACGCTTTCGGTTCCCTGAAATCTTCTCCGATGAAGAAGCGCATTCGCAAAAGAGGCATGCCGCGCTGTGCGCAGTATTCCTTCAGTTCCTCAATTGTCTTCGGCAGAAAAATCTGCCGCTCTGTCGGTTCCACATAATTCGGATTCGGAGCCCCGCAGCTCGGGCATTTCTGATCTTCCGAACTGATGGTTGAACCGCAGTACTGGCATTTTCCAGTTGACGCCATAACGTTCCTCCTTTTTCAGATGCATCTGCAGAGTCGATTCATTATAGAGAATTTGTGAAAAAAAAGTCAAGTCCGTCAATCATTTCTATTCTTTTTTGTGGCTATCTAAAAAATTTTTGCTTGCGCTAAATAAATTTTATTTTACAGTTGCTTTTCATTTGAAAATGTTCTACAATACAAGTAAAGAGGGGGTATCCCTTCCAATAATCAGCAATAATAAAGGAGATTGGGAATGAAATACGATCGTGTATACAACTTTTCAGCCGGTCCGGCAACAATGCCTGTAGAAGTTCTCGAAGAAGTCGCTGCGGAAGTATTGAACTATCGTGGAAGCGGTATGAGCGTTATGGAAATGTCGCATCGTTCGAAAGTTTATCAGCAGATCATTGATGAAGCGGAAGCTGATTTAAGAAAGCTGATGCATATTCCCGAGAACTACAAGGTTCTGTTCATTCAGGGCGGTGCAACCCTTCAGTTCTCGGCAATTCCCCTGAACCTTTGCAGAAACGGCGTATTCGATTATATCGTAACCGGTGCATGGTCCAAGAAAGCAGCAACCGAAGCGAAAAAGTACGGCAAAGTCAATATCATTGCCAGCAGTGAAGACCGCAATTACAGTTATATCCCCGATTGTTCGGATCTTCCGATCGATGAGGATGCCGACTATGTCTACATCTGTGAAAACGAAACCATCCATGGAACGACTTACCCTGTCCTTCCGAACACCAAAGGAAAGATCCTCGTTTCCGATCAGTCCAGCATGTTCCTCAGCAAGCCCTGCAATGTTTCCGACTATGGCCTGATTTATGGCGGCGTACAGAAAAACGTCGGTCCTGCCGGTCTCGCTGTTGTAATCATCCGGGAAGATCTGATCCGTGACGATATTGATCCGAAAACTCCGATTTATTTAAGATATGACACGCATGCGAACAATGGTTCCATGTACAACACTCCGAACTGCTGGGCGATTTATGTCTGCGGCAAGGTATTCAAGTATCTGCTCAAATACGGCGGACTGGAAGCCATGGCCAAGCGGAACGAGGAAAAGGCGAAAGTCATGTATGACTTCCTTGATTCTTCGAAGATGTTCCATGGAACCGTTGACAAGAAGGACCGTTCCCTCATGAACATCCCCTTCGTGACCGGGGACAAGGAAAAGGATGCCGCAGTTGTCGCAGCTACCAAGGCCGCAGGTTTTGACAACCTCAAAGGTCATAAGAGCGTCGGCGGTCTCCGCGCTTCCATTTATAATGCGATGCCCAAGGAAGGCGTCGAAGCGCTTGTCGAGTTCCTGACCAAATATGAAGCTGAAAACGCATAAGGAGGATTGATCGCATGGTACGAATTCTCGCATCTGACGGAATGGATAAGAGCGCGGTTGCCGCTCTGGAAGCAAAAGGCTGTGTTGTCGATCAGCAGTTCTATGATCCCGAAGCTTTGAAGGAAGCCGTAAAGCAGTATGATGTTCTGGTTGTACGCTCCGCAACCAAGGTGCGTGTTCCGCATATCGATGCGGCAAAAGAAGCCGGAAAACTGCAGCTGATTATCCGCGGCGGTGTCGGTGTAGACAACATCGATGTCAAATATGCCGAGGAAAACGGAATCAAAGTCCGCAACACCCCCGCGGCAAGTTCTCAGTCTGTCGCAGAGCTTGCTCTTGGACATATGTTTGCCTGTGCCCGTTTCCTCTCCATTGCAGGTCATACAATGCGTGAAGATAAATGGGAAAAGAAGGCCTATGGAAAAGGCATTGAACTTCAGGGCAGAACGCTCGGCATCATAGGCTTCGGCCGGATCGGTCAGCATCTCGGCGTCATGGCCAAGGCTATCGGCATGAATGTCATTGCTTACGATATCTATCACATCGAAGGAATCGAGGAAAAACTCGGCATCCGTTATGTTGAGATGGATGAACTTCTGGAAAAATCCGATTTCATCAGCGTGCATGCTCCTGCCGTCGACGGAGGCGCGATTATCAACACCGATACGATTGCAAAGATGAAAGACGGTGTTTGCATCATCAACACCTCACGCGGTAAGAATCTGGACGAAGATGCTCTCCTTGCAGGGCTTGAATCCGGAAAGATCCGTGCTGCCGGACTTGATGTCTGGGCCAGTGAACCTTCTTCGAATCACGCTTTGTACTCTCACCCGATGGTTTCCTGCACACCGCACATCGGTGCCGCAACAAGCGAAGCCCAGAAACGTATCGGCGGGGAAATCGTCGACATCATTACAAAGCATTTCAATCTCTAATCAACCAACCCAATCTGACTGCAGGCTGCTTTCCAGGCAGCCTGCTTTTCCTATCCGCCGGGCTTGTTCATAATGCCGTGCAGGCCTTCCAGACGGCAGTATTTGCGCCTGCTAAATAATTTTTATTTGCATCAAAAATCTTTTTGAAATCGTTGACTTATTTTCTGATTGTGATATGATGATTGTGGTAGCAAACCATATTTTTAATATATTGGAGGAACTATGAACAGCTATATTGAGCGTGTATTGGCTGATGTAAAGCGTCGTGACAAAAACGAGCCTGAGTTTCTGCAGACGGTAGAAGAAGTTCTGACTTCACTGGAAGTCGTTGTTAACCAGCATCCGGAATATGAAAAAGCCGGTCTGCTTGAGCGTTTAGTCGAGCCTGAGCGGGTCATTGAGTTCCGTGTTCCCTGGGTCGATGATTCCGGCAAGGTCAATGTCAACCGTGGATTCCGCGTCCAGTTCAACAGTGCGATTGGACCGTACAAAGGCGGCCTCCGTTTCGCAAGCCACGTCAACCTCTCCGTTATGAAGTTCCTCGGATTTGAGCAGACCTTCAAGAACAGCCTGACCACCCTCCCGATGGGCGGTGCAAAAGGCGGTTCCGACTTTGATCCCAACGGTAAGAGCGATGCCGAAATCATGCGTTTCTGCCAGTCTTTCATGACAGAGCTCTATCGTCATATCGGCAGCAACATCGACGTTCCGGCAGGTGACATCGGTGTAGGCGGCAGAGAGATCGGCTATCTGTTCGGTCAGTATAAGCGTATCCGCAACGGTTTCGAAAACGGTGTTCTCACAGGTAAAGGCCGCAGCTACGGCGGAAGCCTTGTCCGTCCCGAAGCAACCGGCTGGGGTGCTGTTTATTACCTCGTAGAAGTTTTAAAACATCAGCATGACACGATCGAGGGCAAGACCATCGCAATCTCCGGATTCGGTAATGTTGCCTGGGGTGTCGCTATGAAAGCAAGTCAGCTCGGCGCAAAAGTCGTAACGCTTGCCGGCCCCGACGGTTATGTCTATGATCCGGATGGCGTCGGCACCAAGGAAAAATGGGACTTTATGCTTGAGATGCGTTCCTCCGGCCGCAACCGCGTCCAGGACTACGCGGACAAATTCGGTGTCCCGTTCTTCGCTGGCAAGAAGCCGTGGGGTGAAAAAGTGGATATTTGCATGCCTTCCGCCTATCAGAATGAAATCGGCATGACCGAAGCACAGCAGATGGTTGAAAACGGTGTCAAATACTACATCGAAGTTGCGAACATGCCAACGACAAATGAAGCTCTTGGATTCCTCATGAAGCAGGAAGGTCTGATTGTTGCTCCGTCCAAAGCGGTCAACGCCGGCGGCGTTTCCGTTTCCGGTCTGGAAATGAGCCAGAACTCCGAGCGTCTGTCCTGGAGTGCGGAAGAAGTTGACAAGCAGCTGCACACCATTATGAAAAACATCCATGACGCTTCCATGGAAGCTGCTGAAGAATGCGGCCTCGGTTACAATCTGGTAGCCGGCGCAAACATCGCGGGATTCAAGAAAGTAGCAGATGCCATGATGGCACAGGGAATTGTCTGATAACGAAATACGGATTCACGGCGGCGCACTCCTTTGTGCGCCGCTTTTTGTGAGCATTTCCCTTTGGAAACAAACCGATCACAGCTGGAACGGCAAATTATTGACTCGATTAATGAGCGTAAAATGATTGCGCATAAAAAAGATTTATGGTATACTGAAAAAAATCGTTAAGGGAGATTTGTTATGCAGTCAAATAACGTTTTTGTTTTTGATCATCCGCTGATTCAGCACAAGATTTCACTTCTTCGCGACAAGAATACCGGAACAAGAGATTTCCGTACCCTTGTAAAAGAACTGGCAACACTGATGGTTTATGAAGTAACCAAGGACTTCGAGCTGGTGGAAACCGAGATCGAAACTCCGATCGCCAAAACAAAAACCAAAGTCCTTTCGGATAAGAAGATCTCTTTGGTCCCGATCCTTCGCGCAGGTCTCGGCATGGTCGAGGGTGTTACCGATCTTCTTCCGAATGCACGCGTCGGGCATATCGGTCTTTACCGTCATCCGGAAACGCATGAACCGGTAGAATACTATTGCAAACTTCCTGCTGATGTAGCAGACAGCACGGTTATCGTTCTTGAACCTATGTTCGCTACCGGCGGAAGCCTGACCGCGACCATCGATATCCTGGAAAACCGTTATCACTGCAAGGATATCCGTCTGGTCTGCCTGATTGCTGCCAAGCCCGGTGTGGAACGCGTTATGAACGCTCATCCGAACATCAAGCTCTATTGCGCAGCAATTGACGAAAAGCTGAACGACCACGCCTATATCGTACCCGGACTCGGCGATGCAGGCGACCGTATTTTCGGCACAAAATAATAAAGGTTCAAACGAGGTCCGAAAGACCTCGTTTCTTTTTCCAATTCCATTGAAAGGAGAATCCACCATGGAACAATCTTCTCTTACTGTCATTCAGGACGATCTTGCCGCCCGCTCTAAAAAAGCCCTGATCCGCGGAATACTTTCTGTCGTGATCCCTGTCGCTGTCATTATTTTTAGTTATATCATTTTTATGATCCTTACCTTTGGCCTTGGAATCGGCGCCGGTCTCTTTGACTCCAATCAGACAGCAATCGTTTTAGTCGCTTCCCTGTTTACCGGTTACTTCTTCTTCTTGATTATCTCCGGTATCATCATGATGGTTTTGGGAAAGGGAACCTGGAACCGGGTAAAAGCAATCCGTCAGGATGCCATCAATGCCGGTGTCCGCCGGCCTGCAACATCTTTCGTTGCGCACGTCTTCGGCATTTATTCCTTTTTCTCCGGGCTCTTCCTGGTAATCTTCTTTACTGTGTTATTCCTGATTTTTGCCCTGGTATTCATATTTGCAGGCGTTATTTCTCTTGCATAAGCTATTTTACTTTATGATGAAAGGCTCTGCCCCTTTTCTATGGGACAGAGCCTTTCTTGAACATATAAATACTATCCGGATTTAATCCACTTTCGGCAGGGAAGCCAAACTCTTCTGCAGTTCTTCATCTGTCGGAATATAATCCGTCATCTCTCCATTATGGAATTTCTCATATGCCACCAGATCGAAATAACCGGTTCCGGTCAGCCCGAAAACGATCGTCTTCTCTTCTCCGGTTTCCTTGCATTTCATTGCTTCATCGATTGCCACTTTAATCGCGTGTGCGCTCTCCGGTGCCGGAAGAATCCCTTCCACACGTGCGAACTGCTCAGCCGCCTTGAAGACATCTGTCTGGACCGCTGTTGTCGCTTCCATGTATCCGTCATCATACAGCTGGGAAAGAATTGAACTCATGCCGTGGTAGCGAAGGCCGCCTGCATGGTTCGGCGCGGGAATAAAACCGCTGCCAAGCGTATACATTTTCGCGAGTGGGCAAACCTTTCCGGTGTCGCAGAAGTCGTATGCGTATGTTCCGCGGGTAAAGCTCGGGCAGGAAGCCGGCTCCACCGCAATGATTCTGTAATCTGCTTCGCCGCGCAGTTTCTCACCCATGAACGGCGCAATCAGTCCTCCGAGGTTGGAACCTCCGCCTGCGCAGCCGATAATGATATCCGGTTTGATTCCGTATTTGTCAAGCGCTGCCTTGGTTTCCAGTCCGATTACGCTCTGATGAAGCAGGACCTGATTGAGTACGCTTCCGAGGACATAACGGTATCCCTCCCTTGTAACGGCGGCTTCAACAGCCTCACTGATCGCACATCCGAGACTTCCTGTAGTTCCGGGGAACTCCTCCAGGATCTTCCGGCCGATCTGGGTCGTGTCTGACGGAGAAGGTGTCACAGTCGCGCCGTAAGTACGCATGACTTCTCTGCGGAACGGTTTCTGCTCATACGAGATCTTGACCATGTATACTTTGCAGTCCAGTCCAAAATAGGAGCATGCCATGGACAGCGCTGTCCCCCATTGTCCGGCGCCCGTCTCTGTCGTAACGCCCTTGAGCCCCTGCTTTTTCGCATAGTACGCCTGAGCAATGGAAGAGTTCAGCTTATGACTCCCGCTGGTATTGTTTCCTTCAAATTTATAATAGATATGCGCCGGAGTCCCGAGTTTTTCCTCGAGGCAGTATGCACGAACAAGCGGCGAAGGCCTGTACATTTTATAGAAGGCACGGATTTCTTCCGGAATCGGGATCAGCCGGGTGTCATTATCCAGTTCCTGCTTGACAAGTTCATCACAGAATACGCCGCCGAGTTCTTCCGCTGTCATCGGCTTTCCTGTTCCCGGATTCAGCAACGGTGCCGGTTTATTTTTCATGTCCGCCCGGACGTTATACCATGCGGTCGGCATCTCTTGTTCTTCCAGATAAATTTTATAAGGGATCTTTTCCATTGTTATGATTTCCTTTCTGTTTTCAAATAGTCTTTCAGGTGAATTCTTCAGATACGGGATGTGATCTTATGATTCACCATCGTCTGGATAAGAGATACATCGTTTTTTCCTCCGCGAGATTAATTTGCCGGGCCAAAATACAAACAGATCCTGCCCCTATTGCCGGGACAGGATCAAATCTTCCTGCGGTGCCACCTGGCTTGACGCTTTTGCGCCCTCTCTGTGTATGCTGTCACATACCGGCTCTTTTTACGAGGAGCCATTCCGTCTCCCATACTCTGCCAAAGGCATTTCCGTTCGCCCTCGAAAGTCCATTCAACCGGTCAGTTTCCACCGCGATTCCACCGTCCGCAGTTCTCTATGCAAAACCAGTTCCGATCTACTTCTCTTTCTCATCGGTTTTTCTAAATCTTACACATTTCGCCGTGATTTGTCAACCGTTTTTATATATTATTTTTCCGTCTCACAGCATTTCCGCAATATCGTAAATCAACCGCTCTGTTTTATCCCATCCCAGACAGGCGTCCGTTATGGATTTTCCATAACATTTTCCGCCAACCGGCTGATTGCCGTCTTCGAGATAACTCTCGACCATGAACCCTTTGATCAAACCTTTGAGGTCTGCATTGTACTTTCTGCAGGTCAAAACTTCCCGCACGATCCGCGGCTGTTCAAACGGATCTTTTCCGGAGTTGGCATGGTTGGTATCGATTAATAAAGCCGGATTCACGAGATCGCTCTTCTGATACAGCTCATATACTTTCATCAGATCTTCGTAATGGTAGTTCGGCAGCATGTTTCCGTGCTTGTTCGTATATCCGCGAAGGATCGCGTGCGCATAGGGATTGCCCAGAGAATGCGCCGCCCATCCGCGATAAATAAATGTGTGTTTATGCTGAGCGGTGCGGATCGCATTCATCATGATGGAAAAATCACCGCTGGTCGGATTTTTCATGCCAACAGGCACTTCTATTCCGCTGGCTGTCAGTCTGTGCTGCTGGTCTTCTACCGAACGAGCACCTACCGCGACATATGCAAGCAGATCGTCAAGATACTTATGATTTTCCGGATAAAGCATCTCATCTGCACACGAAAAGCCGTAATCCCTTACCGCCCGCATATGAAGATCTCTTGTGGCAATGATGCCTTTGTACAGATCCGGTTTCTCATTCGGATCCGGCTGATGCAAAAGCCCTTTATATCCGTCGCCGGAAGTGCGCGGCTTGTTTGTATAGATACGGGGGATGATGAATATCTTGTCCGCAACTTTATCCTGCACCAGGCGCAGCCTTCCGATATAATCCAGAACACTGTCCGCCCGGTCTGCCGAACATGGTCCGATGACCAGAATCAGTTTTCCGGATTCTCCCCGAAAAATGCTCTGGAGTTCCGCCTGACGTTTTTCCACGGTCTGCTCCATTTCTTTTGAAACAGGAAACCGTTTCTTGACTTCCATCGGAATCTCCAGTTTTCTCTCGAAAATCATATTCATAAAAACTTCCTCCTAGTTGTCAAAGTAGGCGCGGCGTTCAGTGGACAGTTTCATTTTTTCTTTCAATCCTTCCCTGTCTTCCGCTTCCAGAAGCGTTCTCATCTCGGAAAGTTCTCTGATAAACAGATCCATCTGCTCCAGCAGTTTTGCTTTGTTCATCAGAAACAGCTCGCTCCACATCGTTTCGTTGATCCGGGATATTCTGGTCAGATCACGGAACGAGTCTCCGGTATAATCCACCAGATGCCGGTTGTCATTGCATGTCATCAGGGTAACTGCAATGCAGTGTGTCAGCTGCGATACAAATCCGATCATCTCATCATGCTCTTCCGGGGATAGTACAGCAATATGCCTGAAGCCAAGCAGTTTTCCGAGGGATTTGCACCACTCGATTGCTTCCGGCGTATTCTGTTCTGTCGGAGTCACGATATAATTCGCATTCAAAAAGATTCTTTCATCCGCATTCTTGATACCGGATACCTCGCGCCCGGCCATTGGATGCGCTCCGATAAATTCAATCCCTTTGGGCAGCGCTTTCTGCACTTCATATACGACGCACGATTTGACGCCTGTTACATCCGTCAAAAGCGTCCCTTCCTTGAATTGATTGCCATGTTCTTTGATCCAGCGGACAAACACCGATGGATACAGTGCAAAAATGGCAGCATCGGCTTTTTGAATCAATTTGGGATCTGCTTCTGTGGATCCGTCTTCAATGATACCGTTTTCTTTCGCGTATGAAACAGCCTCCGCATCGGGGTCGATAGCATATACATGATAACCCAGTCTGGTAAGCCCTTTTGCATAGCTCCCGCCGATCAATCCGAGTCCAACAATTAATATCTCACTGTTACTGATCCAGTTCACAGAGAACAACCCCCAATTCTTTCAGCTTTTCAAAAAACTCCGGAAAACTTTTTTCAACAGCTTCCGCTCCGTCTATCGTTCCTCCGACGTATGAACAAAGCAGCGAAAGCGCCATAACAATCCTGTGATCATTGTGCCCGAACAGCGGAGCAGCAGGTCTCCTGATTCCCGGTCTGATCGTTACGGAATGAAGATCCGCGGAAAAATCCGCTCCGAACTTATTCAGTTCTTCCTGCATTGCTTCTATCCGGTCACTTTCTTTCAGGCGCAGCCGTTCTATCCCCGTAAAAACCGCTCCGTTCTGCGCCGCTGCAAGGGCAAAAAGCACAGGTCCGAGATCCGGGCAGTCAGACAGATCCAGCTTCGGTGTCCCGCTTTTCAGTTCCCCGAGCATCTTCCTGTAAACACGATCTCCCTGAAGGCTGTCTTCTTTCAGCCCTGTCACGCTGACATTACCGCCAATCAGATTCAGCCCTTCCAGAAACACCGCATTTGACCAATCGCCCTCGACCGATGCGTTGTTTTTTAAGAACTGCTGTCCTCCCGGAATATACAATGTTGTTTCATTTTTCCATTCCGCTGTTACGCCGAACTGCTTAAGCGCGAATAAGGATAAATCAATGTAGGACCGGCTCTCTACCGGCGGAATCAGTCTGACCGTACTGTCGCCGTCCAGAACCGGAAGAGCATACAGCAGACCGGTCACAAACTGACTGCTGATATCTCCCCGGAAAGAAAAACACCCTGGATTTAACGGTCCGCAGACTTTTATCGCGTTCTTTGTCTTTTCAAACAGCAGACCCTGCTCATTACAGATGTTCTCATAAACGGAAAAAGGTCTTGAAAGCAGTTTTTCCGTTCCTTCCAAACAGGCAGGCATCCCGGACAGCAGGCACAGTGGCAGAAAGAATCGGATCGTGCTTCCGCTTTCCCTGCATTTCAAAGCCGCAGCTTGCCCTCTGTTTTTCGGGTCGGTACCTGTTACGGCAGCAGTGTCTCCTTTGATTTCAACAGAGGCTCCGAGCGCTCTCAGGCAGTCAATCGTTGCCTCGATGTCTCTGCTGATCTTGATATTGGAAATGATGCTGGTTCCATCGGCAAGCCCTGCCGCAAGCAGCATTCTGTGTGCCATACTTTTGGATGGAGGTGCTTTTACCGTCCCTTCCGCTTTCGATGGCGTAAAAAAGACTCTCATTATTTTTCTCCGTCCAGCAAAAACTGCATCGCTTCTATATATCCTTCGATTCCGTGTCCTGAAATAGTTTTCACACACGCCAGCCTGATATAGCTGATCTGTCTGAATTCCTCTCTTTTTGACACATCGGAAATATGCACTTCGACGGTTGGTATCGAAACCGCTTTGACCGCATCTAAGAGCGCAATGCTTGTATGGGTATATGCCCCCGGATTGATCACGATACCGTCCGTATTGCCGTATGCCTGCTGGATCCTGTCTACGAGATCGCCCTCATGATTTGACTGATACAATTCGACTTCGATCCCCCGGGAAGCGGCATACTCCCGGATGCGGTTCTGAAGTGTTGCATAGCTTTGCTCCCCGTAAATACCCGGTTCACGGATGCCCAGCATGTTAATGTTAGGACCATTGATAATCAGCAGCTTTTTCATAACTTCTCCAATATCATATGTGCTGTTTCGTTCGCATTCTTTCCGGAATGAATATGCAGATCCGCTATTCTAATAAAAATCGGATATCGAACTTCAAAAAGTGCTCTTACCTTCTCACGATCGGTGGAAAGCGGCCGGTCTTTGGATGTTTTCAGTTCATCCACCGGTCTGTCCAGGAACACCAGGTGTCCGTTGCGTTTAACGGTTCTGACATTTTCCTCTCTCGTCATAGAACCCCCGCCGGTTGCAATCACTGCCCCGCTTAACTGGGAAAGTTCCTTCAGTACTTCCGTTTCAATCAGGCGGAATGCTTCCTCGCCGTTTTGGGCAAAATATTCCGCGATCGGCATGTCGATCCGTTCAACGATTACTTTATCTGAATCATAGAACGGCCGGTGCAGCAATTCCGCCAGAATTGATCCTACATGCGTTTTTCCGACTCCCGGCATCCCGATCAGAACGATATTTCTCTTTCCCGAAAGAAGATTCCGGTACAGAGCATCAATGCGATCTTTTGAAAAAGCTTCCCCGGTAAAGAGTTCCGCTGCACGGACAGCCTGCGCTGTCAGCATATACAGTCCTCCGAATGCCGGAATGCTTCGCTCCTTTGCCGCCAGAATCAGGTTCGTACATAACGGCCGGTAGATTGCATCGAAAACACCGGAAAGATTGGTGAACCGGTCCAGATCCACCGGCATTTTTTCCGAATCCGGATACATTCCGCACGGGGTTGTATTGATGATCACATCCGCATCCGCATGCTTCTGATATGCCTGCTCATAGGAGAGCGCCCCATCTTTGGCGCTTCGGCTGACTTTATATACGGCTTTTGCTCCAAGTGCGGCCGCAACAGCTTTTGCGGTCTTACTTGTTCCTCCGGTCCCCAGAATCAGGACCTTTTTTCCCTTTACCGTGATGCCGGCTTTTGTCAGCCCAAGCCTCATTCCGTCGAAATCCGTATTGTATCCGTAAAGCAGTCCGTCTTTGCACACGATTGTATTAACCGCGCCGATTGCTTTTGCTCTCTGCGAGATCACATCAAGATAGGGAATAACTGCCTGTTTATATGGAATTGTCACATTGATTCCGCAAAAATCTCTGCGTGACAAAAAATCATGAAGTTTATTCTCTTCAAGATCATGTATCTCGTAATGGTATCTTCCGAGCGCTTCATGAATTTCCTTGGAAAAGCTGTGTCCAAGAGGATGTCCTATTAATCCGTATTCCAAAGCAGTTTCTCCTCTTCTGTTTTTCTTGATTTCTTCTATGCTTCCGCCCACCAGTCGGTCCCGTAACGTTCCGTCAGAAGATCCGCAAGCGTCAGCGCGGTCAGACTGTCTACCACGACCCGTGCGCGATGCACAATTGCAGGATCATGCCGTCCTTTCAGTTTCAGTTCAGCTTGTTCCATTGTTCTCAGATCGACCGTGTCCTGTTTTAAAAAGATCGAAGGCGTTGGCTTGACTGCTGTCCGGAACAGAATCGGCATCCCGTTTGTGATTCCCCCGTTGATACCGCCGTTATGATTGCTTCTTGTCTTTACAGCTCCATTTTCTATAACGAATGCGTCATTTGCTTCGCTCCCACGCAGATCAGCCAGTGCAAAGCCGGTTCCGAATTCCACGCCTTTGACCGATGGGATGGAATATAACGCATGTGCCAAAAGTCCCTCCACGGTGTCGAACCATGGTTCTCCGATTCCTGCCGGTATTCCCAATACCGCTGTTTCCAGTACTCCCCCGACGCTGTCCCCGCATCCTGCCGCTTCTTCAATAGCGCTTTGCATTTCTTCCGACTTCTTTGGGTCCAGAACAGCGAAAAGGCTTTCCTCGAGGAGGCCGATATCCTTCTCATAATCTTCGAACGAACGGTCGGAGATTTTTGCGCAGCGCGCAATGTGCGTTCCGATTAAAATACCTTTCTTTTTCAGCATTGACAGTGCAATTGCTCCCGCCGCAGTCAGCGGCGCTGTCAAGCGGCCGGAAAAATGTCCTCCTCCGCGCGGGTCGGAAAACCCGTGAAACTTCTGCATCGCCGTGTAATCTGCGTGTCCGGGTCTCGGAAGGAACTGCTGTTCCGCATAGTCCGAACTGTGCTGCTCAGCGTTCTCAATTAAAATGCAGATCGGCGTTCCGGTCGTTTTTCCCTGATAGACCCCGCTGACCAGTTTCACCGTATCTGATTCTTTTCTCCCGGTTGAGATGGCTCCATACGGACGTCTCTGATCCATCTGATGCGCAATATAGGCCGCATCCACCAGAATCCCCGGCGCTATCCCGTCCAGAACCGCTCCGATCATTTCTCCGTGGCTCTCTCCGAACAGTGTCACCGTCAATGCGTTTCCGAATGTGTTTTTCATGCTTTTTCTCCCTGTTCCGTTACAATGTTAATCAATGGCTTCAAGGATGATAAAGGAATCGTCCGGAAGGAAAAGGAACCGATCTCATCTACTGTAACCACCGACACTTCCCCGCCTGCTGCTTTTTTATCGTGAATGAGCGCCCTGTAAATTTCTTCCGCGTCAATCGGTGCGGAAACAGGCAGCTTCAGCTTTTTCAGAACAGGCATCAGTCTTTTTTGCACATCCTTTGAACACATCGGAATCATTCCCATTGCAACACACTCCCCGTGATACAATCCGAGAGCATGCCCCGCGCTTTCAATCCCGTGTCCGATCGTGTGCCCGAAATTCAGAACTTTTCTGAGGTTCTGTTCCTTTTCATCCTGTTCGACCACGGCTTTTTTTATCATGACCGAACGGGTAATAATCTCATCCAGGCAGCAGTAAGGATCCTGCTGCTCAAAAACATCGAACAGTTCCGGATCGGAAGTGATTGACATTTTCAACGCTTCGCAAAGACCGTTTGAAACCTGTCTTCCGGGAAGAGTTTTCATCGTATCCGGATCGATCAAAACGGCTTTCGGCTGATAAAACGCCCCCACGATATTTTTGATTCCATCCAGATTCAGTGCTGTTTTTCCTCCGATTGAGGCATCTACCGCAGAAAGCACCGTGGTCGGCACCGAATAAAAATCGATTCCCCGCATATATGATGCCGCGGTAAACCCGGCAAGATCACTGACAACGCCCCCGCCGACCGAAACGACACAATCCTTTCTGGAAAAGCCGCATGACAGCATTTTGCTGAGCAGTTTTTCAAAAGCCGAAAGGCTCTTGCTTTCCTCGCCCTGAGGAACGGTTACAAGATACGGTTCTTTTGCCGCCGCAGCGATTTCTTCAGCATAACACGCAGGAACTCCGCTGTCGGTAACAACCAGTACCTTCCGGTCAAGGCGGAACAGTTCTCTTGCCCTATGCAGCGCTCCGCGCTCAATCTCAATGGGATAGCTTCCCGTATCCAGATTGATGGGAATAATCATGTCGGCTTTCTCCTTGGACAATAATAGTAAGAAAAAACGGTTCCGTCCGAAAACAGAACCGCTGATAAATGCGCTGAGGTCGGACGGGATTATCTGGTGCGATTATAATAGCCCGCTTCAAAACGAACTTCCGCGTACAGATAGGAGCCGAAAAACAGATGTTTCATTTCTCTTCTCCTTTCCTGTCCTGCAATGCAGAAAATGTATCACCTTATATAGGTTTTTGTCAAGCGTTTTCCCCTATTTCCCGCAGATTCCATCCCGCAGCAAAAGTGCGCTTATATTCAGGCGTTTAAAAGAAACGCACGATACGCTTTGCAAGCTTCATACAGGTCTGCTTTTGAAATGATCTCCCAGGGCGCATGCATGGAAAGAACCGCCACACCGCTGTCGATTACTTCCATTCCGTATGCAGCACAGATGTAAGCGATCGTTCCGCCTCCGCCGACATCCACTTTTCCAAGCTCCGCCGTCTGATACTGAACCCCCGCGTCCTCCATGAGTTTACGAAGCTTTGCCATATATTCGGCGTTCGCATCATTGGAGCCGCTCTTTCCGCGTGAACCTGTGTATTTATTGAAACAGACTCCCTTTCCGAGAAAAGCGCTGTTCTTCTTTTCGAAAACCCCGGCAAAATTCGGGTCAAAGCCGGCGCTTACATCGCAGGAAAGCATACATGCGTTTTTAAGAGCACGCCTCAACTTCAGTTCCGAATATTCTCCGGTCAGGTTCATCAGTTCCGCGATATTATTCTCAAAATATTTCGCATGCATTCCCGTGGCACCGACGGAACCGATCTCTTCTTTATCCGCAAGAATGCAGCAGCTTGTCCGTTCCGGGACATCTTCTATGGAAAGGATCGCCCTGATCTGTGCAAAAGCGCAGACGCGGTCATCATGACCATATCCCAGAATCATGCTGCGGTCCAGCCCGAGATCCCTTGCTTTTCCAGCCGGTACGACTTCAATCTCTGCAGACAGAAAATCTTCTTCCTCCACGCCATACCTATCATTCAGAATTTTCAGAATATTCGCTTTGACAGGCTCCTTTTCCTCATCTTTGAGCGGAATCCCGCCGACGATAACATTCAGGTCCTCTCCCTCGATTACCGTTGCGCCTTTTTTCTGGAGCTGCTCCCCGGAAAGGTGAATCAAAAGATCAGAGATGCAGAGCACCGGATCGTCTTCCTCTTCTCCAATGACAACATCAATCTTCTCCCCGTCTTTTTTAACGATCACTCCATGCAGAGCAAGCGGAAGCGCTACCCACTGATACTTTTTGATTCCGCCGTAATAATGCGTATCCAGATAAGCGATTCCCGCATCCTCATACAACGGATTCTGCTTGAGATCCATTCTCGGGGAATCAATGTGTGCGCCGATAATGTTGAAGCCGTTTTCCATTGGGTTACTGCCGATGATGAACAGCATAATTGCTTTTCCCATGCAATCGGAATAAACACGGTCGCCCGGTCTGAGTGTTTCGCCTGTTTGAATCATTTCTTTCAAATCCCGGAAACCTGCGTCCTTAGCAAGCCGGATCGCGGCCGTTGTGCATTCCCGTTCTGTTTTTCCTCCGTTCAGAAACAGTTTATATTCTGCTGAAATCTGCTCCAGTTCTTTTTGTTCGGTTTCGTTATACGTGTTCCAAGCTACATTCCGTTCCATACCTGCCTCCGAATATTATTAGCATTTATTTAAAATATTATATAGTTTTGCCAAATACAATTCAAGTCCAAGTGGACTGGGGTGAAAAAATGACAGAGGGTATATAAAGAAAGATTCGGAAAAAAGTTCGTTAATTCCCATCGTAAATCCCGTTGTGGGACTTACTTTGGGAATTAACTCTGGAAAAAAGCTTTGCAAGGAATCTTTACTGAGGGCTTGAAAGATAACTGCGGTTCCGATAAAATAGAAAGGTAAAGCAAAATGTTTTGCGGATTTGTCTGTTGAGATTATATGCAGACACCGCATACCGATTAAGAAAGGACGTCTTGTATGAAAGTCAGTCAGCTTCTTGGAGAGCGGTTCAAAGACCGCGCTTTTGAGATTGAAAGTCAGAACCTCATGACCCGCGGCGGATATATGAAGCTTGTCGGAAACGGTATTTATTCTCTGTTTACACCGGCAAAACGAATTCAAAATAAAATCGAACAGATCCTTCGGGAAGAAATGGATGCAATTGATGGCCAGGAAGTCCTGTTCCCTGTCGTGATGCCTGCTTCTATCTGGCAGCAGTCCGGCAGATGGGATTCCATCGGTAAAGAGCTTCTTCGGTTCAAAGACCGCAGCGGAGCCGATATGGTTCTAGGTATGACACATGAAGAAGCCGCCGTCCATATGGCAATGAATGTCGCCGGCACCTACCAGAAATATCCCTTTATGATCTATCAGATCCAGACCAAATTCCGTGACGAACCCAGAGCACGCGGCGGTCTGATCCGCGTCCGTGAGTTCACTATGAAGGACGCTTATTCCTTCCATACTTCTCAGGAAGATCTGGAGAAATACTATGAACGTGCTTACCGGGCATATGAACGCATCTATGCCCGCGCCGGTGTTCCCGAAGTCGTTGCTGTCAAATCCGACAGCGGCATGATGGGAGGTAAAGTAAGCCATGAATTCATGCTTCTGTGTGATATCGGTGAAGATTCCATCGTAATCTGCCCCGAGTGCGGATACCGGGCCAATATGGAAGCTGCGGAAACGCTTGTCCAGAATGAAAAAGACGAGATTTCGGAATCTCTGCAGGAAGTATTCACCGGAGACGCCAAAACAATCGATGAAGTCTGCGCACTCCTCGGCAAGGCTGCTGTTAAATCCTGCAAGGCTGTTGTCTATCAGAGAAATGCAGATGACAGTTATGTCCTGATCTTTACGCGCGGAGATCTGGAAATCAACGAAACCAAACTGACCAATTATCTGAAAGCGGAAGTCCATCCCGCCGTCGATATCGATGCCGCAAATCTGACCGCCGGTAACATTGGTCCGGTCAATCTCAATACAACTGCAACTGTATTGTTTGACCGTTCCATCCAGGATGCTTCCAATCTTGTCTGCGGCGCCAACAAAGAAGAATATCACTATACCGGATTCACGCCTTCCCGTGATCTCCCTGAAGATACGCTGTATCTGGATCTGAGCAAAACACAGAACGGGTTCGAATGCCCGAGCTGCCATAAACACAGCATCCGGATCAGCCGCGGTATAGAAGTCGGTAATATTTTCCAGCTTGGAAAACGCTATACCGAAGCTATGGGCATGACATTCGACGACGCCTCCGGCAACCGGATCAACCCCATCATGGGCTGCTACGGAATCGGCGTCGGCCGTTTGATTGCCTCTGTCTGTGAAGTGCGCCATGATGACTACGGCCCCATCTGGCCGATCACGATCGCTCCCTGGCAGGTTGAAGTCTGCGCTCTGCGCATCGATAACCCGGATGTCCGCGCTGCTGCCGACCGGCTCTATAAAGAACTGACAGATGCCGGCATAGAAGTTCTGTATGACGATCGTCCTGTTTCCGCGGGCGTCCTTTTCTCAGATGCAGATCTGCTGGGTGCTCCTATCCGTGTTGTTGTCAGTCCCAAGACCCTTTCCCGCGGGGGTTATGAACTGTCCGCGCGCGATAAATCATTCCGGGAAGATATCGATCCTCAGTTCGCTGTTTCCGAAGTGTTCCAAAAAATCGCCGCCCTTACGCAGGCGATCAATGAAAAGGTTCCTGAGCGAATCTGATTGTCTGCTTTCCGGCTGCACAGAACCATTTCACCATGCCCGCCCGGACTGCTGCCCGGCAGCAGTCCGTTTTTCTTTTTCCCCAGGAGGCACCCATGAACGTACTGCATTTGAAATACGCTGTTGAAATTGCCAATACCGGTTCAATCAACAAGGCCGCCGAAGTCCTCTATATGGGGCAGCCCAATCTTTCCCGCGCAATCAAAGATCTGGAAGGAACGCTTGGCATTACGATTTTCGAGCGTTCAGCAAAAGGAATGGTTCCAACAGCGGAAGGTGAACAGTTTCTGGAATATGCGCGTAAGATCCTGCGCGAGATCGATGCGGTAGAAGCAGTTTACCGGGATCGGAAAAAGCAGACGCAGAGATTTTCTATTTCTGTCCCCCGGGCAAGTTATATTGCGGAAGCCTTTTCTCAGTTTTCAGGCAGTATTTCCGAAGATCCCGCTGAAATCTTCTATATGGAAACCAATTCCATGCGAGCGATTGAAAACATTCTCCGTGAAGATTACCGTCTCGGCATTATCCGTTATTCGACGGAATATGAACAATATTTCCAGTCCATGCTGAAAGACCGGGGATTTACAGCGGAAACCATCACCGAGTTTTCTTATGTACTGATCATGCATCGCGATCATCCTCTGGCGAAAAAAGATTCCATTCAGACAAGTGATCTTTCTCCTTATATTGAAGTGGCGCATGCCGACCCGTATGTTCCTTCCCTTCCGGTCAACGAGTTGAGGAAAAACCTTCTCGATCCCGGAATCGAGCGCCGGATCTTCGTATTTGAACGGGGTGGACAATACGATCTGCTTTCCGAGAACCACAACACTTTTATGTGGGTCTCACCGGTTCCTCAGAAAACGCTCGACCGTTATCATCTGGTTCAGCGTATCTGTCAGGATAACACGCGAGTTCACCGGGATGTTCTGATTCGGAAAAGCAGCTACCGGCTGACGGATCTTGATAAACGTTTCCTGCAGGCATTATATGAGGCGAGAGACAAGTATATTCCTTATCCGGCAAAGTGAAAAGCTTCTCATAATATTACATCCTGTCCATATACGGACAGGATGTTTCTTTCTTTGTGTTTATCTGTTTTCATAACAGTTTTTCTTTCAGTTCCTGTACAGAAGATACAATCATTTTCGCTCCCGCTTTCGTCAGTTCTTCGACCGATCCATATCCGTAAGAAACAGCGATTCCCGCAACGCAAAGCTTGTTCGCTGCCTCCACATCGAATTTCCGGTCGCCAACCATAACTGTATCTTCTCTTCCCATACCGGATTTTCCAAAAAGCATCTGCAGTGCTTCTTCCAAAACTTCTTCTTTTTTATTCTTCGTTCCGTTCAGTTCCGAACCGCATACTACGTCGAAAAAAGGACGAATCCGAAAGTATGCAAGAATATCCTCTACAAAAACAGTCGGCTTGCTTGACGCGATTCCGACAAAGCGTTTATCTGCTTTCAAATCCGAAAGAAGTTCATATATTCCCGGATATAATTCATTCTCATACTTGCCAACGACAGAAAACCGTTCCCGATAATACTGAACCGCCTGTTTTGCCTCAGGTTCCGACATTCCGTAAAACTCGGAAAAGCTGTCAGTCAGCGGCGGGCCGATAAATGGCTCCAACCGGTCCAGATCAGGTTCTTCGATTCCCATTCTGGAAAGCGCATATTGAACGGAGGTACAGATTCCGATTTTCGGATCACTCAAGGTTCCATCCAGATCGAATAATATTTGACGATACATCCTTATTCTCCTTCGCATTGCCGGATCATCGGATATGGGATAAACTCATCCGGAACATCCGTTTTCGGAGCCAGCTGTTTTTCCATCCAGATCACACTGTACCATCTTCCGAATTTATAACCGCAGTTCTGAAAGGTTCCCTTTGTTCTGTATCCGATCCGAAAATGAAATTTCTCGCTGTCGTTGGACAGATAAGGATCGCCCTCCGGTGCGATTGTTATGCAAGCGTACAGCGTAAACACATTCTGTTTTAAAAGAATCATTTCCAGTTTCCGGTACAATTCTCTTCCGATTCCCTGCCTGCGGTAATTCCGGTCCAGATATATGGTCGCGACTGCGCAGTGCTTGTACGCTGGTCTCGGATGAAAAGGCGATGCATACGCATAACCGATAATGAGCCCGTCCTTTTCCGCAACAAGATAAGGATATTCCCTTTGCACTGTCTCCATTCTTGCATGAAATTCTTCAACGGAAGGACTTTCATATTCAAATGAGACTGCTGTTTCTGTCACATAGGGAGCATAGATTTCCAAAAGCCTTCCCGCGTCTTGTTCTTCTGCATTCCGGATAATTAAATCATTCATTCTTCTTTCCCGCCTTCGTCGCTTCCTCTTCCGCCTGTTTCAGGACCTTCTGATAAGGCATCAGCATTCCTTCCGTCATCTTTCCGCTGATCTTTTTCTGAAGCTTCTTGTTGGACATCATTGCGCCTACCAGATACATTGCCGCAATCATGCCTTTCTTTTTCTGCGGGAAATCATAGAATCCATGCTGTTTATAGAATCGGTGATCTTCCCTCATGAGACCCTGCATCTGATAAATCAAATCACGGAAAATCTTAAGTCCGCCAACCCCGTAAAAATTCTTTGGCTGTCTGTAATCGTTTGAAAGACAGTATTCCAGTCTTCTTGCAAGCTGTTCCGCTTCTTTTGCTGAGCAGGCGATTCCTGCAAGATAGTTTCCTCCCACCTGCGCCCGCGCTTCCATAACAGTGCGAAGATTTTCTTCCGATTCCAGATTTCCATCCACCAGATACCCAACCGGTTTTCCCATCGTCACTGTCCTGTGCCCGTTACAGAATTGCCTGTCATCATACATTTTGAACCGTGAACCCATTGAATGATCTTTGATCGTATATGCATAGATGATTGCATCCCCTTTTTGAATGTTCTCTCTCAGGTAGGTATCAAAGCCATCTTTATATACACAGACTCCGTTTGAAGCGCAATGGAAACATCCCAGGCAACCGCCTGAAAATGGGAATGACCGGAGATTGACAACCTCACATGAGGCCGAAACGGCTTTTTGAAACCGGCTTATTAGGCAGGATAGACGTGTACCGGCATTTTCCTCCATATCAGTCACGATTATAATTCTTTTGTCTGAGGCGGGAACTGCCGATTTTTCAAAAAACTCCCGTGAAAGACTTTCTTCTATTATTTTTTCTTTTTGAGAATGTTCCGGTACATACCTGCGCGGCTCGCTGAATCCTTCCTTCATGTTCCATAGAATATACGCAAAGAAGTCTTCCGCTTCCTTTCTTCCTCTTGAAGAAAGGAGATCTTCCATGTCTGCAGACAGTCCTCTTAAATATTTCATTCCGAGGTCATCGCAGTTGTCCTGAATAAACTGATGCGCCGTAATATCATAGAAATGTTTGGATGTGGAAATCTGAGTCGCATATTTCCCGCGCATATCGATTCCGTGTTCTTTTATCAGCTCGATAAAGCGATGCAGCTGTGCCGGAACGAGAAAAGTATAAACCGGATAAGAAAACAGAATCAAATCTGCTCCTTTTAATAATTCTTCCGCCGCCTGAAAGTCTTTTTCAAGGCTGTGGATTCTCTGCCCCGCATGCAGATACAAAAATTCTGCACTTTCCTTATATTTTGTCTGCAGATAATAAACCGTCTGCAGCGTAACACTGTTTTCCCCTTTCGGAGAACCGTTCACAACTAGAACCTTCATTCTTTGTTCCTTCCCGTATTTCTGTCATCATTTCTTATGTGTCTGCTATTATAGAATCTTATCATATCAGCTCCAAAAAAGGAATGCTTAACAATCTGCGTTCGTTTTCTGCTTTCTTTCTCTTCCGGGTACAGACAAATTCCTTGATAAAGAGATAAAACTTTGCTAAATTATTGTTGTATCGTCGGCATCATCCCGCCAGATTTACTATGACATCACAATCTTTCAGAATACAGTCTCTTATTAAGGAGGAACGCATGAAAACCACAAAAAGAGAATGGAACTATGCGGTGAAAAACTTCAATGAAGTTCACCATACCACGCTCAATCCGGAAGGCCCGGGCGTGGTACGGATTCATCTTGTGCCGCCCTTACTCCAGGATGGTGAATTCGGCGCCAGCTGCGCAATCATCAACGGGCAGGATTTTATTCCTGTCAACCGTGCCTGGAGCATTCTTCTTACAGAGTTTATCAAACAGGTGAATCAGTATGCCGGAAAGCCCATCAGTGAAGAAGACAATGAACGCATTCTCTCTGAAACAGAATTATCGGTCCGCAAAGTCTATCCTCTGACCGGAAAGAAACGCCTGAGACAAGATCTTTACCGGATCATGCAGACATTTCAGCAGATAGCCCGCGGAGAACCTGTCGAGGAGGCAATCGATTATTGTACCATTGGAGAATATGCTCCCTTTATGCGTGCCCCGCACCGTATGGATTTGATGGTCAGCGCGATGTCAAAAAATGGAGCATGGCATTGCAACCAAAAATGTATCCACTGTTATGCCGCCGGTCAGCCGCAATCCGATGAACCCGAGCTCAAAACGGAGGACTGGAAGCATATTATCGATAAATGCCGTGCCGCAGGAATCGCCCAGCTTACCTTCACCGGCGGCGAGCCAACACTTCGCGAGGACCTTGTCGAGCTGATCGATTATTCTAAATGGTTTATCACAAGGCTCAACACCAATGGCATCCGCATCACCGAAGACTTTGCAAAAGCGCTTTGGAATGCCTCCCTTGACAGCATTCAGATCACATTCTATTCTTCGGACAAAAATGTACACAACAGACTGGTCGGAGCAGAACGATTTGATGATACGCTTCAGGGGATTAAAAATGCGCTTGCTGCAGGGCTAAGTCTCTCTGTCAATACCCCTCTCTGCACATTGAACAGAGATTATATCAAAACACTTGAATTATTGCATCAGCTGGGCGTTATCTATGTTACCTGCTCAGGTCTTATCACCACAGGCAACGCGGAAACAGAAGCGTCTGAAAATTTACAGCTTGATTCGGAAGAGTTGAAACTGATTCTGAAAGAAGCTGTCGATTATTGCTTCGCAAACGGTATGGAACTGAGTTTTACCTCGCCCGGGTGGATTGAAGATTCTTTCTTCTCAGAACTCGGTATCAGCACACCAACCTGCGGCGCTTGTCTCAGCAATATGTGCATAACTCCCGGAGGACATGTTGTTCCGTGTCAAAGCTGGCTTTCCGGCGAAGCGCTCGGCGACATGCTCCATGATGATTGGAGTACCATCTGGCAAGGCGAAAAATGCGCGGAACGCAGAGCATATTCAGCACTTATGGATGGCAAATGTCCTCTTCGCAAATATCGGGAAGGAGTTGAGAATCATGACTAACAGAAGACGTGTATTCGCAGGGCTGTTAAGTTTTCTACTTGTCCTCTTTGTCACCTTTGGCTTTGTTCCGACTGCAAAAGCAGACGCTTTGGATGAAATACTGGAATATGCCATAACTGTAGATGTAAACGAAGATGGCACTCTCACCATGCTGTATCATCTTGACTGGAAAGTCCTTGACAGTACGAGTGAAGGTCCTCTTTCCTGGGTCAAAATCGGCATCCCAAATTCCCATGGTATCTCCGTGACAGCTCTCAGCGACACTATTTCGAAAATTGATTTTTATTCCGGCGGAGGAAACTACGTCCGTGTTGATCTTGACAGAAAATATTATGCCGGAGAGGTTGTTTCCTTCGACTTTGAGCTGATCCAGGATTATATGTATGAGATGAACCGTTTTACAGACGGGGAAACATATTATGAGTTCACGCCCGGCTGGTTTGATGCAAAGATTGATTCTCTTGTCATCAAATGGAACAGCGAAAATGTCCTGTCCGTCAATCCTGCATGTCTGTTAAGGGAAGATGGTTATTATACCTGGACATCTTCACTTGGTGCCGGTGATACGTATACGGTGTCTGTAACCTATCTGAACAACGCATACTCTTTTGATGACAGTAAAACGATCGACTCTCCGGGCGGCAACGGGTCTGATGATTTCGTTTCCTGCGTTCAAACGGGTTTTTCAGTGCTTCTCAGCGGATTGTTTTTTCCAATCATCTTTGCGCTTCCGATTATTGCAATCATTCAAGCGGTGAAAAAAGCCAGCTACTCTGCGACCGGCAATTTTTCCGGCGGCAAGTCGAAAAAAGTCATCACCCGGGAAAAAATCGTCTATCATCCATCATGCCCCGGCTGCGGTGCACCGAGACCCGAAGGAAAGGATGTCTGCGAATATTGCGGAAGGAGTCTCATTAAAAGCAAAGAAACTGTTTCCGAGAAACAAATACCTGAAGAAATGCGGAAAAAGGAGTCAGATGGAATCTACCGTTACAGTTCCGATCCCAACACCTTTATGAGGGTGCATGTGACGCACGTTCCGATCACCACAACAAAATCTTCAGGAAGTTCTTCACGTTCAAGTTCCTCACGTTCAAGTTCCTGCGCGCATAGTTCCTGTGCCTGTGCTCATTCCTGCGCCTGCGCGTGTGCATGCGCCTGTGCCGGTGGCGGAAGAGCAGGCTGTTCCACAAAAGATTTCTACAACACTGATCTTAAGCTGGAAATGCTCGAAAAGAAAAAGAAAGCCCGGAGTAACAAAAGCAGATAAGAATATGAAAACTGCGTTTCCAATTGGAAACGCGGTTTTAAAATACTACTGATTTGCTATGCTTGTTTTCTTCTGCAATACAGATAAAGGAAAAGAACCATCAGCAATTCCCCGAACATGCTGATAAAGAAAATCAGATCGGAGTTTCCGGTAGCAGGGCCAAGTGCTGAAAACGCAAACATAAAGAACCCGGAAAGGAACAAATGCGGTGTCTTCTGTTTTACCCAGACAACAATTCCCGCGATCATCATCGGAATCACCGTTCCGAAAGATAAAATACGGCTGATTATATCCGCCCAACCGGGTGTGTTTTCGCTTGAGGCATAGCGGACAACTCCGGCTATCTTCTTTGGCTCCAGTACGGTTGCAATTCCTTCCGTGGCGCCGGCAATCATTAGCAGAACTGTGAACACCCAAACCCCGACCATGACCGGCTTTTTCAGTTTCAGCGCATATCCGCAGATCGGGAACAGCAGCGGGATCAGAATGCCGTGGGCTACAAAACGGACCGGGCTGATTGCAGCAAGAACACTCTCAGGCAAGAATGCCCCAAGCCCGATTATCACAGCATCAAGGATCAACCCGAATGTGACAAGTACAGAACAAATCACGATCGGTCTTTTCTTCAGCCGAAGCAGCATAATGGCAATCAGCAATTCTGCCGCTGCGATGCTCCATATGGCATAAGGACAAATTGTCAGCAGAAAATCTCTCATCAGTACCTCCATTTAATAATATAAATAAATATATATCCTGTTTTGCCTCAAACATTATATCTTCTCCTGCACACAATGTAAACTCCGATCTGATACTCTGTCAGTCTCTTCTCATGCAAAATGCTTGCTTTTTTCTATCAAATACGTTATCTATATTACAAGGTTTTGTGACCTTTCGTTATAATCCCATTCTCAAAAGGAGATCAAAGTACTTATGCCGCTTGTCAGAACTGCTGTTTCATCCGATATCCCCTCGTTAATGCATTTATTGGAACAAGTAAATCTTGTCCATCATCTGGGCCGTCCTGATCTGTTCCGGAAGGAAACCAAATACGGGCCGGAAGAACTTGCTTCCATTCTGTCTGATCCGGATACTCCCGTTTTCGTATGTGAAGAGAATGGGGTGGTGCTCGGTCATGCCTTCTGCATTATTGAACGAGTACGGAATAGCCGGCTGCTCTGTGACCGTGTTACCCTTTATATCGATGATATCTGCGTGGATGAAACCGCAAGGCATATGGGCGTCGGCAGTCTGCTGTTTAACGCCGCTGTTCAATACGCAAAAAGCATCGGTTGTTACAATATCACACTTAATGTCTGGGCCTGTAATCCGGGCGCTCTTGCTTTCTATGAAACTCTCGGATTAAAACCTCAGAAAATCGGAATGGAAATGATTCTCTCCTGAAGCCAGACGAACATTCGGTAATCGTTCCGCTATATAAGAAAGCCCTGCCGAAGCAGGGCTTTTCTGATCAGTGGGCATGATTACCGGATGCCTGTTATTGTGAGGTTATAGAGTCGCGTTTCTTTGGGAATCACCATATTATTGTATTGTTCGGTTTCTTTGGAGCAGCGCATGGATGGAATTGCATCCTGCATCGTTCCGGAAACGCTGCCGCCGGTAATGACATCGACTTTTCCATCATGATGCCAGTAACCGAGGCGGATCTCTCCGAGGACGTCCCCGCCGACCTCGTCGACCTGGAAGTCGGAAAACTCGACGAGCTCCAGATAATCTCCGGCGTGCAGGACCGACTCGTCTGCCGTTCCGCCGGATACGACAAAGTTGTTCACGTCCGAACTGTTTTTATCCCCGAGATATTCGCTCATCTGACGATTGCCCCAGCTTTCTTCCGCCACGCCGTCACGGATGATATACCGTTCGCGGATCAATGCGCCTTCTTCATCTACCGGATAGGATTTGGAGGAATTATCTAAAGACGCTTTTGCCAGAATCGAAATGCGGTCTCCTGTCGTATATTCCGCGACCGCTTCGCCCTTGCTCCAGTCGGAAAGCTTCCGGAACAGCAGGGCCGCGTTCATGCGATAAGCGAAATACGAATAGAGCTCCACTGCGTCCGCCGTGGAAAAGACAACGTCACTCTTCTGCAGTTTCGGGGTCGGCTCCGCAATCAGGCGGTCTTTTCCGAAGCGGAGGGCGTCTTCCACGTCCCGGGTCAGTTTTTCGCCGTTGCAGACGCCGGATTCAAAATTCCGGTACAGTTCGATCTCATGGTCTCCGCGGCTCGCGTTGACCACGACCTCGATCATGGACTCAGGATAGGTGACCTCGTACGTCACACCGTTCGAATTCTCAAAACGCTTATGGATCTCCCGGACGAAGATCTCATACGAATTGATTCTCTCCGTCTCCGTCTCATGCACTGCCTGCATCGCGTTCATGAAGCTTTCGGCAATCGCGGCATGGTCGACGGGCTTCTGTTCCAAAACCGGAATAGGAACGTCAGTCAGGGTGTAAGCCGGGTTCTTGACTAGCGACGCCTGATAATACAGGTTTTTCAGTGCCTGATCCAGTTCCTCGTCCGAAGCGGTCGGATTGATGTCCCCGGAAGCGCTTCCGAGCATTTTTCCGTCTTCCAGAGGACGGTATACCTTGACTTTCAGTGTCTTGACGCTGCTCGCGCGGTTCTGATCCAGTTTGTGCCGGATAAAGTAGAATTCCCATGCCTTGACGGTCTGCTCCGTCAGTTCATACATATCGCAGCCAATTGCCTGCAGTTTTTCTTTTACAGCCTTAAACATTATCCAAGCCTCGCTTTCGTTTTCAGATAGGGACCGCCGTCTGCCACTTTGACCCATTCCTTGTAGCCTTTTCCGCAGCCGCCGTTTCCATCCACTCTGCGGTCTGTGCTCGCCATGCAGATGTTACCAAGCAGGTCCGGAACGTATCCTGTCATGATGACAGGGGATACGACTTTTCCGGTCAGTTTCCCGTCTTTGATCTCGTATCCGCGGGAAACAATGCACTGGATCCCCCAGTGCTTGGGGTCCTCCATGCCGCTCTCCGTTCCGGAAAGCAGGTATCCGTGTTTAACGGACGCAATCATGTCATCCACGGAATCCGTGCCCGAATCGAAGATCGTGTTTGTCATACGGGTGTATGCCTTATGGGCAAAATTCTGCCGTTTGCCGTTTCCGGTCGGCTGTCCTCCGAGACGCAATGCCGCCAGGGCGTCGCAAATCCCTGTCTTTAAAATGCCGTGATCGATCTCGATGACGTCTCCTGCGATAATGCCTTCGTCGTCGAACGCGTATGCCGTAACGCTGTCTGCGCAGAGCGCGCCCTCATGCATTGTGACCTTGTCGCTTCCGACTCTTTGTCCAATGTATTTTGCGCCGAGTGCTCTTTCCTTGACGAACATATCCATCTCCACGCCGTGACCGAATGCCTCATGGGCAATCAGTCCAGTGATGCCCGGATCCGTGATGATCTCGTATTCTCCCGGAACGATCTTTTCGGAACTCAGCAGATCCTGCATCAGCTTCGGGAATTCTTCCAGCGTTTCTTTCAGGCGGAAGAGGATCTCGGGACCGCCGAGGCCGGATACACCTTTGTACGCCATCTTCATTTCTCCCTCTTCATTGGGAGCAAACGATGCGATCGATCCTTCGGCATATACATAACTTTGGCGAAGGAAGCGGTTCTTCGAGATAAACATCTTTGAGATATGCGTGGACATTCCCCTTACGTTGCAGTCGCGCGCGCCGGGGATGATCTCCATGCCGCGGTCGGAAAGCGACTGCAGAAACGATACCAGCTTTTCCGGATCTTCCGTCTCCGGAAGCTGTTCGGTCTCTTTCTCAACGAACAGTTCGAGCGGTTCGTCCGAAAGCAGTCCTGTCTCATATACCGGCGTTTTGGTCTTTTCCAGCACTTTTATCTGCCGGTCCAGTTCGTCCCGGATCTTTCTGACCGCCGCTTCGGGATCTTCCTGATCGATCTCGTTGAACGCGTATTCGCTGTAAAGACCGTTTTTCGCGACGCGGACGACATTGCCGCGCTCTGTTGTCATGTTCGAGTTGGTCACAGACTTGCTGCGCTGTGACATCTGAATCGTAAAGCCGACGGAATCCGTGGACAGTACGCTGACATAGTCATACGTTTTGCCAAGCAGATCCACCAGCTGGTGCACCCACGGCACGATGCCGTTCAGATAGGGTGAAAACGGTGCCTTCATACAAATCCTCCTTTGAATCGCATTGGAAAAAGTATATCATATCAAATCTGAAAAAGAAAGAAAAAGTCCGTATCTTTGCTTTATACGGACTATATAGGGTCTTCGCCATGTTTTACAGGTCATTCTTTCACAAGAACCTTTATTATCTCTCCATGATAGAGTGTATGAACACCATCCTTCAGATACCATTCTTTCACGCCATCATCACAACTGAAAGCATCAAAATCATTTCTGCCCATGATGCGGCAGATCACGACCGCCCTGCTCTCCGCAAAATACGGGACGCCGTCTTCTTCCAGTACCGTAAGCCCGCAGTTTTTCATCTTGTTCTCGTCCCTTCCGGACACGGTTCCGAAATAACCGAGAACGTTTTTCTGCTCCGGTTCCATAAAGCAGACAGAATAGTAATCAGCTCCATCGAAGATATGTTTAGAATACCGTGCTTTATGTACGTACACTGTCATTGCCGGCTTTCTCCAAAGCCTTCCGAACTCCGCCCATCCGATTGTCAGGCCATTGGTCTCCTTCCCGTCCGATGCCAGAGCAATTGCCGGCTCTGTATTCAGTTTCATAGGGTTAATATACTGAAACAGATTTTCTACTTTTATTTCTTTCATCAGTTCCTCTTTTTCGCTTTTTCAGAATCGTATCGGTTATTATTTTCCGACTCACTTTTTATATCTTTGTAAGGGGTACCCGGAAAGCGATCGTACGCGGAGTTGCCAGCGAATCAAACACAACCGTATATGCGTTTCTGTCAGGATCCACTCCCACAATTGTACCATTGCCCAGAATCGTGTGTCTCACTCTCGTTCCTACAGGCATCAAATCCGCTTTTCCTGCATCGCTTTGCATCTGATTTTCCGAATTTCGAATATAACTCCACGCATCGCGAATCAATCCTTCCCTCGGGATCTGGGTGTATTCCAGCAGATCCTGCCTGATATCCAGGAGAAAACGGGAAGGATATTTCGGCGAACCATCCAAGTTCCTTCCTTCCGCTTCTGAAAGAAACAGCCTCTTTTCCGCCCGGGTCATGGCGACAAAAGCCAGTCTTCTCTCTTCTTCCATTCCCTCGATCGTTCTTACTTTTCTGGAGGGAAACACTCCTTCATTCATTCCGCAGAGAAATACATAAGGAAATTCCAGACCTTTTGCTGCATGCACGGTCATGAGCTTTACTTTATCACCCGGTTCTTCCTTGTCACTGTTTGTAAACAATGCAATGTGCGCCAGATAATGAATAATCGTCGCTTCTTCTCCGCACGTTGTCTCATATTCATATACCGACTGTTTCAATTCGGCAAGATTATCCAGCCTCTCCTGGCTGCCTTCCGTACGCATCATCGCTTCATATCCGCTCTCATCAAGAATTGCCGAAAGCACTTCGGAGACCGGACGCCCTTCATAGCTCTGCCCGAAGGATTCAATCAGCCTGACAAAAGATGCCGCCTTCGTTCCTTTAAAAATCTCGTGATCCAGATTTCTTGTCAGCGCTTCATATAACGTACAATTGTTCAAAGCAGCATATTCTTCCAAAAATTTCAAACGTCGCTGGCCGATATTCCTCTTCGGGACATTGGCGATCCGTCTGAAAGACAGATCGTCCCGATATACGATCATTCGAAGATAGCTCAGAGCATCTTTGATCTCCATGCGCATGAAAAACTGCACTCCGCTGTAAATCGTATACGGAATTTTCTTTTTCAGAAGAATTTCTTCAATCTGACGGGTCAGATAATGTGCCCTGTACAGAATCGTCATATCTCTGTATTCTGTTCCTTTGTCATGAAGCTCTTTGATTTGTTTTGCAATCCATTTAGCTTCCTCTTCGGAACTTGCCGCATGATGGCAAAGAACCGTTTCCCCGTCAGGAAGCGTTGGAATCAGGTCTTTTTTGATCCGGTTTTTATTTCTGGAAATCAAAGAGTTCGCCGCAGCAAGAATCTGCGGGGTTGACCGGTAATTCTGATTCATCATGACCGTATGTGTGGGAACGAAACGGCTGTCAAACTCATTCAGATATTTCACATTTGCCCCGCGCCAGGTATAGACTGTCTGATCCGGGTCTCCGACGATGAACAGATTTTTATGATATCCGCATAAAACGCTCATCAGCTCATACTGGATGGAATCGATATCCTGGAACTCATCAATCATGATATATTCCAGCCTCTTCTGCCATTTTTCCCGAATATCCGGATGCTCCTTAAAGATATAAAGCGTGAATTTAATCAAATCGTTATAGTCAAGACCAAAACACTTTTTCTGCTGATACAGATATCCGTAGAAAAGGATCTCATCCCGGTCCTGTGCCGCAAGATACTTTTCACGCAGGCTGTCCAGCGATAATGTTATAAGATCCAGATAATATTCCGGTTTCCGGAACAGTTTCTGCATCTCAAACATGTCTCTGGCTGCAGAAAAAGTCATATCCCTCAATGTCAGGCCCCGCTCTTCATAGATCATTTTGAGCATATCGTCAATATCGGAATTGTCCAGAACCAGAAAGCTCTTGGGATAACCGACCGCATGACTGTCTTCCTGCAGAATCGACACACAGAATCCGTGAAACGTGTTGATATATCCGGTATCATTGTCCCCTGTCAGAGCATGAATCCTCTGTCTCATTTCATTCGCTGCTTTGTTTGTAAATGTTACACAGAGTATATTTCCGGGAAGAATGCCGAAATCATTCACCAGATAAGCAAACCGATGAGAGAGAGCCCGCGTTTTTCCGGAGCCGGCTCCTGCGACAACCCGGATAAAACCTTCCGTGCTTGTAACGGCTTCTTTTTGCGCATCATTCAATTTCTCCCAGATCATGCGGTTTCCCCTTTCGCGTTTGCTATATTTTACCATATCAGCGCACAAATAACAATATTTTTTTATCGCAGAAGCAAACAGATTGAAAAACGCGCCCGGTTCCTGCCGGAAACCGGGCACATCCTTATACAACTTATTTCTTTTTTTACAGCATTGATGATCCGCCTGTCACAATCCACGCTGCAAGTGATGCAACCGTCAGCGCTCCGACCCAGACACTGCCTGTCCGGCGATACATGTATGTACAGAGCACGCTGAATACGATGACCTGCGGTACAAACAGAATCATCAGGGACATGAACGGCCCGCCGAAAGTCGATCCGAACAGAACATCCGCGCCCGGTCCTATTCCCAGGAAGAATGGGATATACTCAATCAGGACGATAATCAGGATTCCTCCGACCATCATCAGGGCATTTCTCCACCAACTTCCTATAAACCCTTTAAATCCCTTCTGATAAGTCGCTTCTGTCCGCATGGAAGCCATGATTTTGGAGTTGTTCAGAAGGAAGAACAATGCGAAAACCGGAATGTAAACAAAGAACTGTCCGAATCTTGCCCATGTGAAGGTTTTGAAGAACGGCCATATGAATCTCAGATCCAATCCATGGAACAGTCCGCAAAGCGCAACGATAATATAGAGTATAGCAAGCAGACAAAGGACGAGCAGGCAGGCACGGAAAAGATGCTTCCAGCCGATCCGGTTCGGCTGTTCGGCTGTTCCGAGTCCCATTCCGTAATAACCGTCATACGTTCCCTTCTTTTTTGCTCCCCGTGTTCCGATCAGGGTCGTAATCAGCATGACAAGGATCAAAAGCAGATACCAGCTGATAAAACCGTTGCCGACCGTCATCCGGAAGATACCCTCCGGAAGCGGAAGCAGCCCATGTCCAAGCTGGGTCATAAAGGGGTAAGAGAAACCTGCGATCAGCATCGTGATCAGAACCCCGCGCCACCACGCTCCTTTCGGTTTGATACCTGTCTTCGGCGGAAGCGGCTGTACAATTGCTTCGAAGAACGGAATCGTCAGAAGAAGTTCCATTGCCGGCAGCAGTGCCGCGACAGCACAGAGCATTGCAAGAAGTACCAGCCACTCTTTGATCATCGCAATCTGATTCGTTGCCGGAACACTGTTTTTATAGGACAACGCATCCGCGAACCAGTCCAATGCAACAGCAAGACCGTGAGCATGATGTGTAGTCAGGCGGTGATTGGTATACAGCAGTTCCATTCTTCGCGCTGTTCCTTCAGCAAAACTCCCGAAGGTGGTATTCCAGGCAGCATCGTTCACAGATGTTCCAAGGAACTCCGCACGAAGAGGCGTATGCAGAAGTTTGTCATCCACATTCTTTTCATAGTCGCGGAAATAGCTGAATTCGTCCCATTTTGCCTGAAGTAAAAGAACATTATTGAAATGAATTTTGCTGCTGTCATAGGCATCTTTGGTAAACAGTTCACCGCACTGCAATACGGTCGCTTTCGGCTCAATCTCCGTTCCGGAATATGCCGCTGCTACCGACCAGCTGGACCATGTCCCCATCGAATGGCCGGACAATCCCAATCGGGAATTGTCTACAAAAGGAAGACTTGCCAGCCAGGCATATGCTGCAATGCCTCCGCAGGAACTGTCTGTAATTTCATTTCCCTGGTCATCTTTTGTATATCGCTCATCAAAGAAACTGAGGTTGGAGAAGTTCATCATCAGCCGGTAACGTGTTGCGCCTCCGACAGAAACGAAAGTTCCATTCTCTTTGCTGTCCAGACCGAAATTAACCTTCACTCTCTGGTTCACGTATCCGCGATTGATCAATCCGGGTTCTGAAGAACCGTGTCCATACTCATCGATGGAAAGAACCACTACTCCGCGCCTTGCAAGTTCAATCGCATATGCCGCGCAGGTCTCTTTATCGTTCTGATATCCATGCAGCAGAAGTACACCGGGCGCTTTGACAGCATCTTTCGGCTTGTAGAGTTTATACGTAATATCACCGACATTGGTATCAATCACGCCTTGTGTGATTTCAACAGTTCCTCCTGCAGTCTGGATCCTGTCCGCGATTGCCATGCAGCAAAAAACTGCCGCCAAAAGCACCGCCAGCAGAATCCCCGCTGTTTTTCTGGTCTTCTTCATTGCCCTCTCCCCCTCATGATCATTTGTTTTTATGTGCTTCCTTCCACTCCTTGATCTGCTGAAGCCGTTCTTTAAAACGGGATTCCAGGCCCTGATCAGTTGGTCGGTAGTACTCTCTCCCGAGCAGTGAATCCGGCAAGCACTGCATGTTCGTCAGTTTATCTTCCGTGTCATGCGCATATTGATATCCCTTTCCGTATCCGAGGTCTTTCATCAGTCTGGTCGGCGCATTCCGGATAACAAGGGGAACGGGTTCAGCAAGCATCTTTGATGCATCTTCCTTTGCGGACATATACGCTACTTCCATCGCATTTGATTTCGGCGCCAGGGAAAGATAGGTAACCGCCTGGGTCAAATGCACAGTACACTCAGGCATTCCGATAAAATGACACGCCTGGTAAGCTGCGACACAGAGTTCAAGGGCTCTCGGATCAGCCAGTCCCACATCCTCGCTTGCGAACCTCACAATCCGCCTTGCAACGTACAAAGGATCCTCTCCTGCTTCCAGCATTCTTGCAAGCCAATAGACTGCCGCATCCGGATCGGAATTCCGCATTGACTTATGAAGAGCTGATATCAGATTGTAATGCTCCTCTCCGCCCTTATCATAAAGCAGGGATTTTTTAGAAATGCACTGCTCTACAGTTTCCTTTGTGACAGTAATCGTTTCGCCGTCCATTTCTCCGTTGAGAACCACCATTTCCAATGTGGAAAGAGCTGTTCTGGCGTCTCCGTTCGCAAAACCGGCTATCGTTTCAATCAGTTCCTCCGGGATCTGTACTTTCAACGTTCCGAATCCTCTCGGGTCCCTGAGTGCCCGGTTCAGCAATTGCGACAAGTCATCCTGGGAAAGCGCCTGCAGTACAAAGACCTTGCATCTGGACAATAAAGCGCTGTTTACTTCGAAAGATGGATTTTCTGTTGTCGCGCCGATCAAAATGATGCTTCCCTTTTCTACAAATGGAAGAAACGCATCCTGCTGCGCTTTGTTGAAACGATGAATTTCGTCAATGAACAGAATCGTTTTCTCCCCGAACCGAAGGTTATCTTCCGCTTGCTGCATGACCTGTTTGATTTCCTTTATTCCGCTTGTAACAGCAGAAAAATCGATAAACCGCGCTTTTGTTGAGTTTGCGATGATTCGGGCAAGTGTTGTCTTTCCGACTCCCGGAGGTCCCCAAAAGATCATAGACGAGATTCTGTCGCTCTCAATCAATCTGCGAAGAATTTTTCCTTCTCCGATCAGATGTTTCTGTCCGACAAACTCCTCCAGTGAAACCGGCCTCAGTCTTGCGGCAAGGGGTCTCGAAGTATCGGTATTAAAAAAGGTATATTGTTCCATTTAAACTCCTCAGTCAACACGGGAGGGGACTAGCCCCTCCCCGTAAACAATCCCTCTATTGATCTGTTAATCGGGAACATCCCGGATCAGAATTTTCCGCTGTGACCGCCGTGTGAAACACCGGACGATGAAAAATGACTGCTGCTATGTCCTCCGCTGCTTCCACTCCTTCCGCTGTCCGTACTGCGCAGCGTCTTTGAAACACTGGCGTAAAGGAACAGATCTTCGTGCTCATTGATCTGGAGACTGTCTCTCTTCAGATAATCCGATGCCTGCAGCTGCTTACCGACAGATCTCAGTTTTGCCTTCATGGAACCGGTCACAATCATAGCGACAATCAGTCCGATAAAACATGAGAACAGCAGTCTTGAACCGGACAAAGGCTGAAAAGTCCTTATTACCGGATCCGGACCCGTATGTTTTCTCATGTAATAGTTTTCTGCCAGCTGCTTTGCTTCGCTGCAGAAACTCTGAACTGCTGAAAGCGCAGTATCTCCGGAAAGCTTTTCCGCAAATGTCTGCTCCAGAGCCTTCCGCTCCGTTTCAGCAACGGCACTCGTCATTTCGCCGCCTGTTACACAATAACAAGTGGAACCGGCTCTGTCGATCACCATCACGATCTTGTCGTCATAGATGCTGTGACGATAATCTCCGGAATCGTATGTCGCTTTGACATAATCGGATGCGCTTTGTCCGTTCAAATCATCGACCGTCAGAACCACAATATCACATCCGGCAACGTGACTGTAACTTTCCAGCGTTCGTAAAGCTGTGGTTTTTGAGTTATCATCTGTAAAGAAATTGCCCTGATCGCTGAGATACAGCACGCTTCTTCTGTCAGCGGTTTTCAGAACATCCTCACAGCGCGACGCAAACGCCATAAACGCTTTCAGATAGTTACCGGAAGATAAATAGGGAAGAAATTCATCTTCAATACTGTATAGAACGCTGTCATTAAACCAATCCTGAGCGGCCCCGGCGGTCGAAGTTGCCCAATCACGTTCTTCCATGCAGACCATCAGCAGAATTCCGTCATGAGTTGTTCCATACCCATAACCGTTCAAATCATAGAAATCATCCGCAAACTGAGTTGCGCTTTTATATCCCAGAGAGGCGGGGATAATAACGGCTACATCGCAGGCATTCTCCGAGCTGATGCGTTCCAGTTCTGAAAGCAACTGTGCTTCTTCACTGTCCGTAAGAATGTCTCCCTCGTCCACTAAAAGCGGCATTTGCCTTTCCGACGGAAGATCTCCGATATCTGCAAAGGCAAAAACGGGGAGAAGGAGAATCATGAAAGCGATCAAAGCAGAAATGATTTTTTTCACTGTCTTCACCCCCTTAGATAAACATATAGGAGAACAGTGACAGAAGCAGATACGCGCCTGCCGCAACACCCAATCCCGTCAGAATCCACCATTTCGCATATGCGCCTTTATCCAGCGGAAGATCTCCGACAAACTTTCCGGTTTGGCCGTTCATAGCAAACGTATACTTCTTTCCGTTCCAGGTCGTATTCAAAAGCCAGACCGGAAGAAGAGCATATTTGGAAAAACTGCGCTCTGTCTGCAGATTACCGCTTTCCCAGGTCAGCGTCTGATATCCGGAAACAGCATTTCTCAGCACGTTCTCAGTACTGGTACGGATTCTTTCCGTTGCTCTCGGAATGCTCTCCTCCGCTGATACATCATATCGATCGGCAAAATAGCCGGACAGATAGGCAGTCTGGAAAGAAACTGCTTCCGAAAGATCGAATGGCTCCAGCGACTCCATCATCGCATCATCCATCTTTTTGGAGCCGTCAACCGGAATTCCCGCAAATCCGAGGTTCCCACCGCGCACAACTGAATAATGGCTGGTCTCAACATAATTGTATCGCATATCTGACCATGCGCGCGTTTTTGTCCCATGGAACCGGACATTCGCATAAACATCCGCGTCATACAGCCAGAACGGTACATAAATTCCCTTGATCTCATCAATGTGGTTCTCACTTCTGAACACCTTGGGAAGTAATCTTTTTTTCAGTAAATGTTTCTCAAATGCGGCCTTCGCTGCTTTTTTATCCAGTTTAAACGGAATCACAAGATCCGGCTTTAAATCCCCGGCAAACTGCTGTTTCATGATAACAGGATTGCCGCAGAACGGGCACGCGCTGGCACCCAGCGTTTCATCTCCGATAACCTGTCCTCCGCAGGACTGGCAGCTATACACGTTAATGCCGCTTTGTTCCCCATATTCCCACGTTGCGCCGTTCGGCTTGGCAACTTCAGCATCCTTTGCTTCCGTTTTTTTAAGCGCTTCATCGTATGCACGCAACGTTTCCATATCAAATTCAGAATCGCAGTATTCGCATTTCATTTTCTGCAGCGCACTTGAAAATTTCAGGCCTGCGCCGCAGCATGGGCATTTATACTCCATTAAATCATCCATGCTGAACTCTCTCCTTCCGGTCTTCGCTGTGCAGAATGGTTTCTGCTTATATGAACTCATGATAAGTATATCGGAAACAGAGGTAAAAAGCAAGAAACACACGCTATTTTTCCTCTTTTGTTCCCTGCCGGAATCCGAGCTTTTCCGTGTTCTATCAGGCACAGCATTTCCGTGCTTACTCTGTTCCGCCGCAAATTCCTTTCTATTGTCCATTGGTAAAACAATTCCCGGATTTGGGGTTGCGGATCTTCCTTTTTCGATTTATCATGAAGAAAAAAACTTCAGGAGATAACCCCATGCAGGTTTCCATCAGCAACTCTTTTCTTCATATTACAGCTCAAACAGAAGGCGCGGAACTGCAGTCTGTCCGATCGGCAGATGGAACCGAATACCTATGGCAGGGGGATCCTGCATACTGGGAAGGACGTTCCCCTATCCTGTTTCCTTATGTTGCCAGACTGACAGACGGGAAGTATTATCTCGATGGTTCCGTGCATCAGATGCGGATCCATGGTTTTGCTCCGTATTCTGTGTTCCGCCTTGCTTCGTGCACGGATACTGAAATAACCTTTGAACTGTCGGACACTCCCGAATCCCTTATACAGTATCCAAGGTCATTTGTCTTCCGGATTACCTACCGGCTGGAAGAAAAAACCTTGTTTATCAGGTATGAAGTTGCGAACACCGATGACCGCACCCTGTATTTCGGTCTCGGAGGACATCCCGGATTTCGAGTCCCGAACGTAACGGGAAAATCTTTTGAATCGTACCGGCTCCGGTTTAGTGAATCATCAGAACCGGTTCGCATCGGCTTTTCTGAAGATTGTTTCAGAGACGGCACAGAAACTGCCTTCCCCCTGGAAAACGGAACCATTCTTTCTTTGACCCATTCTCTCTTTGACGATGATGCCATTGTTCTGAAAAATGTTGCAAGAGAAGTTGTTCTGGAAGCGGAAGGAGACGAGCACAGCATTACCGTCCGATATCCTCAAATGCCCTATCTGGGACTCTGGCATGCTCCCAAAACAACTGCGCCCTATCTTTGCATTGAACCTTGGTGTTCTCTTCCTTCCGAAAAAGGAAAGATTTCAGTGTTTGAAAAGCAGAATGATCTGATCCGGGTTCTTCCCAAAGAACAGTATCGCAATGAATGGTCCATTTGTTTCGGTATGCCGGATTAATCGCACCGTGGATCTCCTGCGTGCATTCGGATGCAGATCAAGTCAGCGTTTAATCTGCATTCTGATTGTTTCTGCTTAAGAAAAAAATGCTTGACAGAAAAAGGATTCTTCGATATTATTATCTAGCCTGCTCGATTCGTCTAGTGGCCTAGGACACCGCCCTCTCACGGCGGTAACACGGGTTCGACTCCCGTATCGGGTACCAACTTGAAAAACGCCTTCAATGAGGCGTTTTTCTGTTTTTCTCTTCTTGCCTGTTAGGGCAATTGTCGTCTGGCACTTTTCCTTGCCTTCTTCTCGCTTTTTCTATATAATTATATATTATTCAAAAACATCGAGGTGTTATCATGCTTTTCAGATGCAAAAACTGCGGAGGTCTTGTTGCGTTCCAAAATGGCGATGCCGCTGGTACCTGCAAAGGCTGCGGTCTGAAGCAGGAAATAAACGAACACTTCATCTACGAGCAAGCCAACCTTTTTGCTTTGGAGAATACGGAAGAAAGCCTGGAACAGGCGATGAATCTTTACCGTGCCGTTCCAGGGTGGAAAGACGCGAATCAGAAGTATAAAGATTGCCGGACACAGCTCGGCAGGATGAGATGGCAGAAAGAATCCGCTCTGCTGAAAGCTGAAGAAACCAGATTTGAAGCAAAAATTTCAAAGTTGAAGAAAGCCGGAATTGCCGTTCTTGCCGTATTACTCATTTGCATAGCAATCGTAACGATTGTTACATTGTATCAATTTAAAAAATATAATACAGCGGCAGAGTTCTTTGTTTCTGCGCAGTATGCACGTTCTGCGGAAGCTTTCCGGGAATTAAACGGATATAAGGATGCAAAAGCAAAAGTCTACATTTCGGCTTTGGAATTATATAAAGCGAAACGGTATAAAGAAGCTGCCCCCTATTTTGCCTGGCTGCGTGGATACACAGACAACGGCTACTATTTGAAAAAATGCTGGGAGCGGATTGCTGTTCTGGATTCTTCTGCGTCAAGTGCGTCTCATAAAGTTGAATTGAAAGAAGACGGAACCGTAATTGCTTCCGGCGAAAATGATAAAGGTCAATGCAACGTGTCCGACTGGACGGATATCGTATCAGTTGCTGCCGGAGATCGATATACAGTAGGACTGAAAAAAGATGGAACGGTTGTGGCTGTAGGAGAAAATGAAGATGGACAGTGCAATGTTGAGAGCTGGACAAATATCATTTCCATCTCGGCAAAGAACGGACATACTGTCGGACTAAAAGCAGATTGCACGGTGGTTGCCACCGGTAAAAATACTGACGGTCAATGCAATGTTTCCGATTGGGCAGATATCGTTTTTATTTCAGCGGGCGAAAATTATACTCTCGGTCAAAAGGGAGATGGATCGACTGTGATAGCGGGGAAAGACGACAGCGATCTGAAGAGCACATCTGACTGATCAAAAAAGTCCTCCGCGCAGAAAATCCATTAAAATACTTTCCAGCGTCTCCTGCTCCATGAAGAACTTCTTCCCGCAATTATCAAGCACAACTCCTGTCAGCGCCCCCGCCAGATAATGCGCCCGTAAAGAAGCTCTTGTTTCATCCGCATCAAAACCCATGCGAAACGCTTCATATAGGCTGCTGTAAATCAGATAAGCCGCCTGCTGCTCCGATAAAAGTATCAGTATATCACGGTTTGACCGAATATAATTGCTGCAGTAAGAACAGACCTTCTCCGGTGTATCATAAAAAGTTCTTTCTTCTGCCGGCTTACAATTGTTTTCCTGCAGTATAAAAAGAATCACATTTTCCAGGGAGCTGAACAGCGAATAAAACGTCTGTCTGGAAACGCACGCTTCCCTGCAGAGTTCACTGACGCTGATTGTTTCATACGGTTTCCGGCGCATCAGCCTTTGAAGCGCATTAGAAATCTGTTTCTGAGATCGGTAAGCGATTGGATTGCAGCCACAATACATTTCAGCTTTTCTCCGCTTTCATTTAAAAATATGGACAAAACTTTCACACTGGGTTCACATGGGGAACTTGACTTTCAGTAAACTTATGTTAAACTGAAATCAACTTGGACAGTTGTAAAGTCTTTATCATTATATCAATCTGAACTTACTTGTCAAGAAAGAGCTTCTTCTGAAGAAGGAGCATCTTTTTTCCAGGCACTAATACTCTGGTTCTAAAAGGAGGTTATCTTATGGCTGTCGTTCCCGTTTACCGGATGATTACCCTTCCGGATTCAAACATCTATCTTCAGACAGACCTTTATAAAAACATGACCGGCCGTTCTCCGATTGAAGGCGAAAAGGTCACGATTATCATATCCAAAAAAGAAACTGCTCGTAAGGATCTCGGAAGTGAAAGCTTCTATCCGATCGGAGTTTCCGGAAGGATTATCGAAATCAGCGATCAAGGTTATGTGCTTGTTCATCTATCCACTCGTGTCAATCTGGATGAAATCTATTTCTATCCGGATAATACGATCGAGCTGACAGTTTCCCGCCGTGAGGAAATCAATGATCTGGATGAACAGGAAGCCATGGCAAAGCTTGCCGCGATCAAGCATGAACTCTCCTCTTTCTCAAAGGGTTTCGAGTGGGGAGAAGCACTCCGCAATTATATCCAGTCCTGGAATACGATCGGCGATATCGGCGCCGGTATGTCCCCATGGATGTCTGAAAGCAATGAGGAGCGATATGCTCTTCTAGCGGAAGACAGCAAGAAACTCCGGTTTGAAAAGCTTGAAGCCATGATTTACCAGAATCTTGAACTGCTTCGGGTTCGCTTAAAAGCGCAATCGGTACAGCATCAGAACAATCAGAAGCTTTATCATGAGCAGGCAATCCGGAAGCAGATCAGCTACCTGCAAAAGGAACTCGATGAACTCCATCCGGAAGAACTGGACGATATCCGAAAGCTTGAGCTGAAAATTGAAAACGCGGGCATGAACGAAACGGCATTAAAAGAAGCCCGAAAGCTTATGAACCGTCTGAAAGCAGAAGGAACGGACGGTCACGAAAGCGGATTGATCATGGATTATCTGGAATTTGCTTCCTCTCTTCCCTGGAAGAAAGAGCCCCTGAAAGAAATTGATCTGTCAGAAGCGGAAGCGATTCTTGACGCAGATCATTTCGGATTGGAAAAAGTCAAACGCCGTATTCTGGAACAGATTGCCGTTATGCGCTTAAAGAAGAAGCAATCCGGTTCCATTCTGCTGTTTGTTGGCGCACCGGGCACAGGAAAAACCAGCATCGGACAGAGCATTGCAAAAGCACTCGGACGTGAATATGTTCGCGTCAGTCTGGGCGGCATCCATGACGAAGCGGATATCAGAGGCCATCGCCGTACGTATATCGGAGCTATGCCGGGACGGATTATGGACGGAATTCACAAAGCAGGCGTTTCCAACCCCGTTATGGTTCTGGATGAAGTAGATAAACTTTCTGCCTCCTTTAACGGAGATCCCGCAAGTGCTCTGCTGGAAGCTCTTGATCCCGAACAGAACTTTTCTTTCACGGATCATTATATGAATGTTCCTTTCGATTTGAGCGATGTGCTTTTTATCTGCACTGCCAATACGATCGATACGATTCCGGAACCGCTATTCAACCGTATGGAAATGATCCGGTTCCAGGGATATACACCTATCGAAAAGAAGGAAATTGCAATTCAGCATCTCCTTCCGAAAGCCCTGGAATCCGCCGGGCTCGGAAAAGAAGACCTTACTCTCGAAAATGGGGTGATTGAGCAAATCATCGATGAGTATACACGGGAAGCAGGTGTCCGCGGGTTGAAAAAGCGCATCGACACTCTCTGCCGAAGTGCTGCAATTCAGTTGGTCAAAGGGACAACATCCCCAATCGAAGTGAAAAAAGAACAGCTCCGGGAATATCTGGATATGAGTCCGATTCATCAGAAACTGGTTAAGGATTCTGCCGAACCCGGTGTTGTGACCGGTCTCGCATGGACAGAGGTCGGCGGTGATGTACTGTATATTGAAACGATGAAAACGAACGGGAGCGGTAAACTGACCATTACCGGTCAGTTAGGTGATGTGATGAAAGAATCCGCTCAGATAGCAATCAGCCTTGTTAAGTCCATGTATCCTGAGCAGGCCACACAGCTGGAACACCAGGACCTGCATATTCATGTTCCGGACGGTGCAACCCCCAAAGACGGTCCCTCTGCCGGGATTACCCTGACGACTGCTCTCGCTTCTTTGGTCAGCGGCATTTCTGTCAGTCCGGCAATTGCCATGACCGGTGAAGTATCTCTTCAGGGAAATGTCAATCCGATCGGCGGTCTTCCGGAAAAACTCATGGCCGCACAGCGCTCCGGGGTGCAGAAAGTCTTTATTCCTGCTGACAATGTTGATGATCTTAACGATGTCGCTGAAGAAGTCAAAGATCAGTTGACGATTATACCGGTTCATACCGTCAGCGAAGTCCTTCATAATCTTTCTCTCGAATAGTGCAAAATCATTCACCAGATTGGAAGACCCGCTCCTTCGGATCGGGTCTTCTTGCATCTCTTCTGCAATAGCAACAGCGGGTTGCGTGTAATATCCGCATTTTCATGCTATAATTTCCGATAAGGAGGTGATCCTGTGAATACTAAAGACATCTTATTTGAGCTCCGAACCAAAAAAGGCCTTTCCCAGGACGAACTGGCAGAAAAAGTTTTTGTAACCAGGCAAGCAGTATCCCGCTGGGAAAACGGTGAAACGGTTCCGAGTACCGATACGTTAAAATTGCTTTCCAATCTTTTTCATGTTTCTATCAACACGCTGCTCGGATCACCGCGTCAGCTTATATGCCAATGCTGCGGAATGCCGCTCGAAGACGCCATCATCAGCAGCAACCGGGACGGTTCTCTGAATGAAGACTATTGCAAATGGTGCTATGCTGACGGAACCTATACATACAGCAGCATGGACGATCTGATCGATGTCTGCATTCCTCATATGATTAATGAAAACTTTTCCGAAGCGCAGGCCCGCTCTTATATGAAGCAGACACTTCCGAAGCTTGATTACTGGAAAAGATATGAAGAACTCAGTGATAACGGTCAGTTTGAAGCTTTCAAAAAGAAACTGACAGAAGAGATCAACGGCCTGCACATTGAAGGGATGCCCAAGGTAGAGAAACTAAACGCTCTTGTAGGCAGTTTTGTCAATCTGAAGTACAGGCTTCCAAGTGGTGCTGAAGTGAAATTTCTGAACGATCAGACAACCTACCTCGGAACTCAATTGAAGTCAGAACTATGCGAAGATCTGTGCTTCGGTGTTCTTGCCAATATGGATTTCATTCTGATTTGCACGTATGAAGCAGACGGTGCTAATTCGGAACTGATTCTGTATAAAAAACGATAATTCTGAATTCTTCTATGAGGTACTAAAAAACGGCACTGTCTTTCGGTTAGCAGTGCCGTTATTTGTTGTTTCTTGACTTCAATTTTCAGCCTTTCAGTCCTCTTGACTGGCGGTCCATGTCCTCCACCACGATATCATAGATTTCACCGAGAGACGCGCAGTACTCCAAGACTTTCCAAGGTTCATTCGTATGATAATGGATTTTGATCATTTCGGAAAAACCCACAGCCAAAAGGCTGTCTCCGTCAAAGTGCTCTGTAAAATAATCATTGATTGCATCTTCATCCAGATCATGTCCGTCAATCAGCAACTGTGTATCATAACGATATTCCAGCATTCTAATAATCTCCTTACTTTATAGTTAATTCTCTTCTGTTTGTTTGTCCGAACAGGAATCCATGCTTTTTCCTTCCGGAAAACCTTTCTCATCTTCTGTCTCTTCTTCCGAAGCAGTCTCCGTTTTGATAAAAAGATCATATCTTTCGACTTCAGGATCAAATGGATCCGGGGGAAGCGGTTTCACGATTTTCTTTTTCTTCAATATCCATGCGAGCATAACACCGAACAGAATAAACAGACTAACGACCTGTGAAAAAGAGAATATCCCGTAGGCACCGCGCACTTCATCGCCACGGAAAAACTCAATGATAAAACGGAACACAGCATATGCTATCAGATAGATACGAATCAAAGACCCTCTTCGTTTTTCTTCATGATCCGTCAGGAGCAATGCAAGCAGAATCCCAAACAGAAGGAAATTGAATCCCGACTCAAACAGCTGAGTTGGAAACCGACTGTCCCAGAAATGAGAGCAAAAAGCGTTTTCCATGTGAATTCCGTAGCAACATGGTCTCCATACCAGCTGTCCGTCAACCATCTCATGGCCAAAGTAACAGCCGACCCTGGCAAATCCGTGAAACAAAGGAGTCGATACCGCAACGATATCCCAGGCAAGCCTTTTTTTCGGGAGCAGTTTCCAGAACAGCAACCACATCATTCCGAAATATCCAAGCAAGCCTCCGTAAAAGACAATCCCGGAATCATTAAAAAGACGTTTGATTGTAATATCCTGTATTCCGACAGATCTCAGATACCTCTCATACGAAATCATTCCAAACAGTTTCGCCCCGGCGATCAGTCCTACAAGGGACAGCAGCATAAGGGGGATCTGCCGCACCCAATTCTGCTTCATTTTAAAGCATAATATGACAGCGGCAGCAAAAGCCGCAACCAATCCGATTGCCGCAAATGTCCCGTAAGCCAGAATATGTTCTGTTATGAATGTCCTGATAGCGTCCATATTTCGATTATATCCGCAGCCTCTCCTTTTGACAATGTCAAAATCCCGGCTGAAAAAGACTTTTCACGTGTTTTTCACAAAAGAAATCAGCCAATCAAAGCCTCAAAGCATCGGTTCCGGTCTCTTTTCCCGCGACAAATACGTTCTTTCTCCTTTCGCAGGAGTTTTTGCTTTACCGGATTCCCTTTACCGTATATCCTTTTTCTTCCACAGCGGTTATCAGGCTGTTCTTATCAACAGGTCCGCTCAGTGTTACTTTTACTGAATTCTGTTCATGATTCGCAACGGCTTCCTTCACATTCGGAATTGCTTCCAATGCCTTTTTGACATTTGCTTCACAGTGTGGGCACATCATTCCTTCAACATTCATAGTGATGACTTCCGGAATGTCTGACTTGTTTTGTAAAGTGATCGCTTTTACTTCATAACCGCTTGCTTCAACCGCTTCCTTCAGCGCAGATTCTTCCACCGCAGACGAAAGAGTTACAACAGCAATGTTTTTTGTATGATCCGGTGCAGCATTTTCCACTTCCGGAATCGCTTCAAGAGCCTTTTTCACTCTTGCTTCACAGTGCGGGCACATCATTCCCTCGATCTGCATCTCATAAGTCAGGGTTTTCTTTGTTTCCATAGGAATATCCTCCTTTATCATTTCATTCTTTATTGGTACCGGACATGCTTCTTCGCTGTCCGAGATCTTCCTTTTCCGTTTTGCCCGGTCACGGGAGGCGTCATACAGTTTGAACAGATTCAGCCGCAGTGCATTTGATACCACGCAGAAACTGGAGAGACTCATCGCTGCTGCTCCGAACATCGGATTCAGTTCCCATCCGAACAGGCTGATAAAGGCACCTGCTGCAAGGGGAATCCCGATCGTGTTATAGAAAAATGCCCAGAAAAGATTCTCGTAGATATTCCGTAAGGTCGCGCGCGACAACCGGATTGCGGCTGAAACATCCGTCAGTTTGGAATTCATCAATACGATATCCGCCGCGTCGATTGCAACATCGGTTCCTGCCCCGATTGCAATTCCAATATCCGCTCTGGTCAATGCCGGAGCATCATTGATTCCATCACCGACCATGGCAACTTTTCCATATCGTCCAAGATCACGGATTACAGCTTCTTTTCCTTCCGGAAGGACGCCGGCAATGACTTCGTCCACTTCCGCAAATGCTCCGATTGCTTTTGCTGTTCTCTCATTGTCCCCTGTCAGCATGACTGTTCGGATTCCCATATTCTTTAATTCCCGGATTGCCTGCGGACTTTCCTCTTTTATAATATCTGCCACAGCAATGATTCCGCAGAGTATTCCGTCTTCCATAAACAGCAGCGGTGTTTTTCCTTCATCGGAAAGACGCCGGGATTCTTCAAGGATCTGCGGTGAAACTGATGTTTTTGATTCGATGAAAGCCAGGCTCCCTCCGAAGATTTCCCTGCCGCTGCACACAGCTCTGACGCCGCTTCCGACCAAAGCGGAGAAATCTGATGCCTCCGGTACTTTGATATGCATTTCTTCTGCTTTCTGGATAATTGCTTTTGCAAGCGGATGTTCACTTCTCTGTTCAACCGATGCGGCAATCGCCAGAAGTTGGTCCCGTTCAATCCCGATCGGCAGAATATCCGTCACTTTTGGCTCTCCAAGCGTAATGGTCCCTGTTTTATCTAATGCTATCACGTCAATCTTTCCCGCCTGTTCCAAAGAAACCGCTGTTTTGAAAAGAATTCCGTTCCTTGCTCCGACACCATTTCCAACCATGATGGCAACCGGCGTTGCCAGACCAAGCGCGCACGGACAGCTGATTACCAGAACGGAAATCCCCCTTGCCAGAGCATACCCGAAAGATTGTCCGATAATCAGCCAGATCAAAAGTGTCACGACAGCTATGGAAATGACTACCGGAACAAAAACACCGGAAACCTGGTCCGCAATCTTGGCAATCGGCGCCTTTGTTGCGGCAGCATCACTGACCATTTTGATAATCTGAGAAAGCGTTGTATCCTCCCCGACACGAGTAGCCCTGCATCGTAAATAACCAGACTGATTTACTGTTGCTGCAGAAACGGTATCCCCTGCCTTTTTATCGACCGGAATGCTCTCGCCGGTCAGTGCCGCTTCATTTACCGCGCTCATTCCTTCCAGAACAATCCCGTCCACCGGAATGCTTTCTCCTGGTTTTACCGCAAACACATCTCCCTTTTTAACAGATTCAATCGGAACCTCTGACTCTTTTCCATCCAGGAGAACCGTTGCTGTTTGAGGTGCCAGCTTCATCAGTCCCTTCAACGCGTCCGTCGTTTTGCCTTTTGCTTTCGCCTCCAGCATTTTTCCGACCGTAATTAACGTCAGAATCATCGCTGCTGACTCAAAATAAAAGCTCATCATGAGTTTGGATACCATCTGCGTATCCCCATCCGTTACAGCACGGGTCATAGCAAATAAAATCCCGACGCTCCAGATAAATGAGATTCCGGAACCAAGCGCGACAAGAGTATCCATGTTCGGAGCTTTGTGCCAAAGAGCTTTTGCGCCGCTGATAAAAAACTTTCGGTTGACAATCAGTATCGTCAGTGAAAAAAGCATCTGCGCAAGTCCCATAGCAACATGATTGTCATCAAAGAAAGAAGGCAAAGGCCATCCCCACATCATATGTCCCATGGAAATATACATCAAGGGAATCAAAAGAGCCACCGACAGAATCAGTCTTTTTTTCAAGAGGGGCGTCTCCTTATCCTGAAGAGCCTCTTCCTGCTTTGTTATACTTTCAGATACTTTTTCGCCTATTACGGACGCTCCGTATCCGGCATTCTCTACTGCAGAGATAATTTCATCCTCAGATGCTGTCCCCTCTACCCCCATTGCATTTGTCAAAAGGCTGACAGAACAGGCTGTAACGCCCGGAACTGCAGTAACAGCCTTTTCAACACGTGACGCACAGGCTGCGCAGCTCATTCCCGTGACATGATATTGCTTCATAAAACAATCCCTTTTTCCTTCATTTCATCAGTTTTTGCAAAACTGCGACCAATTCATCGACCGCTTCTTCTTTTCCGGCTCGGATATCTTCTGACACACAACTTTTGATATGGCAGGCAAGCAACGCTTTGTTAAAGCTGTTCAAAGCGCTGGTCACGGCAGAAACCTGAATCAGAATATCCGGACAGTACGCATTTTCTTCTACCATTTTTTCAATTCCGCGAATCTGTCCTTCCGCCCTTCGAAGCCTGATCAATAATTCCTTTTTTTCTTCCTGGGTCCGTTCCTTATGACGCTCTCCGCAGTGCGGGCAAGAATTGTTCTCCATACACTCTTCCTCTTCTTATACCCCCTTGGGGTATGTTTCTTGTATTACTATATACCCTCCGGGGGTATTTGTCAACAAATTAATACCAGGAGTATTTGTAAAAATAGCACTCTTTTTTGTTGTGCTTGCAGCCATTTATAAATAATGATATACTTTCTGGTATGAGCAGAAACACTCGGAAAATTAAAAAAAGGATTGCCGCAGGAGCCGCGACTGCTGTCACCGCAGCGAGTATCCTGACCAATTCCGTGGTATCGAATCCGGCGGATCTTTTAAAGTCCTCCTCTCCTGATGCCTCGGATAATTCTCATGTCCTTATTTTAGAGAATGAGTCTCCCCACAGTTATATCCTCGAAACAGACCAGTATGAACCTTATACCTGGAAAGAGCAGCTTTGCATCCGAATGCAAAAGCTTCCTCTGCCGGTCAAGTCTCTTGTTCTTCTTCCGCTCTGGGGAATTGGAGAAGTCATTACCGTTCTGCTTTCTTCCCTTTGGTCCAGTCCGATTGGCCAGGCAATTTTTCATTTTTTATTGGAAGCCGCCGTTCTGATAGGTCTGTTCGTGCTTGTTTTCAAGTTGCTATTCCCTGATGTTCCTCTTAAATCGCTCTTTTCCAAAAAGAATCTTCTCTGGATCATTCTCGGCGCAGTTCTTCTTACAGCTGCCGATTTGGTTCTCGGAATCCTTTGGGATCAATGGCATGTTGTCCGAATCATACTCATGATTGTCTGTGCATTGATCGTTCTGATGATTCTCTGGGTAAAACTTTGCGGAAAGTTTCCCCCGCCGAAACGTATCAAAAAAAGAGTCGAGCTGGTCATACAATGACCGATATTTGAGTATAACGGAGGCTTTTCATGTCAAACACCGATCAAAAACTTTTCCTATATAAACCTGCATTTGCCGATCTGGATATGAGGCAGGCTTTATTGGCAGATCCTGAAACCATGTCTTACAACAAAGCATACGGCGGAACGATTGACTGGCCTGAAACTGAATGGCGCCAGTGGTATTCCCGCTGGGTTGCGCAGGACCGGGAACAATGTTTTTACCGTTATCTTATGACCGCCGATAAGGAATTCGTCGGAGAAGTCGCCTATCATCTTGATCCCAAACTCGGCGGATATATGACTGACATCATTATTTCCGCCAAGCATCGCGGTCACGGCTACGGAAAAACCGGTCTCAATCTTCTCTGTGGTGCAGCCAAAGCGCGCGGCATTAAGGTTCTGTATGACAACATTGCTCTTGACAATCCATCCATCAATCTGTTTTTAGCCGCCGGTTTTATAGAAGTGATCCGTACAACAGAAAGCATACTATTAAAGAAAGAGCTCTGAATCCATGATCCGTCGCTCAACCCCAGATGATTTTTCCGATCTTATCCGCATTTATGCCGCTGCCCGTTCCATTATGGAGCAAAGCGGCAATCCTTTTCAGTGGGGAAAATCTAAGCCCTCTTTGGAGTTAATCCAATCCGACATTGTGAACGGTACAGGCTACCTCCTCGAAGAAAACGGTCGCCCTTACGGCGCGTTTGCTCTTCTTTTTGATCCGGACCCCACCTACTCAGAGATCGAAGGAAGCTGGAAAAACAATGCCCCTTATGCGGCACTTCACCGGGTGGCCAGCGATGGCTCCCACAAGCAGGTGCTTTCTGAAATCCTTATTTTTTGTCGGGCAATTTCCAAAGAGCTCCGTATCGATACCCATGAAGATAACTGCATCATGCGAAAACTTCTAACCCGGGAAGGTTTTGAATATTGCGGTGTGATTCATCTGGCAGACGGGTCTCCCCGTCTTGCCTTTCAATGGAGCGCTCATTCCTCCAACCGTTGTCTCACCTGAGGCATATGCAAAATCGACTCTTCTTATATTAATGTATTTTGCTGCGGTATAAGATACAGACCCGATCGGATCCGATCGGGTCTGTTATGATTTTTTGATCCTGTTTCTTCAGACAGCTCCTGTCCGGCTGCGGTAATCAGCTGCCGTTTCAAAGGTATCCAGCATGCCCTGCAGAACCGGCTCTGCCTCAGAGAAGCCATCCTCCACACCTATCAACTGTCCCAGATAAACCCGTGTTCCCGCTTTCCAAATGAGAACTCTTCCTTTCAGCAAAATGCCAATATAGCTGATATCTGCATCCTGCATCCGTCCGCTGATCCCGTTTACATCTATTTCCGTGATTTCCGTTTGAACAGTGACTCCGGAAGCACCATAGGCATTCTTCCAGGCGTTAATGACACTTTCGACCATATCTTCCATTGAAATATAATCGATCGTATCTCCGGCATCTATTGAGTATAGTACGATCTGCGTTGTTCCATACGAATCATTTTCGTGAATAAACGCAATTCCGCCATTCGCAGGGGAGCCCTTCCAGGCCGGGTCATTGATTACCACATGGAAATCATAGTCATCGCTCAGATAATCAGCCGTGTCCGGTTCCGGCTCTTCTGTCGGTTCGGGGGTTGGTTCTTCGGTCGGTTCTTCCGTCGGTTCGGGGGTTGGTTCTTCGGTCGGTTCCGCAGTTTTCTCCGGGGCAGGCGCTTCTGTCTTATTATTGACGGAAGTTTCTTCTGTCTTTGATTCTGCGACAGATTCTACCGTATCTTTCTTTTCTTCCGCAGAAGACTTAACACGGATACATCCCAAAGTACTTACCACCATCAAAACCGCCAGAATGATTGCTAATATACGTTTCATCTTTTTCTCCTGATAGAATTATAATTATTCGTTCGCAGTTATTTCCGTTCTGCCCGAGAACATATGATCTTATTTGCCTCGTCCAGAATCGTTTTCAGTTCATCAAGCCATAGAAGTTCCTTTGCCTGATCAAAAGGAACGTTTTTCATCCGCTTGATCTCATGTCTTGGGGAGGGAGTTTCTTCTTCAGGATAAGTAGCAATGAAAAAAGTAATCTTCTTACAAGTATCCTTCTTCTTCAATACAGGATATTCCACGCTTCTGCAGAAACTCTGATCCACAACAGCATGAACTCCTGTTTCCTCCCAGATTTCCCTTACAGCCGTCTGTATTTCGCTTTCATTTGCTTCCATGTGTCCCTTCGGAAAACCGAATCCGCTGGATCCTTCCACCAGGATATAGTACGGTTCTCCGTTCTTTAATTGATACAGAACTGCCCCGCAAGAATGTTCCCAGTTCACAGCGTCTTCACCGTATCTTCCAGCGGTTTTCTTTTTCCGTGATTGGGTGAAACACCCGCTTCCGGAGCAGGATAACCCATCGGCATCAGCAAAACGACTTTCTCATTTTCAGGAAGCTCAAATGCTTTTTCCACTTCGCTGTTCGGGAAATAATTAACCCAGCAGGAACCGATACCCTCATCCCATGCTGCCAGCATCACTTGTGTGGCAACAATGCTCACATCCTGCTGACCGGATACAATTTCCTGCTCGAACGGATTTCTCCACTGAGCTTCCGCATCATATGCGAAAATTAGAACGACCGGTGCATTGAAAGCACAGCGCGTGATAGCACGTATCTTTTGAATCGCTTCTTCACTTTTCAGAACATAGATTCTTTGCGGCTGCTGATTCTTCGCTGTCGGTGCGGCATTCCCCGCTTCAAGAATCCTGGTTAATTTTTCGTCCTCAATCGGTCTTGAATCATAGATTCGAACCGAATAACGTTCTTTCAATACTTTCTGCAGTTCCATTTTATCTTTGTTCTCCTCTTTCTTTACTATTCCCAGCCTTCCATACGGTCCATAATCGCATATAAAGGCAAATATTGTTCTTCCATCATTGCAACCGTCTCGTCAAATCTCAGCAGCCTGGTACCTCCGTTGCTGTCTTCCCAGACCGGAAGGCCCTCCCTGTTCGGATTCCCTTTTACAGAAAAGTCATATACATACGACATGATCATTTTTGATAATTCCCGGTCCACCTGATCAAAGAGCGGTGATTTTTCAGGAATATTCCCATATACATAAATCATCTCCCCGCTGTGCCAGGCCGACAGACGTCCGTTCTGCTTGGAAAAATAATACTCGTAACTTGGAATGCCGTTCTTTTCTGCAAGTCTGCTCAGACAATAATGCGGATAATTGAAAAATACCGCACTGTAGATCTGCGCCCACATGGAGTCTGCTTCCTGATCGGTCTTCGGGTGATACAATTTCAACACATCGTCTGCATATTCCTGAAAATATGCCCGGACCTTAGATTCATAATTTTTCAGGTTCGCGCGACCGAACAGAATAAACGGAGCGCTCTCATCAGAATTATAACCGTGCAACAGTGCTTCTCCGTTGAAAATTCCTTTTTGATAAGATTCATAAGGTGTTTCCGTCAGAACATATCCGTCCACCGTCATATGGTGCTGTGTATCAGCCTCTCCCACAAGTGCCTTGGCATCCAGCTGACGAAGTTCTTTGACATTCGATGCCCCGTAACGGTCTTTCAATTTTTTCCCTGAAGCAAGCGCGTCTTCCAGCAGTCGGAACGAATGAGGCGGCTTTACAGAAGCGACCGTTGAACTTTCCAGGATTGCGCGTCTGAACAGACCTTTTGCAAGTGGCGAAGTACAAAGCGCACTGACACTTGCAGCTCCTGCAGATTCTCCGGAAAGAGTCACATTCTCAGGGTCCCCTCCAAAGGCTGCGATATTGTCCCTGACCCATTCAAGCGCTTTGATCTGGTCAAGAAGTCCGTAATTGCCTGTGGTATGGTTCTCAGACTCCTCTGCCAGTTCTTCATCCGCGAAGAATCCGAAAACACCAAGCCGGTAGCCCATATTAACGACAACCATCTGCTTTTCTTCAGCGATTCCCGCTCCGGCATAATCACCATACCACGGCTGTCCGGTTTGCAATGAGCCTCCATGCACGTATACGAGCACCGGAAGGTTGGCAACATCTCCGGCAGGTTTCCAGATGTTCAGATATAATCCGTCCTCCGATACCGGCGGAATATAATTATCTCTCAAAGAAATACTGTACTCATGGTATCCGATAATCTGTCTCAGATTATTGTAGATAGGAATATTGGTCGGCTGCATGTTCATCGGGCCGAAATGATCTGCGTCCAGAACGCCTTCCCACGGATCCGGGTCCTCCGGTTCCTTCCATCTTAATTCCCCTACAGGCGGTTTCGCATACGGGATACCGGCGTATAGTTCGATTTTTCCGTTTTTAATCAGAACCCCCCGAACTTTTCCGTCCTTGACAGAGATGGTCTCAGTATACTCCGGCTTCAATCCTTCATATGCCGGAACTGCTTTTACCGGTGGCCAGGTCAAAAACAGAATCGCCACGAAGCATCCAAGCCATAAAAGCCATGCAATCACTTTTCCGTACCATTTTCCTTCTCTGAGAAACTTTACAAAGAGAAAGACAAATCCTGCTGTAACAGCCAGAAGAAGAATGAATCCCAAAATTGTATTTTTGTTTAACTCCAGTACTGCCAGCATGAGAAGGAAAAGCAGCCCTGCACCGATTCCGAATCCGATCATATTCTTTTCCCCGGGATAAATGTGATTTTGCTTGCGTTTTCGCATTTTCATTGTATTCTTTTTACCTCTTTCAGTCAATGCGGGAAGTTGCATAATAGCGCAGGAAAGCTGGTTTTTCCTCTAATTCATTGACACCGTTTTTTTCTTCTTATATACTGAATTATATCAATCAGACAGTTTTTTTCTTTCTATATTTTATAAAGAGGTGAATCACTCCATGAAAAAGCATCATCATCTGCTCCGGCTCCTGATTCTGGTTATTATCGGTATTCTGGTTTTCGTGATCGGACTTCATACCGGTCTGGTTCAGACGCTCCCGAAGTTTGCTTTGAATTCTCAGGCCTTTATCAACGGGCTTTTGATTCTTATCCTGCTTCTTATCTCAGAAGCGCTCGCCAGTTTTGTTCTCGGACTCATCAAGCCCGCCAACAACCGTGGCAAAACGCTGCTTGCCCTTACTAAAAACATTATCCGCTACGCCGTCATCATTGCCTCCATCTGCATTATCCTGACCATGTTCAATGTTGATGTCGTGACGATCCTCGCCGGTCTCGGAATCGTTGCCCTGATCATCGGGTTTGGCGCTGAAAGTCTGATCGCAGATGTTGTTACCGGTATGTTCATCTTGATTGACAACCAGTACAACATAGGAGATATTATCGAGGTTGCCGGTTTCCGTGGAACGGTGACCGATATCAGTGTCCGTACGACCGTTCTGACCGACCCCGGTGGAAATGTCAAGATCATCAACAACTCCGATATGACCAATATCCTTAACCGTTCCGACAACTCCTCCCGGGCTCTTGCTGATTTTCCGATTCCGTATGAGACCGATCTGGAGGCTCTGGAAGCCAAGATTCCGGAACTGTTGAAAAGCATCTATAATCTGCGGTCTGAACTGTATAAAGATGTCCCTCTCTATCTTGGGGTTGATCAGCTCGGCGACAGTTCAGTCGTTCTGAAATTTGTTGTTGAAGTAGCCGAATCCGATATCTATGCAGGTGCGCGTATGCTCAACCATGACCTTTTAATCGGAATGCGTCATCTCGGAATCGAAGTGCCTTTCCCGCAAATGGATATTCACCAGAAATAAATGGTCAAAAAAGTTCACCAAATCATGGGGATCCCTTCCCAGTTTTCCGGGAACGATACCCCTGAATATCCCCATCTTCCCGACGAGGACAACCGTAACGCGCCGGTCATGGAACGCGCCGAAAAAAGTACTGCTTCCAGGATCCGGAGAATCATGCTCCTGCTTGGCACCGCAGGCCTTACCACGCTTGGGATTCTGTTCCCTTCCTCTTCCGGTATAAAAGCGGAAGCGGAAGCAGAGGTAACACCTTCCCCTGTTGTCACCGTCTCTCCAACCGCCACCCCGAAGGAAACTGCCGTTCCAACCTCCGTCCCGACTCCTGTTCCAACCGATTCTCCGGCACCGACGGCAACGCCTTTGCCGCTTCGTGATTCCGGGACGATTCATATAGTGGTTTACGCTGATCTGAATAATCCCGATTATGACTGGTTCAATCCGGATCCGGCCTTGAGTCCGCTGATGATTCTTGCGGACGACACGGTTGAAGAATCCTCCTTTGAGTCCTATACGCTTCCTCCCCTTCCGGCTTTGGAAGACTATACTGCTGTCGGTTATGTTATGCAGACCGTCGAAACCGAGGCATTTATCTACGATGAAGTTCCCCTGCAGGTGTATCCTTTAACTGATATACTCCTGCCGGAACATGTATTGAATGTTCCCGTTGGATCAGATGGAGAGCGTTATGTTGAGATTCATACCCTCTGGCGTTACAACAAGGACTCTGATCGAACTGTGATTCTTGACGGTGTCCCCTACAGTTATAATTCTCCGATTGCCTCCGAAGGCTTGTGCTATCTTGCGGCCTATCCGGTTCCCTCCCGTGAAAACATGACATTCTTAGGCTGGTATGACGAAGAAGGTAACCGGGTGGATGTTCTCACATACTTCGACTTTTATCCGCCGTCTGACGGTGAACCTGCCTGGTGGCTGGAAGGGGCGTCTGAACGAGTACTTTTCCTGGAAAACCGCGATTGGTCCAATCCGCAGCCTGTTGTACTGCATTCGGAATGGAAATGAAGCCAAAATAAACTGAGGCGGATCAAATGTGATCCGCCTTGTTTAATTATTATAGCTGTCCTGATTGATATTCAGTTTTCCGAATCAACAAATCTGCGAATCGCTTCAAACGTTTCATCACAGATATCATGCTCAATCCGGCATGCATCCGCTTTCGCACTTTCTTCCGAAACTCCGATCTTTAAAAGAATTTTTGTCAGGATACGATGCCGTTCATAGATGCGCTGCGCAATTGTCTCGCCTTTTTCCGTCAATGTAATATGACCGTCCTGGTTCATCAACAAATAATCGTTCTCCCGCAATCTTTTTACCGCATAGCTGACTGACGGTTTTGTGACTCCCAGTTTATCTGCGACATCAACCGAGCGTATATAGCCTTTCTGCTCACGAAGCATCAGCATTGCTTCCAGATAATCTTCTGCTGATTCTCTTATGGTCACGTTTTTTCTCCTTAATTTACCGATTATATACTATGCTACCATATTGCTTTGTCTTTGACAAGCAAACTGTTTCACAATTGGAGAAGTATTCCGTTTTATTCTGCCTGAGGAGTTTCCTGACAATCCTCAGCCGCCGTATTCTTCTCAAACCGGCGTGTCCAGCCTGGAAGCAGTAAAACCGTCAAAATTGCGAGCGTTATCGGGATCAGTTTTAAAAGAGGCAATGCACTTCCGGAGGAGATTATCGACATGGTCATCATCAGCAGATCAGTTGATACCAGCGATACGAGCCCCAGAATTCTTGCCAGCATCATTCCGACGTTCTTCCATGTTGCACGTGTTGCATCCGGAACCTCAGACTGCTCCGGGAACTTTGGCAGATGCTTTCTGCCAAACAGAATGACCGCCCATCCGATTGCTGCCAGTACAAAGATTCCGATCATAAATTCTGTGTCGATTGTAATTCCTGCCATCTGGAGGAAATTGGGAATGGTAGCCGTCAGATTGATCATAGCGTGCAGAATCATAGTATAAATGATTTTCCCCGTCCTTAAATATACCACCGCAAACAGTGCTCCGAGCAGAAATGCCAGGAAAAACTGTCCGCTGTTTCCATGAATGATTCCAAACAGCAAAGCCGTCACTGCTACAGCATAGCCTTCACCATACGGATGCAGCCTGTCAAGCAGGAATTTTCTGCAGACCAGTTCTTCAAAAACCGGCGCGCCTATAACCATATACAGATACATCGGAAGTGCTTCATATGTCAGCCCGTTAAGCAGCTGATCAAGAGAGTTCTGCTCTTCCACCCCAAAAAATGACGGGAAATTTCCAATCAAAACGCCAAGTCCCCAAAGGCTATAGGCAGCCAGAGCAATCAAAACAAACTGACCGAAAGTCAGTTTTTTCTTTTCTATCGGGATTCTTTCCGTAAGAATCTTTCGCATAACGATCAGACCGACCGTCATGCCCACGCACATGCCGACCGCATACGCAAGAACAACCCAACCTATTACGCCGCTGTCCTGCATCGCCTCGATAACATCCCGTATCATATCGCTCCCGAAAGCAATGGTTTTTATTCTCGGGACCAATACCGCAACCGAAGCGATCACCGCCGCTAAAATCATGACCATTGAGCCAATCTGCTGAAAAATACCGAATTCAGCGATAAGCCCAAGCCCTCCACGATTATATGCTCTTTTCATTTGTAATGTCTGCTCCGAAAGACTGCTCTGAGCAATCTGAGAGCCATCCTGAACTGTATCTGCCATAATGACTGTATTCTGTTCCATGTTCTCTCCTATAACCATCTATATGTGAACCTGGTCCTAAATAATACGGAGCAGGATCACGTTTGCCATCGCATAAAGCAACAGCAACGATGCTACGTCTATCATTGTTGTAATAAAGGGTGCTGCCATAACTGCCGGGTCAAACCCGATTTTTTTGGCTACCATCGGCAGCATGCTTCCTGAAAACTTCGCTACCAGAATCGTCAGCAGGATTGTGATCGAAATTGTCAGTGAAGCGATCAGATAGATATGCAGTTCTTCTCCCTCGTAATGATATAGAACCGCATTGACAACCAGCATTTTGATAAAATTCAGCAAACCAAGAGCCGTCCCGCTCATGGCCGCAACCGACAGTTCTTTTCCTATTACCTGGAAAAAGTCGGAAAACTCGATTTCTCCCAGCGAGATGCCACGGATAACCGTTGCCGAAGACTGTCCTCCTGCGTTTCCTCCCGTATCCATCAGCATCGGGATGCAGGCAATCAACATTGCTCCCGCAAGCGCTCCGAAAACATTCATTTTATCGGTAAACATGTTGATGATCAGCTCTGTCATTGTGGAGGTAAGCATCAACAGCAGAAGCCATGGAATTCGATGCAGAAACAGGTTTGTAACCGGGGTCTCCAGATAAGGTCTGTCAGAAGGCGTAATAGCCGCCATCTTCTGAATATCTTCCGTATTCTCTTCCGAAAGAACGTCCACAGCATCATCGATCGTAACAATACCGACGATTCTTTTTTCGTTGTCCACGACCGGTATCGCAATCAGGTCATATTTGGACAGCAGCTGTGCGACTTCCTCCTGGTCGTCCGTCGTCTGGCATGAAACGGTATTTGTATCGCAGATATCTCCGATCCTGTCCTCTGGATCCGAAAGCAGGATCCTCCGGATCGTAACAGAGCCGATCAGGGTATGATCCGCACGCGCGACATAACAGATATTAATAGTCTCCTTATCCTGTCCTGTCTTGCGAATTTCCTCAATCGCCTGCTCCACGGTTTCCTGCGGAGATAGCGACACAAACTCCGGCGTCATGATGCTGCCGGCAGAATCATCCGGATACTGCAGCAGTTCATTGATCAGTTTCCGCGAATCCGGATCAGCCGCCTTTAAAATACGCGGCACCAGGATGCCCGGCATCTCTTCAATGATATCGACCGCATCATCCAGATACAGTTCATCCAGAACCGCTTTAAGTTCGGTATCGGAAAAACTCCGGATCAGCATTTCCTGCTCTTCCGGATTCATTTCAACAAATGTCTCAGCTGCGGTTTCTGTTGAAAGCAGACGGAACAGCAACGGAAGATCGCTTTCTTTCTGTTCAGACAGAATCGGTGCGATATCCGCTGCATTCATCGTTGCAAACAGATCTCTGATGGTCGCAAAGCGCTTGTTGGTCACAAGTGACCTAACGGTTTCGGTTAAATCGGTCATTTCGGCCTCCTTCCAATTATCATTTCAAATTGGGGAATAACCTCTCAATGTCCGCCATGGAATCAGTTCCTTCACATCACCGTGGACGCTTCGCTTTTCAAGAACGGTTATCTGAAGAGCGCAGGTGATTTCATCCGCAGACTTTCGCATATGAGAGGGCATAAAAGAGGATTGCCGCTACTGCCAGCGTCCAAGGTGGTCACCTGCCTTTTTGAAAATGTCGGATTTCTCCGCGTTTAAAAGTATACTCAATAATGAAAAAGGTGTCAATCTGTTTTTCGCCAGCTTTTCTGCCTCAGACGTCGCAGAAACGGTTCTGAAGCCGATTCTTGCTTGACGGTTTTTTCCCCTCGTGATAAGGTAATGGCAGTGCCTGCCGCCGCCAATCAGCAGCCGGTGCCGACCCCGTCCGTTATTGGCCGGATGGCAGCCATCAGCACATATATAAGGAAAAGGAGACCTGAAAAGCAATGAAAGCCAGAAATGAGATCGATCCAAAATATCAATGGGATTTTACCCCCATTTTTGAAAATGATGCTGCCTGGGAAAAAGAATTGAGCGCTGTCTCCGCCGAAGTGGAGAAACTGTCTGCAGTTGAAGGGACACTTTCTCTAAGCAGGGAATCCTTTAAAGCCGGAATTGACGCTTTGATGGCTGTTTCCCAGCGTTTCGAACGTGTTTACAGTTATGCAAATCTGCACCGCTGTGCGGATGGAGGAAATCCCTTGTATCAGGAAATGGACGGGAAAGCAGCCCGCCTTTATGTCCGTTTCAGTACAGCGTTTGCTTTTGCCGAGCCGGAAATCCTCGGAATCCCGGAAGAAGTGCTGTCTTCTTTCCTGGCGCCGGAAGAAATGAAGCCATATCGTCATTTTATCGAAAACATCACCCGTTCACGTGCGCACAGCCTTGATAAAGCAGGAGAAAAGTTGCTTGCCCGTCTCGGAGATGTCGCTGACGCTCCGTCGGATGCGTATGAAATGCTGACCAATGTGGATATGGCTCTTCCGATCATCCATGATGAAAACGGCAATGAAGTCCAGCTGTCATCCGGTAATTTCAGTGTATACCGTGAAAGCCCGGTAAGAACTGTCCGCGAGGAAGCTTTTAAAGCAATGTTCGGAACTTACGGGAAATTCAACAACACTTTTGCCGCAATGTATGCCGGCAGCGTAAAAACGGATTGTTTCTTCTCCTCTGTCCGCGAATATCCGAGTTCATGCGAAGCAGCGCTTTTCCGTACAAATGTCCCTGTTTCCGTTTATGACAGTCTGATTGAAGCCGTTCATGAAAGTCTTCCTTCCATGCGAGCTTATCTGGAACTTCGGAAAAAAGCACTCGGCCTGGAAAAGCTGGATATGTACGATCTGTATTGCCCCATGGTCCCCAATGCCGCCATTAAGATTCCGTTTGAAGAGAGCAAAGCGCTCGTCAAAGGCGCAACGCTCCCTCTCGGTGAAGAATACCAGAAGCTGCTTGACCGTGCATATGAAGAACAGTGGATGGATGTGTATGAAAACAAAGGAAAACGCAGCGGCGCATTTTCTGCCGGTGTATACGGGGTTCATCCTTATGTGCTTCTGAATTATACCGACACGCTGGATGATGTTTTTACCGTAGCTCATGAACTCGGCCACTCCATGCACTCCTACTACTCCGACCATGCGCAGGATTATCTGAACCATGATTATGAGATCTTTGTTGCAGAGGTCGCTTCCACGGTCAACGAAGTGCTCCTGACCAAATATCTGCTTTCGACTGAAACCGATAAAACACGCCGCGCCTATATCCTGAACCATTTCCTGGAAGGCTTCCGCACAACGGTTTTCCGTCAGACGCTTTTTGCGGAATTTGAGCGAAAAGCGCACGACCTGTACGAAGCCGGAACCCCGCTGACTGCATCCGTACTGAACAACCTGTATAAAGAACTCTGCGAACTCTATTATGCCGGAGCGGAAGTTCCTGAAGAAATCCAGTACGAATGGTCGTATATCCCGCATTTCTACAGAGCTTTTTATGTTTATCAGTACGCGACCGGTTTTTCCAGCGCTGTCAGCATTGCGACGCATCTGGTTGAGACCGGGGACAATAAAGGCTATCTGAAATTCCTTTCTCTCGGAGGCAGCGACTATGCGATCAACGAACTGAAAGTCGGAGGCGTTGATCTGACCTCCCCCGAGCCAATCCGTGAAGCGATGAGAGTGTTCGCTCAATCGGTGAAAGAACTCTCAGACCTGTTGGAGAATCTGTAATTTGATCAGGAAAGCAGGTGTCCGCTTCGGTTTCGAGGCGGACACTTTTCCTATGTTCTCAATTTGCGCTGAAAAAAAGACAGTTTATGCTGTACCGCTTGTTATTTATCCCGAATCTGATAAGATGAAACCAACAAAAATCCTTCCTCCTTTTTACTCCTTTTAATCCTTTTAACAGGAAGCTGTCCTGGCAAACGTCGGACAGCTTCCTGTTTTTTCTTCACAAATATTTACTTGTCCCAGAGCCAGCCGAACAGCACATAGCGGACCAGGATCTGTCCGAACGTATATCTGACTGTTACTGTACAGGAGGAAACCGTATTCGCATCCCGGTCTGAGCAGGTGATGATCGTTGTTCCCGCTTTTTGGGAAATCAGCGTTCCATCCTCCTGAACTGTTACAATTTCCGGATCAGCGCTGCGCCAGATGATTTCCGTTCCCAAAGGGGTCACTTCCGCGGTCAGCTTCGCTGTTGAGCCGCTTGTCATAGTCAAAGTCTCCGTGTCCAGTGAAATCCTGATTTCCGGAGCCGCAGCCGGAACAGCTTCCGCAATCGGTTCCACCTCGATGACCGGTTCAGACTCTGTTTCTTCTTTCAAAAGCGCCGGCAACGCTCTTTCTTCCAGGATCGTTCCGCAATGAACGCAGCTGAGAACTTCCCTGCCTTCCACCCCTTCCGCCGGCTCAGTGATCATCGTCCATTCACCGGGCTGATGTCCCAGCGCGGGAATCGCTTCCTCGTATCGGTCTCCGCAAAATCTGCACGTGTACACTGCAGTTCCGGATTCCGTACATGTCGCTTCCTTCGTTTCCACATCGTACCGATGTGCAGGCACCGTATAAAGATCTGTATAGGAATATCCGCATTTTCTGCAGGTAAAAACAGTATGTCCCCAGGAAGAACAGGTCGGTTCCGTAACTGTTTGCTCAAATTCTGGGTCATCGCAGGCATGCGGCCGGATTCTCCGTTCTGTTCTTGTATAATCATCCTTGTAATGAATGACTGTGTTCCCGCTGAGGTAACAATCCTTTGCGGCATCCTCTCCTACGATTGCGTCCCGGTAGCAGCGTCTGGACGGCGCGACCTCAAAAAATGTCAGTTCACAGTCGGAAACAGACCGGATGATACGCGGGTGATAAGAAGATCCCCTGCGAAGTTTGTGCATCCCGACGATTCCGCCGTTATGCGCATATCCGTAGATTTCCGCATACCCGCGGGTTATTACGCTGCAATCAAAAATTCTTCCGCTTCCGGACGCATAAATGCCTCCGAGAAATTCTTCACAGTCCGTATTAGGATTGGTATCCAGAAAAGTCAGCTCCGATTCAGCTCTGCATTCGCGGATTTCGCTTTCATCGCAGAAGCCGATCAGACCTCCTACTCCTTCATTGGTTCCGGATAGAGTCAGACAGACACGTGCCGTCACAAAGCAGCGTTCAAACAAAGAATCCGCCGCATATCCAGCCAAAGCAGCAATAAAACAGTCTTTCTCCGTCTCTACCGTGATTTTTGCATTCACAAGATTCAGGTCATGGATATGTGCCTTTTTTACGGTGGAAAACAATCCTGCGAATACAGTCTCGTATTCTTTTCTGTTTCCGTCATATGTTTTCTCCGTATCGATCCCCACCGAACGGATCGTCAGATTGTATAGTGTATGACCGTTTCCGTCAAACGTTCCGGAAAACGGAATCGGTATCCAATCTTCTCCGCTCATATCGATATCCGCGGTCAATACATAACTGCCGGATGGATTATTGGAAATCTGCAGCATATCCTCCCGTGCTGCGATCGGTATCGGCGCGTTCTCTGCCAAAGCGCAAACAGGCGTCAGGCAGAGAAACAAGGCCGAACACAGCAGGCAAAGCATCCTTTTTATCATGCAATCGGTCCTTCCAGCAAAACAAAATACAATTCAAAACTCAGAAGCGCTATCGGAAGAGCAAACGCCATGCTGTCAAACCGGTCCATCACGCCTCCATGTCCCGGAAGCAGTTTTCCATAATCTTTGATGTTCGCCTGTCGCTTGATCATGGATGCACAAAGATCCCCGATTTCACCGGCAGCAGAGCAAAGGAAGCAGGAAACCAGATACAGTGCGAGCGGAAGTTCCACAATAGGTTTCAGAATAAAATAAAGCAAAATACCGGATAATGTTCCGACTATCATACCTCCGACAGAGCCTTCTATTGTCTTTTTCGGGCTGATTTCAGGTGCAAGCTTGTGTTTTCCGAACCATCTTCCGATAAAGTACGCTCCGATATCGCATAGGTTTGCCGCAAATGCAACGACACTCAGAATCGGAACTCTGTGGTTCAGTTCCATCTCACCGACATATGCAAACAAAAGGAACGACAGCATCGGGTAAAGAATGATTGAAAGCGTTCCAAGCACATTCTCATATTCAACTTTAAAGAACAGTGCATACATCAGCACAGCAAGTACCATTACGGCAAGCGCAATGATTGACCAGGCAGAAGGCAGTTTCAACAGCAGTGCCGCACAGATGAGCACCAGAAGAATACATGCAGGCCAGGGAGAACTGCGGATCTTCATTACATGAAGAGCGTTTGCAAGTTCTACACAGGCAATACATCCGAACACAGCAAAGAAAGCAACTGATGTATATCTGCCCAGGGCAACACAAGCGCCAAAGACAAGCACTAAAATCACACCGGTAATCGTTCTGGTCAAGGTGGAAGATTTCTGAATCTGCAAAGGTGAATGCTCCTTTCGACACCTGCATTCCATGCAGGACATTTTTATAGAATCAGGGAGATGTTTTTGCTCCGCTCATATTTGCAGTTAAGTATATCATACTTTTCAGCAGGTAGCACCCTGTTTTTTCTGTCCTTTTTGCTTTTCTTTTCCATACTGTACTTGACAAAAGCGACAATGCCGATATAATGAATTCACATTAGATAGTACCGTATACAGAGCTCTGCCTTCTTACAGAATCAGTTGTAACGGGAAAAGGAAGGATTGAATTATTGATGCAGTTTACTTATTTCCCCAAAGATGTCTGCTCTGTGAAAATCGATATGGATATTCAGAACGGAGTAATTTCAAATGTCCGGTTTACAAGGGGCTGCAATGGCAATCTGAAAGCCATTTCAAAACTGGTTGACGGAATGACCGTTGATGAAATTGAGAGCAAACTTCTCGGCAATACGTGTGGTTCGAATTACACATCCTGTGCAGATCAGCTTGCAAAAGCCGTGCGCGCCGCTGCTGCCGCAGAACAATCGCAATCAGCGTGATTATCGCCATTTTCTGTCACAAGCAAAAACAACCTTCACCTTGAGCAACTCTGTGAAGGTTGTTTTCTTTTTCAAACTCCAAATCAGGCTTCAAAGACAGCCGCTGTCCCTTTCAGAAGCTCCCTGATCGGAAGATGCTGAGGACATGCTTCTTCGCACTGTCCGCACTCGATGCAGTCGGAAGCTTTTCCTCCCTTTGATACGATTCTCTCATATCTACGGCGGATTCCTTCCTCCTGTCCCGGAAATTGCTTCAGTTCGTTTTTTCTCTTGAACAATGAGGGAATATCAATGTTCATGGGACATCCGTCTGTGCAGTAACGGCAGGCTGTGCAGGCAATCAGTCCTTCGCCTTTGAGAATGGAAACAACCTTCTGAACCGCTTCCTGTTCCTTTTCATTCAAAGGTCTGAATTCTTTCATGTAAGATAAATTATCTTTCATCTGCGCAAGATTGCTCATTCCGGACAGTGTCATGAAGATCCCCTCGAAACCTGCGGCATACCGGATTGCAAAACTGGCAGGGCTGCCCGGTTCAAACTGACGGAAGACTCCAGCCGCTTTTTCATTGATCATGGCAAGACTTCCTCCCTTGACCGGTTCCATAACGATCATGGGCTTATTGTGCTTGCGGCAAACCTCATATACCCCGCGGGATTGAATTTCCGGGCTCTCATAATCAAGATAGTTGAACTGAATCTGTACTGCTTCGATTTCAGGATGCGCGCAAAGAACCGCATCCAGCACCTCAGGCGTATCATGGAAGGACATGGCGATATGCCGGATATGCCCCTGTTCCTTGAACTGCTTCACATGTTCATATGCATGAAATCTGAGAAGCTTTTTTTCCATTTCTGCATCGACTGCATGGAACAGATAAAAATCAAAATAATCTGTACCGCACGCCTCCATCTGTGCTTCAAAGAAAGGAACGATATCCTCTTCTTTATCAATGGAAAAAGCTGACAGTTTGTTCGCCAGTACATAAGATTCCCTGGGGTATCGTTTTACAAGGGCTTCTTTGATTGCAAGCTCACTTTTTCCTCCAATATACGGATGTGCTGTATCGAAATAATTGAATCCGGAGTTCAAAAACAGATCCACCATATCCTTGAATTCATCCAGGTTGACCTCTCCTTCTTCTGTCATTGGAAGACGCATGCATCCGAACCCAAAGCACTTTTTCACTTCTGCAAAAGGCGTCATTTTTGATTCCTCACTTCATATATATATTATGAATACATCATAAAAAATCACCCTTGCTTTGTCAATGCTGGAGGAAAATTGTTGCAAGTTAATTCTGTTTTTGTTATACTAAACGGGATTTTCCTTAAGGGAGTTTTTTGTTATGTGGTTCTGGTTTGCAATTATCGCTCTGATTTGCTGGAGCGGATCGGATCTGTTTTCCAAAATCGGCTGTCGTGACGCCTCTGACCGGTACAGCCATCTGAAAATGGTAGCCGCCGTCGGAATTGTTATGGGTCTTCATGCCGGATATGAGATTCTGTTCAATGATGTGGAAATCAATTTTCAGATTCTCCTGACCTACCTTCCCGTATCCTTGCTATATATTATCTCTATGGCAATCGGTTACCTCGGGCTTCGCTATATTGAACTGTCTATTTCTTCTCCAATCTGCAACAGTTCCGGGGCAATCGTTGCTATCCTGACTTTTATCATGTTCGGTATCAGCGATGATCTGCCGCCAATCGCCCTGGTCGCCGTCGCTCTGATCTGTATCGGTGTCATCGCGCTCGGTTTTGTCGAAGCTCATGAGGATGAAGAGCTCCGCCGGCTCCGTCAGGACGCTTCCAATTATCATTATGCAAAAAGCTTTGTCGCGATTCTGATCCCGCTGATCTATTGTCTCCTGGATGCTCTCGGCACGTTTGCCGACAGCCTTGTCCTGTTTGATGATGCTGTTCCGGATGAAACTACCTTCCGTCTGCTGTTCTGGCATGGTGAGAAACTTGTCGAGGATTCCGCAAATGTCGCCTACGAACTTACATTCCTGTTTACCGGCATATGCGCTGCGATTTATACATATGTAATCAAAAAGCAGAAGCCTGTTTTCAAGATGGAAGTTCCGAAATTTACCGGCGCGGTTTTCGAAACGATCGGTCAGTTCTTTTATATCTATGCTTTGGCTGACTCCGCGCATGTTGCTTTTTCTGCCCCAATCATCAGTTCCTATTGCGTTGCTTCCGTGCTTTGGAGCCGCATTTTCCTGAAAGAAAAGCTTTCCTATAAGCATTATCTTTCAATCCTTACCGTCGTTGCCGGTATCATTATCTTAGGAATTCTTGATATTTAATCTGCTTTTTCGAAAAAACATTGAATTGTCTTCCTTCTATATGATATGATTATAGAACAGGACAAAAAGGAGCTTTTACATGAAAAAAATCTGTTTGCATATTTTTATTTTCTTTCTGATTCTTGCCATGCTCGGCTGTACCTGCGGAAGAAACACCTCTGCATCGACAGGACCGGAAAACCCCAAATTCACAGTGGTTGTCGATGATAGCAAAACCGCTGAAATCTTAGCTTACTTCCAGGCGCATACCGGTTATCTTCCAACGGTCGTCTCCTTAAATGAGGAAACGCTTTCTGCTCTTGCGGAAACCCGTACGGAAGAAAACCTTCCCATTGAACGTTCTGATCTTCTGTCGGCTCTTGCTGAAGAAGCAACTTGCCTTCTTCTTTCAGATGCATCTGTGGTCGCTGAATATGAAGCTCTCGGTTTTTCCGTAAACAATGACGCCCTCAGATCCATCTCACCTTCCTATCGGATCGATAACGCCGACATTCTCGGACTGACGATTGTTCAAATGCCTGCGTCATCGGAAATCAACCGGGACGCGCTTGTTTCTCTTTCCGCATGGATGACCGGTGCCGAAGCACAGTATCTGGCTTCTCACCCCGACCTTTTCGATTGATCCGTATCCTGAATCATCCGACGTTCCATCTTTGGAGCGTCGTTTTCTGGCTCAATGTCAATAGTTGGGGTTGAGCTTGTAGAAACAGTCAAAGAGTAATTCTGAACCCACTGCCCGAGGGCAGTGGGTTCACTGCGTCTCAGGGTCAGGCTGTACGGTTTGTCATCAGGATCCGTTGCCGAAAA
>JAFWJN010000041.1 GCA_017514685.1 Clostridia bacterium
CAATTTTCGGCAACGGATCCTGATGACAAACCGTACAGCCTGACCCTGAGACGCAGTGAACCCACTGCCCTCGGGCAGTGGGTTCAGAATTACTCTTTGACTGTTTCTACAAGCTCAACCCCAACTATTGACATTGAGCCCCTTTTCTGTCAATTCGGATGTTAGTGCTGCAGAATCTGCGTCATATCCGGCATAGAATATCCCATAATCATGCAGAACAGATATACCAGTCCAAAAAAGCACAAAGCGATTAAGAGTGAACACCAATAGGATCTTGCGAAGTTTCTTCGATTGATATTTGATCCATTAATGGAATAAACAATCAGAAAGACCAGACCTACAACCGGGATTGAAAACAAGACTGTCAGCCCTACATAGGCCCAGGGAGAAAGTGGACGATAGCGCTCCGTATACTCTTTGTGTTCCATAAGCACCTCCTGATTTATTGATCTTTATTTTTCTCGTGAAGCGGAACTCCTGACAGATCGAGTTTGGACTCTTCACCTTTTATCAGTCTTTTTATATTTTCATGATGCCGGATAATAAGAACCGTAATCGCCGCAAGCGTATACCACAGAGCATACCAGGGCGCCCAGCCTATTATGCAGCAGATGGCCGTAAAGATTGCGAAAATGATAGAACCTGCAACGGACATCAGGGAAACCTTTTTTGTGATCATGAATATCGCAAAGAACAATACGGACGCAGCGATCGCTGCCTGCCAGCAGAAGCACCAGCAAAGCGCAAAACAGCAGGCTGCGCCTTTTCCTCCCTTAAACTTGCAAAAGACGGGATAACAGTGCCCATAGACCGAGGCAACACCTCCGATAAAGCCGCCTATCGCGGTGCCGAGTGCTGCATCATCAACATTTAACCCGATAGCACCGCCCAGCAGTCTCCCCACGAAGAAGGCAGCCAATGCTTTGGCGCCGTCCGCTATAAAAGTCATGAGCCCATACGGGAGGCCGAACACTCTGGTCATGTTGGTCGAACCGGCATTTCCGCTTCCGTATCTACGCACATCATCTGAAAATGCCAGTTTGCTGATGATCAGAGAAGTCTGTATGTTGCCGAATAAATATCCGATTGCTGCGATAAGTAAAATAACCAGGACATTCCATGAATGAATAATCAAAGCTTATTCCTCCTCTTTTGAACGGTTTCTGAAATAGATCCGGATCGGAGTCCCCGAGAATCCAAATGCTTTTCTGAAATAGTTTTCCAGATATCTCTCATATGAAAAATGCATGAGGTCCGTATCGTTCACAAAAATCACAAAGGTCGGTGGCTGTACGGCGACCTGTGTCGCATAGTACAGTTTCAACCGTCTTCCGTTCTGAGACGGCGGTTCTTTCATCGATACAGCTTCATTTACGACATCGTTCAATGTGCCTGTAGGAATTCTACGGACACTTTCCTCATAAACTTCGTTTACCATGGAAAGGATCTTGGAAACGCGCTGTCCGGTTTTAGCGGAAATAAACAGGTAAGAGACATACGGCATGAAGTTCAGCGAAACATTCATGTCCTTTTTGAATGTCTCAATCGTATATGTATCTTTTTCCACCAGATCCCATTTGTTCACCAGAATGATGCTGGGTTTGCCCTCCTCGTGTACATAGCCGGCAATCTTCACATCCTGTTCGGATAGTCCTTCCGTCGCATCGCAAACGAAAAGCACGACATCTGCCTTTCTTACAGCTGCCAGAGACCGGATCACGCTGTACCGTTCAATACTGGCATCCTCAATCGCTCTTTTTCGGCGAATCCCTGCCGTATCTACAAGAAGGTAATTTTTACCGTCTCTGGAAAAAGGCGTATCAATGGCATCCCGCGTCGTACCCGGGACATCCGAAACGATCACCCTGTTCTCTCCCAGCAGGGCATTTACCAAGCTGGATTTTCCGACATTCGGCCTGCCGCAAACTGCAATGTTGATGACAGATTCATCCGATTCAATTTCCACGCTGTCAAAATGGGAACAGACGGCGTCCAGCAAATCACCGATTCCGATGCCCTGACCCGCTGACAGAACGATCGGCTCGCCCAGTCCAAGAGAATAAAACTCATAAATGGCATCATTGAACTTGGGTGCATCAAGTTTGTTCACACCCAGAACGACCGGCTTATTTGATTTCCGAAGCATTGCCGCGACTTCTTCGTCAGCGGAAGTCATTCCGTCTCTTCCATCCACAAGAAACAAAATGACATCACAGGTTTCAATCGCCAGTTCCGCTTGGAGTCTCATCTGCACAGCAATCTGATCCTCGCTGGAAGGCTCAATCCCGCCTGTATCGATCAGCGTAAAAGAATGTGTCAGCCATTCCGCATCTCCATAGATACGGTCGCGCGTCACTCCCGGAGTATCCTCAACAATCGCCAGTCTTCTGCCTATCAACCGGTTGAAGAGCGTTGATTTTCCGACATTCGGCCGTCCTACGATTGCAACTAAAGGTTTTGTCATGTCTCTACCTCAAATACTTTTTCCACTAAATCAGCTCCGTCTTTTACTGCGACAACTTTCACCTGAAGAGTTTCCTCCAGTTCTTTTACCGTCATGCCGTCCAGAAAGACATCTTCCCGCTCTTTCAGCATATTTCTCGGAATCAGCAGTACTTTTTCCAAAGGTTTATCCGACAGTTCGGCAACAAGATCCGAACCGGTTACAAGCCCGCCTACATGTACATTCCCGCCGAAGTAACGATTCGGAATCGGATATAATGTCCACTCAATACGGTATGCGTCCAGCTTATGATACAGCTGATTAAAAAACGAAGCTGCCGCTGTGCCGCCTGCCATGGAAAACTTTTTCCATTCTGAAAGAGGTGCTTTATCAGCGAGCGCCCCTTCAAATTCCATTGCAAACAGGCGAAGCATTCCGACACCGTTTTCGATCTGTCCGAAATCCTCATAATACTCTTCCGGAGGAATCGGAAGTTCTGCATTCAGATACCATTCATCGGAAAGAAACACGATCCTCGATCCAGTTTCCGACAAGAATCTTTTTTGAAAGTGCTCCACCGTTTGGATTACCTTCCTGCTGCCTTCTTTATCATAGGTATCCAGATGTTCCAGTTTTTCACGGAATTTGGTCACTCCGACCGGAACGACCGCAACCGATGCGCAAGCAGGTGAAAGCTTCTCAAGTTCCGTCAGAGTATCTTCCAGAACCTCTCCGTCGTTGATTCCAGGGCAAAGAACGATCTGTGCATGGAACTGCAGTCCTGATTCCTTCAAGGCTCTTAACCGCTCCAGGATTCTTCCTGCAGTCGGGTTTCTCATCATGCGAACCCTGACATCCGGGTTCATCGCATGTACGGAAACATACAGGGGGCTGACTTTTCGCCGGAGGATCCTCTGGAACTCTTCGTCGCTGACGTTTGTGAGCGTTACATAATTTCCCATGATAAACGACATGCGCCAATCATCATCTTTCACCTGAAGACTTGAACGCACACCGCGGGGCATCTGATCGATAAAGCAGAACACACAATGATTCTTACAGGTCTGCATCCGGCTCATCAGAGTCGTTTCGAAGCCAAGTCCGAGAGGTTCATACTCCTCTTTTCGGACGTGAAAAGACATCGTCTGACCATCCCTGCAGATGTCGATTGAGAGAATTCTGTCAGCAGAAAGCTTTTCGTAATCAATTAAATCCTTAACAGGCTCCCCATTGATTGCCAGAAGAGCGTCTCCTGCACGAATACCAGCATCGTAAGCAGGAGTGTTTGCATCAACATGTGTAATTGTCTGTGCAGATAATTCCATAGATAAAACATACCACAAAATATTTCATTTTGCAAGAAAACACGGACACTCCTCTTCAGAGTGCCTGTAGGTGTTACAATGATATGTGACAGATAGCTATGGAAACTATGGAAAACGCCAAAGGGTTTCCCACAGTTCCCACAGCACTGCTACTGCTGCTGGAATAATAAAGATAGCGAACGAAAGACGATTGTGCTAATGTAATA
>JAFWJN010000011.1 GCA_017514685.1 Clostridia bacterium
ACCGGTCAATGTGCCCTGATGTAACGCCACGTTTGGCAAGAATACCGAACGATAAAATGTGGAAGGCTTTTGCCGCTATACCACAGGGCAGTTACAAGCTCCGACCTCTAAGGCTTTAGTCGTAGGTCGGGGTAGTTGACTTACCTAAATTCTGCTTGATTACTGAACTCGATTCTGATGCATAATTGATTATAATTTTGCAAAAGAATCAAAACAGGCGAATTCAACTGTAATAGAGTAATAGATAAGATTATTTACGTGCATCCCCATTACTGGTTGATAAAGAACTTTTTCAAAACATCCGTAAGCTCGTCGATGGTAAGGTCGCATCCATGCAGAAGCCATTCGGTCATCAGCCCGACACCGGTCCATGCACGTGTTGCGTAGAGATAATATGCCTTAGGCTCTATAGCCTCGGTAGGATTGTTGGAACGAATAATCTTTCCAACGATCGTATCAAAGTAAACTGCAGAATTTGCGCGGTAAAAGCAGCGGAAAAACCGCTGATTCTGTTCGAAAATCTGACACGAAAAACGAAAAATATCAAAATAGTCAAAGTGCTCAGGCGGAACCGCGTCTGCCGGCGGCTGCACCATTTCCGCAAACTGCTTGCGAAAAATATCGTCTTTCTCTGCATAATTCCGATAGAAAGAGTTACGACATACTCCGGCTTCGTCCACGATATCCTGTACAGTCAATTCGCTGTACGGTTTCTTATCGTTTTCTACCAATCGGCATAAGCCTTCCACAATCAAACCCGTTACCTTTACCAATCTTTTACGTTTTGGCATAGAATTGCCCCTTTTGTGCCAAATTTTATCATGCCTTGTCAGCGCCATTTTATACTGCTATGATTTTTATGGAACAGTTTGATACATTATAGCAAACAATAACTTAGACCGCAACTGAGAGAGGAGGAATAACGTTTGGAACTGCCGAATTGGATGATGCGTGTGATCGTATGGATCTGCCGAATCAAACCGAAGGTTTTCACGGACGAGGAAAAAGCTGCGTGGATTGAAAAAACGACAGCAGACAACCGCGCACAGGATCGCGATCTGTTCAACTGCTCGCAGGAGTTTCTTGAAGGACTTTCGATCGAGCCGGTCACTCTGCCGAATGCTGGAGCATGGACCGTGACAAGAACGGATAATCCCACGGATAAGGTCGTATACTACATACACGGAGGCGGATTTACAGGTGCATGCACAAAGGAACGGATGAGGTTCGTTTCAGCGCTCGCCAGACGCTTCGGGTACAACGTGTTTTCGATTGACTATCGTCTTGCACCGGAATTCCGGCATCCGTGTGCAGTCAACGACTGCCTGGATGGGTATCGGTATCTGCTTGAGCAGTACAATCCGGAAAACATTGTGCTGATCGGAGAATCCGCAGGCGGAAACCTGGTCATAGCTTTGTCACTGTTGCTGCGGGAAAAAGGAATACCGTTGCCGAAAGCTATCTACGCAAATTCACCGGCAACGCAGTTGGTCACATACACAGACAGTTATCGCGCGTTTTCGCTCAAAGAGGATTTCATCGTAACGGAGGGAATAATCGAGAATATGCGCGGGGTGTACTTTTTACCCGGTGAAGAAAAAGATCCTCTCATATCACCGCTGTACGGCAACCTTTCGGGATTGCCGCCGATCACGGTGAGCGCAAGCGAATGTGAATGTCTGCTGGATGACGCAAAGCTTCTGTACGAAAAACTCAACGCGGCGGGAAACGATACAAGGCTTCTGACCTATCCGAAGCTCTGTCATGCGTTTATCATTTCGCCGCAGATGAAACGGGTTGTCCGGGATGCGTATCCGGATTTGGAACAATGGCTGAAACACTATTTGGGATAAGAAAGGCGGTGAGTCTATGAATTCAACCAAAGCCGAACGGACGCACGTTTGGCGGAATTACTTTACGATGATCTTCCGCGCAGGATTGCCGTGGGTTCTGATGGCAGTTTGCTTTTTGCTCAGTCTCGGAGCAGCACAGCTTGCACTTGTGTTTGCCAATCAGGTGGCAGATGCGCTGTCCCCGCGAAACAATCTTTCGGATGCGACGGGTCCTTTGCTGGCAGCGTTTCTGATCGGCATGGCGATCGTACTTCTGAAGGTTGTCGGTGCACACCTGCAGGGAATCGTGACCGCGAAGGTGGACCGGAACCTGCAGCGGTATGCCGTGGAACGCGTGTTCTATCTGAAAACTGCCGATGTGGAAAGCGGTGACCCCCGTGAATTGATTACGCGTCTCACAGAGGATACTACGAAGAACAGCCCGTTCCTTGTTGATCTGATGATTAACGAGATTCCACGGCTATACTACCTGATCGTAGCAACAGTGCAGGTTGCCGGAATCGGACGCCCGATACTGACGCTGACGTTACTTGGCGTGATCCCGGTCGTGTTCTTAGGTTCGTTCGTTTCCGGCCGTATCACGTTCAAAATCAGGAACAAGATTCAGACAAAGATTGCGGCGCTGACGGCACGACTTGCTGAAAAGATCAATCATGCCGAAACAATTAAAGCGTACGGGACTGAAGACAAAGAAATCGCCACGGGTGATGCCGTAATCATGGAACTTGACAAGGCGAAAAAGCAGGGGGCGCTTGTCGATCAAACCAATGCGTTCATTAAGAACCTTATGTGGTTTTTACCGCTGCTGCTCATCATCATCCCGCCTGCCGTGCTGTTGTTCAACGGCGAAATCAACCAGGCCGGATTCTATGCCTACATTTTGATTGCAACGACATTCCGTACCTATACGGCACAACATCTCGATCTTTGGGTTTTCCTCAAAGACGCGCAAGGCGCGACGCTTCGCTTGTCCGGCTTGCTGTCAAAGGAAAGTGAAAAGAGTGATAAACCTGCTAAAATTCCATCCCCCGGTGATATCGAGTTCTCTGATGTATCGTTCGCCTATGGTGACCATCCGGCACTTTGTAATGTTTCGTTCACTGCGGAACAGGGTAAAAAGACTGCTTTGGTCGGGCTGTCCGGATCCGGCAAGTCCACAGCACTGAATCTTATCGAAAAGTTTTATGACCCATCCGCGGGAAGGATCCTGCTCGATGGCAAGGACATCCATGACATGGACTATGAAGGCTACCGCAGTCTGTTTACTTATCTGCCACAGAATGCACCGGGTTTTGCCGGCACCGTGCGCGACATGCTGAACTACTGCGCACCGACGCCTTATGACGATAAAACACTTTCCGAAGTTCTGAAAACCGTCGGTTTGGGTGATGACTTTGAGCCACTGGGCGGCTTGGAGTATGAGATTGGAGATGGGGGTGAACGACTGTCCGGCGGACAGCGGCAAAAGCTGGGTGTGGCACGGCTGCTGCTGTGTGACACACCATATGTGCTGATGGATGAGGCGACGAGCGCACTCGATGTGGAAGCCACTGCTGATTTGCAGGAAGCGATCGACAAGGCAATGGCAGGACGAACGCTGCTGACCGTGGCACACGATCTTACGACCGTGAAGAATGCCGACCGGATTCTGGTGTTCAATCAGGGCCGCATTGAAGCAATCGGGACGCACGGGGAGCTCTTGCAAACGTCCCCGACCTATCGACTTCTTTGGAAGGAGGTGCAGGCAGCATGAAGTTTTCACAATATTTCCGCTATGACGGTGAACATTGCAGTGAAGAAAAGCCACAGCGTGGCGTGCTGAAAACGCTGTACCGTAAAGTGAAGATTCCGTGGGTGCTGCTGATAATCGGCGCTATCTTTGCGGTTTTTAATTCAATCGTCATTCTGACGCAGTTTGAAAATTACAACGCGATCTTTTCAGGTGCATTGACCAGCCTTGATCCTCTGTGGCAGTATCTTGCTGCGAGCTTTATTCAGTATGTGCTGATCTTTGCCAGCATTCTGACCGACATCGCGCTTGTTACGATCGTGACCGGTGTGCGCAAAAAACTCTGGAAAAAGATTGTGCGGCTGCCACTTTCTGATTTTGAAACCGAATCTCCGAACGGAATGTTATCGCGCATCACGTCCGATGCCGAGTATGCTGCGAAGCCTTTTTCGGCGGTTATTGCGATCCTGCAGATTGCACTCTACATTCTTTCGCTTGGAGCCGCCGCACCTAAGGATTTGCCGCAGGCGCTTGTGTTTTTGATCATCACGCTGATCCTTGCAGTCGCATCGATCATCGTAAGTGTGCGTGTTGTGGCAAAGGCAACGACGCTTGTGCAGAGCAGGATATCGGTACTGACGAACCATTACAGCGAACAGCTTGCCAATATCAAGTTCGTAAAGGCGTCGAATGCCGAGCGGAAAGCGATTGACAAGAGCAATTTGCTGATCGAGACACGCTATAAGGCAGCACTGTACAATGCGTTTGCAACCGGCTTGCAGACACTTGCAAACAACTTTACCTATGTCATTATTTACTCATGCGCTTTTCTAGGCGGCATCGTGGCAATCGCAGCAGGCGCGATTAATGACACGGCACCGATCAGCTCAGTGTATGCGTTCGGTATGGCACTCGAGTTGACGCTCGTGGCAATCATGACTCTGCCGAGCTACTTTGCTTCCACCGTCGGCGGCTCGAAAAAACTTGCCACAATTCTGACGATGCCAGAGGAGAATGTTTCGGACGGCGGCGCAATGCCAGATCAAACCGGCGATATTCGCTTTGCGGACGCCACTTTTGCGTATGAAGAAAAGCCGGTGATCGACGGAGTTTCGACGGTCATTCCGGCAGGCAAAGTCACAGCGATCGTCGGCGCGAACGGATCCGGCAAATCCACAATAGCCAAGCTGATCGACCGGCTCTATCCGCTCGGTGGCGGGAGTTTGATGATTGGTGAAGCGGACGCAAAGAGCGTGTCGCTGCAGGCATGGCGCGCGCGTATTGGTGTCGTTTCGCAAAGTCCGGCACTGTTTGCGGGCACGATCCGCGACAATATCCGCTACGGCACTGACCGCGAGATTTCCGATTCAGAGTGGGATGCGGTCATTGCTGCATCGAATCTCAGTTCGGTGCTTGCCGCGCATGCGGGCGGATTGGACTGCGTTGTCGGCATCGACGGCACCGGCCTTTCGGGTGGCGAACAGCAGCGTGTTGCGATTGCACGCGCGATGCTGAAGGATCCGCAGATTCTGATCCTTGACGAAGCGACTGCAAACCTTGACCCCAAAACCGAAGCTGAGGTCAAGGACGGGCTTCATAACCTGATGCAAAACCGTACAGTCGTTGAGATTGCGCACAGCGCATCGGCAATTAAAGATGCAGATTACGTGATTGTGCTGGATAAGGGTCGTATTGCTGCTTCCGGCACTCCGGAGGAGCTGCAGAAAACAAGCTTGTTCTATCAGAAACTGCAGCAAAAAGCGTAAATTGTTTCAGACGAAAAAAACAGCAACTTAAAATGCAAAAAAACGGCAGCCATGTTGACTGCCGTTTTATCAATTGAGGGATTCCATAAAAAGCAGGGTTGCTTTAATGGCCTCGTCCATGTGGTGTGCGTTGCGGAACCGATGGTCTGCGCCTTCCACGGGGATCAGTTCGATCAGATTTTCATCAGCGAAGTGCTGCACCATTTCGAACGGAACGACCTCGTCCTCTGTACCGTGAAGAATCAGGATGCGATCCATTTCGCTTGTAAAGTCAACTGTCGTCATAGGCTCCCGTTGCAGCTCTTCCAGGAACGCACGTTCCACGCGGATTTTGCGATCGAAGCCGACCATTGCGTCTTTGCCCTTTTGAATCTGCTCGGATTCACCCTCATTCATGATTGCATGGGTCAGCACAGCGTACATATCCACAGCGGGGCAGCGCAGAACCGTTGCGGTAAACGGATTGCCGTGATGCGCAATGTAGCGCAAGAATAGGTATCCGCCGAAACTCGTTGCGTAAGCGTCAAGACGCTCGGCATGGAGGTGCTCACGCGCGTCGCGGAGCACCATCGTCAAGTATTGATCACAGCTGGAAAGGTCCAGATGTTTATGCATATCATCACCATGGCAAGGCCAGTTGAATACGATCACCGCCATATCGCTATGCTTTCCGATCGCATATGACGCGAAGCGTTCCGCAGCCTTGTTATCCTTGTGCCCGCCAAATCCGTGACCAAAGATAACCGCCCTGCGAATTGCTTTCGGATCACTGCAGTAGAGCTTGCATCGCACGTTGTATCCATTGTCATGTATGTCATAGTATCGTTGATTCATGAGTTTGTCCTCCTTTATTATTATACCAATTTAACGCGCTTCATGCAAGAAAAGGTCGCACAGAAGGCGACTTATTTACCCGAATTGCTTGACAGGAAGCCTCGGTTTCACCTTTGTAAATAGGGAAGGAATACCCGCTTTTGCATAATTCCGTTTGCTGAAATTATGATAAGATGGACAGAAAATATATAGTTTGATGTGTATTTTTTACTCAGAAACGGTTTACAGAACAACAATGTTCCAATAAAATAAACATGTAAATGAAATCATTCAGGAGGATAAACTATGGCAAAACTCAACCATAACCCCGCCACTGACTCGGAACTGCTGCTGATGGATAAGTATTGGCGCGCGGCCAATTATCTGACAGCATGCCAGCTTTACCTGCTCGACAATCCGTTGCTGGAAAAGCCGCTGACGGCAGAACATATCAAGAAGAAGATCGTTGGTCACTGGGGTACCTGCCCGGGGCAGAACTTCATTTATACGCATCTCAATCGTGCGATCAAAACCTACGATCTGGATATGATCTACATTTCAGGCCCCGGACACGGAGGCAATGCTATGGTCGCTCAGGATTGGCTGGACGGAAGTTATCAGGAGGTCTATCCGGACATCAGCCGCGATAAGGAAGGCATGCAGCGTCTCTTTAAGCGCTTTTCTTTCCCCGGCGGGATTCCGTCGCATGTCGCACCTGAAACACCGGGCTCCATCAACGAAGGCGGAGAGCTTGGCTACAGCCTCGCGCACTCATTCGGTGCAGTCACGGACAACCCGAACCTGATTGTAGCCTGCGTTGTAGGTGACGGAGAAGCCGAAACCGGTCCGCTTGCAACGAGCTGGCAGCTTAATAAATTCATATCCCCCGCTACGGACGGAGCAGTTCTGCCGATCCTGCATCTGAACGGCTATAAAATCGCCAATCCGACCGTCTTTGCCCGTATTCCGCATGAAGAACTGGAGAGCTTCTTCCTTGGCTGCGGATGGCAACCGTATTTCGTTGAAGGCTCCGACCCGATGACAATGCACCGTAAGATGGCAGATACCCTTGATACCTGCATCGAAAGTATTCTCGCGTTCCAGAAGGAAGCGCGCGAAAACGGCAAGCTCGCCCGTCCGAAGTGGCCGATGATCGTTCTGCGCACACCGAAAGGCTGGACCGGACCTGATTACGTGGACGGCGCCAAAGTCGAGGATTACTGGCGTGCACACCAGGTTCCGATTTCTCCCGATACCGATGAACACATCCGTCAGATCGAAACGTGGCTGCATTCTTATCATCCTGAAGAATTGTTTGATGCGAACGGTGAACCCGTTGAGGAACTGAAGAACCTCCCGCCCAAAGGCTGGCGGCGTATGGGCGCGAATCCTCATGCCAACGGCGGACGTCTGATGCGTGATCTCAGAATGCCGGACTTCCGTAAATATGGCGTGGATGTGCCTTTCCCGGGCGCTGTCGAAGCACAGGATATGGCAAAGCTCGGCAGTTTTGTGCGTGACATCTATAAACTCAATGAAGCCTCCCGCAACTTCCGCTCGTTCGGACCGGATGAAACGACATCAAACCGTTTGAACCCGGTGTTCGAAGAAACCGACCGTGCCTGGAACGGTGAAATATACGATACCGATGACCATTTGGCACCCGGAGGCAGAGTTATGGACTCGATGCTGTCAGAGCATGTCTGCCAGGGCATGCTGGAAGGTTATCTGCTCACCGGCCGTCATGGCTTTTTCAACAGCTATGAAGCGTTCATCCGCATCGTTGACTCAATGTTCTCGCAGCATGCAAAGTGGCTCAAGGTCTGTGCACAGCTCCCGTGGCGTAATGACATTGCATCGCTGAACTACGTTCTTGCATCAAATGTATGGCAGCAGGACCACAATGGCTTTACCCATCAGGATCCGGGATTCCTCGATCACGTGGCGAACAAGAAAGCTGACGTTGTCAGGCTGTATCTGCCGCCGGATGCGAACTGTCTGCTGTCCTGTTTCGATCACTGCATCCGCAGCCGGAACTATGTCAATGTCATCGTCGCGTCCAAGCATCCCCGCCCGCAGTGGCTTACGATGGATCAGGCGGTCAAGCATTGTACACAGGGCGCAGGAATCTGGCAGTGGGCGTCCACCGATGAAGGACAGGAGCCGGACATCATCATGGCCTGCTGCGGCGATACGCCGACACTCGAAACGCTTGCCGCAGTGACGATTCTGCGGGACGCGTTCCCCGAACTGAAGATTCGCGTCGTCAACGTTGTCGACCTGATGCGTCTGCAGTCCATTGAGCAGCATCCGCACGGCATGACCCAGGCAGAATATGACATCCTGTTTACGAAGGATAAACCAATTATATTCGCTTTCCACGGTTATCCGTCGCTGATCCATGAACTGACATATAAGCGTGTGAATAAAAACCTGCACGTTCGCGGTTATATCGAGGAAGGTACGATCACAACGCCGTTTGACATGAGAGTAATGAATCATCTGGATCGCTTCAGCCTTGTTATGGCGGCAGTCTATAATCTGCCGCAGCTCGGCAACCGGGGAGCTTACCTGATTCAGAAGATGCAGGATAAACTCGTGGAACATAAGCAGTATATAGCTCAGTACGGAGTCGATCTGCCTGAGGTTTCCGAATGGAAATGGTATAAATGATCCGAACCAACTAAAATGAGCAGACGCTGCAGACGTCTGATACCGTTACATGAAATGGCGGAAAGGCCTCTATGCAAAAATGCGCATAGGGGCTTTTTCATTTTTGAGAAAAGGATCTGACGGAAAAAGTGAAAAAAGAACGAAGCGCGTTTTTTGAAAAAAAGGATACCGACGGAGGCGGGAAAGTGATATACTATAAATGTTCGGTGTTCATATGAGTATCCGGCAGTCTTTTGATTAATCATGATAGGGAGGATGATTCCGATGCCAGAATGGAATAACTTTGATAAACTGCCTGTTTATCCGAAACTGCAGTCCCATAAGGGACAGTTCGACCTTGCGAAAGCGATGTCCGGAGAAGAAGGTGCATCCCGCGTAGCTGCATACCAGGTGCCTATGACGAACGGGCTGGTATATAATTATGCCGCAAAAGCAGTGGATGAAGCGGTGCTGAGCGACCTAGTGGAGCTTGCTTCTGAGGCAGGACTGATTGAAAAATATCGGGAACTGTATAATGGAGCCGTTGTGAACACGGGAGAGAAGCGGCTCGTACTGCATCAGCTGACTCGCGGACAGCTTGGGAATCCGGTCGTTGTGAACGGAGTCGATAAGCGGGAGTTCTATGTCAGGGAGCAGAAAAAAGCCGCACTGTTTGCAGCGAAAGTTCATAACGGACAGATCGTTAACGAGAAGGGAGAAACCTTTACGACGGTGGTCCAGATCGGAATCGGGGGAAGCGATCTTGGCCCGCGCGCAATGTATCTTGCTCTTGAGAACTGGGCAAAGGCCAACGGATGCTTCCGCATGGGTGCAAGATTTATCAGCAATGTGGATCCGGATGATGCGGCCTCTGTCCTTCAGGAGATCGATCTTTCCCGTTCATTGTTTATTCTGGTTTCCAAATCCGGAACAACGCTTGAGACACTGACAAATGAGTCCTTTGTGAAAGAGACACTTGCCAAGGCAGGTCTGGATGCATCGCGCCATATGGTCGCTGTGACAAGTGAAACATCTCCGCTTGCGCACAGCAGTGACTATCTGGAAGCGTTCTTTATGGATGACTTTATCGGCGGAAGGTATTCTTCTTCCTCCTGCGTCGGAGGCGTTGTCCTTTCGCTGGCGTTCGGCGCGGAAGTGTTCCAGCGCTTCTTAGACGGCGCTGCGGAGCAGGACCGTCTTGCGTGCGAAGCGGATCCTCTGAAAAACCCGGATATGCTGGATGCTCTGATCGGAGTGTACGAGCGGAATGTGCTGGGGTATCCGTACACTGCTGTTCTGCCGTATTCTCAGGCACTGTCCCGGTTCCCGGCTCATCTCCAGCAGCTGGATATGGAATCCAACGGAAAATCCGTGAACCGGTTTGGAGAAAAAGTCTGTTACCCGACAGGACCGGTCATTTTCGGAGAGCCCGGGACCAACGGACAGCATTCCTTCTATCAGCTGCTGCATCAGGGAACCGATATCGTTCCGCTGCAGTTTATCGGATTCCGCAAGAATCAGGCCGGTATGGATGTCATGATCCAGGGGAGCAGCAGCCAGCAGAAACTGTGCGCTAATGTAGCGGCGCAGATCATGGCTTTTGCCTGCGGAAAAGAGGATGCGAATTCAAACAAATCGTTTGCGGGAGGAAGGCCTTCCAGCATTATCGTCGGAGATCAGCTGACGCCTGAATCCCTTGGCGCCCTGCTTGCCCACTTTGAAAATAAGATCATGTTCCAGGGCTTTGTCTGGAACATCAACAGTTTCGACCAGGAAGGTGTGCAGCTGGGCAAGGTGCTTGCCAAGAAGGTTCTTGCTCATGAAACAGACGGTGCTCTTCTTGCTTACAGCAATTTGCTGGACATCTGAAGACTGAAGAATTCTAATCCTAACAAAAATGACGAAGGATCCTCCGGAGAGGATCCTTCTGCTGTTTCGTTGTTTATTCTTCGTTCATGACGGTTTTGACTGCGCCCTGGGGATCGCCTGAAACCGTTACGTTGCGGTTCACTTTTGCGTCATAGGTCCCTGCCTTCATGATATCCACGAGGTCAAGTCCGGTGACTTCTTTCATCGTTTCGATCGTGCGGGCAAGAACGCTGGGAACGAATGAACCCATGGAATCCACACCGCTTGCGCCATGCCCTCCGTCGATGATCGTAACCTTGTCGATGGATTCGAGGGGCTTTGCGATCGATGCCGCCATCTCCGGCAGAGCTTTTACAATCATTTCCATCATTGCTGCCTGACCATACTTGCGCATGGCTTCCGCTTTCTTTTCAAGAGCTTCCGCTTCCGCAATGCCCCGGGCCTCAATCGCGGCGGCTTCTGCTTCACCGACTGCTTTGATACCTTCGGCTTCCTGCAGCCTTGCGTATTTTTCAGCTTCCGCCTGTACACGCTGGGCTTCCGCTTCCTTTTCACGCTCGAACTTTTCAGCCTCCGCATGGATCCTGCGGATTTCCGCTTCTTTTTCACGTTCGAATTTTTCCGCTTCCGCTTTGCGCTGCCGTTCAAAGAGTTCGGCTTCCGCTTTCTGCTGACGGGCAAATTTTTCCGCTTCCGCTTTCTTTTTAATCTCAGCTTCGAGCGTCTGTTCCGTGACTTCGACATCTTTTTTCTTGAGTTCGATTTCACGTTCCTGACGTGCGATATTCGCGTTTGCAGTGGCAATTTCAATCGTTTTGCGCTGTTCTTGCTGCTGAATCGCGTACGCAGCATCCGCTTCCGCCTGCTTGAGGTCCGATGCGCGTTTCAGTTCCGCTTCCCGGATTCTGAGTTCGTTCTGGCGGGAAGCAATCTCTGTCTGAGCTGCGACCTGCGCTTCATTGGCCATCCGCTTTGCCTCTGCTTCCGCGATTGCGACATCGCGTTCCGCCTGCGCTTTGGCAATGGAAGCGTCTTTCTGGATCTGAGACATGTTGTCCTGACCGAGTGCAACGATGAGTCCTTTTTCGTCCTCAATCTTCTGGATATTGCAGGAGATGATCTCAACGCCAAGCGCGTTCATATCGGTCTGGGCTTTCTGCTGGACTTCGTCACCGAATTTTTTGCGGTCGGTATTCAGTTCCTTGAGCTTTACAGTACCGATGATCTCACGCATGTTGCCCTGCAGTGAATCGGTGAGCGCTTTGGTGATCGCCTCTTCGGACATGTTCAGGAAGTTCTTCATCGCAATTTTGATGCCTTCCGGGTCGGTTTTCAGCCGAACCTTTGCGACGGCATCGATGTCCACACCGATAAAGTCGAGGGTCGGAACATAGCCGTTTGTCTTGATATCGATGCTGATCTGCTTCAGGACCAACGTGTCTTTTCTTTCCAGGAACGGAAGTTTGATGCCGGCCCGTCCGATCAGGATCTTCGGCTGTTTTTTAATACCGGAGATGATGAAAGCCTTATCCGGGGGTGCTTTGACGTATCCGGTCACGAAGATCGTGATGATGCCGGCAACTGCTGTAAGAATCAGTACAACGGTAAGGCCGATGTGTGATGCAAAGAATCCCATGTTTTTCTCTCCTTTCAACATTATAAATCATCTTTGCCCGGCGGGTTTGCCCGCCTTTTGTTTACGGTTTCATCTTACCCGAAAGAAGGCGCCGGAAAAAGGAACACCCTCTGCAATTGACAGGTGCTAATTCCGCTGTTATTGCAAAATAACGGACTCTATTTCGCACCTCCGGTCCTTTGCAAACCTGTGCATAAGGTGTATACTTCTTAATAAAGAAACAACAGGAGGGATTCCAGATGGGCAAGCGGTCCGTAAAGGAAAATAAAAACATTTATCAGCAGAGCCGGGAAGCGGCTGGGCTTTCACGGGAAGCGGCTGAATCTATAATGACGTTTGTTTCGGCGGACCGTATCGAGCGGATCGAAAGCGGCAGAAGTGCTCCGCATCCGGATGAGGTGATGCAGATGGAGCAGGGGTATAAGAGCCCGGAACTTTCCAATTATTACTGTACGCATGAATGCCCGATCGGTATGAAGTATGTTGAGCAGGCGGAACTGAAGGAACTGCCGCAGCTGACAGTGGAACTGCTGTCTGCGCTTCACGCAATGGAGGAGGAACGGGACCGGCTGATCGACATTTCCGTGGACGGGCGCGTGAACAGCACGGAACGGAAGCAGTTTAACATAATTCTGAATAAACTTACGGTACTTGACCGCGCGATCCGCGGGATGCGAATCTGGATTGAAGACGCAATCAATACCGGAAAACTGGATCAGGAAAAATAGAGAATATCAGATCATTTTGATCCATCGGGAAAACCGTACCGGTGGATTATTTTTTTCAGGCTTCACTTCGGTATTCCGTTGAACCGAAGCCAGCGGTATTGACAAACAGTTTGTGAACGATTACGATACCATCAAGAAAAGAAAAAAGGAAGGCGGCTTATCAATAATGAAATTGAATGAGCTGAAAATCGGTCAGACAGGCGTAATCTGCGAAGTAGGCGGTGAAGGCGCACTCCGCCAGCATTTTCTGGATATGGGAATGATCCCCGGCGCGGAAGTTACTTTGATCAAGTACGCGCCGATGGGGGACCCGATGGAACTGATGATCCATGGGTATGAACTTACGCTGCGGGTCGCAGATGCGGAAAAAATAACGGTTGGTCCCCAAAGCCAGGAGAAGGAGCCGATATCTTCCGACCAAAAGCAGGAAAAAACAGTCCATCCGGGGCTCGGTGAGGGCGGAAAATATCATGCAAAAGGAAGCGGAGACCCGCTGCCGAAAGGAACACAGCTGACCTTTGCCCTTGTGGGAAATCAGAACAGCGGGAAAACGACCCTGTTTAACCAGCTGACCGGCGCAAACCAGCATGTCGGTAATTTTCCGGGCGTCACAGTGGAACGGAAAGACGGTCAGATCAAGGGACATCCGGAAACGCGGGTGGTTGATTTGCCGGGTATTTATTCGATGTCTCCTTATTCCAGCGAAGAACTGGTATCCCGCTCCTTTGTCACGGACGAAAAACCGCATGCTATCATCAATATTGTGGACGCGACAAACATTCAGCGGAACCTGTATCTCACAATGCAGCTTCTGGAGATGAATGTCCCGATGGTTGTAGCCCTCAACATGATGGATGAAGTCAGTTCAAACGGGGGCAGTATCGATATTAACCTGATGGAAAAGATGCTGGGCACGCCTGTTGTCGCGATATCGGCGGCAAAAAACGCTGGTGTGCATGAGCTTATCGACCACGTGATCCATGTCGCATCTTATCAGGAACGACCGATGCGCCAGGATTTCTGCGACGAGACACAGAGTGGCGGAGCTGTCCACAGATGTTTGCATGGTATTTCACATTTGATAGAGGATCACGCAAAAGCCGCCGGTATCCCGGTACGTTTCGCAGCGAGCAAACTGATTGAAGGCGATCCGCTGGTCACCAGGCAGCTCAGACTGGATCAAAACGAACAGGAGATGGTTGAGCATATTATCCTTCAGATGGAGAAGGAGAGAGGCCTGGACAGGAGCGCGGCTATTGCGGACATGAGATTCGCTTTTATCGAAAAGGTATGTGCCGCCACGGTAAAAAAACCGCATGAGAGCAAAGAACGGGTACGCAGTGAGAGGATCGACCGGTTCCTGACCGGTAAGTATACCGCAATACCGGCGTTTATCCTGATTATGGGGATCGTGTTCTTTCTGACGTTCAATGTAATCGGATCGTTTTTGCAAGGATTGCTGGAGCAGGGAATCGATTGGCTGACCGGAATTGTGGATGGAGCGCTGACCGCTGCAAATGTCAACGAAGCGCTTCACAGCCTGATTACGGAGGGACTGTTTGCCGGAGTTGGGAGCGTGTTGAGCTTTCTTCCGATTATTGTAACGCTGTTTTTCTTCCTGTCCATACTAGAGGACAGCGGGTACATCGCGAGAGTGGCGTTTGTAATGGATAAACTGCTTCGTAAAATCGGTTTGTCCGGACGGAGCATTGTCCCGATGCTGATTGGATTCGGATGTACGGTACCTGCCGTTATGGCGACCCGTACTTTACCGAGTGAGAGAGACCGCAAGATGACGATCCTTCTGACACCATTCATGAGCTGCTCGGCAAAAGTACCGATCTACGCGTTTTTCGTGAATGCCTTCTTCCCGAAACAGGGAGGGCTTCTCATGATCGGCTTGTATGTTCTCGGAATTCTTATCGGGATTTTGGCAGCTTTCCTGTACAGGGGGACTTTGTTCCGTGGAGAAGCGGTTCCGTTTGTTATGGAACTTCCGAATTACCGTATGCCGGGACCGAAAAATGTTATCCGGCTGCTATGGGAAAAAGCCAAGGATTTTCTGCAGAGAGCATTTTCCGTCATACTGATCGCAACGATTGTAATCTGGTTCCTGCAAAGATTTGACTTCCGGTTCAATATGGTTGCTGATCAGAAGGACAGCATACTGGCGGCGATTTCCGGCCTGATGGTTCCGATCATGAAGCCGATAGGCCTTGGCGACTGGCGAGTGTGCACATCCCTGATCACAGGGTTTATTGCGAAGGAAAGCGTGGTCGCAACAATGGAACTTCTGTTCGGGCAGGGCGTTACGTCCGTTCTTGCCCCGGCGACCGCGGCATGTATTCTGGTCTTTTCACTTCTGTATACGCCTTGCATTGCGGCGATTGCTTCGGTCCGTCGTGAACTTGGAGCAAAATGGGCGGTACTCGTCGTTGTATGGCAGTGCCTGGTTGCGTGGGTTGTGACGGCAATCGTTCATCTGATCGGATTGATGGTGTGATGCCTATGAATACTGCGGATGTCATTTTGATTGTGATTCTTCTGGCAATCGCCGGATTTGCCCTCTTCTTGATGATTCGGCGCAAAAAGAAAGGATCTTCCTGCTGCGGGACCTGCGCAGGATGCGAATGCATGTGCGAAAAAAGAAATGACGCGGAACCGAAGGAGAATCCTCCGCGCGGGGATGCCTGAGAATCCCGGAACTTCTGAAACGTCGGCATGAACAATTCTTCCCTCAAAGACACAACGACCCCGGTCTTGAACGAACCGTTCTGGACCGGGGTTTGTAACTTCCAATGGATTATGATTTTGTCAGAGAGTCATATGTCTGCTTGTTTTCGGGAGTATGCCCTACAAGAACATCGGGATTCTTTTCAACTAAAAGCCACCTTTTGAAAATCCGTTTTTGATCAGTTTTTTCTTCATAGTTTTAACAGTATCAAGCAAGAATTCTCCTTTCTCTATAGGTGGGAGATGAATTGCATAGAAAGACCCATTGACAATAACAAAAGAGCATGTGATAATCAGTCGTAAGAACAGTAAAGGACGACTTCTCATGAATCTTGAGACAAACAATCATTCGGTATTCAGTCTGAACTACCATCTGATTCTGGTAGTCAAGTATCGCCGGAAAGTGATCAACGATGTAATTTCCGGAAGGCTTCGGGAGATCTTCGAAGCGATTCAGTCGGCATATCATGTAACGCTTCAGGAATGGAATCATGACAGAGACCATGTTCATATCCTGTTCAGCGCGCATCCGAAGTCGGAACTGAGCAAATTTCTGAACGCATATAAAAGCGCAAGCAGCCGGCTGATCAAGAAAGAGTATCCGGAAATCAGGAAACAGCTCTGGAAAGAGTATTTCTGGAGCCGGAGTTTCTGCCTGATCAGCACAGGCGGAGCAACGATCGAAGTGATCCGGGCGTATATCGAAAGTCAGGGAGAGAAATGAAAGCGAATAAAGCGTATCGGTTTCGGATCTGTCCGGATACGGAACAGCAGATACAGCTGACCCGGACATTCGGCTGTGTGAGGTTCGTATATAACCGGCTGCTGCAGGAAAAGAACGAATACTATGAGAAAAACGGAAAACTGCTTCGGAATACACCGGCCCATCTGAAAGCGAAATACGAATGGCTGAAAGAAGCAGACAGTCTGGCACTGGCAAACGCGCAGCTTCAGCTGGAAAGCGCGTACCGGAATTTCTTTCGGGACAAGACAACCGGATATCCAAAGTATAAGAGCCGGAAAAACGGAAAGCAGTCCTACACAACGAACAACCAGAAGGGATCGGTCCGAATCGAAGGGAGAAAAATAAAACTGCCGAAGATCGGATGGGTACGGATCATACAGCACCGGGAGATCCCGGAGGAACATAAAATCAAAAGCGTAACTGTCAACAGGGAAGCAAGCGGGAAATACTATGTATCGATCCTTACGGAGTATGAAAAAGAACCGATAGAGGCGGAGCTTGACCCGGAGAAGGCACTGGGACTGGATTACAGTTCTCCGCACTTCTATGTGGACAGCGAGAATCGAACAGCGGATATGCCGCGGTTCTACAGGGAAGCGGAGAAACGGCTTGCAGCGGAACAGCGGAAACTGTCCCGGATGGAAAAAGGCGGCAGCAATTACCGGAAACAGAAGATCAAAGTCGCGAAAGCGCATGAAAAGGTTCGGAACGCGAGGAAGGACTGGCAGCATAAGGAAAGCACAAGGCTGGCAGACAGCTGGGATTATATCTGCGTGGAAGATATCAACTATCAGGAGATGGCGAAGGGCCTGCGCCTGAGCAAAGCGACGAATGACAATGCTTTCGGACAATTCCGCACGATGCTGGCATATAAACTGGAGGAACGTGGAAAGAAACTGATCACGATAGACAAGTGGTATCCTTCTACGAAGACCTGCCGGCATTGCGGACATATCCATGAAGCACTCACACTGAAAGGCCGGGAATGGAACTGTCCGAATTGCGGAGCGTATTTGCAACGGGACTATAACGCGGCGATCAATATCAGAAACAGAGGTCTTATGACCCTACAATAGACTGAAGAACCAGAACCGTGGGACACACGGGGATAGCCCGTTGATACTTAGTCTGATGAGACTATTGAGCGGGAAGCCCCCACCTCAATCCATTTATGGATAGGTTGAGGGAGCATGTCACAGTCCATTATTGCCTCCTGTGTTTGCAATGCTGTTTGATCGGCCTTAAGAGAACGGCAAACCGGTTATTTTCCCAGGTTGTCCGTGATGTCTACCGTGCGGTGTTCGTTATATGCAGCAAACATTTCTTCCACATGAGCGGGGCGGAAACGCTGGCTGACCAGATCGACCAGAGGCACCAGGATGAGTCCTCCCACCATGGCAATGACCCCGGAATAGATCGAGTTGTTGAATACAAAGGCGAAAAACGGACTGCCGCTGACATTCAGCACGCCCAGAGATACCAGAAGCTGTATCGTTTCCAGTCCTACGCCCCAGGCAAAACAGACTGCGACGGATACTTTTGTGGTGCGTTTGGAATAGAGACCGTAAAGAAACGGTGCTAAAAATGCGCCGGCTAGAGCGCCCCAGCTGACGCCCATCATCTGGGCGATAAACAAGCTCTTGCTCTTTGCCTGCCGGATGGCGATGAGCGCGGAAACGATAATGAACAGAACGATAAACCCTCTCATGATAAGCAGCTGCTGCTTCTCTTTGAAGGGCTTCTTTTTGTTTGGAGCAATGAGGTCCAGCGTCATGGTGGACGCGGAAGTAAGCACTAAAGATGACAAGGTGGACATGGATGCGGACAGAACCAGAACGATGACGATGCCTATGATCACGGCAGGCAGTGACGAAAGCATCTGCGGAATGATGGCATCGAAGTCTTCTGCTTTCACGTCAATATCGTAAAGCCGCCCGAACCCGCCAAGAAAATAGCAGCCGCCCGCTACCACGATGGCAAAGAGGGTAGAAATAACAGTGCCTTTTTGAATGGAGGATTCATTCTTGATGGCGTAGAATTTGCCTACCATCTGCGGCAGCCCCCAGGTGCCGAGGGATGTCAAAATAACGACAAACAACAGGAACAGGGGATTGGCGCCAAGGAAGGAGGCATACTGCCAGCCGCCGGAAGGACCGGTGGCAAGTTTTTCCATTGCCAGGGTCAGGCCTCCGTTGTTCCTCAGGACGGCGAGAATGACTGCCACGATACCGAAGAGCATGATTATGCCCTGGATAAAGTCGTTCCAGGCCGTTGCCATATATCCGCCAAGGATTACATATACACCGGTGAGGGCAGCCATGAGGATGACGCAAACCGAATAGTCCACGCCGGGGAACGCGATGGCGAACAGACGGGAAAGGCCGTTATAAAGAGAAGCGGTATAGGGAATCAGAAATACGAAGGTAATAAGACTGGCGACCGTCCTGAGCCAATCGCTTTCATACCGGATACCGAAAAAGTCCGGCATGGTCTTGCTGGTAAGGTGCTGAGTCATGATCCGGGTCCGGCGGCCAAGAACGAGCCAGGCAAGGAGCGAACCGATAAAAGCGTTGCCAAGACCGATCCAGGTGGAAGCAAGACCGAAGTTCCAGCCGAACTGACCTGCATATCCGACAAAGATAACAGCAGAAAAGTAGCTGGTGCCGTAAGCGAAGGCGGAGAGCCAGGGGCCTACCTGCCGGGAACTCAGTACGAAACCGTTGATGTCCGCTGCATGCTTACGGGATCTGAGACCGATCCACAGCATGATGGCAAAGAAGACAATCATAAATAATAGGGTAACAAGAGAAGAGGAAGACATAGTATTATCCTTTCCTGAGTGATGTAAAAAAAGAATGACGCCATCCGGCGTCACCTTTTTCAATCCATTTTCAACGAATCAAGAGTATGACCGATGGACCTTGCCAGAGGAAGCAAAGTGGTAATAATAGCAATAATAGCAATAACCGGTACGCTTCATGGCGGTCTGTGGCCCCCTTTCGCTGGAATTGTATATAATCTATCACTGCGCTGTCCATTTGTCAATCGCTGATTCTATGTTCTTGCGCAGTGATCAGGGTCAGCAGATCAAGATAGAAGGGGCGGATGGAGTGCCGGCGGGATAATCCGCCCTGCAGAAACATGTGATCACTGTTCAACGTCGGAAACACGTTCCATATACCGGGTTCAACATGCAACCGATCGAGCGGAACATGGGGCTGCCCGAGGGGCGCTGTTGCTGAAACGGTATTGACAAGCCCGTCATTCTCTCTCCAGGTTTCATCGATCGGCATTCCGGATGCTGTTTTTCCCGTATACGCCCCGATCTGGCAGGACCGCATGACGAACAGCGGCTCCATGCCCCGTTTAGGCCGATGGGTTCCGTCTGGCTGCTTTGCTGTAAAGCTGCAAGGAACGGAGTAATAATAGACCGATGCCAGCGGCTGCATGCGCCGGTTCAGCGCCAGAGCATGATCGATATGCATATCATAATCAGCGTAATCCTGTACGCTCCTGTTGTCCCGTTTGGGCTTTGTCCCCATGGACATCAGACGGGAAAAACCTCTGCTCCACCATGGAACCGGAGTGAGTTCCGGATGAAAGGACGGATCTGAAAACAGATCGTATGCCGTGGTTCCGTTCATAGGGGAGGCGAGTGCCACGATGCTGTGGATCCGGTCGGCCATGCCGCCTTTGAACAGCGGTGAATCCGATCCTGCCTGCTCTCCGACATCTCCATGAGCCAGAAGTTCCGCAAACAGGCGCACGGTTGCGCCGCCGAAAGAATGTCCCAGCAGAACCAGACGAGTTTCCTCGTTCCATTCCGGCAACAGCGGATGATCGGAAAAGTCTCTGCCAAATCGCGCATGACCGTATTTTTGACTGTGAGAAGCGCCGTAATCTGTCCGTGTCCCGGCGATTTGAGCATATAGCTCACAGGCACGGTCCCAGGCGCTGCCGGTCGGTGCAACCGAAGCCGCATAGCAATCGAACCCGTTTTTCTTCAGAAATGCGATTAAATCACCGCCGCGCATCCCCCAGTAAGGCATTTTACGGTATCTGCTGTCATAACTGCCCCAGCCGGACAAACCATGCACAAAGATAAATTTCAGATTGCTCATAGACAGATCCTGTTATTCGTACAGAATTGTGCAGAAGCCCAGATCATAGACAACAATCCGATTTCCCCGGAATTCTGTAGGCGTTCCCTGCACCGTTCCGTTCAGGATCGCCTGCGCACCTTCGCGAAGCATGCGTATCGTTTCCGGGGAGACCGGAATATCCGCGTGGGAAGGCCAGATTTCTTCAAATTCGGAGATTCTTTGTTCCAGTTTTGCAAGGCTTTGAACATAGGAGCTCATATCCCGATGGGAACCGAACATGAAAATATGGCCGTTTTTCTGAATAGGGTCGCCGCTGATCAGGACTTTGTGTGAACGATCCAGAACCGCAATACTGCCTGGCGTATGCCCCGGAAGCTCGATAATCTCCAGTTCCCGGTTCCCGAGGTCAATTATCATCCCTTCCCTTACGGGAATAATTGTTCCGGGCTTTTCGGAACGGCGATAAACCGGTTCCTCCAAAGGATGCATGTAAAAGGTGTCAAACTGCTCATTGCTGCCGATATGATCCCGGTCGGCATGGGTATTGAGCAAAAAGACCGGCAAGGGAGTGATGCTTTCCGCGATATCCTTTGCATTGCTGATAGTCATACCGGAATCAATCAGCAGAGCTTTTTCCGTACCGGCCAGAAGAAAGAAACGGACACCTCCGTCTTCTATTCTCCAACTGTTTTCGTTCATCTGAATAATATCGCAGCTCATAATTGGAATCCTCCGAATAAAGTGTTTGCGGCAGCCTTTTTTTTCTCCGCCTTCTTAACTATCCTGATATTTTTCGTATGCAAGCCGAGGGTAGTCGTCCTCTTCCACATGAATCGTTCCGCAGTGAAGAAAGCCCATCTTGCTGATCAATCTCTGCATAATGATGTTGTCACCGTGAGTATCGATACGCAGATGCCTGCATTGCTGGTATGCCCAGTCGAGACAGAACGCTCCGACACCTTTTACGGAACCATCGCTTGCCAACCGGTGCACCACGCCATAGGGACTGCTACAGCGCCATTGTCCATCGGTTATGTTCCGGTAAGTCGGTTCGATGTCTGCTCCATAAGTGAAAAAGAAGGTTCCGATCACTTTTCCTTCGTGAAGGCAGACATAACTGTTTCCTTTTGCGATATCCAGGTGAATCAGAGACTCCGGAGGCCAGACGGTAGGACCCCATTGATTGGGATTCCCGTGCTCCGCCATAAAGTGACGCGCATAAGCGTATATTTCCATGATCCGGCAAAAGTCTGATTCAGAAGCTTTTCTGATTTCCAAAACTGCCATCTGCGCGGATTCCCTTATGATTCCTGTTTTCCCTTGTAGCCGTTGATTCCGCCGATACTTTTGACGCGGAATCCCATCCGCTTCAGAATGCCTGCCGCCTGCATGCTGCGCATGCCGCAAGGCAATACAGAAAAAGAGCTTTTTCCTTTGGAAGATTCACAGATGTAATCATGGACAGAGGCGCATTGACTGCGTCGGGAATATGACCAGATGCAAACTCATCCGGTTCCCGCACATCAACTAAAAGAGCACCCGGAGTGGATCTGAACTCTTCCAGACCTCTATTGATATTTCCAAACAGCATATTATTCCCTCCTACAATAATAATTAGGTAGTGGACACGACAGCCAGCCGTGTCCTTTGCCTTCTCAAAGCCGAAGCTGTAGAATGAGAGCGAATGGTCTGACGCTTTTTCCCTTGAACCTATATGTTCGCTCAGGAGTCCGTCAGCC
>JAFWJN010000012.1 GCA_017514685.1 Clostridia bacterium
ACCCGCGGTCACTGTGGAAGATCGGTTTTGCGTCAGGATTGGACCGGATCGCTTTGTTAAAAGTGTCAAACACCAGAAAGTTATCGTTCCTGGAACTGATCGAATAACTGACAACGGACCGGTCGTACAGATCCAGGATAGATGAACTCATCAGTGCGCCCGTGGGATTGTTCGGGTTGTTGATGCATATCAGTTTTGTTCCGGGAATTGCCTTTCTGCGCAATTCTTTAAGATCCGGGAGAAACCCGTTTTCAGGGAGAAGGCGGATAAGCTTAGTATCGGCATGAAAGGCTTCCGGGATAGAGTAAAGCTGCTGGTAAGTCGGGATGACACTGACAACACGGTCTCCCGGTTCCACCAGGGAATAAAAAACATGATGATTTGCTCCGATCGCTCCGTGTGTCGTAAGGATTTCATCCGGCTGAATCGATTGATAAAGTTTACTGATCCCTTTCTTCAGTATGGGGGAACCTTCAATGTCTCCGTATGTCAGACGCGGTGCGCAAAGACCGTTGAGAAAGCTTTCGCGGTCTGTTTCACAAAGGTCAAGAAGAGCTCCTAGGGAAAGAGAGTCAACGCAGGTCTCGGCAATATTATAGACTGCATTTTGTTCATTCTCGTTCATCCATTCTTCTACAGCAAATGGTTTGATCTTCATGGAAAGCCTCCTTTTGATTGATAAGGGCATCCAAAGCCACGCCTTATAACATGTCGCATTGGACATGCCGTACCTACGGCGAAGATCTGGATGCCCTTTTTAAACTCCCGCACCCGGTGATGCAGGAAGGGTAAATTTGAATATTTATTATAAAATACAATATAAAAGTTGTATTGTCAAGTTAAAATGTATAAAAATACATATATAAATGTAATAAAATACAATAATGTTGCTAAGCGGAAATAGATAAGCAGTAGTTTTCTTGACAGCAATTTCGTAAGAGCGTATACTGAAGTCAATAATGGTTGCGCACGCAACGATTAAAGCAATCAAATGCGAGGTAGCAAATGCGGTTTTTGAAGAATATCGGAATCATCAGCCGGTGCACGGATATGTACAGGGATGACCGGTTCAAAGAGCTTGGAATCAACAGCAGGCAGGCAGTCTATTTACAGCATATCTGCAGAGAACCTGGAATCACCCAGGATGCACTGGGGAAGAATATCTGTGTGAATAAAAGCAATGTAACTAGGCAAATATCGTTGCTGGAAGAGAACGGTTATGTGAAAAGATGTCCGGATGAATCTGACAGAAGGCAGATCTGTGTGTTTCCGACTGATAAAGCGAAAGAACTTTTACCGCAGATTCGACAGGGCTTTGCAGATTGGCGGCAGTATCTTTCGGAAGGTCTGACAGAACAGGAAGGAGAAATTCTGTGCAGCGTACTGGCAAAGATTGCGTCGAAGGCCGCTGATTATTGCGGACGGATCGTAACGGAGGATGAGCTGTGAAACGGGTATTGCATTATCTGAAACCGCAATCCGCAAAAGTCGCATTGCAGGTTACTATTAAATTTTCAGCGACGCTGCTGGAATTGTTCCTTCCCTGGATCCTGGAACATATTATTGATGTTGTGGCACCGCAAAAAGACTTGGGAATGCTCGCTATGTGGGGAACACTGATGTTGCTTTGCGCAGTTGCAGCATTTCTTGGGGCTGTATATGCAAATAGAATGGCAGCTAAAATTGCTGCTTCCTTTACACGCTCACTGAGACACTCGCTATTTGAAAAAGTAACCGCACTTCCGAGCGAAAAAATAGATGGATTTACGGTTCCGTCGCTGATTTCCCGAATTTCAACCGATACGTATCATGTCAACGATATGGTGGACAGAATGATGCGCCTTGGGATCCGGGCACCGATTCTTCTTGTCGGGGGCCTTCTTGTTTGTTCTTTAATGGAACCTGTACTGACATTAATACTGGTAGCGACATTGCCACTGCTTGGCGGCCTTTTGATTTTAATCTCCAAACGAAGCATTCCCTTGTATACCAAAGCGCAGCAATGCGCCGAGGAGCTTGTCCGCAGAATACAGGAGAACATGACAGGAGTGAGGATCATTAAAGCCCTTTCAAAGGAGGAAGTGGAGAAAGAACGTTTTGACGATGCCAGCAGGAATGTAATTGAGACGGATCAGCGTGCAGAAATCACGATGGCTGCAGCAAATCCGCTGATGAACATATTCCTAAATGTCGGGATGGCTGTTGTGATTGTAATCGGAGCATTTCGGGTTGACAGCGGATTGACGGAACCCGGAAAGATCATAGCCTTCCTGCACTATTTTACGATCCTGTTGAATGGACTACTCGGGATCACCCGTATTTTTACTTTGTGCTCAAAAGGAATTGCAAGCGGAAACCGTGTCGGGGAAGTACTGGATACACCGGAAAAGATCCTTTCCGTTTCTGATCAGATTCCACTGAAAAATGCATATATTTCATTTGAGAATGTTTCATTCTCTTATAATAAAATCCGGGAAAACATATCAAATCTGAACTTTACCCTTGATAAAGGACAGACGCTGGGAATCATCGGAGCAACAGGAAGCGGGAAAAGTACCGTGTTTCAACTCATGCTTCGTTTTTATCAACCGGATAAAGGAACCATTTATCTGGAAGGAAAGCCTCTGAATACATATCGCAAAGAGGATCTTCATCATAAATTCGGAGTCGTTTTCCAGAACGATTTTCTATTTGGCGACACGATTAAAAATAATATTGATTTTGAGCGAACAATAGCTGACGAAGCAAGAGTAAAAGCTGTATCGGTAGCACAGGCAGGTTTTATCAATGAACTGGAAGAAGGAGACGAGACGATTCTTGCCGAACGTGGCATGAATCTGTCCGGAGGGCAGAGACAAAGGCTTTTGATCGCCCGCGCGCTGGCTGCGGATCCGGAGATCCTGCTTCTGGATGATTGCTCGAGCGCATTGGATTACAGGACAGACGCTCAGCTTCGAAAAGCCCTGAAAGCCGGATTTAAGCATACAACGACGTTGATCATCGCACAGAGGGTCAGTTCTATTCTCTTTGCTGACAAGATCCTTGTACTGGATGATGGAAAAACGGTTGGATACGGTACTCATGATGAGTTGCTGAAGACCTGTGAGCATTACCGCGAGATTTATCTTTCACAGATGGGGGAGGAAGCAGCATGAGCCAGAAAGAAGTGAAAACTGTTTCCTTCCGCAGAGGACCCAAAAGAGGTTCATTCGAACGTCCTGTACAGCCTGCCGGGGTCATTTTAAAGAGACTATGGAATTATCTGAAGCCGCAGTTTCCACTGTTGCTGCTTGCGGGATTGCTTAGTATTATCGGAAACCTGATCGCACTTGTTGGTCCGCGGATATCAGGACGTGCAATCGATGCAATTACCGATTCGGGAGGCGTTGACTATCAGAACGTATTCCGCTTTGCCGGAATGATGATCGTATGCTATCTGGTATCCGGTATCATGAGTTACATTCTTTCAGTCCTTATGATCAGAATCTCCAGAAAGGTTGTTTATTCGATGCGGAAAGATGCATTCGAAAAACTGCTGACCCTTCCGGTTTCCTTCTTTGACGGACATCAGCCCGGGGATGTGATCAGTATGATTTCCTATGATATCGAAACGGTAAATACATCCTTGACGCATGATATCGTACTGATGGCTTCCAGCCTGATCACAGTTGTGGGATCATTCATCATGATGATGATCGTATCTCCTCTGCTTGTACTGATTTTTGTGGTTACAATTCCTTTGGCGGTCCTAATTACCAGATATCGGGCAAAGAAAGTGCGCCCGCTGTACCGGAACAGATCAGTGAAAATCGGAAAGATGAACGGCTTTGTGGAAGAAAACACCGCAGGGCTGAAAACGATTCGGGCATATGGGAGGGAGCAGGAATTCATCAAGCGGTTTGACGAGAAAAACAATGAAGCAGTTGATGCATACTATGAGGCGGACAGGTTTGCATGTGCCAATGGACCGATCGTGAATCTGATTAATAACATATCACTTGCCATGATCTCGGCATTTGGGGCTCTTCTCTACATCAGGGGGGGAGTAACGCTTGGAAACATTTCATCCTTTATGCTTTATTCCAGAAAGTTCTCGGGACCGATCAATGAGTTCGCGAATATTATTTCCGAACTTCAGTCTGCACTGGCTGCCGCTGAAAGAGTATTCCGGCTGATCGATGAAGATCCTGAGAAAGCAGACGCAAAGGATGCAATCGAACCGGAAAAAGTAAAGGGAGAAATAGAAGCACGGGATGTACGGTTCTCTTATGACCTCGGAAGAGAAATTCTGCATGGAATCAGCTTCTCCGCTAATTCAGGAAAGCTTGTGGCAATTGTCGGGGAGACAGGATGCGGCAAAACCACTCTGATCAATCTGTTAATGAGATTTTATGACAGAGACAGCGGAATGATTACTCTGGATGAAAATCCAATTGAATCCTTGAAAAGGGCGAGACTCAGACAATCTTATACCATGGTGTTACAGGATGCCTGGCTGTTTCATGGAACGATCTATGAGAATATCGTTTATAGCAGACCATCTGCTTCCAGAGAAGATGTTGAGAACGCAGCAAAGGCGGCAATGATCCATGGATATATCGAATCTCTTCCAAAGGGCTATGATACATTGCTTTCGGATAATGCGGTCAATCTGTCCAAAGGACAGAAACAGCTTCTTACGATCGCTCGCGCGCTGCTGCTGGATTCACCGATGCTGATTCTGGATGAGGCGACCAGCAACGTTGATACGCAGACGGAACAGCGCATTCAGGCTGCTATGCTTAACCTGATGAAAGGGCGGACATGCTTTGTCATCGCTCATAGGCTTTCAACGATTAAGAATGCCGACGAAATCCTGGTTATGGACAATGGAAGTATCGTGGAGCGAGGGACACATCGCGAATTGCTTGACAATCACGGTGTGTATTACGGAATGTATTCCTCACAGTTTGAGGCAGTGTGATTGATTCGAAAAATACAGGAATTGTACAACATCCTTTTGGATGAACTTGCGGGACGGAGTCTCCGGTGATATACTTTTAAATATGAAAGCAAGCAAAGAATACATTTTAGCTGCGCTTGCCGCAGCAGATCATACCCCTAACCGTGCTCTCGGACAGAATTTCTGTATTGACGGGGCAAGGCTGAGTTCCTGTGTAATGCGCCTTGGCTTGAACGGAGAACCGGTGGTGGAAATAGGACCGGGATTTGGTGCGCTGACGGAGATACTTCTCCCGCTGACCGGAAAATTGACTGCAATCGAAAAAGATGCCAATATGGCAGAGCATCTGAAGGACGCGTTTCAAAGCGAAAAGGTAAGCGTAATAACAGGGGATGCATTGCGGTTCAGGTTTGAGGAACAGGAAAAGCCTTTTTCTGTAGTTGGGAATCTGCCGTACTATATAACGACCGAGATTTCCGAAAAGGTTCTTTTGTCTCAGCCGGAAGTTTTCGGCTGCATGGTTCAGAAAGAAGCCGCCGACAGGTTTTTTGCAAAACCGGGAAAGGATCATTACGGAGCGCTTTCCATTATCACCGATCTTTATTATGAACCCGAACTTCTGGATACATTCCCGGAAGAAAGTTTTTACCCGGCACCGAATGTTCAGTCGGTATTTCTGGCAATCAGACGCAAAGAAGAAAGTCCTGATGTACCGATCAGAAAAATGTTTGCATTTGCCAGGACGTGCCTCGGAATGCGCAGGAAGACGTTAAGAAATAATTTAAAAGGCGTTCAGAGCGGATTGGATGCATTGAGATTGGCCGGAATTGATGCGGAATTACGGGCTGAAACTTTATCGCCGGATCAGTTTCTGCTTTTGTACCGTGCATTGGAAGAACTTCAGCAAAAACAGATGAATTGACCAAAGAGAGGGACATTGTTATGCTCAGGAAGTATTTGACATTAGCAGCAGTTCTTGATCCATCTTCTATCGAAAAACTCAAAGTCCTGAAAAACACAATTGAGGGAACCGAGAAACAGAGTGATACCGGATCATTTGCGATTCAAATCGGTTCCTTCGGAAGATTTCGCAAAAGAAGTCTTCAGAAAAAGATGGAAATGCAGGCTGAGTCCCTGTATTGTTTCGAACTGACATTAAATGAGTGGAAGGCTGTGTCAGAAAATGAAATCAGACTGTATCCGAACAAGGAAAACGGACTGTGGGTCGTTCAAGATCTTATTTGCCCGAAAGGAATAGGAGACAGAGAACTGCCCTACGTTCGGCTGCTGAGCGGGCCTGCTGAGCAGATAAAAGGTATGTCAGAAAAACTGAAGGAATCATTCCAGCCTGTGACAGTTACCGTATGTGCTTTGGAATTGAAAAAGACCGTAACCGGCGAGTGCCTGATACGTGAAGTTCTCCAGCCTGATCCGGAAAAAATAAATACATCTCGAGAGACAAGCGAAAAAGATTTGTCTGAGATCCTTCTGAAAGAATTGCAACCGTCTCAGTTTTACGTCAGTGAAGAGAAACTTAGAAAGGCAGAACAATGGTTCAATCCGGAAGATCTCTCCAATTTCGAGCCGATTTCCGTGAAAGAACTGGACGGAAAACTTGTGATGCTCGATGGACATACCAGAGCGGTTGCCGCTTTGAATGCAGGCCTTGAAAAAGTACCCCTGATATGGGAGACAGAGGAATGGGATTGGGAAATGTATCGTCGATGCGTGCATGAATGCGAACAAAGGGACGTGCTGAGCCCGCTTGATCTGGTTCCCCGTGTGATCAGCGCTGCTGAATACTGGGAAAAGTGGGATGCTTGGTGTGACAGAATGCAGGCGGAAGTGGATGCGGCAAGGAAATCATAACAAATAAATAAAACAGCCTGGCTCAGCCAAAAGCTGAACCCGGCTGTTTTCATTTTTGGAAAGGTCAACCGCCCAGAACTTCAAAAGTCACAACGCCTTCCAGTTCCCTGACGGAAGTGATCAGCTCTTCCGCGGAGCCGGGAACTTCCGAGATCTCTGCTGAAATCGTCACTGCAGCGCATCCGTTGGTTGGAATGCTCTGGTTGATGGTAAGAATGTTAGCTCCGCTGGAAGCAAATGCGAGAAGGACATTCGATAAAACACCGGAACGGTCTTTTAAAAGAGCATAGAACGTTATGATCTGTTCTCTGCGCATGTCGGTAAAAGGAAGAATTGAATCATGATATTTATAGAAAGCGCTTCTGCTGATACCGACTCTTTTTACCGCATCCGCCGCTGTGGATGCTTCACCTGCACGCAGCAGGCGATTGGCTTCCGCAACTTTCAAAAAGATTTCAGGCAGTGAATCCGCCGCGACCAGATAAAATTGGGTTTTGGATTCCATAAGTTTCTCCTTTTCAAGAATCAGCAGAGCAGTTCCGCAATCTGTACAGCGTTGGTTGCAGCGCCTTTACGGACCTGATCTCCGCAGCACCACAAATTCAAGCCGCGATCATCGGTCAGATCCTCACGGATACGTCCGACATAGACGAGATCCTGATCGGAGGTGTCAAGAGGCATCGGATAGATCAGATTGGGAAGATCGTCCACGAGCTTACATCCTTTTGCAGAGGCGATCAGTTCCTTTGCATGCTGAACGGAAATCTTTTCTTTTGTTCTAAGCAGAACAGAAACGCTGTGGCTTCTGATGACAGGCACACGGGCACAGGTGCAGCTGACTTTCATTTCCGGCAGATGCAGAATTTTACGGCCTTCGTTTTGCATTTTCATTTCCTCGGAAGTATAGCCTTTATAAGCTTCACCGCCGATCTGAGGGATAATATTATATGCGATCTGATGAGCGAATACTTTCGGTTCGTAGCTCTCTCCACGGATATGCGCAGCTACTTCCTCCTCCAGTTCGACAGGACCTGCCGCACCGGCACCGCTGACTGCCTGATAAGAAGAAGCAACGATCGTTTCTATCGGGCTTTCCTTTGCTAGTGCATAGACGGCTATTAAGGTAATGATGGTTGTGCAATTGGGGTTGGAGATGATGCCCTTATGTAATTTAGCGTCTTCCGGGTTGATCTCGGGAACGATCAAAGGCACATCTGGGTCAAGACGGAAAGCGGAAGAATTGTCAATAAAGACAGCGCCAGACTTTTTGATCGCCGGAGCAAACCGCTTGGCGATATCATTTTCTGCAGCTCCCAGAACGATATCCAGTCCGGAAAAAGCATCGTCTGAAGCTTCTACAATGGTCAGATCCTCTCCTTTGAACGGAAGTTTCTTTCCGGCGTTTCTGGCAGATGCCAATGGACGCAGAGATGCGACGGGAAAATTCCGTTCCGCTAGGATCTTCATCATTTCACGGCCAACGGCGCCTGTGGCACCGAGAATTCCGACGTTCAGCTGTTTCATGAGATTTACCTCTTTTCTGTGATGGATTATATTCAAACTTCAACGGTATAAGGCAGTTTTGCCAAAAGCGCCGTTGAATCAATTCCGCGCAGTTTGGAAAGAACATAGAAGGCGTTTGCAACAGAGAGACAGCGTACGGTATACGTGCCATTCGCACGGAAAAGCCAAGGACCTTCCGTTCCGGCATTGTCGATACCGCAATCGTCCAGAGAATGGTCATTGTAGAATGGCGGGCATCCGCGTTTGATTTCCATACAATCGGCGAGAACATTGGATGCTGTCGGATAATCGCCTGCGCCGGCACCGAAGAAGCTCTGTTTTCCGATATGTTCAGCATACAGGGACACCAGATTATAAATATCGTTTGTCTGAGCCTCTGTGGTCGCGGAAGGGAACAGGGTAGGGCAGACATAAGCGGAAATGCCGGAACCATGACGCTCGGCGCGGGCACTCAGCTTGAATACGAGATTCCGTTCTTTCGCCCAGGCGATATCCTCGGAGGAGAGAGTGGAAATGCCTTCGCAGGGGACATCCTGTTCATTTACGGAAATATCAAAAGCAAGATTTGCGGATAGAACAAGTTTTCTGCGTGTATCGAATCCTTCCACATCATCGGTCGGATCGGCTTCGGCATATCCGAGTTCCTGAGCCTCTCTCAGCAATTCCGAATAATCGGCACCGCGGGCTGTCATTTCCGAAAGCATGTAATTGGTGGTGCCGTTCAGGATTCCTTCCACGGCATCCAGACGATCCATCGCGGCAGCGCGGTTGATGGACGGAAGCCAGGGAATGCCTCCTCCGGCAGCAGCTGTACAGCGCAGACAAACACCGTTCTGCTCGGCAAGCGAAATCAGTTCCTTATAGTGTGCGCAGACTACCATCTTGTTGGCAGTCACAACATGTTTCTTCGCGTTAAGCGCGGCATAGATATAATCGAAGGCAGGATGCATTCCACCAATCAGTTCAACAACGGTATCGATCTCAGGATCGTTCAGGATTTCATCAAAAGAATACACGACCTGACACGAAAGACCTTCCCGTTCTCTTCGTGAAAGAAGCGTCTTGACACAGAAACCTTCCTGATTCAAAGTAAGCCGGTAGAAACTGGAACCGATCGTACCGAATCCTAAAAGCCCGATATTCATAACGCACCAACCTCCTGTAGAACGACGACTCTTGTGTGTCCGCCGTAGAAAAACACTTGACTTTCAATGAAAAACAATATATCATATGAACCACGAAAAAACAAGAACTTTTTTTCAATGCGTTGTAAAATAAAAGTATGAAAGAGGAAGAAATATGTTTTATCAAAGCAGCCGGAGCGATGACCTGACAGCAACGTCCGCAAAATCGATTCTGGAGGGAATTGCGCCGGATGGCGGACTGTATAGCGTAAAAGATCTTGACGGGGTAGGTTTTGACTGGAAAGCAGTACTGAAAATGGATACTCGCTCAATGGCAGTCAAAATTCTTTCAGCTTTGCTTCCATCCTTTTCCGAAGAAGAAATGAGGGCCATTGTCGAAGCGGGTTATCATGAAAAGTTCGACACAGAAGAACTGACTCCGACGGTTTCGGTCGGGGAAGATACGATTCTGGAACTGTTCCGCGGGCCGACAAGCGCGTTTAAGGATGTAGCGCTGTCTCTGCTTCCGAGACTGATGGTGGCTTCCGGACATAAATGCGGAAGCACGGATGAGATCCTGATTCTGACTGCGACAAGCGGAGACACGGGAAAAGCGGCCATGGAAGGCTTCCGGGATGTTCCAGGCACAAGAATTCTCGTCTTTTATCCATATGGAAGCGTCAGCCAGGTGCAGGAATTGCAGATGACGACACAGGAAGGCAAAAATGTACTGGCATGTGCGGTAAAGGGAAATTTCGATGACGCACAGCGGGGCGTCAAAAATATATTCGGCAACGCGCTGATCGCAGAAGAACTGAAGAAAAACGCAATCAGACTTTCATCTGCCAACTCCATCAATATAGGACGTCTGGCACCGCAGGTGGTCTATTATTTCAAAGCTTATGCGGATCTGATTCAAAAAGGGACGATCCTGCTCGGAGAGAAAGTAGACTTTTGTGTTCCGACCGGAAATTTCGGAGATATTCTTGCAGGATATTTTGCCAAAGAACTGGGGCTGCCTGTAGGGAAACTGATCTGTGCGTCGAATGCAAATAATGTTCTGACGGATTTTCTGTCTACAGGACGATTTGACTCCCGGCGGGAATTCTTTAGAACAGAATCACCGTCTATGGATATTCTTGTTCCCAGCAATCTGGAACGTATGCTTTTTATGCTTTGCAAAGACGCTGCGCAGGTCAGCAACATGATGGCGTCACTGAAATCAGATGGAGTATACGAAGTACCGGAACAGATCTTTAACCGGCTGACGGATATTTTCTGGCCGGGATGCTGCGGAGATGAGGGTACTGAGCAGTCGATCGGAGAAGTGTGGAAACAGTTCGGTTATCTGATGGATACCCATACAGCTGTTGCGTGGAATGTCGCACAGCAATATAAAAAAGCGAATCCGGATCATGCCCCTGTTGTGATTCTATCCACGGCGTCTCCGTATAAGTTCCCTGAAGCGGTTTTAAGGGCAATTGGCGAATCAAAAGGGAAAGATCCGTTTGATGACATGGAGAAACTGAAAGAAGTTACGGGAACCGCAGTCCCGAAAAATCTTTCCGGATTAAGAGAAAGACCTGTCCGTCACCACGACGTGATAGAATGCAAAGATATGGCGGACTATGTCGTAAAGATGGCGCTGAAGAAAGCATGGTGAGGATATGAATATCGTATGTCTTGATATGGAAGGCGTTTTAACGCCGGAGATCTGGATCGAATTTTCCAAAGTTAGCGGAATCCCGGAATTGTCACGTACAACGAGGGATGAACCGGATTATGATAAACTGATGCGATGGCGTATCGGAATTCTAAAAGAACGCGGATTTGGGATAAGGGAGATACAGAATGTAATTGCCAGGATCGATCCGCTGCCGGGCGCGAGGGAATTCCTGGATGAGTTAAGAAAAAGAACTCAGACGATCATTTTGAGTGATACTTTTGAGGAGTTTGCCTTCCCGCTGATTGAGAAACTGGGGATGCCGACGATTTTCTGCAATTCGCTGGAAATCACGGAAAATGGAGAAATCACTGGCATCAGAATGCGCTGCAAAGAATCAAAACTGACAACGGTCAAAGCACTGCAATCCATTGGTTTTGATACCATTGCAGTCGGAGACAGCTATAATGACCTCGGAATGATCTTAAACAGCAAAGCCGGATTCCTTTTCCGTACAACACCAGCCATCAGAAAAGAGTATCCCATGCTGAAAGCGTTTGAGACCCATGAAGAACTTCTTGATGCTATCTGTCAAGTCTTGTAAAGAAGGTTCCATAGAGAAAGGCACCGGTATTTTGCCGGTGCCTGATTTATTGGTAGGATCGATTATTTTGCTTTTTTCTTCGGACGAATTTCACAGCGTGCTGACATTTCCGCATAGTAGCGGATCCTGTCGCACAGTTCTTTTGTGAAATCGCTCTTCTGTGCACGGTATCTCCACCAGCCGGTAGAAGAGGGCATATTCATCCGGGATTCATTTCCGAGACCAAGGTAATCCTGCATCGGGATGATCGCAAGTTCCGCCACGGAATTCAGGACCCCTCGGATAAAACCGAACGGCATTCCTTCCCGTTCATTCAGACCGAGATAGTTGACAGCAAACTCGATGCATTCCGGTGTTGTATCATCGACCCAGCCCATAATCGGTGAGTTGTCATGGGTTCCTGTATAGGCGATACAGTGGACAGGGTAATTATGAGGCAGTTCTCTGGAATCCGTCATCGGGTCAAAACCGAACTGCATAACTCGCATTCCGGGAAGTCCTGAATCAGAGAGAAGCTTTTTCACTTCAGGCGTCAGGAATCCGAGATCTTCCGCAATCAGGCGGACTGTCGGACAATGGGCTTTCAGTGCTCGGATCAGATCCATTCCGGGTGATGGATACCATTTCCCTGGACGGGCATCTTCTGAGCCATAAGGGACAGCCCAGAAGCTTTCAAGACCACGGAAGTGATCGATTCTGACAACATCAAATCTGGCACCGGTCCGTTCCAGACGATGGCACCACCAGGTAAAATTATCGCGGCGGTGCACATCCCAGTCGTAAACCGGATTTCCCCAGAGCTGGCCGAGCTCTGTAAAATAATCAGGCGGTACACCGGCCAGAAGACGGGGACGGTGCTGTTCATTCATGCAGAACAGATATGGCTGTGTCCATACTTCCACGGAATCATGGGGAACATAGATCGGAAGATCGCCGATGATCGAAATCCCCTTTGCGTAGGCATATGATTTCAGGGCATCATACTGCTTTGAGAATTCATACTGCAGGAAACACTGAAAATCTATATCATGCACAAGCATCTGCCTGTAGTATGTGATTGCGATCGGTTCTCTCGATACGATGGCTTCATCATCCCATTCATACCAGGGACGGTTGTCAAAATGGGTCTTGAGCGCCGTAAAAAGAGCGTATTCTTCAAGCCAATCCGAATTCTGCTCACGGAAAGACAGCATCTTACGCCGGTCGAAGCGTTCAAAAGCCTTCCGGAGAACATCATAGCGGTTTTCCCAGAGTTTTCCGAAATCAACATTTTTAGGATCGTTGCCCCAGTCACGATCACATTCTTCCTCCGTAAGGAGTCCTTCCTCAACCAGAAGATCAAGATCGATCAAATATGGGTTGCCTGCAAAGGAACAAGCACTCTGATAAGGGGAATCGGAATACCCGGTCGGTGTCAGAGGAAGCATCTGCCAGTAACTCTGACCTGACTCCTTCAAAAAATCAACGAATGCAAAAGCTTCCTTGCCCATGGTCCCGATTCCGTATTTTCCGGGAAGGGACGAGATGTGCATGAGAATACCACAGGAGCGTTTCATATGTATTCCTTTCTGAACAAAATTTGAAATAAGGAATCAACTTTCTTATTACGTTTGGTATTATACAAAAAATGAAGGATGTTTACAAGCATAAAACACAGGTATGAATAGAATTAACAGCAGGAATTCATTTGTGTGTCCAGAATAATGATGTTTTGTATCAGATAAAATGACATTAGCGAAATAATGCGAGCAACGCATTGACAGATTGACTTTTTGATCAACTTTTGCTATCCTTGTAAAGAACAAGTAAAGAGGAAGAGTGGGACATGAAAGATCTGATCATCAATGAGCGTTCCTGGCTAATAAAAACGGATGGAAGGATTGCTGTACAGCATACTCCGGATCAGCCTTTTGCAACAGTTCTTAAAAGAGAGAAGACATATGTAACAGACCGTGGTTCCGTAAAGGAAACGATCAGTGTGACGGAAACATCTCCATTGACGGAATTTGAAGAAAAAGGAGAAGAACTGATTTTATCCGGAAGCGGGCATGAGCTCAGAATCTGGATCGAACAAGCTGAGAGAGGCATTGTTCTTCGTTTCACTGGAGAAAAGGGATTTGCATACCGCTTCAATCTGCCTGCGGAAGAGAAAGAAGCTGTATTCGGCGGCGGAGAACAGTACCGGCAGGTCAATCTCAGAGGAGAGCAGGTCGTTAATTTCGTATCGGAACATATCACGGTCAAAACAATTCTTGAAAAAGCAATCAAGCCTCGTTTTATGTACCGGGAAAAGAAGGCTTCAGAGATAGGAAGTTATGCCCCCATGCCTGTGTTTGTTACCGACACAGGACGCTTGATACGCTTTGATGTCGGTTCCGACGGTGTTTCCGTGTTTCGGAAGGAGCCGTTTTCGTTCACTTTTGATGCGTGCCCCAAAGACCTGACGATATTGTTCGGGGATTCCTTTGAGGAACTGCTGACCCGATATACTGAGCGTTATCCGAACAGGATGGGCGTTCCTGAATGGTGCCATGACGGTATGATCCTGGGCGTGCAGGGCGGAACGGAAGCAATTCTTTCAAAAGCTTTTGCGATGCTGGACGCAGGGGCAAAGGTATCTGCAGTATGGAGCCAGGACTGGTCAGGCGAAAACCGTACGGTTATGGGAAAACAGGTCTGGTGGAACTGGGAAGTGGATGAGAGACTCTATCCCGATCTCAAAGGCGCGATTGAGAAGTTGAACCAACGGGGTGTTCGCTTCCTTGCGTATATTAATCCTTATCTTGTCAAGGATGGAAGACTGTATGAAGTTTGCAGAGAGAAGGGTTATCTGATCACCAGAACAGACGGTTCTGTTTATCACATCCGATCCACGACCTTTGATGCCGGCATGCTGGATCTGACAAACCCTGACGCGGTCCGCTACATCAAGGATGAACTGATCAAAAAGAACATGCTTGATCTTGGGATCAGCGGATGGATGGCAGACTTCGGAGAATACCTTCCGGTGGATTGTGTGCTTCATGACGGAGATCCGAAAGCACTTCATAATCAGTGGCCGGTTCTCTGGGCAAAGGTGAACAGGGATGCGATTGAAGAGTCAGGAAAAGATGACATTATGTTCTTCATGAGATCCGGATACCTGGGAATCCAGAATTACGCTCAGATCCTGTGGAACGGGGATCAGCACACGGATCTGACGAAAGATTACGGGATGCCTTGCGTGATGCCCGCTAGCTTTTCACTGGGCTTTTCGGGGGTTCCGGCCGTCCATTGCGATATCGGCGGATTCTTCTCGATCGGCAAGCTGAAACGGAATGAGGAACTATTTACCCGCTGGATGGAAATGTGCACATTCTCACTCATGATGCGCAGCCATGAATCCATTCGCCCGTGGGCAAACGCTCAGTTTGACGCGCCTTCGGTGATTCCGCACACGGTCCGGCTGACCAATATCTTTGCTGCGCTTAAGCCTTACCGGCTGGAGCAGGAGATGAAACTGAAAAAAGGAATCCCGCCGATGCGTCCGGATTTCTGGAAGTCGGGCAAGTTCGATGCTTCCAAAGATCCGTATTCCTATTTCTTCGGAGAGGACCTTTTCATCTGCCCGGTCATAGAATATAAGGCAAAGCAGAGAAAAGTTTCCCTTCCAGAGGGAGAATGGGTGCATTTGTGGACGGGGAAACCGTATTCAGGGAATACATCATTTACGATCGACGCACCCGTAGGATATCTTCCTGTGTTTTACAGAAAAGACAGCAGTTATTCGGAACTGTTTGAATCTATGAAAAATAAGCAATGAACAAAGGGAAAGGATAAGGAAAAATGGAATCGAACAAAGAGTCTTCCTACATTGCCTCGACAAGCGGCATCAAGGCTAAGGATAAGATCGGCTATGCAATGGGTGATCTTGCGAGCTGTCTGGTGTTCGGACTGACGCAGAGCGTGCTGAACAAGTATTATACGGACGTTCTTGAGATCGGCGTATTGAGCGTCATGATCATGACAATCATTGCACGTATCTGGGATGCAATCAACGATCCGATCTGGGGTCGGATCATCGATGGCGCAAAACCCCGCAAAGACGGCAGATACCGTCATTGGATCAAAGTGTTTGCAATTCCTGTTGCGCTTGCGGCTGTGTTGATGTTTGCAAATGTGACCGGATTTGCAGCAGGCGGCAAACTGGCGTGGATCTACATTACCTATATTCTGTTCGGGATGCTGTACACCTGTATCAATATTCCTTATGGCTCTCTTGCTCAGGTCATCACATCCAACGATAAGGAGCGCTCTTCACTGTCTGTTTTCCGGTCGATCGGTTCTACTTTCGGGGCCATGCCTGCGATGGTACTTGCTTCCATGTGCTATGTCAAACTTGCGGACGGTTCCAGCCAGATGGATTATACTCGGGTGTTCATAGGCGTTGTGATCATTGCTGCGCTTTCTGTATTGGCATACTTTTTGTGCTATCTCTGGACCAAAGAGCGTGTGGAATCCAAACCGGCTCCAAGGGAGAAAGGGAACACCAAAAAGGTCATCAAGACTTTATTGAAGAGCCGTCCGTTCATGGCGGTCAGCCTTGCTTCCATGCTGTTTCTGGCAGCGCAGATGTTCGGACAGGGATATAATACCTATCTGTTCCATCATTATTTCAACGCTCCGGGACTCACGATGCTCCCGACTGTATTTCAATATCTTCCGGTAGCGATCGTCATGTTCTTCGCAACAAAGATGGGCAACCGATTCGGACGCAGGGAAGTCTGCTCTTACGGAATCCTGCTTGCCGCTGTATTCTATATCGTACTGTTCGTTCTGGCACTATTCGGAATCACGAATGTCTGGCTGTATCTGACGGCTTGCCTGATGAGCGGAATCGGAACGGCATTCATCTTCCTTCTGATCTGGGTACTGGCAACGGATGCGATCGATTATAATAAAGTCGAGTTCGGGCTGAATGACGAGGCGACAAGTTACGCATTCTACTCATTTATGAGAAAACTGGGTCAGACGGTTGCGACGATTCTGATCAATGTTCCGCTTCTTAGAATCGGATATAACGGAAGTGAACTGAAAACGGAAGGACTCAGTGCTGAGGCGCTGAAGAGCATGTATAATTCATCCGTTATGATCCCGGCGGTTCTGTTCCTGCTCGTGTTTATCCTGCTCCGATTTGTATATCCTCTTGGAAAGAAACAGATCGATGAGATGCAGGAAAAGAAAGAAAAGCTGTTTTCACAAAAATCATCCGCTGATGAATAAGGAAACGGTTTTGAAATAAAACGGGAAAAAGGCTCACTTCCATGGAGGAAGGGAGCCTTTCTAACGGAAACAGTAAGGATCAGTAGCGAACGACATCCATTTTCAGCATTGCGGCAAGATGGGAAAGCGTGTCGGCATGATGTCCCTGAATGACTACATAGTGAGGTTCAAAGCCAAGCTGGACAGAGTCTTCCACGATTTTCCGGCAGGAGGAATCAGAACGGATCACAATGGATGTCCCGATGAACTGCTTGGGCTTATCCAGAGCTTCCCCTTCAAACAGGAAGAAACGGAACGTCCCATCCGGTTCTCGGCCGATCCGGAAAACAGTAGCCTCCGGAAACGCTTCACAGCCGAAATCCATCGCCGGTCCGATTTTGCGGTTTGGATGAACTCCGACCGTTGCGCCGGTGTCTTTTCTGGCAAGCGAGCAGGCAGCGGCACCGCAGTGCCAGTAGGTGATGGTGTTCTCTTCTTCATTCAGGGATACGGGATCTCCGAAGAAGACAGGCTTCTTGCTGAGCTGCATGCCAAGCCACATGGAAAGAGCACCGTAGATATCAGCCTCGCAGGCGGCAGCGATACCGTCATCGTTCAGAAGGGAAAGAACCGTGCAGACCGGAGTACCGAATGCAGTAAAAAAGTCAGGCCAGCAGCGGGAAGCCAATGCCCCAATTCCGTGGCCTTGGACAAATTCCGTATAGGCACGGTAGAGTTTCGCATGGTCGATCCTGTTATGAGCAGGAGTCTCACAAAGGCCACAGGTTGCAGATTCGGTCTTTTGATCATAGGAAAGACATTCTTCATCCGGATAGGATTTTGCCAGATCGATCAGTTCCCTGGCTTCGATGCTCTCCAGCGTAACGCCGAAGGATGTCATCAGTTCGGAGTCAAGCGCACGGCCGAAGCCGAATCCTTCCGGCGTGTGACCGACCGCGGCCAGCCGGAGATGCTTCATGGCATGAACACACTCAGCAGCGTGGACAGCGGATGCCAGCTGATGCTGAACAGATTCTTCTTCCGGCATGCCGAATATATAAGGAAATTGCCGGATCCCGAAAGTACGCATGGCGTTGGCTGCGGAGTATGCGCCGGTCAGAGAATTCAGACGAAGCCTTCCACCGTCAATGACGGGTTCCCGAAGCGTCCATAGAGCGACCGGGCAGTGACAGAGATGCATGACCTCGGTCATATATGCGGAATTGGAGAAGGTTACATTCTGAAAAACAATCAGATCCGGCTGAAGATCTTCCAAAAAGGACCGTACTTTATCAACTCCGAGAAGAATTCCGTCGGGACAGACAAAACGGTCATCTGTTTTTTTAAGAAGCGCCATAGACGCATAAAAACGGTCGGCTGCGCTTTCCATATGGAAAGTCGGTACGCCGACAGGAACATAGACTGGTAAAAATGGTTTCATGATTACCTCCATATTTCGATTAGTAACATCATAATCAAATCAGCGAAATCTGTCAACGGAATTAAAAATGATTTGCAGTTCTGTCTGTTGACATTTATGAGAATCAAATATAAGATAACTTGGGATTTAAAGAGAGAGGGTGATCTGGTTGGCTCAGGATTTGAATTACATTTCAAAAGTGCTTCGAAGCGATATCGTAAAGAGCATCGGTCAGGTCGGAGTGGGGCATATCGGTGGAAGCCTGTCTATCGTCGAACTGCTTACAGTGCTCTATTTTGAGGAGATGAACATAGATCCAAAGAATCCTCAGATGCACGGAAGGGACCGTCTGATTTGTTCGAAAGGACATGCGGGACCCGCTGTATATGCTGCTTTGGCTGAAAAGGGCTATTTTGACAGGGAAGTGCTGTGGACGCTGAACAAAGGCGGTACCCATCTTCCAAGTCATTGTGATATGAATCTGACACCCGGGATCGATATGACGACCGGAAGCCTTGGACAGGGCTTTTCATGCGCAGTTGGTTGTGCGCTTGGCTCAAAACTGGAAGATGACGGAGCGACAATCTATACGATCATCGGAGACGGTGAATCGCAGGAAGGTCAGATTTGGGAAAGCGCAATGTTCGCAGGAAACTATCATTTGTCCAATCTGATCGCGTTTACCGATTGCAACGGACTGCAGGTTGACGGGAATGTCAGCGATGTCGGAAATCTAGAACCTTTGGCTGCGAAGTGGCGTGCATTTGGCTGGAACGTGATTGAAACGGAAAACGGAAATGATCTGGAACAGGTCCGGCATGCTGTAAAAACAGCAAAATTGAACAGGGCGACCGAAAAGCCTACCATGGTTCTATTGCATACAGTAAAGGGATGTGGTGTATCCTTTGTAGAAGCGAAAGGAGCAGCGAACCATAACGCTCCCTTCTCAAAAGATGATGCGGTCAGGGCTCTGGGTGAAATCTGGGGCGAAGGCAGTAAGGAGGCAGAGTTATGGAAATGAGAGCGGCATATGCCGAATGCATGGCAAAACTCATGGAGCAGGATCCGAAGGTGATCGTTTTGGATGCGGATCTAGCGAATTCAACTGCAATGAGAAAACTCTATCCGCGTTTTCCGAAGCAGATGTTTGAGTGCGGTATTGCGGAGCAGAGTATGTGTTCCATCGCCGCAGGTCTTTCCGCATACGGCTTTAAACCCTATATTGAGACATTTGCGCCTTTTGCTTCAAGAAGAATCTGCGATCAGGTTTCGATTTCGGTCGCATATGCAAAACAGAACGTGAAGATTGTAGGAACGGATGGAGGAATCGGAGCGGAGCTGAACGGGGGTACCCATATGTCCGTTGAGGATATCGCAGTACTCAGGTCCATTCCGGGAATCATCATATTTGAGCCCTGTGATGAGATTCAGGTCAGAAAAGCAATCCCGGTTATCAACTCATATCAGGGACCCGTTTATATCAGGCTTTTCAGAAAAGAACTTCCGGCTGTATTTACTGAAGATTATCAGTTTGAACTCTTCAAAGCGGACCTGTTAAAACCGGGAAAAGATCTTTCTGTCTTTGTATCCGGAATTCCGGTGTCTGACACGCTGGAAGCGGCAAAAGAACTGGAAGCGGAAGGAATCAAATGCGAAGTGATCAACGTTCATACGATCAAGCCGGTTGACCGCGAAACAGTACTGTCTTCAGCAAAGAAGACAGGTGCAGTTTTAACTGTGGAGAACCATAATGTTATCGGCGGACTTCATTCGGCAATCACGGAGACCCTGAGCAGAGAGCGTATTCCGTGTTATGCGGTTGGAATTGAGGATCGGTTCTGTGAAGTAGGGAAACTGCCTTATTTGAAGGAAACGTTCGGTTTTACAAAAGAAAACATCAAAAACGCCATGAGAAATGCGTTCAATAGTAAATGAAGTTTTTTATTCGGAAAGGAAACAGAAAATGAAACTTGCAATCGGAAGTGATAAATCCGGATTTACCGTGAAAGAAGCACTGAAAGCATATCTTTTGAGTGCGGGAATTGAATTTGATGATCTAGGAACGACGGATCTCGAACATGTTGTTCCGTACTATGCTGTCGCAAGTAAAGTTGCCCCGCTGGTACAGGATGGAACATATGAGAAAGCCGTTCTGATCTGCGGAACAGGTGCGGGCATGTCTGTCGTATCGAATAAATTTAAGGGAGTATACGCAGTCGCGTGCGAAGGTATTTATTCGGCAAAAATGGCAAGAGCGATCAATAATGCGAATATTCTCTGCATGGGAGGATGGATCGTAGGACCGGAGATTGCCGTGGAAATGGTAAAAACGTTCCTGAATACAGAATGGTGCCAGGATCTGGAAGACTGGCGCAAAGAGAACATGAAAAAGTTTGCTGTTCAAGTGAAAGCAATCGAGGAAAAGACCTGTAAGGACTGACTGTAAAAAGATAGGATCCAATGAATAGGCGCGTACAGAACGGCATACTGATCGGCGGGATGATTCTTTGCTGGTCCATATTCTATGCTGTATCCAAATTTGCTGTGGATGCAATTGGATCTCCTTATCTCGCGGGAGGTCTGCTTCGTGGCGCTGCCTTGATTTTCCTGACAGCTCAGCTTTTTATCATGGGAAAGGCCGGGCAGCTTTTTAAACAGGGAAAAACGATCTGGATTCTGTTTATTATCGGAACGATTGGATTTCTTGGGGATCTTTTTGCAAATCTGGGATACGCGAAAGGTTCTCTTGGAACAGGAACGGCTCTTCTGAAGACAGATGTCCTGATGGCGAATCTCGTGACCGTTCTGATCTACAGAAAGAAGCTGACAGCGTTCGACTGGCTTGGGACGTTTGTAATGCTGTTCGGGGTCTTGCTCGTGCTGAACTTTGATTTTGCAACTGCTGAGTTCCATGTGTATGACCTGTTCTTCCTGCTCAGTGCGGGAAGTCTTGCAGCGAATGCTTTTGTGATCAAGATCGCTCAGCAGAAATATCATAAGGACCCTGATATGATTTCCTATTTTAACAACCTCACGGTTCTGACTTTGTTTATGATCGCTTCCTGGATTGGCGGTGATTTGAACCGGACGGGGGATGTAATCAGGGATTTTCCATGGCAGATCCTTCTGGGAGGGCTTGCTCAGACAGGAATTTACTTTTTCTATTACCGGAATCTTCAGAGACATGAAGTGTGGAAAGTCAAGCTGTATTTGCTCCTGATGCCTGTAGTAAGCTGTATGTTCGGCGTGATTTTCTTCCGTGAGACTCTGACGGTTCGCTCACTTATCGGGATTGCTGTCGTCCTGCTGGGAGCGGGGTTGCTGCTGGTTAAAAGCAGACTGGAAAACAGAAAGACAGAAAACGCCGCCCAATGAGCGGATAGTAGAATCAAACGTTAAGACAATAGGACAAAAAACCTATAAGGTGCTTTTAGTCAGGAGGAGAAAATGATGAATCAGGCATATTTACAGCTTTCGCCGGAAGTCGAAGCAGCATTGAAGTCAGGGAAACCTGTCGTTGCACTGGAAAGTACGATTATTTCACACGGGATGCCGTATCCGCAGAATGTGGAAACAGCACTCAGCTGTCAGAGAATCTGCCGTGAGAACGGAGCGGTTCCCGCTACCTGCGCAATAATCGGAGGGAAACTTTGCGCGGGTCTGACGGATGAACAGATCGATTACCTTGGAAGAGAAGGAACGAGAGTCACAAAAGCATCCAGAAGAGATCTCCCCTTGCTGACGGCCAAAGGAATGGACGGTGCGACGACGGTGGCGGCGACCATGATTATTGCTGCCATGGCCGGAATCCGCATTTTTGCAACAGGTGGAATCGGAGGAGTTCACCGCGGAGCGGAAGTTACAATGGATATTTCCGCTGATCTGGAGGAGCTTGCAAAAACTCCGGTATGTGTTGTATGTGCCGGGGCAAAAAGCATACTGGATCTGGGCCTTACCATGGAGTATCTGGAAACAAAAGGCGTTCCGGTTATTGGTTTCGGTACGGATGAATTACCTGCGTTCTATACACGTAAAAGCGGATTTGCTGTCCCGTGGAGATGCGATAAACCGGAAGAAATCGCAAAAGCAATCTGCGCTCAGCGCGAGATCGGGTATGACGGCGGCATGCTGGTGGTCAATCCGATTCCTGAAGAATATTCCATGGATGCTGAAGTAATCGGCAAAGCAATCGAAGAAGCGCTTGAAGAGGCAAAACAGCTCGGAATCAAAGGGAAAGAGACAACGCCGTTCCTTCTTGCAAAAATCAAGGATTTGACTGGCGGAGAGAGCCTTGCATCCAATATTCAGCTTGTGTTCAATAATGTAGCGCTCGCATCTCAAATTGCCTGTTCGCTGAACGGATAATATCCGTAGTTTTATAACTGCGGCTAAAGCAAAATCACTTTTAAACATAATTGTTTATGTTATAAAAAACCCTGAAAGAACGAACTTTCAGGGTTTTTGCTATGACGTAAAGATTAAGGATTACTTCATATTAGTTTTCTGCTTTCGGAGCTTCTTCCGGTGCTTTATCCTTGGGAATGATAATATTGAGAAGGATCGCAATCAAAGCAGCAGGAACGATTCCGGAGCCGCCGAAGATATATTTCAGCCATTGCGGCATGAAAGCCTGGGCTGCGGTTGAAGAACCAAGACCAAAGCCGAGACCGAGAGCAATCGCGACGATCGTTGCATTTCTGCCCGTAAGCGGTTCTTTGGTGATCAGATTGATACCGGAGATCACGATGCTCGCGAACATGAAAACTGCAGCGCCGCCGAGAACAGGCTGCGGCATGATGTTGATAATCGCACCGATTTTCGGGAACAAACCGGCAAGAACGAGGATGCCTGCGCCCATGGCGATTGCAAAGCGGTTAACAACCTTCGTCATTCCGACAAGACCGACGTTCTGACTGAAAGAAGTGTTCGGAAGGACGCCGAACAGTGCAGCGATGGAAGAACCGAAACCGTCGCAAACGACGGAACCGGACAACTCCTTGTCTGTGGGAGCACGGTTCAAACCGCCTTCAACAACACCGGAAGTATCGCCGATGGTTTCGACTGCCGTTACGATGAACATGATGCACATCGGAATGATCGCATCAAGACGGAAACGGATATTCGTGAAGATTTCTTTCGGAGGGAGGGGAATTGCAAACCATTTGGCGGTTGCGACCTGTTCCCATTTCGTGATATATGCGGGAACCACAGTTGCTTCGGCGATTTCGATCGTGTTGGGCAGAACAAAACCCATGATCAGAGAAGCGATATATCCGACGATGATACCGAGAAGAACCGAAGCGATGGACGGGAATCCTTTAAACGCATGTTTGAAGACCAGAATCGCAATCAAGGTGATCAATCCGAGCAGGAGATTCCACATGCTTCCGAAGTCTTTCACACCTGAGCCGCCTCCGAAGAAGTTGATACCAACGGAGATCAGGCTTAAGCCGATTGCAATAACGACCGTACCGGTTACTACCGGTGGGAAGAACTTCCGCAGCGGTTTGATCAAAAAGCCGAGTCCCATTTCGAATACGCCGCCTACGATACAGGTCCCCATCAGTACACCATAGGCGAAGATGCCGGCATTGGCATCCGTTGTGATCGTTCCGGCTGCAATACCGCCCATTGTGCTGATTGCAATCGAGTTGTTGATGCCGATAAACCCGGAGGAAGTACCCATGACGATCGGTAGTCTTCCGCCGATGGGTCCGATCGGATAGAGCTGGATAAATGTCACCACGCCGGCGATAACCATTGCGTTTTGGAGCAGCGTAACTCGGAGATCACCGAATCCATTATCTACCGTTAGACCGCAGGTAGCGAGGATGATCAGAAGCGGTGAAAGATTGCCGACAAACATCGCCAGAACATGCTGTAACCCGAGCGGAACAGCCTGACTGAGCGGAATTCGTCCGTTCAGGTCATAAGGCGAAGTATAGTTTGGTTTTTTCTTTTCCATATGATACCTCCTATTAGTATTCTAATGTCATTTTACAGAATGTATATAATTTGGTCAAGTTCTGAATATGTGATTTGTGGGATTAATTGCTTCGTTCTCAAATGTCAGAAACAGATAACTGCATGAAGATGACGCTTGCAAATAACCCTCGTTTTTGATATGTTATAATAAGATTATTATGCGGGAGAATATGAATGAACATTCTGCTTTCTAATGATGATGGAATCAATGCGCCTGGAATGGATGCGCTGATCCGAGGACTAATCAAAAAGCATAAGGTGTTTGTCTCAGCACCGAGCACTCAGAAGAGTTCAATCAGCAGGGCAGTATCGATCGGGATCCCGGTACGAGTGGAAAAGAGAACAATGCAGGCATTTCCACAGGTTACTGCGTTTGCTGTTGACGGTACTCCGGTAGATTGTGTTAGGATTGCTCTTGGAAACCTGATTCATGAGAAAATTGATCTTTGTATGACCGGAATTAATTTTGGTTATAATATCGGAACAGATACACTTTATTCCGGGACGGCAGCGGCAGCCTTGGAAGCAGCCGTAAACGGCATTCCGGCGGTTGCGCTTTCTCTGGGGCTTGAAAACAAAGGCAGTCACTATGATACAGCAGCGGAAGTTGCTCTTAGGATGGTTGATTTTTGCAAAAGACATCCACTTCCAAGAGGAGCATTCTATAATGTGAATATCCCGGATGTTCCTGCCTCAAATCTGAAAGGAGCTAAAATTACGACACTTTCGGATATCCCGTATGATCTGAAATATCTGGAAACTGAAGATAACTTGGGAAACCGGTACTATACAACACCATGGGATAAAGATCCGGAAACAGAACCGGATACTGACAGATCAGCAGTTCTGGATGGTTTTGTTGCGATTTCTGCTTTGATTTTCGATAACGAGAACAATTCTTTGTTCGGAGCAGTTGATCAGGAAGAGCTGAATCAAATAGGAGGCATCGGATGAAAGTCGCGGTTGTCGGTGGCGGAGCTGCAGGTATGATCGCAGCTGTTTTCTCCGCCCGGAACGGAAACGAGACGATTCTTCTGGAGCAGAATGAAAAACTCGGGAAAAAGCTTTATATCACGGGGAAAGGCCGCTGCAATCTGACCAACGCCTGCGGATGGGAGGAGTTTTTCCAAAACATTCCGAGAAATCCGAGATTTCTTTACAGTGCACGGTCGTTCTTCGGTCCGGAAGATATCATATCTCTTGTGGAAAAAGCAGGGATCCCTACGAAAACAGAACGCGGAAAACGTGTTTTTCCGGTTTCCGACAAATCAAGCGATATAATTAAGGCACTCTCCAAAACCCTCGCAAGTGAAGGTGTATCCGTTCGTTTGAATTCCCGGGTGAAGGAGATAATCGTTGAGGAGAATACAGTCTGCGGAATTCGGATCGGTCAGGAAGTGGAGCCGTTTGATGCTGTCATATTGGCAACCGGCGGATTGTCTTATCCGTCAACGGGGAGTACGGGGGACGGATTCCGTTTTGCAAAAGCGCTCGGCCATACTGTGACCCCTTTGTATGGGTCCCTGGTTCCGTTGGAAACAGAAGAGTCGTGGTGCCGATCGCTTTCCGGGCTGACACTGAAGAATGTGACGCTGACCGCTTTCCGGGGTAAAAAACAGCTGTTTTCAGAGCTTGGCGAAATGCTGTTTACCCACTTCGGAGTAAGCGGACCGCTGGTGCTGTCGTGTTCGGCGCTGATCGCGGAGCAGCCGGCAGGAGTAACGCTCTTCATCGATTTCAAACCCGGACTTTCGGAAGAACAGCTGGATGCGAGAATTATAAGAGATATTGCAGCAAATACAAGAAAGACCCTCGCCGGAGCGCTCTACGGGCTTCTTCCTCAGAGACTGTTGACCGTTGTACTGGAGCAGGCTCATCTTGATGCGGAAATGAGCGCGTCATCATTCACAAGGGAACAGAGGAAAACACTTGTCAATACTTTGAAGGCACTCCCACTTCATGTGAAGAGCACTAGGCCGATTGAAGAGGCAATCATCACAAGAGGCGGAATTGAAATAAAGGAAGTCAATCCTTCCACGATGGAATCTAAAAAAATCAGAAATCTCTACTTTGCCGGTGAGATGCTTGATGTGGATGGGTTCACAGGCGGATTCAATTTGCAGACCGCATGGGCAACAGGTGCACTGGCGGGAAGCAGTATTAAGGAGCAGGTATGAAATATAGTATTGCAATTGACGGTCCCGCAGGAGCGGGAAAGAGCACAGTAGCAAAAATCGCAGCAAAAAGGCTTGGGATTCCATATCTGGATACGGGAGCCATGTACCGTGCGGCAGCGGTTGCCTGCAAACAGAATGCGGTTGATGTCAAAGATTGGGATGCTGTCAGAGCATTTCTTCCCTTCATGAATATCGAAGTAAGATACCTGCCGACCGGAGAGCAAAGAATGATTTCGGACGGAGAAGATATCACACATCTGCTTCGTACGGAAGAAATCTCGCAGGGGGCTTCCCTTGTCAGCATGATTCCGGAAGTAAGGGATTATCTCGTCGAACTGCAGCGTAAAGTGGCGCATGCACAGGCTGTTATCATGGACGGCCGTGACATCTGCACAAACGTTCTCTCGGATACTCCGCATAAGTTTTTTATTACCGCATCTGCAGAAGAGCGTGCCCGGCGCAGAGTCAAGCAGCTTGTTGAACAGGGACAGCCTGCTGATTATGAAACAATTTTGAATGACATAATACGACGTGACAAGCAGGACAGTGAAAGAGAATACATGCCGCTGGTGTGCAAAGAAGATACAATTAAGATTGACACGACAGAATTAACAATAGACGAAGTCGTTGACGCGCTGCTTCGGGAGGTACGAGAATAATGCTTTATTTTCTTGCTTATATTCTGGCAGTTCCGATTCTAACCCTTATTTACAGACCTAAGGTGCTGAACAGAAAAGCCCTCAGACAGAAAGGAAGAGTCATATATGTTGCGAACCATCTGACGATGGGAGATCCGATCGCATTGGCGGCAATTATTCCGAGAGTTGTGCATTTTATGGCAAAAGCAACTCTGTCAGACAATCGTTTTATGGCCTGGGTATTCCGTTCACTTTTGACATTCCCTGTCGTACAATACACTGCGGATACCAAAGCAATTCGTAAAGCAATTGATCTTCTTGAACGGGAAAAGGCATTCGGAGTTTTTCCGGAAGGCCATCGAGCAACGGATGGAACAGATATGGATACCATCGACAAGGGATGCGCGTTTATTGCTGTCCGGGCAAACGCACCGATTGTCCCCATGTATATAATGCCTCATGCTTTTAAACTTGGCGGCAGATGGAAGATTGCAGTCGGGAATCCGATTTATCCGGAAGAAGTTGCAGCCCGCTGTCCGGCGAAAAAGCCTGTCGATGCAGTGAATGCCGCACTCGCGGACGAGATGATGACACTGAGAGACCAGGCCAGGAGCCTCTGATGAAAATACTAGTTGGAAAACACAGCGGTTTCTGCTTTGGCGTGCAGAGAGCGGTCAGAATGGCCGAAGAGGCGTCAGAGCATGGGACCGTTTATACTTATGGAAAAATCATCCATAACGATGAAGTTGTCGAAGATCTACGCCAAAAGGGCGTATTTCCTGCGGATTCGTTAGAAGAGTTAAATGAAGGGGACACGCTGATCATACGTGCTCACGGCGCACCTCCAAAGGTTTACCGTGAATGTGAAAAGAAAGGGATCCGTGTTCTGGATGCAACCTGTCCTTTCGTTATGCGGACTCATCGCATAGCGGAGGAAGCGGCAAAGCACAACGAACTTTTCTACATTGCAGGACGCCCGGATCATCCGGAAATCATCGGTATCATCGGTTGTGCGGGAGAAAAAGCATTTGTGTTGGAGAACTCCGAGCAGGCGTCCGAGGAACCTGAATCAATGACAGCTGTTCTGACTTCTCAGACAACGCTTAAACAGGATGTTTTTGAAAAGATCAAGGAAGCGCTGAAGGCCCGAATTGCAGATCTTTCTGTTTATGATACGATCTGTGATACGACAAGACTGAGGCAGGAGGAAGCGGAAGCGTTATCCAAAGTCTGCACGCGGATGTTTGTTTTAGGCTCCCTTGGAAGTGCCAACACAAAAGCACTGTATGATTTGTGTAAGGAACACTGTAAAAATGCCGAAATCATCGATAAAATCGATAAAATTCCTCTTGAAAAATGCAAACACGATGATATAATAGGAATAGTCGCCGGAGCATCGACTCCAATAGCGACTATTAGGGAGGTATATTCACGAATGAGCGAACTCGAAAAGACGATCGAAACCATCGAAGCGGAAGCTCCCGCTGAGGTTGTCGTCGAAACCACTGAACCCGTCGCGGAAGAGACCGTGGCAGAGACCGTTGCTGTCGAAGCGGAAAAAGCAGTTTGTGAAGCTTGCGAAGCCGTTGAAGAAAAGGCTGAGGAAGTTGTTGAGGCTGCTGAAGAAGTTGCTGAAGCTGTTCAGGAAAAAGCTGAAGAATCCGCCGATAATTTTGAACAAGCCTTTGAAAAGACCGTCAAGCGTATCCGCCCCGGTCAGTTTATTACCGGCACGGTGCTGCAGGTAGTTGATGGCGAAGTTTTCGTTAACATCGGCTACAAATCCGACGGAATCGTTCCGAAAACTGAATTCTCAGCTGATCCGGAACTCCGTCCGGAAGACGTTGTCAAAGAGGGCGACAGCATTGATGTCGAAGTCCTTAAGGTCAATGATGGTGAAGGCAATGTGCTCCTTTCCCGCAAGAATGTCGAAGGCAAGAAAGTTTGGGATGAGCTCCTTTCTCCGGAATCTGTCGGCCAGGTTTATGACGCCGTCGGCAAAGAGGTCGTCAAAGGCGGTCTCGTAACCGATATCAAAGGCGTGCGCGCTTTTGTGCCCGCTTCGCTCGTTTCGACTAAATATGTTGAAAAACTTGACGAATATGTCGGCAAGACCTTTAAGGTTAAGATCCTCGAAGTAGACCGCCAGAGAAAGCGCATGGTCGCTTCCGCAAAGCAGGTTCTGCTGGATGAGGCAGCTGCTGCAAAGCAGGCAAAGTGGGATGCACTGGTTGTTGGCGAGAAAGTCCACGGCGTTGTTCGCAGAATCACTGATTTCGGTGCTTTTGTTGACATCGGCGGCATCGACGGTCTCGTTCATGTAACCGACTGCGCATGGGGCAGAGTCAAGCAGCCGAGCGATGCACTGTCAATCGGTCAGGAGATCGAAGTTCTGATTCTTAATGTAGATAAGGAAAAGGAACGTGTTTCTCTGGGCTACAAGCAGCTCCAGCCCAAGCCCTGGACCAAAGCGGCTGAAAAGTATCCGATCGGTTCCATCGTTGAAGGCAAAGTCGTCCGTATCGTGCCGTTCGGTGCATTTGTAGCACTTGAACCGACGATCGACGGTTTGATTCACATTTCTCAGGTCGCTGTCAAGCGCGTTGAGAAAGTTGAAGATGAACTGAAGGTTGGCGACATCGTCCGTTGCAAAGTTCTGGAAGTCAATGTCGAAGCGAAGCGCATCAGCCTGTCCCGCAAGGAAGCGATCCTTGAGGAGAATCCTGAAGTTGCAGAGCAGCTGGCAGCTGAAAAAGCAGAGCGCGAGCGTCTCTATCAGGAAAGAAAAGCAGCACGTGAGCAGGCGAACAAAGAGCGTCAGGAACGTCAGGAGCGTCGTGCCCATGAGACTGCGCAGAGCAATGCAAGCGCACCCGCAAATCCCGAGCGTCAGACCTCTCGTCCGGATCGCCGCCGTCGCAGCGAAGACGGAGAGTATGAACTTCCTCCGGTACAGCAGACCACCACATCTCTGGCTGATCTGTTTGCAAACTTCAAACCGGAAAACGAAGAATAATCTTCGGGAATTCAAAAACGAAAGAAAAAGGAAAGCCGATCCAATGAGATCGGCTTTCTTGTCTTCATTCCTATCGGACTCTCAGCGAATCAGCCCGTAATGAAGAAGCGCTTTTTCGATTCCGTCATCGTAGAAACCGCTTGTAACATATTCGCATACGGCTTTCACTGAATCGGGCGCTTCCGCCATTGCAACAGAATGCAGTACGGACTGCAGCATAGGAAGGTCGTTCGGTCCGTCACCGAAAGCAAAGCAGTTTTCTGCGGGAATATTCAGCATAGAGCGGACATATAAAATTCCTGTCTGTTTGGAATATCCTTTACGGATACATTCATAGAAATGATCACGTCCTCGGTCTATGACGGTGCATTTTTCCTTTATAAAACCGAGAAATGTTTTCAGATCAGAATGATCTGTCTCAAAAACACAAAACTTATCAAAGCGAAAAGACGAATCAGTAACAGAACCATGGGTGATAAGTCCATAAGAATCAAACCGATCACGGTCGGAACGGATCAGTTGAGGAACAGGTCCGGAAAAATCGAGCCAGAGTCCGTTTTCAGATTCATATAGAGAATCGAGACCGCAATGACGACTCAGAGCTGCAATTTCATGACTCTCTTCAATGGAAAAACCTTCGTGAAGAATTGTTTTCCCCTCGAACTCAATATGCTGCCCACAGGAACAGACATAGCCGTCGAACCCGAGTGCCCTGACGCGTCGGTCGATATGACCGAACGGACGGCCCGTGTTGACAAAACAGAGCGCTCCGGTCTGCTGTACTGCTTTCAGAGCACGAATCGTGGAGGCAGGAATCAGACCATCTGAATCGATGATTGTTCCGTCTATATCAAAGAAAAGAAGTGCTTTTTCCATGCAGTGTCCCGCCTGTCTGGTTTTCCATCGAATTATACTTCTTTTTTTCAATGGAAAAAAGGATTTTATGAAAAAAAGTAGAAATTATTAATAACGTCTCTTTTTGGAGGGTATATGACGCAAGACGGGTATCTTCGCAAACAACGGGAAGAGTGGGAAAAGCAAATGCTTTCTCCATATGCCATGTTGGTTGTGAATTCCAAAGGACGGGAGGTTCCCATGGAACCATGTCCTCTCCGGACTGATTTTATTCGTGACAGGGACAGAATCCTGCATTGCAAGTCATTCCGCCGCATGAAACATAAGACTCAGGTTTTTTTATCTCCGACAGGCGACCACTACAGAACCCGGCTGACGCATACGCTGGAAGTAGCCCAGATTGCAAGAACGATCTCAAGAGCTCTGAGACTGAATGAAGATTTGACAGAAGCAATTGCACTGGGCCATGATCTCGGGCACACACCGTTCGGACATGCAGGTGAGGAGGTTCTCAATTCGCTGGTTCCAGGAGGATTTGAACATAATATACAAAGCCTCCGGGTCGTGGAACGTCTTGAGTATGAAGGAAAAGGTCTGAATCTGACCTGGGAAGTAAGAGACGGCATACTGAATCACAAACGGAGCGGGCACCCTGCGACACTGGAAGGAAAGGTTGTTTCTTTTGCTGACAGGATCGCATATCTGAATCATGATATCGACGATTCCATCCGAGCGGGGATTCTGAAAGAGGAACAAATTCCGGAATCCTGCAGGAAACTGTTCGGAGAGTCCCATTCCCAAAGGATCAATAATCTGATCATCAATATCGTGGAAAACAGTCTGGACCGTCTGGTGATTCGCTTTTCAGACGATTATGCCGAAGAATTTGATAAACTAAGAACTTTCATGTTTGAGAGCGTATATCTGAATCCAACGGCGAAAGGTGAGGAAGTAAAGGCAAAAGCCCTCTTTAAGAGTCTGTACTTCTACTATCTTGAAAATCCGGATCAGATGCCGGAAGAGTATCTCGCCATTAAGGAAACGGACGGTATTGAACGCGCAGTCGCTGATTTCCTGTCCGGGATGACGGATAATTATGCGATTCATGATTATGAAAGAATCTTTGTCCCATCCGGTTGGGATGGAATCTGAAAACGTTACATACAAGGAATTTTGATTATCATATCATATGGCATTTCCCTCTGCATGGCTCAATGAGCTGTTTGCAAAAAACGAGATCGTAAGCGTTATCTCTTCATATGTAGATCTGAAACCCAAGGGAAGAAAACTCTGGGCCTGTTGCCCTTTGCATGGGGAAAAGACTCCTTCTTTCAGCGTTTCGCCGGATAAACAACTGTTTTATTGTTTCGGCTGCCATGCCGGTGGGACGGTCGTACAGTTCATAATGGACATGGAGCGCCTGACTTTTCCCGAAGCAGTCAAGTATCTGGCTGACCGTGTCGGAATGGAAATGCCGAATGAGGTAAACGATGAGGACCTGCGGAAGATCAGAGAGCACAAGAACCGCTTGTATGAAGCCAACAAACTTGCTGCCCGATACTATTTTGACTGCCTGATGGACCCGGAACGCGGAAAACCGGGACGCGAATACGCTGCAAAGCGCGGTCTTTCCAGTGAGATCATCACACGGTTCGGAATCGGATATGCCCCGGAGGGATGGAACAATCTGAAAGACTACCTGACGGAAAAAGGGTTCAAACTGAATGAACTTCTGGACGCGGGGCTTTTGGTAAAGAATGAGAACAAAAATTCCATATATGACGCATATCGGGGAAGAATGATCTTTCCGATTCTCGGGATCAACGGACAGGTGCTTGGATTCGGAGCCCGTGTACTGAACGATGACAAACCGAAATATATCAATACCGGCGATACTCCGATTTATAATAAAAGGAAAAATCTGTACGGACTGAACCTTCACAAAAATGAAAAGCTCTCTGATCTGATCATGACAGAAGGATATATGGATGTAATCGGATTATATAAAGCGGGAGTGACCAATGCAGTTGCTTCGCTGGGGACAGCGCTGACGCAGCAGCAGGCTGGGCTTCTGAAGCGGTATGTTGATCTGGTATATATTGCATATGACGGTGACGCCGCCGGACAGAACGCGACGGTAAGAGGACTGGATATCCTGAAATCCGAAGGGCTTGACGTAAGGGTCATTACATTTCCGGACAATCTTGATCCTGATGAATATGTTCAGATTTACGGTAAAGAAGGATTTGACCGTCTCAAGGAAAATGCATTCACATTGAATGAATTCAAGATTCGTGCAATGGCGAAAGAGTTTGATCTGAACAATGAAAATGAGAGAGAACGCTTCGCAATTCAGGCTTGTTCTTTTGTTGCCGGACTGCAGCCGATTGAACAGAAACGGTATTACAAAGTGATTTCTGAGATGACTGGATATCCTTTGGAAGCTTTGATCGAACAGGGAAAAAAGGATGGCGGTATTGCATATTCCGCAAATCAGACCGTAAAAAACTATTATGGGATCCGCAGAAAATCCGATGCAAAAGACGACTCAAGATTTGTAACGGAACGGACCCTGATCGCGGCATGTGCCAGGAGCAGAGATGCGATTCGGATCGTTAAGGAAAACAAGGCTGAAGAATTGATCAGGAATGAAGCGTTGAAATCCTTTCTAAAGGCGCTGATCGCTGATGAACATCTTTCGATTACGAATTATATCGGGGAACTGGAACAAAAGGATGCAGAGACGGTATCAACCTTGCTTCAGGATGAAAACGCACTTCAGAACCCGGAAAGAACAGCAGCTGACTGCATCAAAAAACTGAAAGATGAAAATGAAAAAGCTTCGATGGAAGAATTGCAGAAACGTCTTCTTCAGCCGGATCTGTCAAAGGCGGAGCGGGAAGAACTGCTTGAACTGATTAATCGAAAGTTTAAATCAAGGAAATAAAACAGCAAAATCGGATGGCGGAAAACGCCGAAAACATATCATTTCAATAGGTAGGAGAAAAATATGTCAATGGACAAAGAAAAAGAACCGGTTCAGGTGAAAGACTCCCAGGCTGAAATTCAGAAACTGATCGAGTGCGGTAAACAGAGAGGAATGCTGACCTACGGGGAAGTCATGGAAGCACTCGGAGATCTGGAACTGGATCAGGATCAGATCGAGAAGGTATATGCTGAATTTGAGGAGCAGAATATTGATATCGTGGAAGAAGTGGAAGTTCCGGAAGATATCAACGAGGAAATTGCGGAACTGGAACTGGTCCTTCCGTCAAGCGAGGCTGTCAACATTGATGATCCCGTTCGCATGTATCTGAAAGAAATCGGAAAAGTACCTCTTCTGACCGCTGATGAAGAGATTGATATCGCCCGGAGAATGGCAGAAGGCGATCTGGATGCGAAACATCAGCTTGCAGAGGCCAACCTGCGACTGGTTGTTTCCATCGCGAAGCGTTATGTAGGCCGCGGGATGCTTTTCCTTGATCTGATTCAGGAAGGAAACCTCGGTCTGATTAAAGCAGTTGAAAAATTTGATTACCGCAAAGGGTATAAGTTCTCCACATATGCGACCTGGTGGATCCGTCAGGCCATCACCCGCGCGATTGCGGACCAGGCCAGAACGATCCGCATTCCGGTTCATATGGTAGAAACCATTAACAAACTGATCCGTGTCAACCGTCAGCTGGTTCAGGAATACGGCCGCGATCCCAGACCGGATGAGATTGCGAAGGAAATGGGGATTTCCGAAGATAAAGTCCGTGAAATCATTAAAATTGCTCAGGAGCCTGTTTCCCTGGAAACTCCGATCGGTGAGGAGGATGATTCTCATCTGGGAGATTTTATCCCGGATGATGATGCTCCCGCACCTGCGGACGCAGTAGCGAGCTCCCTTCTGAAAGAGCAGCTTGCGGAAGTTCTCTCGACTCTAACTCCGAGAGAAGCAAAAGTTCTGAAACTGCGTTATGGTCTCGAAGACGGAAAAGCAAGGACTCTGGAAGAAGTCGGACGTGAGTTCAATGTAACGCGCGAACGTATCCGCCAGATAGAAGCAAAAGCGCTTCGTAAGCTTCGCCATCCGTCCAGAAGCAAGAAACTGAAAGATTTCCTCGAATAAGAAAACAAGTTTTAATTTTGAATTTGGAGTGAAAGAATGTATCAGAAAGTATCGACCGACATGAATTTCGTCGCTCGCGAGCTTGAGACACTCGCGTTTTGGAAAAAGAACAAGGTGTTCGAGAAAAGTGTTGCCCTGAGAAAAGGCGCACCCACATATACCTTTTTTGACGGACCTCCGACAGCAAACGGAAAACCGCATATCGGACATGTTCTGACCAGAAGCATAAAGGATCTGATCCCGCGCTATAAGACGATGAAAGGATACGATGTCCTGAGAAAAGCGGGATGGGATACGCACGGACTGCCTGTAGAACTCGAAGTCGAAAAATCACTCGGGCTTGACGGAAAAGAACAGATTGAAGCATACGGCGTGGAACCGTTTATCAAAGCGTGCAAAGAATCCGTCTGGAAATATGAAGGCCAGTGGGAAGAGATGAGCGACCGCGTAGGGTTCTGGTGTGACATGAAGGACCCTTATGTCACTTATCATGATAATTATATCGAATCAGAATGGTGGGCGCTTAAGACCATTTATGATAAGGGACTTCTGTACAAGGGACACAAGATTGTTCCGTATTGCCCGCGCTGCGGAACGGCGCTTTCCAGCCACGAAGTAGCACAGGGATACCACGATGTCAAAGAAACTTCCGCAATTGCGAAATTCCGGCTGAAGGACGGAAGCGGAGCGCAGTTCCTTGCTTGGACGACGACACCTTGGACGCTGCCGTCCAACGTTGCGCTGTGCGTTAATGCCCATGAGCAGTATGTGAAAGTCCAGAGCGGGGAAGATGTTTATATCCTTGCAGAAGCGCTGGTTCCTTCCGTAATCGGAGAAAACGCAGTGATTCTGGAACGGTATCTTGGAAGTGAACTGGAAGGAACGGAATATGAACCGCTGTTTGATCTTCCGGTCAAATTCGGAGGAAAGAAAGGCTATCGTGTTGTATCCGACGATTATGTTACGCTGACAGACGGTACCGGAATCGTTCATATTGCGCCTGCATTTGGTGAAGACGACAACCGGGTCGGAAAAGACTGGCAGCTGCCGTTTGTGCAGTTTGTCAATGCAAGCGGTCATATGTGCGGTGGAACGCCCTGGGACGGCTTGTTTGTAAAAGAGGCAGACAAACCAATCCTTTCCGCACTGAAAGAGAGCGGAAAACTGTACGCTGCGCTTCCTTTCGAACATAGCTATCCGTTCTGCTGGCGGTGTGACACGCCTTTGATTTATTATGCCCGTGAAAGCTGGTTTATCAAGATGACCGCGGTCAAGGACAAACTGATCGAATTCAACCGCTCCGTCAACTGGATCCCTGATACCATCAAGGAAGGCCGTATGGGAAACTTCCTGGAAAACGTAATTGACTGGGGTATTTCCCGCGAACGTTACTGGGGCACTCCGCTTCCCGTATGGACCTGCGAATGCGGCAATGTGCATGTAATCGGAAGCAAGGCTGAACTGAAAGCAATGTCGGATAACTGCCCTGAGAATATCGAGCTTCATAAGCCATATATTGATCAGGTAAACGTATATTGCCCGAAGTGCGGAAAGCGCATGAAGCGCGAACCGGTTGTGATCGACTGCTGGTTTGACAGCGGATCCATGCCGTTTGCACAGTGGCATTATCCTTTTGAAAACAAGGAAATCTTTGAAAAACGCTATCCGGCAGCCTTTATTTCGGAAGCAGTCGACCAGACTCGCGGATGGTTCTATACACTTCTCGCAATTGCGACATGTCTGTTTGACAAGGCTCCTTTTGAGAACTGCCTGGTACTCGGACTTGTCTGTGATAAGGACGGAAAGAAAATGTCCAAGCATATCGGCAATGTCGTTGCACCAAAGGATGTGCTGGATAAGCAGGGAGCGGATGCCGTGCGCTGGTACTTCTATACCGCTTCATCGCCATGGCTGCCGAGCCGCTTCTCCGGAGAGAATGTATCGGAATATCAGCGTAAGTTCATGTCCACGCTCTGGAATACTTATGCATTCTATATTCTGTATGCGGATATTGACGGGTTCGATCCCACAAAGCACTCTCTGAAAAAAGAAAATCTGACGTTGATGGACCGCTGGATTCTCTCAAGACTGCAGACTCTGATCAAGACTGTGGATGAAGATCTGGAAAATATCCGGATTACGGAAGCGGGAAGAGAACTTCAGGACTTTGTGGACGAACTGTCCAACTGGTATGTAAGACGCTGCCGTGACCGTTACTGGGGAAGTGAAATGACGGACGATAAGGAAGCAGCTTATATGACGCTCTTCACGGTGCTGAAGACCATGTCACTGCTTTCAGCACCTTTCGTACCGTTCATGAGTGAAGCAATGTATCAGAACATGGTCCGCACTGTGGATCAGTCTGCACCCGAATCTGTACATCTTTGCGATTTCCCGGTAGCCGATGAATCTCTGATCGACTATGAACTGGAAAAAGGAATGGACCGCGTGCTTCAGATCGTTACTCTCGGCAGAGCGGCAAGAAACGATGCCGCAACGAAAGTCCGTCAGCCTCTCAGTGAGATGTTCGTCCAGGGAGAAGCGCTGACCGAAGCGGAATCCGAGATCGTTAAGGAAGAACTGAACATCAAGCAGATTTCTTTCGTTGAAGATGCAACAGGCTTTATCAGTTACCGGACTAAACCGCAGATGAGAACACTCGGACCGCGGTATGGAAAACTGCTCCCGAAACTGAATGCCTATCTTGCACAGGAAGGAATCGGCGATCAGGTGGTTGCTGCTCATAATGCCGGGAAAGATTATATCTTTGATCTGGAAGGAACGGAAATCGTCCTCGGAAAAGATGATGTGCTTGTTTCCGCACAGCAGAAAGCTGGATTCGTGTCTGAAACCGAGAAAGGTCTGACGGTTGTTCTGAATACAAACCTGACGCCTGAGCTGATCGAAGAAGGCAATGTCAGAGAAATCACAAGCAAATTGCAGACAATGCGCAAAGAGGCAGGGTTTGAAGTTGCGGATCATATCAGGATCGGCTATGATCCTTCCAGCCCGCTCTGTGATTTGATCGAACAGAACAAAGAGCAGATTATGGCAGATACCCTTGCCAATGAACTGACTTCAGTCCTTACCGGGTACGAAAAAGAGTGGAACATCAACGGCTCTGCTTTGAAGCTGAGTGTTGAAAAACTGTAATATAGCCTGATCAGAGGAACTTTTTCTCTGCTGAGGAAGGTTGACAAAGCATTTGAACGTGATATAATGCATATTAATCTGAAATGAATCAGGAAGCAGTACCGTTTATCGGCACAGCAAAGCGAGCGACCGGTTGGTGGAAAGGGTTGCGCTGTGTACATCGGGAAGACCGCCGGAGGATCAGAACGGGTACGCCCGTTACAGCGTAAAAGAGTCCCAAATAGGGTGGAACCACGTATAAAATGCGTCCCTTGTTTTTAAGCAAGGGACGTTTTATTATTTGATGAAAAGATACAATGGAGGTTGAACTATGATTATTACATTTCCCGATGGTTCGAAGCGTGAATTCGAAAACGGTATGACAGCTCTGGATATCGCAGGCGCGATCAGCAACGGCCTCAAAAAGGCGACTCTGGCCTGCCAGATCGACGGTGAGCGCGCGGATGCGTTCCGTCCGATTGAGAAGGATTGTGAGCTGAAGCTTCTGACCTTCGAGGATGAAGACGGACGGTGGGCATACCGTCATACAGGATCACATATCCTTGCACAGGCTGTAAAACGGCTGTGGCCTGAAGTAAAACTCGCTATCGGTCCTGCAATTGCGGATGGATTCTATTATGATTTTGATACGCCGCAGCCTTTCACTCCGGATGATCTGAAAAAGATCGAGAAGGAAATGGACCGCATCGTTACAGCAAACTATAAGCTGGAGCGGTTCGAACTGCCCCGTGAGGAAGCGATTGCTTTCATGAAAGAAAAGGACGAACCATATAAGGTCGAACTGATTGAGGATCTTCCGGAAGATGAAACAATCAGTTTCTATCGGCAGGGTGAGTTTGTGGATCTGTGCGCCGGCCCGCATGTTGCATCTACCGGAAAGGTAAAAAACATCAAGATTATGAGCATTGCAGGCGCATACTGGCGCGGTTCGGAAAAGAACAAGATGCTGCAGAGAATCTATGCGACAGCATTCGAAAAGAAGGCGGATCTGGAAGCATATATCACAAGAATCGAAGAAGCCAAGAAACGTGATCACAGAAAACTCGGCAGAGAACTCGGATTGTTCATGACGGATGAGCTGGTTGGAAAAGGCATGCCGATGTTCCTTCCGAAGGGCTATACCTTGTGGAGGATTCTGGAGAATTACATCAGAGATCGCGAGATCAAATCCGGTTATCAGCATGTGCTGACCCCTTGTATCGGAACGATCGATCTTTATAAGACTTCGGGACACTGGGACCATTATCAGCAGAATATGTTTCCTGCGATGAAGGTGGAAGACGAAACTTATGTTCTGCGTCCGATGAACTGCCCGCATCATATGCGCATTTATGCCAACTCTCCGCATTCCTACCGCAATCTGCCGGTACGAATCGGTGAAATCGCACATGATTTCCGCTATGAAGCATCCGGTACTCTGAAGGGAATCGAACGCGGACGTCACTTCTGCCAGAACGACGCGCATCTGTTTGTAACCCCGGAACAGATTCAGGAAGAGTTTGCCAAAGTCGTTGATCTGATCTTCTCAACATACAAAGACTTTGGAATTACCAATTACCGTTGTATTCTGTCTCTTCGCGATCCGAAGGACAAGGTTAAATACCATGACGATGATGAGATGTGGAATACGGCGGAAAATGCGCTGCGGAACGTCCTTGATTCACTCGGACTTGAGTATACGGAAGAGATCGGAGAAGCCGCGTTCTATGGACCGAAACTGGATGTCAATGTGACTCCGGCCGTCGGTGCTGAATATACGCTTTCCACCTGTCAGCTGGATTTCTGCCTGCCTGCCAGATTCAATCTGACCTATATCGATAAGGACGGTAAAGAACGTACGCCTGTAGTCCTGCATCGAGCGATTCTCGGTTCCCTGGACCGGTTCATGGCGTATCTGATCGAGGAAACGATGGGCGCATTCCCAGCATGGCTTGCACCGGTACAGGTCAAGATTTTAACCATTACTGACCGTGCAAATGAAGCGGCAGAAGCCATCAGAGCCAAGTATGAAGACCTTGGTATCCGTGTTGAGACTGATATGCGGAATGAGAAAATCGGGTTCAAGATCCGTGAAGCTCAGATGATGAAGATCCCGTATATGCTGATCCTTGGCGATCAGGAAGTCGAAAACGGTACAGTCGCAGTACGCTCCAGAAAAGAAGGAGATCTTGGCGCGATGCCGGTTGATGCGTTTGCAGAAAAGATTCTGGAAGAAGTCAGAACAAGAGCAAAATAAGAACACAAAATGCAGGAAAGCCGCAGATGCGGCTTTCTTTCGTTTTCACTGTTCCGTGCCCGTGGATTCTTTGCTCAAATAGTACCGAATTCTTGACGGAAGTGACAAGATGAAGTAAAATGTATTTCATGGAATCTTTAAATCGTTTGCCGAGAAGAGAATATCTTTGGGGTGCGCTCGCAGTAATCTGCACATTATTGCTGAGTGCTGCAACACATATCAATTTATCCTTTATAACTGCCGAAACAGAAAGTGCCAAAGCAACTTTTGAACTGCTGGGTTTCATTCTCCGGATTGCAGCGGTTGTTCCTTTGCTTTGTGTGACAGCAGCTTTCTGGTCGCGGGCAGCATGGGCGACCGGACCGCTGATGCTGGCGGTTTTAACAGGTCTTTCTTATGGGGTAGGCCTGATGTTTGAAAAGAGCTATACAGGCGCTCTTTATTTTGTCGGAATGATCGCTCCGGCGGGGATCATCCTGTATTATCTTCAGAGATATCAGTTCAGTAACTTTTATACGGTTTTCTATTTATCCGTTGCCTTTTTGGCAGGCTTATTCATCAGGGTTTCACTTCCTTCTTTGATCGAGAACGGAGATGCTTTTCTTCCGATGAAAGATATGGTTGAAGCTTACCGGACCCTTTGGGAAGCTTCGGCGGAAGGTCTCCTTTCGGAGGAAATGATTTCTGCAATGAAGGAAACGCTGACAGAGCTGAAACTTGGTTCGGATCAATATCTGATTGAACTTCTGTATTATCCATCCGCTCTTGCAGCACTGGCTAACGTACTGCTGTCTCACTTGCTGAACCGGAATGGCAGCGCAATCCTTGTTCCGCTTCCTCCGTTCGAGGAATGGACCGTGGAACGCGGATACGTATACGGTTCTTTGATCCTGACAGTGATATCCTATATCCTGGCTTTGTCTAAGGTGCGATACGGGAGCGGATTGCTGCAGATTGCGTATCTGGTCTGGATGCTACCGATGTCACTGGCCGGACTTTGCTATTTAAAGAAGCGTACAAAAGGAAAAACCTGGTTGTTCGTTCTGCTGACGATTCTGTCCATCTCCATGTATTCCATATTCGGATGGGCACTTTCCCTGATGGGAATGATCGGATTTTTCCGTAAAGAACAAGAGAGAAGACAAGGGGGAGGCGCAAAATGAAACAGTACAGGGGATTGCTGATTTTCACAGGCATATTTCTCGTGATCTGTGCAGCCGCGTTCATCCCTTTCAAGCTCTATTGGTATGCTCTGGCAGCGCTGGCTGCCGGAATATTGCTTTTTATTATCCTTTTTATCTGGCTTTCCGTAACGGCAAAAAAACAGCAGGAAGTTATGGACCGGGTGTTCAGGGAAAATGATTCGGCAGTCGCATTGCTGGTAGATGAAGTAACAGTACCGGCTTTGCTGTTTGATCCCGAAAACGGAAGAATTAAATGGCGTAATCCTGCATTCGCAGAGATATTTGACGGAAAGAAAATTACGGATCTCCTTGAGACTTATAATTCCGACCGTCCTGCGAATTCCATTTATGAAGTTATTCACGGGAATTCATATCAGATCATGAATATTGTCGTTCCGAGAAAAAGGAACCGTTCCCTGATTTTCCAATATTGGCTCGACCGTTCGGAAGCTGCGCATTATCAGAGACTGTACACGGAGCAGCGCCCTTATACTGCTTTGATTCATGTTGACAATTACGAGGAACTGACACGTGATTCTCAGATCCGCAGTACTGCAGTTTTGGCGGAAGTCGAAAAACTGGTAGAGGAACTCTGCAAACGTCTCGGAGGCATCTACCGCAGATATGAAAACGGAAGGTTCATGCTGATCCTTGAAGCCAAGCAAATGACACAGCTGGAACAGGAAAAGTTCCCCTTGATTGAAGCTGCGCATCGGATTGAAACCGGTACCGGAACAGAGGTTTCCCTGTCGGTTGCGGTTGGAATTGCGCCGAGACTTTCCCAGTCAGAAGCAGACGCCAGGCAGGCGATGGAACTTGCGCTTGGCCGTGGCGGCGATCAAGCTGTTGTGAAGGATGGAGCAGATTACCGCTTCTATGGCGGACGAAGGCAGCAGGATCCCAGACAATCCCGAGTCAAGGCCAGACTGTTCTCGAAAGCGCTCTACCAGCTGTTTGAGAACAGCGGTGATGTCATTATCATGGGACATAAGAATCCAGATATGGACAGCTTCGGTTCCGCTCTTGGTATAATGACCTGCGCCAACTATGTCGGACGCCATGCATATATCGTTCTGGATGGTGCAAATACGATGATTGAAGGAGCGTTATCGCGCCTGGAGCAGGATGGAACGGCAGAATCCCTGATTGTCAACCCGGATGAAGCGGAACAGATGATTCAGTCTAACACCGTTCTTGTGATTGTAGATACACAGCGTGGTTCCAATACGGTTGCACCGAAGCTGCTGTCAAAAGCGGAGCGAATTGTTGTGATCGACCATCATCGCCGCGGGGCGGAATATATTGAAAATTCCACGCTTCATTATCTGGAAACCCGTGCATCATCTGCAAGTGAAATGGTAACGGAAGTCATTGAATACTTCTCTGATAATGTGAAGCCAACATCTTTCACCTGTTCTGCATTGCTTGCCGGAATAACAACGGATACCAAACAATTCGTTCTGAACGTCGGTTCCAGAACATTTGATGCAGCAGGATACCTGAGAAGGAATGGCGCCGATCTCAGCTCGGTCAAGTCCATGTATCAGAATGACTATGAAAACTTTGTCAACTGTGCGAAAGTTGTAGAACATGCCACGATACGTAAGAGCGGAATCGCGATTTCCTACTGTGAGAAGAATGTTCCCGACAGCAAACTGATCGCGGCGCAGTCTGCTGACGAGCTGTTGACAATCAAAGGAATCAAAGCAGCTTTCGTGCTCGGTGAAACCAATGATATGGTTTCGATTTCCGGCAGAAGCTTCGGAGATATCAATGTACAGGTTATCCTGGAAAAAATGGGTGGCGGCGGTCATCTGACCATGGCCGGCGCGCAGGTATATCATGCAAGCTGGCAGGAAGTAATGAATCAGCTTGTTCCGCTGATCGAACAGTATGAAGCGGAAAACAATAATCTCTAAGAAAGGACGGACATAAGCGATGAAGGTATTGCTTGGACAGGATGTAAAAGGAACCGGAAAGAAAGGGGAAATTGTTGAGGTATCAGACGGATACGCAAGAAACTTTTTGTTCCCGAGAAAAATGGCGACTCCTGCGGATGCCGCGTCCATAAACGCTGCGAACATTTCAAAAAGCGCTGCTCAGCATCGGAAATTTACTGCGGGCGTCAAAGCCAGAGAAAATGCATCTAAACTGGAGGGAAAGCGTATAACAGTCCATGCACGTGTCGGTGAGAACGGGAAATTGTTCGGAACGATTACCGGAAAGGAAATCGCTCTTGCACTGAAAGAACAGCAGGGACTGGAAATCGATAAAAAGAAGATCTCGGTTGATCCGATCAAATCAACCGGGGAATATACCGCGAAAGCAAGTTTGTTTGAAAATGTGTCCTGCACGTTTACGGTCATTGTGACAGATTAAAAATGGAAGAACAGCAGCAATTTCAAAAACTAGATAAAGCCCTGCCTAACAGTCTGGAAGCGGAACGTTCGGTCTTGGGTGCGATGTTACTCGATAATGAAGCGCTTGACGCTATGATCGAGCAGTTGCAGCCGGAAGACTTTTATCTGACTGCGCACAATTATATTTTTGCGGCAATGCGGGACACCCGTATGGCGGGGGATGCAGTCGATCTGATTACGCTGAATAATGCTTTGGAGCGCAGCGGAAAACTGGAGGCGTCCGGCGGGATCATTTATTTAACGGAGCTGATGAATTTCGTTCCGACAGCCGCCAATGTTTCTTACTATGCTTCTATCGTAGAGGAACATTCCATGCAGCGCGCGATGATCCGGCTTGGCAATGAGATGATCCGTAACGGGATGAATGATCAGAAACCGGTTGATGATTCGCTGAATGAAGCCGAAAGAAAGATCTATGATATCACGATGCGCAAAAATGAGGCATCGCTTTCACCTGCACAGGATATCGTTCCGTCCACTTTGAATCAGATAGGAGAACTGATTCAACGAAAGGGAAAACTGACGGGTGTTGCGACTGGATTTTCCAAACTGGACCGTCTGACCAACGGATTACAGAAAAGCGACCTGATCATTCTGGCAGCCCGTCCTGCAATGGGGAAATCGGCGTTCGCTATGAACATCGGTCAGTACGCTGCTATGCATGACAACCGTACAGTTGCCGTGTTCAGCCTTGAAATGAGCAAAGAACAGCTGATGATGCGTATTCTCTGCACGGAATCTTCTGTTGATTCCCAGAAGATTAAAGACGGTACACTGGATGATACTGAAACGCAGAGGCTGATGGAAGCTGCCACAGAGATGCAGAACACAAAGTTCTTCATTGACGATACAGCCGGTACTACGGTTGCAAGTATTCGATCCAAATGTCGCAGATTGAAAGCTCAGCAAGGACTGGATCTGGTTATTATTGACTATATGCAGCTGATTCAGGGAACCGGAATGGGACAGAGAAAATCAGACAGCCGTGTGCAGGAAGTTTCCGATATGACACGTGCCCTGAAGCTTCTCGCAAGAGAATTGGAAGTTCCTATTATTTTGCTCGCACAGTTGAACCGCGGCCCTGAAGCACGAGCTGATCACCGCCCCATGATTTCAGATCTTCGTGAATCCGGTTCTATTGAACAGGATGCAGATATGGTTATACTTCTTTACCGTCCTGTGGTGTATGATCCGGAAGCGGGAAATGAAGCAGAGGCAATTGTTGCGAAGAACCGTCACGGCCCGATTGAAACCATCGATCTGGCCTTTGAAGGAATGTATACAAGGTTCCGTACTCTTCTGAAAGATGGGGAAAATCCATGATAATATTCTAAAACAACGAAGCAGTCTGCAGGCTTTTGACAGCCTGAGGCTGCTTTTACTTTGGATTTGTATTTCTAAGCAGTATGGAAGTATCAGTTGATGGGGGAGCAGATGCATGAGTTATGATCAGAAGAAATGGCTGGAACAGATTGACCGGGTAATCGGACAGGGGCCGTACGAGGCGACCTGGGAGAGTCTTTCCAAACATAAGACACCTGACTGGTTCATGGACGCGAAATTCGGAATTTTCATTCATTGGGGCGTTTACAGCGTTCCGGCATTTGGAAACGAATGGTATTCAAGAAGCATGTATCTTGAAGGGAAACCGGAATTCGAGCATCATATCAAAACCTATGGACCTCAAAAAGAGTTTGGCTATAAAGATTTTATCCCGCTTTTCAGAGCAGAACACTTCAATGCGTCTGCATGGCTGGATCTGTTTCAAAAAGCGGGTGCGAGATATGTGGTCCCTGTCGCAGAACATCATGACGGCTTCCAGATGTATCGAAGCGAACTTTCTCACTGGAATGCGTTCGAAATGGGACCGAAAAGGGATGTGCTCGGTGAATTAACCAGTGAAATCGGAAAACATGGAATGATCAACGGGGCGTCTTCTCACAGGATTGAGCATTGGTGGTTTATGGGTGGAGGAAGGCATTTTGAGAGCGATATCACAGGGAAAGAGAAACGTGGGGATCTTTATTGGCCGTCCATAAAGGAACAGCCGGAGAACATGGACGATCCGTTCTTCGAACCTGGTCCGTCAGAAGAGTTTCTGAATGATTGGATGATTCGGACCTGTGAATTGATTGACCGGTATCAGCTTCATGAATTGTATTTCGATTGGTGGATCCATCATGTTGCTGCCAAGCCTTACCTGAAAAAAATCGCGGCCTATTTCTATAACAGAGCTGTAGAATGGGGGCAGGACGTAATGATCGCATACAAGCATGATGCATTCATGTTTGGAACAGCGGTAGTGGATATTGAACGGGGACAGTTTGCAGACGTACAGCCGTTTCCGTGGCAGACAGACACGGCCATCGCCAAGAATTCCTGGTGCTATACGCAAAATAACGTTTTCAAAACGCCACAGACCATCCTATGTAATCTGATAGACGTGGTAAGCAAGAACGGAACGATGCTATTAAATGTCGGGCCAAAGGCAGATGGAACCATTTCAGAAGAAGATACGGAAGTCCTTCTCAAAATAGGGGAATGGCTCGATATAAACGGAGAAGCAATTTACGGAAGCAGACCCTGGAGATATTCGAAAGAGGGTCCGACTCCTGATCTGCAGGGAGGATTCACAGATGGAAAAGAGAAAGAATACACTTCAGAAGATTTTCGGTTTACCGTAAATAACGGAAAATTATACGCTGCATGTTTGAACTTCCCGAAGAGCGGTGAAATTCTGATCAGAACGCTGGGAAGAAAGGCGTATAACGCGGATTCACTGTTTTGCGGAATCGTAGAAAAAGTGGAAGTACTTGGCTGTGAAGAAGCGCCGGAATTCAAACAGACCGAAGACGGACTCTCCGTGGTGACTCGATACAGAAACGGAGATATGCCGGTTGTGTTTCGGATTTCCATCCGGTGAGAAATGAATCAGAGAACAATGTCCTTGCCAATCGGCGTGAAAAGGAATGAAAAAACCTCGAAACACAAGGTTTCGAGGTTTTTGAGTTGTCGTAAAAAATTGGGAACGATCAGCGCTTGCTGAACTGAGGAGCACGACGTGCTGCATGCAGACCGTACTTTTTGCGCTCTTTCATTCTCGGATCACGTGTCAGGAATCCTGCCTTCTTCAGAACCGCACGATACTCGGGATCTACGGTGAGAAGAGCACGGGCGATACCGTGACGGATTGCACCTGCCTGACCGGTTGTGCCGCCGCCGAATACGCTGACATTCACGTCAAACTTTTCGAGGGTGTTGGTCAGAACGAGAGGGGAACGAACGATCATCTTCAGGGTCTCAAGTCCGAAGTAATCTTCCACATCACGCTTGTTGACGGTGATATTGCCGGAACCCGGGAGGAGACGAACGCGTGCAACGGACTTTTTCCGTCTGCCGGTGCCGATATAAGCTGTCTTTGCCATATTTGTTCTCCTTCCTTATTTCTTGAGTTCGTAGGGCTGGGGCTGCTGTGCCTCATGGTTGTGATCCGGTCCCGCATATACACGGAGCTTCTTCAGCATCTGACGGCCGAGAGGTCCCTTCGGCATCATGCGGCGGATGGATTCGTAAACCGCAAATTCGGGTTTCTCAGAAAGCAGGGTACGGTAGGATACCTCTTTGAGTCCGCCCGGATAACCAGTATGATGAATGTATTTTTTATCATCGAGCTTTTTGCCGGTTAAACGGACTTTATCAGCATTGACGATAATGACGTGGTCTCCGCAATCAACGTGCGGGGTAAAAGTGGGCTTGTGTTTGCCGCGGAGAATCGCAGCGACCTGAGAAGACAGACGACCGAGTACCATATCGGTTGCATCTACAACATACCAGCTGCGCTCTACGGTTTCGCCCTTTGCCATATAGGATTTCATGGCGATCCCTCCATATAAAAAGTATATTGATTTATTAAAAAACTGCTGTCAGAAGACTTAATCTATCGGGGCTGTGACAGACTACGCCTAATGGCACATCGAATATATTAACAAACCAAGGGAAGCATGTCAAGAAGTTTTTTCAGCAAAAAACCTTGATTTTACAGTTTGTTCAACGTTTTGACCAACCTTGCGAAAGGACAAAGCGGAGGCTTTAACTTCATTTGACGGATCCTTTAACAACAGATATAATTATATCAGATCTGAAAGATCATTTCACACAAAAAATAGGTAATATTATATCTTGACAAGCAGGACGGTTAGTCCACACGGATCATAAAATAAGGAGCAAGCCATGAAAAGAAGACTGATTGCTTTTTTTGCAGCATTGCTGATGCTGACTTCAATTGCGATTCCGGCATTTGCGGAAGAACCGCAGACAGACCCGGCGGGAACAGAACCTCCGGAAGACACTGAGCAGATTCTGGATGCTACCACAACAACGGAGATGATGGAAGTGCTGGAAGACGGCACGACGGTCAAGGTGATCACGTCTGTTACGGTAATTCCGGCTGAGGAAGAAGCAGAAGCGGAACCGGATCATGATATTGTGATCCTGTTTACCAATGATGTCCATTGCGGCGTTCAGAAAGGAGTCGGATACAGCGGACTTGCCCGTCTGAAACAGTCATTGATTCAGGCCGGAAAGAATGTTCTTCTTGTGGATTCCGGTGATTCTGTGCAGGGAGATACGATCGGTACCCTGAGTAAAGGGGAATATATCATCGAGCTTATGAACCAGGTCGGATATCATATTGCAACGATAGGAAACCATGAGTTCGATTACGGAATGGAACAATTTTTCAGCAACATTGAAAAAGCAGAGTTTCCTTATGTGTGCTGCAACTTTCTGAACAGTGAGGGAAAACCTGTCCTGGATGCATACAGGATTTTTGAAATTGCAGGAAAGAAAGTTGCTTTTGTAGGGGTTGCGACGCCTGACACATTTACTTCATCGACTCCGACTTATTTTCAGGATTCTGACGCGAAATACATCTATTCGTTCTGTGAAGACGATACAGGCAGAAAGCTATATGACACTGTCCAGCTTGCGGTAAACGGTTCGATTGCTGAGGGAGCAGATTACGTGATTGTTCTGTCCCACCTTGGAATCAATGCGGAGGACTCACCGTGGACCAGTTCAGAACTGATCGAACATACTAACGGGATCAATGCTGTCCTGGACGGACATTCACATTCTGTCATTGAAAAGGAACTTGTTAAGAATAAAGATGGAAAAGATGTCATTTTGACTTCCACCGGAACGCATCTCGAAAATGTAGGATGCCTCATGATATCGGAAGAAGGAAAAATGAATTCGATCCTCCTCAATAACAGTACTGTTGAGTTCGGGATGTTAAACGGTACACTCTCTGATGATGGCGGTATAAGCGAATTAATCGATAAGATCAATGAAGAATTTGCGGAGTTGACCGGTACGGTGATTGCGCATACGGACTATGATCTTGTAACACATGACCCCGTGGATCCTTCCATCCGGATCATCCGCAGTCAGGAAACAAATATGGGAGACCTGTGTGCAGATGCATTCAGAGAGGTTTCCGGCGCTGATATCGCTTTTATCAACGGAGGAGGCGTTCGCGCTGCGATTCCGGAAGGGGACATTACATACGGTACGGTCATTGCTGTTCATCCGTTCGGAAACCATCTGAGCGTAGCGGAAGTAACAGGACAGGAAATTCTGGACGCACTGGAGTTTTCCGCACATTCTCTGCCGGGTGAATTCGGAGGATTTCTACATGTTTCCGGGCTAACCTATATGATCAACCTGAATGTAGACAGCACGGTCGAGATGAATGACCACGGAGAATTTGAGTCTGTAAAAGGTGACCGGCGCGTAAAAAACGTAAGGGTGCTGAACCGGGACACCAATGAAATGGAACCGATCGATCCTGAAAAACAGTATACTCTGGCATCGTTTGATTACTTGCTTCAGGATGGAGGAGATGGTTATACAATGTTTGCGGATAACAATTATCTGCAGGACAGAGTTATGCTGGATAATCAGGTCCTGATTACTTATATTGAACAGCGGCTGAATGCGCTGATACCGGAACAGTATCGTGATCCTTACGGCGAGGGCAGAATTGAAGTCATCGAAAGAGGAAAAGCGACGTCAGACATGCAGGACCAGGAAGAAAACTCTTCTGACGATGAAGATGCTGAGCCACAGGAAAATGCTCACTCTTCAGCCCCGGGACTGAACGGATAAACTCCAGAGAAATTTACAGTCACCCGCTGTTTTTGACAGCGGGTGATGTTTGTAAAACGAACTCTCTTTTTACTTGCAAAGATAAATCTTGTTAGATATACTTTGGCGTATGGAACTGATACGTAAAAAACCGCTGCGCGGAACTGTTATTTTATTGATTGCCACCATTGCATGGGGGTTTTCTTACGTGATGCAGAGTAAGGCGATGGATTATCTGGAACCATTGACCTATAACGGTATCCGGATACTGGTCGGAGGAATCGCGCTGATACCGGTAGTCTTTTTATTCCGGAAACTGGATCCCGCTTATCGGAAAATGGATCCGGAATCGACCCAAAAGATGAACCGTATCACTTTCTGTGGCGGGATCGTCTGCGGAATCTGTCTCTGCGGGGCTGCTTCCTTGCAGCAATACGGTATCTCCATGAGTTCCGCGGGAAAATCCGGTTTTATTACGGCACTCTATATTGTAATGGTTCCGATCTTCGGAATTCTCTTCCGGAGAAGAGTTACATGGGTTGCTGCTTTAGGCGTTTTACTGGCTGCAATAGGTTTTTATTTCTTGTCAGTCAAAGAACGTTTCGAAATCGAGACCGGTGATTTCCTTCTGCTGGCAGGAGCGTTTCTGTTTTCATTTCAGATTCTTTTTATTGATCATTTCCTGGAAAAAGGCGCGGAACCTGTCATGATGTGCTGCGTTGAGTTCTTAACGGCAGGCATCATTCTGATTCCGGTAATGTTTCTGACAGAACATCCGGTATGGCAGAATATATGGGATGCAAAGGAAACGATCCTTTATGCGGGTCTTGTTTCCGGGGCTTTCGGTTATTGTCTGCAGATGATCGGACAGCGTGACCTTGAACCGACTGCCGCATCCTTGCTCATGAGTTTGGAATCGGTTTTTGCAGCGCTTTTCGGATGGCTTGTTCTGAACGAACATCTTTCGCTGAAAGAACTGCTGGGTTGCGCACTTGTCTTTGCTGCGGTCATCCTCGCACAGATCCCGGTGAGAGAAAAAGGAATGCATTCATAGGCTGTAACCGGTTTTCACCTGAATCGTATGCTCACATTTTACACGTAGCTGTCTTGACACTTTTTAGAGGCATATGGCATAATTTAGAAGTAATAGAAATGCTCTTTGCGACTGACGGAAGAATGTGGAGCACCACAGCGGAACAAAGAACATAACAATAATTGCCGACCGTCTGGGCACACTTGAACATGACTGTACAAGTGCGCCTTTTTATTTTTTCAGAGGAGGACAGGGACTTGAAAAAGATCGGTATCGTGATGGGAAGCGACAGTGATCTTCCGATCGTCAAAAAAGCCGTCGATACGCTGAAGGAATTGAAAATTCCATATGAAGTGCATGTATATTCCGCACACAGAACGCCTGAGCAAGCCAGAGATTTTGCTCTCTCAGCAAGGGAACGCGGGTTTGGTGCAATCATAGCAGCTGCAGGGATGGCAGCACATCTTGCAGGAGCAATCGCTGCGAATACAACTCTTCCGGTAATAGGAATACCTTGTCAATCAAATACTTTAGACGGCATTGATGCACTTCTTTCAACCGTACAGATGCCAAGCGGAATTCCGGTGGCAACGGTTGCAATTAACGGGGGGGTCAATGCCGCTTTACTTTGTGCCGAGATCCTTGCGGTCACGGATGAGGAACTGGAAAAGCGCCTTGCGGAAAAGAGAAAGGCAGCGGCGCTGACGGTTCTCGAAAAAGATGCTGCAATTCAGAAGCAGCTACAGGACTGAAAACATCATAAAAAGTAAAAGAACAGGAGATATGATTATGGCTTTAAAACTCGTGTACACCGGAAAAACAAAGAACGTTTATGCGCTGGATAACGGAAACTATCTTTTGAAGTTTAAAGACGACTGCACCGGAAAAGACGGTGTATTTGATCCGGGCGAGAACTCTATCGGGCTGACAATTGAGGGCGTAGGCGATATTAACCTCAGAATGTCAATCTATTTCTTTGAAAAAGTGAATGCAGCGGGAATCAAGACGCATTATGTTTCCGCGAATCTGGATGATACTACAATGGAAGTTTTACCGGCGAAAGTCTTCGGAAAAGGGCTTGAAGTCATCTGCCGTTATAAAGCGGTCGGCAGTTTCTATCGCCGTTACGGTGAATACTGCACGCTCGGTCAGGATCTGCCCGCTTATGTGGAAACCACTTTCAAAAACGATGAAAAAGGTGATCCACTTGTTACCAAAGACGCATTGGTTGCTTTGAATATCATGACTGCGGAACAGTATGATGCGATCAAGGAAATGACACAGAAGATTACCAAAATCGTTTCGGACGAGATGGAGAAGAAGGGCCTCGTACTCTATGACATCAAGTTTGAATTCGGCTATGATCAGGATGGAAACGTTATGCTGATCGATGAAATCGCATCCGGAAACATGAGAGTATATAAGGACGGCGAATATATCGAGCCTATGGAGCTTTCCAAACTGTTCTTTGCCGAGGCATAATAGATCAATGGGCGGTTTTTTCGGAATTACATCCAAAGAAGAATGTCTGATTGACGTCTTTTTCGGCGTGGATTATCATTCCCATCTGGGGACGCGCCGAGGGGGGCTTGCCGCATATGATCCGGAGATCGGTCTGCAGCGTAAGATCCATAATATCGAAAACGCTCCATTCCGGACCAAGTTCGAAAAGATATTTGAAGAGATGAACGGCTGCGCAGCTATCGGCTGCATCAGTGACACTGATCCGCAGCCGCTCTTGGTGCGCTCAAAACTCGGGAATTATGCGATCTCCATGATCGGCGTCATTAACAATGCGGAGGAACTGATTGAGCGGTGTCTATCTGTGGAAGGGACTTCTTTTGATGCTATGACCGGGGGCAGAATAAACAGCACAGAATTGCTGTCTGTCCTGATCAATCATAAAGATGATATCACTTCCGGGATCCGTTATGCTCAGAATTCGATCAAGGGAACAGCGTCTGTTCTGATGCTGATGGACGACGGTTCGATAATCGCTGCTCGGGACAAAATGGGAAGGCTGCCGGTTCATATCGGAAAAAGAGAAGACGGATACGCAGTTTCCTTTGAATCATTTGCCTATCAGAAACTCGGCTTTGAAGATGTTTGCGAACTGGGACCAGGCGAAATCGTACGTATCACCCCGGAAGAAATCACACAGCTGGCAGCTCCCGGAAAGACGAAGAGAATCTGTTCCTTCCTTTGGAGTTACTATGGCTATCCGACATCAACCTATGAAGGAATCAACGTCGAGGAAATGCGTTACCGCAACGGCAAGAGCCTTGCGGAGCAGGATGAGAAGAACGGATTCCTGGATGAAGTAGACTATGTCGGAGGAGTTCCGGATTCCGGAACACCGCACGCGATCGGATATGCAAACCAGAGCGGAAAACCTTTTGCAAGAGCGTTTATCAAATATACGCCGACATGGGCAAGAAGCTTTATGCCGCCAAATCAGAAAGAACGCAACACCATAGCGAAGATGAAACAGATTCCGGTCAAGGAACTGATCCGTGACAAGAATCTTCTTTTCGTGGACGATTCCATTGTACGGGGGACGCAGCTGAAAGAAACTGTCGAATTTCTGTACGAGAACGGCGCGAAGAATGTCCATATGCGTTCTGCGTGTCCTCCGATCATGTATGGATGCAAATTCCTCAATTTCTCCCGAGCGACTTCCGATATGGAACTGATTGCAAGAAGAGTGATTATGGAACTGGAGGGGGAAGAGGGCGAACGGCATCTTGATGAGTACAGCGACGGAACGACGGAACGCGGAAAAAATCTCAGAAGAGCGATTTGCGAAAAGTTCCATTTTTCATCACTCGATTTTCAGTCCCTGGATAATGTGATCAAGGCGATCGGCCTGGATCCGTGTGATCTCTGCACCTACTGCTGGAACGGAAAGGAATAAGGAATGATTAACGAGAATTCTAAGTCGGAAGCCTATGCATCCGCGGGAGTGGATATCACCGCGGGATACAGAGCCGTTGAACTTATGAAGACACATATCGCCCGCACTATGACGAGCGGTGTATGCTCCGATATAGGCGGCTTCGGCGGACTGTTTGAACTGGATCTGGACGGTATTAAAAAACCCGTTTTGGTTTCTGGTACGGATGGAGTCGGAACAAAACTAAAGATCGCTTTCTTAATGGACCGTCATGATACTGTAGGTATCGATTGTGTCGCAATGTGTGTCAATGACATCATTTGCTGCGGCGCTAAACCTTTGTTTTTCCTGGATTACATTGCCTGTGGGAAAAACCGTCCTGAGCGCATTGCGGATATCGTAAAAGGCGTTGCGGAAGGCTGCGTTCAGGCAGGCTGCGCGCTGATCGGAGGCGAGACCGCCGAAATGCCGGGCTTTTATCCGGAAGAGGAATATGATCTTGCGGGATACTCCACCGGTGTTGTCGATAAAGAAAGAATCATTGACAGGAATCAGATGCAGGCGGGAGATGCCGTGATTGCACTTCCGTCAAGCGGAGTTCATTCCAACGGCTTTTCTCTTGTCCGGAAAGTTTTCGATGTTGAAAACAGAAACCTCCGTGAACCTGTTAACGAACTTGACGGAAAATCATTGGGCGAAGTTCTTCTGACTCCGACGAAAATTTATGTGAAACCGGTACTCGAGCTTTTGAAGCAGGTTCACGTACACGGTATTTCGCACATTACAGGAGGCGGTTTCTATGAAAACATCCCGAGAAGCATTCCGGAAGGACTCGGTGCGAGAATCGAAAAAGAATCCGTCCGGATCCTGCCCATCTTTAAACTGATCCAGAATGCAGGAAACATCAGTGAACGGGACATGTTCAATACGTTCAACATGGGTGTCGGTATGAGTATCATCGTTCCCGACGATGAAAAGGAACTTGCTTTGAAGATTCTTCAGGAAAACGGAGAAGATGCCTATTTGATCGGATATATTCAGAAGAGTGAGGAAAGGATTCAGATATGCTGAAAAAGATCTTATCCGGAATTTCCGCCGGCGTTTGCATCTGCCTGGGAGGAGCTGTCTTTCTGGCATGTGAGAATCGCATCGCAGGCGCGATCCTGTTTTCTGTAGCGCTTCTGTGCATCTGTATGAAAGGATATGCGCTATTTACCGGAAAGGTCGGTTACATTCCGGAAGCACATGATAAGGATGCAGTTTCTCTTCTGCTCTTGGCTCTTCTCGGAAATGCCATTGCTACTGTTGCAGGCGGGTATCTGATCGCGCTTGGCCTTCCAAAACTGAAAACGGCTGCGGAAACGATCTGCCTTTCCAAATTGGATCAGCAATGGTGGGAGACCCTGATCCGCGGAACCTTCTGCGGGATATTGATGTACCTTGCAGTCAGTACATACAGAGATAACAAAACTCCTCTTGGAATCATGTTCTGCATTCCGGTCTTTATTCTGAGCGGGTTTGAGCACTCCATTGCGGATATCTTCTATTTTGCAGCATCCGGTATCGTTTCGCTCAAAGCGTTCGTATTCCTTTGGCTTGTGATTTTAGGCAATTCGATCGGAGGAATGCTCCTTCCCGTCATCAACGGTTTGTGGAGGAAAAAGCAGAATGGATAAGCGTAAGGCACGTGTTGCTGTACTTGTTTCCGGAGGCGGAACAAATCTGCAGGCAATCATAGACGCCGAAAGAGCAGGAATCATCTCCAGCGGAGAGATCTGTCTGGTGATTTCAAATAAAAGCGGGGCGTATGCTTTGAAACGTGCCGAAACAGCCGGAATTCCGGCTCTTACAATTTTAAAAAAGAACTTTGGCGGGCAGGAAGGATTTGAAAAAGAACTGATCCGGACGCTCGAAGAATATAAAATCGACCTGATTGTTCTGGCCGGGTTTTTAGCAATTTTAAGCAAGCAATTTACGGATCACTATCCGGAACGGATCATCAATGTTCATCCGTCGCTGATCCCGTCTTTTTGCGGGGAAGGTTACTACGGCCTGAAAGTGCATGAAGCTGCACTTGAAAAAGGAGTCAAAGTAACAGGAGCTACGGTCCATTTTGTAAATGAGATTCCGGACGGGGGGAAGATCCTTCTGCAGAAAGCTGTAACGATCAGAAAAGGTGATACGCCTGAGATCCTTCAGAGGCGCGTCATGGAGAAAGCGGAATGGAAATTGCTTCCAAGAGCAGTTGAAATGGTATCAAAATCAATCATCGCACAGAGATCATAAATGCCGTAACAGAAAGGGGCAATTGAAATGAATATTTACAGAACACCTGCTATTGAAGAATTGATCACTGGAAATCCGTACGTCGGCCGCGGCATCGTGATCGGAAAAACAGCGGATGGAAAGAACGCTGTCACAGCTTATTTTATCATGGGACGCAGCCAGAATTCGAGAAACAGAATCTTCACTGAAACAGACGGAGAAGTTTTTACGGAACCGTTTGACCGCAGCAAGGTACAGGATCCGAGTCTGATCATCTATGCTGCAATCAGACAGCTTGAGAACAATCTGATCGTAACAAACGGAGATCAGACGGATACTATCTATGACGGGCTTGCCCACGGGTTGTCTTTTGCGGAAGCTCTCAGAAGCAGAACATTTGAACCGGACGGACCGAATTTTACTCCTCGCATCAGCGGAATGCTGACTTTCGGAAACGGTGATTTCTGCTATCAGATGAGCATCCTGAAGAGCATTGATGAAGATGGATCCGACTGCGCACGTTATACCTTTGAATACCCTTCAAAAGCGGGACTTGGCCATTTTCTGCATACATACGTTACAGACGGCAATCCGATTCCGACTTTCCAGGGGGAACCGGAGAGAGTCGCGATTCCGAATGACATCGATGATTTTACGGAAGCTCTTTGGAATGCGCTGGATGAGAACAATCGAATTTCGCTTTATGTCCGTTATACGGACATCGAAACAGGTGCTGTCAGCGAAAGCCTGATCAACAAAAACCGGTAAAAGGAGACATTAAGATGAAAGAATTTGAATTGAAATACGGATGCAACCCGAATCAGAAACCTGCTAAAATCTATATGCACGACGGAAGCGACCTTCCGATCGAAATCCTTTCCGGAAGACCGGGATATATCAATTTTCTCGATGCTTTCAATTCATGGCAGCTTGTCAAAGAACTCAAGGAAGCGCTTGGACTTCCGGCAGTTACTTCTTTTAAGCATGTCAGTCCGACCAGTGCTGCTGTCGGAATCGTGCTCCCGGAAAAACTGAAGAAAGCCTGTTTTGTCGATGATATTGAGGGACTGGATGATTCGCTTCTGGCCTGCGCATATGCAAGGGCAAGGGGAACGGACCGTATGTGCTCTTTCGGCGACTGGGTTGCACTTTCTGATGTCTGCGATGTGACGACAGCGAAGATGATCAAACGGGAAGTATCCGATGGAATCATTGCGCCGGGGTATGAACCGGAAGCGTTGGAAATCTTAAAGACCAAGAGAAACGGCAACTATAACATTGTAAAGATCGATCCGGACTATGTCCCTGATCCACAGGAACACAAGCAGGTCTTCGGGATCACGTTTGAGCAGGGCAGAAACAACTTCAAAATCAACCGTGAACTGTTGTCCAATGTTGTGACTGATAAGAAAACGCTTCCGGAAGAAGCGGTCCGGGATTTGATCGTTGCTTTGATTACGCTGAAATACACACAGTCCAATTCTGTCTGTTATGCGGTAGACGGTCAGGCGATCGGCGTAGGCGCTGGTCAGCAGTCGCGTATTCACTGCACGCGGCTCGCCGGCGGCAAGGCAGATACATGGTTTCTCCGTCAGGCGGACAAGGTCCTGTCACTTCCGTTCCGGAAGGATATCGGACGTCCGGACAGGGACAATGTCATCGATGGATATATCAACCAGAATGAAGAAGATGTCACAGCTGACGGTGTATGGCAGAAGTACTTTACAGAACAGCCCAAGCCGTTTACAAGAGAAGAGCAGAAAGCATATCTTGCTACGGTTGATGGCGTTTCCCTCGGCTCAGACGCCTTCTTCCCGTTCTATGACAATATCGAGCGCGCGCACCGCTCAGGCGTGAAGTACATCGCTGAGCCGGGCGGTTCCATCCGGGACGATCTTGTAATTGACTGCTGCAACCGCTATGGAATTTCGATGGCATTTACGGGAATGCGCCTGTTCCATCATTAATAACGAAGTAGATAAAAAATATTAATCGGCCGGATACGGCCTGTACGAAATTATACGGAGGGATTCAAGATGAGAGTCATGGTAATCGGCGGCGGCGGAAGAGAGCATGCCATTATTAAAAGAATCAGGGAGAATCCAAAGGTTACGGAATTATATGCTCTGCCGGGAAACGGAGGAATCGCGCTGGACTGTGAATGTGTTCCGATCGGCGCGACGGATCTCGAAAGAATCGCGGCGTTTGCAGTGGAGAAAAAGATAGACTATGCTGTTGTTACACCGGATGATCCGCTGGTTTTAGGAGCTGTGGATCTTCTGGAAAGCAAAGGAATTCCCTGCTTCGGGCCAAACAAGGCAGCGGCGATCATTGAGGGAAGCAAAGCGTTTTCCAAGGATCTCATGCACCGCTACGGAATTCCGACTGCGGCATATCAGACTTTTCATGATCCAAAGGACGCGCTAGAGTATGTAAAAACTTCACCGCTTCCGATTGTGATCAAAGCGGATGGACTTGCGCTAGGAAAAGGTGTTGTCATTGCGGAAACCAGAGAGCAGGCCTCCGAAGCGGTAAAGAGCGCCATGTGCGATAAAAAGTTCGGCGCAAGCGGTGAAGTGATTGTTATCGAGGAGTTCCTGACGGGACCTGAAGTGTCTGTTCTTGCTTTTACAGACGGGATCAGCATTGTCCCGATGGTTTCTTCCATGGATCACAAGCGGGCGCTGGATCATGATGAAGGGCTGAATACAGGTGGAATGGGAACGATCGCTCCGAATCCTTACTATACTCCCGCAATCGCGGAAGAATGTATGAGAACGATCTTTCTTCCGACGGTACAGGCTATGAATTCCGAAGGAAGAACTTTCAAAGGATGTCTGTATTTTGGTCTCATGCTGACACCCGACGGACCGAAAGTGATTGAATACAACTGCCGGTTCGGTGATCCTGAAACCCAGGTCGTGCTGGCGCTTCTGAAAAGTGATCTCCTTTCCGTCATGCAGGCAGTTACGGAATCCAGACTCGGGTCGGAAAAGGTCGAGTTCTCCAAACAATGCGCGGCATGTGTGATCATGGCTTCCGAGGGATATCCATCTTCCTATAAGAAGGGGTTTGAAGTACAAGTACCGGATGATGTGAAAGATCATGTTTTATTTGCAGGCGTCAGATCCGACAACGGAATGCTGCTGACCAGCGGAGGAAGAGTGCTCGGCGTAACTGCTGTCGAAGATACATTGAAAGATGCTATCCGGACTGCATATGAAAGAACTGCGAAAATCACCTTTGAGAACGCGTACTATCGCAAAGATATAGGCGAACGTGCGCTGAAAGCTTTGGAGGAATAAATGGTTTACAGAATCTTTGTTGAAAAGAAATCGGGATTTACACAGGAAGCGGATGCTCTGTTCTTTGAAGCGACGCAGATGTTGGGAATCAAATCTCTGAATAAAGTCAGGATTCTGAACCGGTATGATGCTGAAAACATCACCGGAAACATGTTTAAATATGCTGTATCTACCGTTTTTTCTGAGCCACAGGTTGATGTGGTATTTCAGACGGTAGACTTTGAAGGTGCCGCATGCTTTGCAGTGGAATACCTGCCGGGCCAGTTTGATCAGCGTGCCGATTCCGCAGCGCAGTGTATCCAGATTTTGTCCATGGGAGAACGTCCCATCATCCGATCTGCCAAGGTCTATATTTTGTATGGATCATTGACATCTGATGAGATCAACGCGATCAAAAAATACGTCATCAATCCGGTGGAGGCGAGGGAAGCTTCCATGGAAAAACCGCAGACGTTAAAAATCGACTATCAGATTCCGACGGAAGTATCCGTTCTGAATGGCTTTATTTCGCTGGACCGATCCGGCCTTGAGAACATGATCAAGCAGTACGGACTAGCCATGGACGCGGAAGATATCGCATTTTGCCAGAACTATTTTCGTTCCGAAAAAAGAGATCCGACCATTACGGAACTCAAAATGATCGATACTTACTGGTCGGATCATTGCCGACATACCACTTTTTTAACGATCATCGATCATGTTACGTTTCAGGATGAACTTCTGCAGAAAGCATTCGATGACTACATGCAGGTTCGTAAAGACCTGAACCGGACAAAACCGGTCTGCCTGATGGATATTGCAACGATCGCCGTCAAATCCTTAAGGCAGCAGGGAAAGCTGGACAAGCTGGATGAGTCGGAAGAGATCAACGCCTGCACGGTCAAAATCGAGATTGAGGCAGACGGGAAGAAAGAACCATGGCTGCTGCTCTTTAAAAACGAAACACACAATCATCCGACGGAAATCGAACCTTTCGGCGGAGCTGCGACTTGTATCGGTGGAGCAATCCGTGATCCGCTTTCCGGCAGATCCTATGTTTACGGCGCTATGCGTGTAACCGGAGCGGCTGATCCGACCGTACCCGTCAGTGAAACCATCCCCGGAAAACTGCCACAGCGTAAACTGGTTACGACTGCCGCTGCCGGTTATTCTTCCTACGGAAATCAGATCGGTCTTGCAACCGGCGTCGTGGACGAAATTTATCATCCCGGATATGCTGCCAAGCGGATGGAGATCGGTGCTGTCATCGCTGCGGCTCCTGCGGAAAATGTCAGGAGAGAAAGACCGGCTCCGGGAGATGTTGTAATTCTTCTCGGCGGATCGACCGGACGCGACGGAATCGGTGGGGCAACCGGATCCAGCAAGGCACATAATGCGCACTCTGTTGAAACTTGTGGCGCTGAAGTCCAGAAAGGAAATGCTCCGGAGGAACGTAAACTGCAGAGGCTGTTCAGAACCGGAGAAGCATGCCGCATGATCAAACGCTGCAATGATTTCGGTGCGGGAGGCGTTTCCGTTGCAATCGGTGAACTGGCTGACGGACTTCAGATTGATTTGAATGCTGTTCCGAAGAAATATGAAGGACTGGACGGAACAGAACTTGCAATCAGTGAATCGCAGGAACGCATGGCTGTCGTTGTGGAAGCAGCTGATGTTGTTCCCTTCTTAAAACTTGCTGAAAAAGAGAACCTCCAGGCGTGTCCGGTGGCAGTTGTAACGGAAGAACCGAGACTGGTCATGACTTGGAACGGGAAAAAGATTGTTGATGTCAGCAGAGAATTTTTAAATTCCAACGGCGCTGAAAAACATATTTCGATTGAACCGGAGTCACCGGCTTTCCGTCCGAAAACAATCAAAGGCGGATTTAAAGAAAACATGATCCGGCTGGCAGGAGATCTGAACATCTGTTCCAAACGCGGACTGGCGGAACGCTTTGACTCTACGATCGGTGCCGGTACCGTGCTGATGCCTTTCGGCGGAAAATACCAGAGGACGCCTGCGCAGGCAATGGTGCAGAAAATCTCAGTTGAGAAAGAACATACGGATGACTGCTCTCTGATGGCATACGGATATAATCCGTTCCTTTCTGAGCAGAGTCCCTATCATGGCGCTTATTCGGCTGTGGTCGAATCTGTTTCAAAACTGATTGCCAGCGGTGCTGATTTTTCCGACGTATATCTGACCTTGCAGGAATATTTTGAGAAACCCGGAAAAGATCCTAAACGCTGGGGGAAGCCTCTGGCTGCGCTTCTCGGAGCGTTTAAAGCCCAGATGGATCTTGGAATCGGCGCTATCGGCGGAAAAGATTCCATGAGCGGATCGTTCGAAAAGCTTGATGTGCCTCCGACCCTGGTCTCGTTTGCCGTAACCACTGAAAAAATGGATGCGATTGTATCGGGAGAATTCAAAAAGGCGGGGAACAAAGTATATCTTCTTTCACCGGAATATGACGGGAACGGTTTACCGTCGTCCGAGTCATTGAAAGCATTGTACCATAAAGTCACAGGTCTTCTGAGAACAGGAAACGGTGTTGCGTGCTATACACCCGGTATGGGAGGAATTGCGGCATCGGTCTGGAAGATGTCGATTGGCAACGGATTTGGTTTCAGCTTTGATTCAGGATTGACGCTTGAGAACCTGCTGGAAGAAAAGTGCGGGCAATTTATCATTGAAGCGAACGGAGAAGTGCCGGAAGGTGTTCTGCTCGGGACCGTAACGGATGAAAACTGCTTCCTTTACAGGAATGAAACGGTATCGCTGAATGATCTGACGGAAACATATGAGAACCGTCTTGAAGGCGTCTATGCATGCAACATTCCTCAGAAAGGAACGGCTGAAACAATTTCTTATTCCGCAAAAGAGCATGCAAAGTCTTCCATACAGATTGCGAAACCGCGTGTGCTGATTCCGGTTTTCCCCGGAACGAACTGCGAATATGACAGCGCAAAAGCGGTGCGTGATGCAGGCGCGGAACCGGTTGTGCTGGTATTGAACAATCTTAGTTCCGAGGGAATCAGCGCATCTGTTCGTGAATTCGCAAAACAGATGAAACAATCTCAGATGATCTTCATTCCGGGCGGCTTTTCCGGAGGAGATGAACCTGACGGAAGCGGTAAATTCATAACCGCATTCTTCCGGAGCGACGAAGTAAAGGCAGGGGTTACGGAACTTCTGGAATACAGGGATGGTCTGATCCTGGGAATCTGCAACGGATTCCAGGCACTGATCAAACTCGGACTGGTTCCTTACGGACGTATCATGGATGTTGACGTTTCCTGCCCGACCCTTACGTTCAATACGATCGGCCGTCATCAGTCAAAGATTGTCCGGACGCGGATCGCTTCCAATAAATCTCCCTGGCTCAGTCTCATGAAGACCGGAGATATTGTCAATGTTCCGGTATCTCATGGAGAAGGCAGATTCATTGCGGATGAAAAACTGATCAGACAACTGGCTAAAAACGGTCAGATTGCTACGCAGTATGTTGATTTTGACGGAAATGCTTCGATGGATATTCAGTTCAATCCGAACGGATCCATGGAGGCGATTGAAGGAATTACTTCTCCGGATGGACGAGTGTTCGGTAAAATGGGTCACAGCGAAAGAATCGGTGCCGGGCTTTACAAAAACGTTCCTGGGGAATATGATACACATATCTTTGAGGCGGCAGTCCGCTACTTTGGTTAATAATACTTTACAGGAGAGTTTGAAATGGCATATTTATCAGACATTGAAATTGCACAGCAGTGCAATATGCAGCCGATTCAGGAAATCGCTAAAAGAGCGCATGTAAATGAAAAATATCTTGAACCGTACGGACACTATAAAGCGAAAATCGATCCTGCGCTCTTGAAGGAAACTGACAAAAAAGACGGGAAGTTGATCCTGGTGACTGCCATAACGCCGACTCCCGCTGGAGAAGGCAAGACAACAACGACGATCGGACTTGCGGATGGTCTCAGAAGAATCGGAAAAGATGTTACGGTTGCGCTTCGCGAGCCTTCCCTGGGACCGGTTTTCGGCGTAAAAGGCGGAGCGGCAGGCGGCGGATATGCGCAGGTAGTTCCGATGGAAGATATCAATCTTCATTTCACAGGTGACTTCCACGCAATCGGTGCTGCAAACAACCTGCTTGCGGCGATGCTGGACAACCATATTCAGCAGGGAAATCAGCTTGGAATCGATGTGAGAAAAATCACTTGGAAACGCTGCGTCGATATGAATGACCGTCAGCTTCGCTTCGTGGTGGACGGGCTAGGCGGAAAACCGAACGGCACTCCGCGTGAGGACGGATTTGATATTACGGTTGCCAGTGAGATTATGGCTGTCTTCTGCCTGGCGAACTCAATCACTGACCTCAAAGCAAGGCTTTCACGCATCATTGTCGGATATACATTTGATGATAAACCGGTTACCGCAGGCGATCTGAAAGCTGTCGGAGCGATGACTGCGCTTTTAAAAGATGCGCTCAAGCCGAACCTCGTTCAGACCCTGGAAGGCACTCCCGCGTTCGTTCACGGTGGACCGTTTGCAAACATCGCGCATGGCTGCAACTCCGTAATGGCGACGAAGATGGCATTGAAGATGGGAGATTATACCGTGACGGAAGCAGGCTTCGGTGCAGACCTCGGTGCAGAGAAATTCCTGGATATCAAGTGCCGCATGGCCGGATTGACTCCTGATGCAGTTGTTATCGTAGCGACAGTCCGTGCCCTCAAAATGCATGGCGGACTGGATAAGAAACAGCTTGCTGCAGAGGATCTTGATGCTCTGGAAAAAGGAATTCCGAATCTGCTCAGACATGTTTCAAATATTAAAAATGTCTATCGTCTGCCATGTGTTGTGGCGGTCAACCGGTTCCCGACCGATACTGACCGCGAAATAGACTTTATTATTGAGAAATGCCGTGATCTCGGTGTCAATACGATTCTTTCCACCGTTTGGGCGGAAGGCGGAAAAGGCGGGGAAGCGCTTGCACGTGAAGTCGTTCGTCTTTGTGAAGAAGAAAAAGGAGATTTTACTTTCTCATATGATCTCGATTGTTCGATTGAAGAGAAAATCGATGCAGTTGCAAAGAAGATCTACGGCGGGGATGGCATTACGATCATGCCAAACGCCAAGAAACAGATCGAGCAGCTGACAAAGCTCGGCTTTGACAAGCTTCCTGTCTGCATTGCGAAAACTCAGTACAGCTTTACGGATGATCCTACCAAACTGGGAGCACCGGAGCATTTCACCGTTACAGTCAAGAACGTAAAGGTATCTGCTGGTGCAGGATTTATCGTTGTTCTGACCGGTGATATTATGACCATGCCGGGCCTTCCGAAAGTTCCGGCAGCGGAAAAGATCGACGTTGACGAGAATGGAAGGATTTCCGGACTGTTCTGATCAACCACAAGATATAGAGGAATTATACTGGTTTCATCTCAATAAAATGCGTTCGGACGGTTGACAAAAACCGTCCGATTGCTTTACAATGATATAGAATATAGGTCACTATATCCTTAATATTTTTTCAGAAAGGCAAAGCTTATATGGAAAAGAAACAAAGAACAGTCACCAAGGTTGAAGATGGTGAAAAAGTCAAGAAGACCGTCAAAAAAGTAGCTGAAGCGGAAGAAGCCGTTGAAGAAAAAGCTGCTGACAAGAAAGTAAAAAAGGTTGAAACGCTCACAAAGGCAGAAGAAAAGAGCAAAGCTACTACTCTGCGCATCGTTTCCGCAATTCTTTGGGTTGTTGCGATTGCCTTTGAGGTACTTGCAATTCTCTTCCTGTTCAAGAAACTTTACATTCCGTGGCTGCCGCAGATGTGGGGAATGATCATCTGTATCGTTCTTGACCTGATCTGCTGTGTTATCGCGGCCTTCCTCTGGAAGAAAGCAAGCCATCTTGATCCATTTAAGAAGACGAACAATAAAGTCGCTTTCTTCATTCTGACTCAGCTCGGCGCAATCATGGCGGCTGTCTGCTTCATCCCGCTGATCATTCTTGTCCTTGCCAGCAAAGATAAGCTCGATAAGAAGTCGAAGATTATTGTGACTGTCGTTGCAGTTGTCGCCCTGCTCATAGCAGGCCTGCTGGGCGCTGACTTCAATCCGATTTCAGCGGAAGAGAAAGCCGCTGCAGAGCAGACGCTGACGGATGAAGTATTCTGGACAGCATTCGGCCATAAGTATCATATCTATGATGACTGCAGCTCTCTGAAGAATTCCGAGAATCTGTATCAGGGTTCCGTCACAGCTGCTATCGACAACGGCCGCGGCGAACTGTGCTATTTCTGCGCGAACAGAGCAGAGAAGGAAAAGAGCCTCAACCTCGCAGAACTCAATGTTGAGGAAGGAGTCGAATAAACCATGGCGGGTTTTGATCTGAATTCCATTATGTCGCTCGTTACCGGGTCAGGAGCATCCGCACTCGGAAAATCCGTCGGCGCAGATGAGAAAAAAGTCAATTCCGTTGTTTCGGCGGCAGTACCGCTTCTGATTGGAAAGATGGAAGACAATACTTCCACAAAAGCGGGGGCCAAGTCCTTAAACAAAGCACTTTCCGATCATGCCGGAGATGACATTACCGATATCGCGTCGTTCCTTTCCAATGCGGATACCGATGACGGTGAAAAGATTCTGAAGCACATTTTAGGTGATGATCAGAATAAAACGACAAAGGCTCTATCCAAAAAGAGCGGACTGTCGAATAAACAGGTGACCGGAATTCTTGCCGCTCTTGCGCCTCTGCTTCTAACATTGATCGGAAACAATAAGAAGGATGACGATGACGACGGAAGTTCTCTCGGAGGCCTTCTTGGAGGCCTTTTAGGTGGTTCATCAAATAATGCTTCCTCCGGAATCCTGGGCAGTCTTCTTGGCGCTTCTTCCGGCAATTCTTCCGGAGGACTGCTGGGTAGTCTGCTTGGCGGATCTTCTTCCAATTCAAGCAGCTCTTCCGGCGGAATCTTCGGAAACCTTCTTGGAGGACTTCTCGGCGGTGACGATGAAGAAGAGGAAAAAGAGGAGAGTAAACCGGCTTCTTCCGGCGGAGGACTTCTCGGCGGTCTGATGGGAATCTTCGGCGACAGTGAAGCGCTCGAAGAAGCAAAGGAAGAGAAACCGTCCTCATCCAAGAAAAAGAAAACCGGCACGACTGCGAAAAAGAAGACGGAATCTACTTCAAAGAAAACCACTGCGAAGAAAACCGGAACTTCTTCTAAAAAAACAACTTCGACAGCTGCCAAAAAGACGACTGCGAAAAAGACAACAACTGCAAAAAAGACCACTGCAAAGAAAACAACATCAAAGTAATATCTGCCAAATCGGCGATACGTCAGAAAAGGAAGCCTTAAGAAGGCTTCCTTTTTCATTTGTATACAGAAAACCCCACCATAGTGGCGGGGTTCAAAAGAGGTTTACCGGTGAGACAGTCAAAAAACTCCTGATGTGTTATTGTACAAGTGTGACCTGCCAGTTACACCGAAATAACACATCAGGAGGACATTAAAA
>JAFWJN010000042.1 GCA_017514685.1 Clostridia bacterium
ATTCTTTTCCCATCATCCCGCACAATCATCTGGGATACCCCGCCGGCAAAGCCAAACATTTCATATGCGTTCAGTGACTCGACTTCAAGGCCAAGGAACATTGAATTGAAAACGCTCAGCAGATCGCCATGGGAAACGATAATGATGTTTTCGGAATCTTCTGCCATCACCTGATCGAAAAAGGGCTTCAGCCTGTTCCATTCATCACGTCGGCTTTCTGCATCAGAGAAAAGACGGTCATCAATTGTCTTTTCATCGCATTCCAGATTCTCCCGTAACCATTGTACAGATTTTCCGCAGCATCGTCCGAGATTACATTCCCTCAATTCCTTTCTCACGATCGGTTCAACCCGAAACCGGGACGCGATGCTGTCGGCAGTTTGTTTTGCCCGTTTTAGGTCAGAAGTATATAAAATGATTTCTTTTCCATCCAGCTCCTGCTTCAACTTTTCGGCAATTCGATCGGCCTGCTGTTTCCCTAAATCTGTCAGGTTCCAGTCCGTCCATGAACCTACCATACCATTGGTATGGTGCTCAGACTGCGTGTGCTGAACGGTGTAAATTCTTTTCATTCAATACCCCCGAATCCGGTTGTAATGCGTCGTCAATTCAAAACTGTTTCCCGATTTTCCTTGCCGACAGGTATCCCGACAAATCCCGATTTGTCATCTAAGCCATACCGACATCTAGTGCTTTAATACTTCGTGATCTGGAATCTACAATGTTCTGCTCCTCGCAATATTGTTTCCAGGATCTCAACCTCAAATTTGCTGTCCGGTTCCAGGCAACTGAGAATATAGAAAATACTTTGTCTGCTGCATTCACACTGATCCAGATCAGTAACTTGACCAGACTGTACTTTGGGACAAGTGCATTTCTCGTATCCAAGTTCATAGATATGTCCGGCCTCGATTACTTTTCCAAAATATCCGCTTCCATTCATTGCTTCGCCGTAGATTTTATCAAAATCACCACCATAGGACTTATACAACTTAATTTGTGCAGGAAGAACAGTGTCTTTTACACAGGTTACTGCTTGTTCATAATACTTTTCTTTCACAATTCGTCCCCTTATCTGCAAAGTCTGTACTTTGCATTCAGCACCAATTCTTTATCATCATCACCGGCATCTGAATAAAGTGTTTTCTCAAATCCAACACCGTTATGCCCAAGGCAAATATCCATAAAGCAGAGGAAAATACCTATATCGATTCGGTTGTAAAATGAAACCTTATCGGCAGGCATGATCCCTCTTTTACCTGGCTTCCTGTATCTGTAAACCGAAAGCTCACCGTTGTTCTTTACAAGCCACGGTTGGGAATTGCAGGCACTCGGTGCAAACCTGACAATATCACTCACGCCCGGGATCTGTTCGCCTTTCCATATTTCCTCAGCGCTCTTTCTTTTGCTCTTAAACATATCCTTACGGAATTTAGAGTCATCACTGATTTTACGGACAGAAAACATAATGACAAATTCCATATTCTCAAAGGGTTTTTCTTGCGTTTTGCCGATTCCGAACCAGAGCGTTCCGATATTTCTGGATACCAGATAAAGATCGAGTTGTTCGCCGAGATAACCAATGTTTTGCAGATAGCCGTCTTTCTTTTCACTATAGAGCAGAACACAGTATTCTCCGCCTCGTTTGCAGGTGGTCTGCTCTTCAGAGACAATGCGAATGACGGTTTTGATTTCTGGATTCAGGGGAGTAAACTCTGAATATGCACTTTGTATATCGTTAAGTTCGTCTTTACTGATTGATTCATTCCCAACATTTCTGAAAATATGAAATGACTTTCTTCTAAATATCATTTCATAAAAAACATTGTTCAAAGAAGTCACCTCCGCAAATCCGTATTTTAGAGATTACACGCTCGGTTTTTGATGCAGTACGCGTTCGAGCGCCACCCAGCCCAGGTATTTCGGATGATCTCCGGTCAATGCCGTCAATTTTTCGATTCCCAGATAGTCATCGATTCGGACCATGTCCCACGCATGGATCACACGGCCGTCCCCGAGACTGACGCCGCAATGTCCCCAGTTGACCGGACCGTTTTCGCTTGGACACAGGCAGTCATAGAATACGAACGCGCCGCGCTCCGGCACTCCGCCCCGCAGCGCGTCCTTGTACAGCTCGTAGGATTCCTTTGCGGAATCTCCGCCGAATATTTCGATCTGATTGCTGATTTCAAGCGCGTCCTCGATAAACGCAAGACACCAGCCTGCATACGCTGTGCTGCCAAGTATGCTTTCAGCCCAACGAATCATATTCTCTGTCAGTTTCTCCATCTGAAAACCTCAAGCCTCCGCAAATGAGAAGTTAGCTTTCTATGAAATCCCGGAAGGGATTGGGTTCGCTTTTTCTTCTCCGGTAAAAGTTGAACCCATCCTCAACCTTTATAATCCGATAGCATAATCTTTTGTAAAAAGCATTTGTCCGCTCATTCCAACATGGGGTATCCAGATGAAACTCAGCAGCCCATGGGAAATTCTTTTCTATGCATTCCATCAGACGAATTCCGTAACCTTTTCTATGATAGACGCTGTCAATAAAAATCCTGCCAATGTATACGCTTTTTTCTGTTTCATCCGGGAATACAATGGCAGCCCCTACCAAATTTTTTCCGATCATTGCTTGATACAAATGTCCCTCCCGGGCCATTTGTTTATGCCATTCTATCGAATCAAATCCAGGCGGACAATCACCTTCTGCCCCGCCAACATTTACATCTGTTTCAAAAGCTCTGATCGACATATCCACGATTCTTTCTATCTGATTTGCTTCTGCTTTGACAATAAACATCCACTTCTCCTGCTCTTTTATAACTTGTATTCCATTTGGACATCATAAGGCTCCGCTGCCGCCAAGCCCTCGTTGACCTCCTCCGCAGGCGTACAGCCCAGCGCCCGGTATGCCGCCTGCGACGCTTGGGAGGAATGCGCTGAAATATACAGTTTGTCCGCACCCAGCCGCCGGGCCTCTTCACAAGCCATGGAAAAGAGCTTTCTGCCGATGCCCTGACGCCTGTATTCCTCTGAGATCTGAAAACAAACCAGCTGCACATATCTTGCCGCAGCCCCGAATATCCGGTGGGAGACGGTCGCAAACCCGATGAGCCGCTCGCCGTCAAAGGCGCCAAAGCCGGTCTGGTCAAGCTTAATATGAAGCAGCATGTCTTCCGCGATTTCCCTGCACCGCGCTCGCGGCCAGTTTTCTTCATAGACATTCCGCACAAGCTTCCAACCGTCGTCTGTCTTTCTCCAACACGCTGTAACAGTCTGGTGACGGACAAAATCATCCAATGCATTCCCTGTGAAATTGTGACTGTCCAATCTCTCGTATTGATATTGAACTCCCATAGTACGCCTCTGTAAACCGAAATCTGTTAATCAGAACCAATCTCAAAGGAACTGATAAAACGTTCTCTGTCGACGCTTGTTTCATTTGCTACATAATCTATGAACCTTTGATAGCTGTCCTCGTTATATTCGGTTTTTGCATATAAGCTCTCCAAAAGGATACTGCCGTCCGGCTGGGCCGTCCCGACAAATATATAATTCTTGCCTTTTTCCGGAAGACCGTCGTCTTGCATCGTTTCGCCTTCCATCAAAACAAGTGTGCCGTCATTCTCATAATAGGCCGGATACGCCGCTTTGATTGCTTTTGCCAAGCTTCCCTTTAAGCATTCCCTGACGGAAATATCATACTCCAGCCTTTTGTTCCCGCTTGGAAGGGTAACAGAGCTCCCGTCTGACAGCGTGCTGCCGACAAATACGTAATCAGCAAATCCAATAATGTAATACGGATCTGTCTCTTCTGGCATAGCGACATGATCGTATTCTATTTTGCCGTTCGCTGTGTCGGCTGAACAACCAGAAAGCAAAAACACAAGTAATGCTACGGTTGAAATGATAAGAAACGACCTCTTTTTTAACATATATACTCCCATACCTCGTAATCCTTCGGTTCCGCGCCGAAAGGAACTTTGCAGACGGACAGCTTCCCATCTTCAATACCCTCAAAAACGCCTACCCCAAATGGGTACTTGAAGTAGACCGTCAACCTTGCTTCCATAGATGTACACGGATCATACAGGGGTGCCTACTTCGATGAGATTGCCGTCCAGGTCATAGAATCTGACGACCCGCTGTCCCCAACTGTGCGTCATCAGGCGATTGACGTATTCAATGTCAGGATAGAGCCTTTCCAGCTTTTTTACGAAGCTATCAATCTCCGGCTCTTCAAAATACAGCTCCGTATGATTGCTTTGCGGAATCACGCGCCTCCCCGTAAACCGCTCCCAGTATTTCTCTTCCTGGAGATACAGATTTCCGGACAGTTCCATATTGCCGTCATGATCCCGGATCAATTCAAATCCAAACATATCCTGATAAAACTTCAATGCTTCATTGCAGTCTTTTACGACGATAAGGGTTCCTTTGAGTTTCATGGTCTGTTTCTCCTCCCAATCCCGACTCTGCAAAGCCAGAGATGCTATTCTCTTCCTGTCCGGATGAAATGGCCTTCCTGAATTGCGGCGAACGTTGCCACCGCACAGACGACGATCGCAGAGTATTTCAGCGGAACAGCAGGGATCGTCAGCGGTAATAGAAACAGCAGCGCTCCAGCCACCTTGTTCATAACAGAATGAACAGGCACAAACCTCTTCTGTACGGCAAATCCGGAAATGATATTCACAACCTTTATAAGGGCAATGATTCCGATCCAGGCATACAGCCATGCGGGAATACGCAGAATCGGAAGCAATTTGATTAGACATACGACCACAAACACGAAGTCTGCCATCGTATCCAGCCTTGCCCCAAGCTTGCTGACGGTATCCGTTTTTCTCGCCACGAATCCATCCAGCATATCAGACAACCCGGCCGCTATGTAAAACACATAAAAGGCAGGTGAGAACACAGGACAGAAAAGCAGAGCGATACCGGCAGCTATTCTGAAAAACGTTATTGTGTTTGCCATATCGCCTTCATTTCTCTTTCAATGGGATGCAGGTAAAAGAGATCTCTCCCTTTGCCCGATGGCCTGTTACAGAGATCTGATAGGAGCCTGTTTTCGGAATCGTCAGAATGAAGTCCGCATTCTCCTGCGCAGTCCCTTTGTATATCGGTTCTTCGCCCTTCTGACCGACGATCACATCCACATTTCCAGCGGTATGTGAAATATACACCTGCATTTGATCGTCTTTCGTCAGCTTCAGTTCGGCAGATTCTTCTTTATCCAGAATGCTGTATTCCATCCGGAATCCCGTCTCATCGGATGTCCTGGAACCGTCGAAAGTGCTTTTTCCCCCACACCCTGACAGCAGAAAGCATATCACCAGCAGGATGGCAGAAAGAATGATTGTTATATGTGTTAAACCTCTTTTGATCAATGTCCGCGCCTCTTTTCCTTTTTCTTCGTCTGCTTCATTTCAAATCGGCGCCGGGCTTCCGCTTCTCGTTCCTCCCGGCTGATCTGCCTGCGTTCCGTTTTCATTTCCTCCCGCTGTCTTTGCAGAGCCTGCTGGGATTTCGTACCGATGCCGGTGTTCTCCAAATGCTTTCTGGCATTTCGGAGCCGTCTTTTCGGATTATCAGCCGTCTGCCTGGTTTCCGTTTCGATGGCCGGACTAAAGACCAGTTCATAGTAGTGGTGTAATACGTAATCCCACACATCATAATCCTTCGGCTCCGCTCCAAAGGTCACTTTACAGACGGATAGCTTTCCATCTTCGATACGTTCAAAGACGCCAACCCAGAACGGATCCTCGAAGAATACGGTCAGACTCGCTTTCATTTCTCCGGATCACACGTCGCTGTTCACGATGGCAGCGTACTGATCCTCGGGGATCATGGGGGAAGTGATCTCCGCCACCAGAGAAGTCTCAATTTCGCCCTTTTCTGCGTACTGTTGCCCGGCCTGTTTGATCAGCTCCAGTCTTGGCACAGTCACTACTGCCGCTTCCGGCGCATTAAACATCGGGCTTTCCGGGACGGTGATGATCGTGTGGCCACCTGGGAAGCACAGCTTGAACTGCATGACCGCTGGTTCAAAGTTATGCCTGCTGTTTGGAAAACCGCAGCCGCAGATCATGAGGTATCTCAAATGGCTAAAATCAGCCTGCCCTACATGCTCGTACCTGTCACCGACCTTTTGCATCGCCATGTTGGAAAGGGGAAGCGTGCGGTCCATCAGGGCCTTCAGGGATGCAGGCATTCCATAGCAATATAGAGGGAAAGAAAGCAGCAGAAGATCGCTGTCCAGTATCTCCATCAGAATGGCTTTCATATCGTCGTTATGAATGCAGCTGCCGCCGTTCCGCATACAGGAAAAGCAGCCTGTACAGTATTCAATGTGCTGATCGACGGTGTGAATGATATGGATATCCTGCGGTGCCGCTTCCTTCATGCCATCCAGAAATGCACGGGTGATGTGCATGGTATCGCTTTTGTCCCGCTTGGGGCTTCCGTTCAAAACAAGTATCTTCATTAGCGCATCCTCCCAAAACAGTATCTATTTCACGTCAAGGACCTGACAATCTCTTCCGCAAGGGCTGCAGGACTCTTGTTGCTGCTGTCAATACACAGGTCATATTCCGTCTTTGGATAGAGAAATTGGGCAGATACCTCTGCGGAGCCGACACACCGGTCACCCCGTTCGGCCTCCTGTCGGCGCAGCGTTTCGACATCACAGCGAACCAGCACCGTTTTCATTTGAAATCCGGCGACCGCATGGCTCAAGGCGCCGTAGATTCTGGCGCTGGTAATCACATGGTCGATGATCACAGTTTTGCCGTCCTGCAGCGCCTTAGCGATAGATGATTTCCCCGCAGACGAAGGCCCGTTCAAAAGGATCACATCAGGCTTTCCGTTTCCAGGTTTTATCTCTGTCATCCTTTTCCTCCTGCCGCTTAATTAGACTTCATGTACTCCGCCAGCGTTCTGACCTCGCAGCCTTTTTCTGCGTAATAGGAAAGCATCTCGGGCATCTTCTTCAGATCGTAGCTCGTCACGCAATCGGAGATGACATGTACCGCGTAGCCTGCCTTGGTCATATTGAAGCAGGTGGACTTCACGCAGGCTGTGGCATCCGCGCCGGTAATATAAAACTCCCGGATATCCTTTGACCGGATGAGTTCCGAAAACGCCTCGCTCGTCAGCGCGTTGGCCTTTGTCTTAACGAAAATATGATCCGAGACAATCTTGAGCTCCGGCACAAGTTCTGCTCCTTTTGTGCCCGGCTTGAAGGTACGGGTTCCGGCGGACAGGTTGTTGTGCTGTATATACACAATTTCCATGCCGCTTTCCGCCGCCCATTCGATGGCGGCATTCAGTCTGTCCATGATGTCCTGGTAGTGCTTGGTGATATCATTCTGTATATCGATGACAACAAGGGCTTTATGGTTCATATCGTTTTCCTCCGAGGTGTTCGATGCGTGCAAAAGCGCTTTGACACCAGGCGAACAGGGAAATGAACGCCTGATCAAAATCGTAACCGTCCGGCAGATCGGCCAGTTCCAGAACGATCCGGTCTTCCTTCGCAACCGCTTCCTTCAGATCCTTCCTGTTGAGAATGAAATGCCCGCTTTCCAGAAAATGCAGATTCTGGATCAGGTAAAACACGCTCTTGCAGGTCTCGCGGAATTTGGCTGCGTTCTTATCCTTGTCAGCATGTATATAGCGGTGGCAGAGTTCGTGATACAGATTCCCCAGGCTCAATTTGACATAGTTGATTTCGTCTTCCCGCGTCGCGGGCGGAAGATAATCCATCAGGTTGCCGACCAGGTCTTTCGTCGTCTGGCGCAGCTGGCAGACCTCCAGGGGACTCCAGTGCTTCATCTCGTCTTTCCCGCAGATGAAGCCGCAGGATTTCTCATAAGAACCGATTTCCTTCAGAATGCCACGGTATGTATCCATATCCCTCACGGAAAACCGATCAAGGATAACCATGACGTCGATATCGCTGTTTTCATGAGCTTCACCGCGCAGCCAGCTTCCCTGCAGCCCCACGTACAGCAGACGCTCTCCGAAAGCCGACCGGCAGTTCAGAATCAGATCAGCCAGGTATTTGTCCAGATCAAACATGGTTACTTCACCCCATAGGTCGCTATAAAGTGCCTGCTGAACGCTTCGATCTGATCGATCGCGTCTTCCGTTTTCTCCGGCTCACGGTCGCACAGGTGGATCAGCGCCGAGATCGGCGTGGTATAGGCAAAGGCCAGCATGGCGGGGTCATCACGGAGGATCAGGCCCTTGTCCATCATACCGGCAAAGATGTGCGTGAATATCTCCGTAAGCCCGGTCAGGAAATGCTTCGTCGCCAATTCCCGCGCGCGGTCATCCCGGAACTGCTCAAGCGTCAGCACCTTGCGCGTCATGATGATCTTCTCATCATGAACGGTGATGTTCACCATCTGCATGGTCAGTCGGGTCAACGCCTCCAGCGAATCCGGTACGGGCGGCAGATGATCTGCGGACCCGAAATGATCTGCATAATAAGCAATCATCTGGTCTAGCAACGCGTTCCAGATCGCCTCCTTGCTCTCATAGTGTTTATAGACCCCCGACTTCACAAGCCCGAGCGATGCGCTCAGTTCACGGATGTTTGTCCCCGCATAGCCGTTTTTTGAAAACAGCTCCAATGCCGCAGCCAGGATTCTCTCTTTCGTGTCGTTCGCCATAACAACCTCCAGTAAAAGCTAAGTGACCTTTCGTTCACCTATTATAGTAAACAAAAGGTCACTTGTCAATTCCCTGCATAATAACTGACAGTTCATTCTTACCATAACGCCCCCGGACCCTATCAGCCCAGAGGCGTTACTTTTGAATTCACATCATCTTAAAATGCAAGAAAGCATCAATGATCGCTTCTTCCTTCTCCTTTGGAGTTTCCGGCGACCTGCTGTTTTCACTCTTCGGCAGATTATAGTTCTGCCGCTCTATGATTCCACACTTCCGCTTGGTTTTCGCGATATTTAGGTGTGTCACATGGAAGCCGTATTTTTCTGCACCCGCTCCTGGATCTCTTCATATGTAGCCTTACTCTCGGCGGCGGTCAGATCCAACTCATCCATATCGACCTGAACACTGATATGATGCTTAGCCTCCGAAAGTTTGGACAATACGCATACAGTCTCCACATGCCTTGTAGCAGCAGGTCCAATAAAAAGGCTTGTATTCGGCCCACTGTCTCATCCTAATGAAGAAACGGTCAATTTCCCGCCAGGTCAGGGGCGGGACAGTAAGTTGAATATCGGCAAAGCGATAAGCCGGAATTTATCACACTCCATGATAACAGTATTCAAGACCGAAATCATGATTGTCTGCTTCCTCATTCAGGTAGTCATACCCTTCTTCTGACACGACTTGAAATCCACTTTTTTCATGTGTCTTCAAAGACGCAGCATTCTTCTTGCTTACGCAGCTGCAAAGCCGAAACGGACCGTTTTCCTTCAATGAATCTGCAACACTTGAAAGAAGCATGGCTCCGTATCCCTTTCTTCTGCAATCCGGACGCGTCTCAAGTGCTTCAAGGTAGTACAGACCTTTTTGAATCATACACGTTCTTAGTGCACTGACATAAACCCCATCTATCTCAAGGACCCAGTATGCTGCTTCTGCTTTTTTGAAAAAGTCGTTCTTTAGGAAATCCAGAAACCCCGCTTCAATTTTTTGGACGGCTGCTTCTTTATCTGCTTCGTCAGGGAAAAAGTAATCTGTGTTTTCATAATTGCTTTCGGAATACACATCCATCAGCTTTCTTGTATCCACTTTCTGATAATCTATTATTTTTATCAGCATAGTTTTCTCCACAAGCATCGATTTGGTTATTTCTTCGTCATTAATACCACTGTCTCCACATGAAAAGTATTTGGAAACATGTCCACCGGTTGAACATATTCAACAGTGAAACCGTTGTCAGTCAACAATTTCACATCTCTCGCCAACGTAGCCGGATTACAGGAAATATATACGATTCTTTTCGTTTTACTATTGATAATCGAATTGATTGCATTAATATCGCAACCTTTTCTCGGAGGATCCAAACATATAGCATCCGCCTTATACCCTGTTCCTATAAGATTTGGTAATACCTCCTCTGCTAATCCGCAAATAAACTCAGCATTTGTTATTTTATTGCTGGATGCATTTTCCTTTGCATCTTTTATTGCTTCAGGAACACATTCAATTCCTATCACTTGCTTTGCTTCTTTCGCAATCTGCAGAGAAATCGTACCTATTCCGCAATAGAGGTCAAACACTGTTTCATTTGGTTTTGCCGAAAGAAGATTGAGTGCTGTTTGGTATAAGATAGCCGTCTGCTGAGGATTAACCTGCAAAAAACTCTGAGGACTTACCAGATAATTCACATTGTTTAGAGGCTCCAGAAGTGACCTCTCCCCTTGCAGTAATCTAAAAGAATCTCCCATAACAACATTCGTTTTTTTATCGTTTCGGTTATGATAGAGCGAATCAACAAAGTTCAGTTTTTCAATCAGTTCCTTTTCTTTTGGCAGTTTTCCGTGTGTAACAACGATTGCCATAATGCGGCCGTCAGATGTTGCCCGAGAAACACAAGCCCTCAGCGTACCGTATCCGGTTTCTTCATCGTAAACAGAAACACCGCACTCATTCGCCCATTCGGCAATCGCATTGGCGACCCGAATCACTTCTTCATTTTGAATTGCACAGTCAGCAAATGGAATTAACCTATGACTTCTTGCAGCATAAAAGCCGAAGACAGTATTACCTTTTTCTTTCCCAAATGGAAATGCACCCTTATTTCTGTAACGCCATGGATCGTCCATACCAATAACAGGCTGTACTGACACATTGGAAATACCGCCTATCCTTTCAAAAGCATCCTGAACGAACTGTCTTTTCAGTCTCAGCTGCTCTTCGTAGGTCATATGCTGCATGGTGCAACCGCCACAGAGGGAATAAACCGGACATCTTGGTGTGACGCGATTAGGAGACGGAGAAAGAATCTCCACTGCTTTTGCAATGCAGAACCGTTTCTCAACTTTTATAATATGGGCAGATACACGTTCTCCCACACAGGTTTCTGGAACAAAAAAAGCAACGCCGTTCAAATGTCCGACACCCTGTCCTTCGCTTGTCATTCCATCGATGACAAGTTCTACACACATATTTTTCTGAAAAGGATTTGTCTCTGTCATTTCAGTATAACATTCCCTTCTCCATATTCCATTTTCAACTTGCGCAATAATGATTCATTTGGGTCAACATTCCAGGAGCGAGGCGCCCCTTTTGCAATTCTTTTGGAATCCACCAATACAATCGGCGTGTTTCCAGGATAATGAACTGTCAGTGAACGAAGTTTCGTCTGAGACTCTTGATCCAGCGAAGCCATCTTGATGTATAACGTTTTCCCTGCATTCGCCAGATCATCTATTGAATCAACCAGAATAGAGTTTGCCCTGTCCTCCCGAATAGAAAGCCGTCCTTTCACCATTACAACATTCTCATCATGGAACAATCCGCTTACTTGCAGAAGCGTTTTGGGAAACAGCATTAATTCCACGCTGCCCGCAATTCCTTCCAGTACACCAATTCCCAGCAGAGACTGTCCTCCCTTGGTCGGGCGTTGCTTGCATTGATTGAGCATGCCTCCAACCGTTACGTATTGATCGTCCTGCACTCCCTGAACGCCGTCAGCGTCCGCAAGCTGTTCCACTGAAAACGGCATCTTCTTCAGCACATCCGCATAGCTGTCAAGCGGATGTCCTGATAAATACAATCCCGTGGCATCTCTTTCCCTCTGAAGCAGCAGGTTCGGTGAAATCTCAGGAAGCTTTGGAATCGTGATGGATGCATTCATAAGTGCATCGCTGGTGTCGTCGAAATCAAACAACGAGAACTGACCGGTCTCATGAGACCTTCTGGTTTTTACCGAAGCGTCAAGCGCTTTTTCATAGACGCTCAAAAGGCTGCTCCTCGTATAATCCATACTGTCAAAGCAGCCAGCATAGATCAGCGCCTCCAGCATCCGTTTGTTCAAGCCTCCCGTTCTCTCCACAAAGTCCATGAAGTTCTTGAACGGACCTCTTTGTGTTCTCTCGGTGACCATCTGCTTCATAACATTTTCAGAAACGCTTCTGACGCATCCGAGTCCGAACCGGATACTTTCATTTTCAACTGTAAACAACGCATCGGAACGGTTAACGTCCGGAGGAAGAATACGAATGCCCAGATGCCGTGCCGCGTAAACATACTTGGCGATCTGATCGACGTTGTTCCTGTATCCGTTGATCGTGGCAGTCAGGAACTCAACCGGATAGTATTTCTTCAGATAAGCAGTCCGATAGGCAACGACTGCATAACAGGCAGCATGCGCTTTGTTGAACGCATAGGATGCAAAATCCATCATCTCATCAAAGATCTTATTTGCGGTGTCTTCAGGAACTCCGCGGACGATCGCCCCCTCCACGCCTTCGGTTCCATGGACAAAATACTGGCGCTCCTGGGCCATAACATCATGCTTCTTCTTGGACATGGCGCGTCTAACAAGATCGCTTCTGCCATAGGAATAGCCCGCAAGAGAGCGCACGATTTCCATGACCTGCTCCTGATAAACCATGCATCCGTATGTATTGGAAAGGATCGGCTGTAGCAGAGGATGCGCATACGTCACGGAAGCCGGTTCATGTTTGCCCCTGACATATCTTGGAATCTGATCCATGGGGCCCGGACGATACAATGAAATTCCTGCGATCAGGTCTTCAAAACAGTCTGGTTTCAGTTGCTGCATGAACTGTTGCATGCCGGCAGATTCAAGCTGGAATACCGCGTCCGTGTCACCTTTTGCAATCATTTCCCAGACTGCCGGATCGTCAAAATCGTTTTTGGAAAAATCCGGAACCGGCTTACCTTGTTTCCGGATAAAATCAAGTGTATCCCGGATGACCGTCAACGTTCTGAGTCCCAGAAAATCCATTTTCAGCAGTCCCAGTTCCTCCAGGGTTGTCATAGGAAACTGAGTTGTCAGAACTCCATCATTGCTTTGCAGCGGGACGACCGTATTCAGCGGGACGCCGGAAATAACGACGCCAGCCGCATGCGTGGAACTGTGTCTGGGAAGACCTTCCAGCTTAATCGAAAGATCCAGTATTTTCTTCATGACCGGATCTGTGTCATACACATTTTTCAGTTCGGCTGAGATATTCAGTGCATCCCGAAGCGTCAATTTCAGAACATTCGGAATCAATTTTGCCAGTTTATCCACATCCGCATATGGCACACGCAGCACTCTTCCGACATCGCGAACAACTGCCTTCGCAGCCAAAGTTCCGAAAGTAATGATCTGAGCGACATGCCCCTCGCCGTATTTTCTTCCGACATAATCGATCACTTCCTGACGTCTTTCATAGCAGAAGTCGACATCGAAGTCCGGCATTGAAACGCGTTCCGGATTTAAAAAGCGCTCGAACAGTAATCCGTATTTCAACGGATCCACATCGGTAATATCAATGCAGTAAGCCATCAGAGAAGCGGCGCCGCTTCCTCTTCCCGGGCCCACCATGATTCCGTTTGACTTTGCGTAATGGATGAAATCCCAGACGATCAGATAATAATCAACAAAACCCATTCTGGAGACGACCCCAAGTTCATACTCCAGCCGATCCCATGCCGCCTGATCGGCATTCGGCATCTTTCGTGCCATGCCTTCAACGCACAGTTTCTTCAGAAAAGCATAATTATCCTTGGACCCGTCAGGTGCTGTATAGGAAGGGAGCCTCCTGACTCCGAATTCAATCTCTATGTTGCACTTTTCTGCAATCTCCAGAGACCGGTCCAGCGAATCCGCATCGTTTGGAAAAACACGAAGCATTTCATCATATGATTTCAGATAGAACTCTTCCGCTCCCATGCGCATGCGGTCCTGTTCATCCACATATCGCTGCGTCTGGATACACAAAAGCGCATCCTGGGCTTCTGCATCTTCTTTATACACATAATGAATGTCATTTGTGATGATCGTTTTGATTTCCAGATCAGAAGCTAATTTTTTCAGCTTTGGCAGTACTTCCAGCTGTTCTCTTATCCCGTGATTCTGAAGTTCTATATAGAAATCTTCTTTAAATACACGTTTTAACCGCTGAGCGATCTCATACGCGTCCGCGTCTCTTCCCTGCAGAAACGCCTGCGGAATATCTCCCGCCAGACAGGCGGAAAGACAAATCAGTCCATCCGCGTGCTGCTCCAAAAGATCATAATCGATTCTGGGCTTATAATAGAATCCATGAGTAAAAGATTCACTGGAGAGAAGCATCAGGTTCTGATAGCCTGTATGGTTTTTTGCAAGAAGGATCAGATGCGCATAATCCCGTTCCCGGATATCTGTCGCATCATACTTACCTTTTGTAATGTAAGCCTCAATTCCGATAATCGGCTTAATTCCTTCCTTTTTGCATGCCCGATAGAAATCGATGACACCATAAAGTACCCCGTGATCCGTGATTGCAATCGCGGGCTGTTCCAGTTCCTTTGCCCTTTTCACAAGATCTGGAATTCTCGATGCACCATCCAGAAGGCTGTACTGGGTATGGACATGCAGATGTACAAAAGGATTCATGTTATCCTCCATGAGCATAGTTTTTTACTTATACAGTATACCATTCACTTGTGTGGGGTGCAAGCGGAACGTCCTTGGGAAACAGCCCGTTCCCATTTTGCAAAAGAAAACTCCCGGACGTGAAGTCCGGGAGAAGTTTGCATCGAAGTATTACTTATTCATAGCCTGCTGGACGGCAACAGCTACAGCGACAGTCATACCGACCATCGGGTTGTTGCCTGCTCCGAGGAAGCCCATCATCTCGACGTGAGCAGGTACAGAAGATGAACCGGCAAACTGCGCATCGGAATGCATACGGCCCATGGTATCAGTCATACCGTAAGAAGCGGGGCCTGCTGCCATGTTGTCCGGATGGAGCGTACGGCCTGTTCCGCCGCCGGATGCAACAGAGAAATACTTCTTTCCGGCTTCCCAACGTTCCTTCTTATATGTACCGGCAACCGGATGCTGGAAACGGGTCGGATTTGTGGAGTTTCCGGTGATGGAAACATCTGCGCCTTCATGCCACATGATTGCAACGCCTTCACGAACATCATCTGCACCATAGCAGTTGACTTTAGCACGCTCGCCGGAAGAGTAAGCGGTCTTGCTGACGATTGTCAACGCATGATCCTCTTTCACATCAGCTGACAGATAGTCATATTTGGTCTGTACATAGGTGAAACCGTTGATGCGGCTGATAATCATAGCAGCATCCTTGCCAAGTCCGTTCAGGATGACGCGAAGCGGCTTTTTACGTACTTTATTGGCATTCAGAGCAATTTTGATTGCGCCTTCCGCCGCTGCAAAAGATTCATGACCGGCGAGGAATGCAAAGCACTCGGTTTCCTCATCCAGCAGCATTGCTCCGAGGTTACCGTGTCCGATTCCGACTTGACGCTGATCAGCAACAGAACCCGGAATGCAGAACGCCTGCAGGCCGACACCGATCCATTTGGCAGCCTCTGCAGCATTCTTTGCGTTTTCCTTCATCGCGATTGCCGCACCGAGCTCATATGCCCATTTGACATTCTCGAAGCAGATAGGCTGTGTGCTTTCTACGATGCTGTAAGCGTCCACACCTTTCCCGTTCGTAAATGCTTTTACTTCCTCAAAATCTTTGAAACCGTATTTATCCAGAACAGGCTGCAGTTGAGGCATGCGGCCTTCATAGTTCTCAAACAAAGCCATAGTCGCACCTCCCGTTATTCTTTGCGCGGGTCAATCCATTTGACTGCCCCATCCTCAGCCTTAAACCGGCCGTAGGTCCCCAGATTCTTCTCATATGCTTCATTGGGAGACATGCCCTTTTTGATAGCATCCATCATTTTGCCGAGGCTCAGGAACTGATAGCCACATACTTGATCATCCTTGTCAAGTGCCATTTTAACGACATACCCTTCGGTCATCTCAAGATAGCGGGTACCTTTTTCCTTAGTTCCGTACATAGTTCCTATCATAGATCTCAAGCCTTTGCCAAGATCCTCAAGACCTGCCCCGATGCGGAGACCGTCATCAGAGAAAGCAGACTGTGTACGGCCATAGATGATCTGCAGGAACAATTCACGCATTGCGGTGTTGATTGCATCACATACCAGATCCGTGTTCATTGCTTCCAGGATGGTCTTTCCGGGAAGGATCTCACTGGCCATAGCGGCAGAATGTGTCATGCCGGAGCAGCCAATTGTCTCCACAAGAGCTTCTTCAATAATACCATTTTTGACGTTCAGGCTCAGCTTGCAGGCGCCCTGCTGCGGAGCACACCATCCGATTCCATGGGTATAACCGGAAATATCTTTAATCTCCTTGGCTTGAACCCACTTACCTTCTTCAGGAATCGGTGCGGGGCCATGGTCCGGTCCTTTTGCGACACAAACCATGTCTTCAACTTCCTTCGTGTATTGCATGTACCTTTTACCTCCTTGGTCGTACAAATCATTTGGAACCAATTAATTATATCATAGCTCCAGGATTGAATGCAACAGTTTTCGAACAGCATGCTACTCTGAAAAAGGCGTTTCCTTGACTTTAAATGCTCATACCCGTATAATGCAGATAGGGAGGAAAAAATGGCGATTCCTTTAATTTATACATTTTTATTCGCCCTTTGCGGTGTGGGCGTTTCCCTGTTTCTATTTTATTCGCAAAGGCTGATACATAAAATCTGGCTCGGACTTGTCCTGGGCTTATTGATGCTTACCTGGATTCCGTCGCTTTTCGCCTTTTTCATCGGATTCACCTTGATAGCGCAGATCATTGCAAGTGCGGTCGGTGTGTTTCTCAGCGGCGGATGTATTTTCCTCGCTTTGAAGAAAGGCTATCTTGTTTCTTTAAAAAAACGGTTTTCTTTTCGGGATTTGGATTTTCTTCTGGTTACCGTTCCTCTGTTCCTTCTAGGCGCTGTTCTGTTTTCTTCTCATATTCTTCAGCCGAACAGCGATGGTTCGGTTTCAGTCGGTCAGGTGACCTACGGGGATCTTGCCATGCATCTGGGCTTTATCTCAAGTATTGCCGAACAAGGTTCTTTTCCCCCTTCTTACAGCATTTTCCCCGGTCATACGGTAAATTACCCATTTCTGTGTGAAACATCTGCCTCTTCGCTGGTTGTTTTAGGAGCGAACCTCAGACAGGCTTATCTGATTTCCGCATTGTATGCTTATCTGCTTGTAATAATGGGTATATGGTTCTTTTTCCGCGAGTGGCTGAAAACAACGCGCAGAACAGTTCTTGCGACGCTGTTATTCTTCCTTGGAAGCGGATTCGGCTTTGCGTATTTCTTTGATCTGGCAAAACACGGTGCTTCTTTGAACACGCTGCTGTCCGGTTCCTATCCCTCTAATTTTTCCTGGTTGCTTGACGGTTTTTATGATACTCCGACCAATCTTCCGACAATCGGTCTTCGCTGGGTCAACCCAATCGTTGATATGCTGATCCCTCAGCGTGCCACGCTGTTCGGCTGGGCATTCCTTTTCCCGTGTCTGATGCTTCTGCATGGATACAGGTTTCATAACCGTCGGGAAAACATCATTCCGCTTGGAATTATCTCCGGTCTTCTGCCTTTGATCCATACTCATTCGTTTCTTGCGCTCGGCGTGATCAGTGCTGTTTACTGCTTGACGGACCGCAAGATGTATCAGAATCCAAAACGGCTGTTTGGTTGGTTAATCTATGCAGGGCTTGCCTGTTTGATCGGTATGCCGCAACTGTTCGGATTCGCTTTCCGACAGGCTTCCGAAAGCGGTATGGTACGTCTTCACTGGAACTGGGCCAATGAAGCTGATTCCTATCTATGGTTCTATCTAAAAAACTGGGGCATGCTTTTCCTGCTCCTTCCGTTTTCATTCCTTATCCTTTCCAAGCGCGACCGAAGCATTTTTATCGGTCCGCTTCTCCTCTGGGTTCTTGCTGAAGTCGTTGTGTTCCAGCCGAACAACTATGATAACAACAAGCTGATCTTTGTGGTATTCGCATACGTATGCGGAATGGTGTCGAAGCTCTTCGATCTAGTGATCCGCCGTTGTTCCAGATTCATTCGGAAACGGTCGGCTCCGGAAGATCGCACCCGTGCGCTGCTGTTTTCCTCCATTCTTCTCGACATCATTCTTCTGCTTTCTTTTGCCACGAAACTTACACACAGCGGCTCGATTGCCTGGTATACCATCTGTACGATTTTATTCCTGCTCGGCTTGAATATATGGCTGATAACCGGAACTTTTCGTTTTACGAAAAGCAGAGTGAGCAAATATTTGATAGTCCTATCGCTGCTGTCTTCACTCTACCCTATGATTGAGTTGCTTGCAGGACTTTACCACAGTTACCATCAAACCACGCTCTATCTGAATTCTCTACTGATCTGGATCACAGTGATCCTCTTCACGATTTCAATTCTGTTCAAGGTCTTTGTTCTGTACCGGCAGAAATCATCTCCCGGTTCTTCCCGAGGAGGCGTTGTTGTCGCTGCACGGCTCTGCGCTTATGTGCTTGCGTTGTCTCTGACTTTATCCTCAACAATGACCATCCTCCGGGAACTCAAAAGCGAATATCAGGTTTACAATAAAAATGATATTGAAGTGACCGAGTTTATCAAAGAAACGACCCCTCCCGACAGTATCATCCTTGCAAATTCTTATTTATGGAATCTTGTAACACCGCTTACAGGCCGTAATATTGTTACCGGGACATCAACGTTTCTGTATTTCCATGGAATCGATAATTCCGAAAGAGAATCCAATGTGCGAAGCATGTATGAAACTCCGTCCGAATGCGAAGATCTGTTCCGGACTTACAGCATCCGTTATATTCTGATCGGCAACGCGGAGCGTTACAACTATGATATTGATTATGAGTTCTTCTCATCCAACTGCAAACTGATCTTTAATAATCCTTCTGCTCAGATTTATCAAATCAATTGATTTTCTTGTGCATTCAAATGACCTCTTGACAAAATACTTACTTTCCAGCGATGTTCCATGCGCTATAATAAAATTAGATTACTCTTGAAATAAAGGAGTCTCCAAAGAATGAGTATTTCTCAGGTTATATCCTTATTAAGTGGCGTTGCACTGTTTCTCTTCGGTATGTCCCTGATGGGAGAAGGTTTAAAGCAAGTTTCCGGAAACAAGCTGGAGCCTTTGCTGTTCAAGGTATCCGGGACCCAATTAAAAGGGATTCTTTTCGGTACCGGTGTGACTGCCGTAATCCAGTCCTCCTGTGCGACCTCTGTCATGGCTGTCGGTTTCGTAAACTCCGGAATCATGAAACTGCGGCAGGCCATTTCCGTCATTTTGGGTTCCATACTGGGCACCAGCATCACGGGTTGGGTCATCTGCCTCAGTTATATCGATGGTACAAGCGGTATCTCAAGTATCCTGTCTACCGCAACCTTGACCGGAACTGTCGCTGTCATCGGCATCCTGTTCCGGATGTTCAGTAAAAAGCAGTCAGGAATCTTCATCGGAAACATTCTGATGGGTTTTTCCGTCCTGATGTTCGGTATGAGCACGATGAGCGGCGCTGTCAGCGCCCTTCGTGAGGCTCCTTGGTTTTTGGAGTTGCTGACAGAGCTGAAACATCCCGTTCTCGGTATTCTAGTCGGCACACTGTTTACTGCGCTTCTGCAATCCGCATCCGCTGCGGTCGGTATTCTTCAGGCGCTGTCACTCAGCGGAGTTATGCCTTTAGAATCCGCTCTTCCCTTGCTCCTCGGTGTAACGATCGGTGCATCCGCTCCGGTTCTTCTTTCCGCACTCGGCGCAAAAACCGAAGGAAAACGTGCCGCATGGGTTTATCTGATCGCTTCCATTATTGGAGTTGTGATTTTAGCATCTGTCTTCTATCTTGCGAACGCTATTTTCCATTTCGGCTTTATGACCTTGCTTATGACTCCAATCAGTATGGCAGTAGTCAATACGGTTTTCCGTTTTGCCATGACGATAATTCTGATTCCTTTCACCGGACTGATTGAAAAGATCGTAACCTGGATGGTGCCGAAGAAAAAAGACGAATCCGAACTGGATATTCATCTTGAGGAGCGCTTCCTTGCTCACCCCTCCCTTGCAATCGAGCAATGCCGTCTCACCATCAATGATATGGCAAAGCTTGCACAGAATTCTATAGATGCTTCCCTTGCGCTTCTTGGAAACTACAGTGAGAAAGCATATGAGCGTGTTCTGGACATGGAAGCAAAGGGTGACCAGTATGAAGATGTTCTCGGTACTTACCTTGCGAAACTGACCGGTAAAAATATGACCCCTCAGCTGAGCCGGGAAGTTACTAAATACCTTCATGTTCTGTCCGACTTTGAGCGTATCACCGACCACGCAAGAAATATTGCAGAAAGTGCTCAGGAATGTAATGAAAAACATGTGACCTTCTCTGAAAAAGGTCAGCATGAACTGCATGTTATTTCAGATGCCGTTGCCGAGGTGATCCGTCTGGCCGTCGAATCATTTACAACTGAGGATCTTGATATTGCCAGAAAAGTAGAACCTTTGGAACAGGTTATCGACGATCTCTGTGACGAAATGAAATTCCATCACGTTGAACGTCTCCAGGCAGGCAACTGCACGATTCTTCAGGGATTCATTTTCAACGATCTTCTGATTAACTTTGAACGTGTTTCCGATCATTGTTCCAATGTCGCTGTCGCTTTGATTGAGCTGAATGCCGGCGATTTTGACACACATGAATATCTGGATCATCTGAAGGAAAAACGTTCAGAAGAATTCAACAAGGAACTGGCCGGTTTTGAAACCAGATTCAGCATCTGAAAAGCACCGCATCATAACAGAACCCCTCTCTTTTCATCTGCAAAAGAGAGGGGTTTTAATCATTAGATCATCTTATCCAAAACAAGGTATTGGAAAGAAAGCAACAAAAAACCTCTTTTGTTATGAGAACAAAAGAGGTTTTTGCTGGTGCGGGAAACAGGACTTGAACCTGCATGAAATCGCTTTCACACGGACCTGAACCGTGCGCGTCTGCCAATTCCGCCATTCCCGCTGGTGGATGGGGATGGATTCGAACCATCGAAGTCTGTGACGGCAGATTTACAGTCTGCTCCCTTTGGCCGCTCGGGAACCCATCCATAAACTATATAAAATTGTCAAAGCCCATTGGTGGAGCCGGCGATCGGAGTCGAACCAACAACCTACTGATTACAAATCAGTTGCTCTGCCATTGAGCTACACCGGCAAAAATGGCGACCCGAAGGGGGCTCGAACCCCTGACCTCCAGCGTGACAGGCTGGCGTACTAACCAACTGTACTACCGGGCCGCAAATGGTGGGCCTTCAGGGACTTGAACCCCGGACCAATCGGTTATGAGCCGACCGCTCTGACCAACTGAGCTAAAGGCCCATTCGCCGAAAAAAAGTGGTGATCCCGAGGAGACTCGAACTCCTGTTACCGCCGTGAAAGGGCGGTGTCTTAACCGCTTGACCACGGGACCACAACTGGTCGGGGTGAGAGGATTCGAACCTCCGGCCCCATGCTCCCAAAGCACGTGCGCTACCGGACTGCGCTACACCCCGACGCGCGACGTTCTTTCAGCGACTTTATTAATATACTACAATCCTTTTGAAAAGTCAACAACCAATTTTTCAAATTTACGTAATGTCTTTATCGATCTTTTAGGGCATGAGATTGATAGCAGACCAGTTCACCTAATGCTGTCAGGCACAAGACAACAGCTTTATCGGAGATCACGTTTTTTGAAAATCAGCAAGCCGATCACAGTGTGAAGCATACTGAAGAACAAATATGAAATCATGCTCTCCGCAAAAATCAGTTCCTTGGATGCATCCGTAGTAGGATTAAGCAGTCCTAAAAGGCCGCCGCCGTTCAGGGTAAAGAAATTCCCGCCAAATGTCGGAATAAAGTAAACCGCATATTTGTACGGCGTGTAATCCACGAGCATCACGATGGAGTTCAGCGCCATCAGTGCAATTGAGAATACGATCGTGAAAATGATCGTCGGTGCTACGTTACGCATTGTCAATGCAAGCAGAGTAGTAACCGTCGCGATATACACAAACGACATGGTTCCGTTCGCTACGAAATACAAGATCTCAAGACCGAGATTTTGGAATGAATCCGTATTGAATGGAAAGAACAGCAATGCAAGCACAGCGGTCAGTGCAGCATAGACCGTGATGATGAGCACCGAAAACAGGATGGAAACGATCAGATGCGACAGATAGATTGTCGAACGCCGGTTACCTGCGATGACTTTATTGCGGAGCGTACCGTTCGAAACATCCAGACAAACCAGAATGCCGGCAAACGCCGGAATGACCAGTCCGATGTTATTCGTCAGAGAGTAAACCGAGCTGATCACAAAATTCGCATTGAACAGCGAACCGCCCGGAAAGTCTTCTTCGAATCCGCTGATCCATCCGATTCCTGCGTACAGTAACACGATCAGGACTGGAAAAGCAACCGCAAGGATCAATGCAATCAGGGTCAAACGGCTCTTTATTACGCGGTAGAAATCCGCCTTCAGCAGTCTTTTCATGCGATTCGCCCCCTTCCGAGAAGCCGGATGTAATGGTCTTCGATCGTTTCCTCGAACGTATTGATCGAACGCACTGCAAGATTCTGCTCGACGAGAATGCGCATCATTCGGTTCAGATCCGCATCCCCATAGACGGTGAGCTTCCCTTCCTCTTTTCCGATCTCGGTAAATGCACCGTCCATGCGCAATGCCTGTTCTACCGCTTCCGCATTTTCCGCATCGATCACGATGCGTCGTCTGGCGGTTTTGTGCAGATCCTCCATCCGGATTTCTTCAAGCAGTTCGCCGTGCGAGATCACACCGATCTTTGTACAGATCTTCTCAAGCTCTGACAGAATATGGCTGGAAATCAGAAACGTCACTCCATCACGGTTCAGCTTCAGGATTGTTTCGCGAACTTCGATGAAGCCCTGCGGATCCAGTCCGTTCATCGGCTCATCCAGAATGACGAAATCTGCATCGGAAACCATGACCATGGCAATCCCAAGCCGCTGTCGCATACCGAGCGAGAACCTGCCGACTTTTTTCTTCTGAATTGCCGCATAGTCCAGTCCGACACGTTCGATTAGGGCGATCAGTTCGTCCTCCGTCTTCCTGATGCCCGTAATACTGCATTGCAGCTTCAGGTTTTCCATCGCCGTCATACTTCGGCTCATGGTCGCGGTCTCCACTATCGCACCGGTGCGTCTGCGGACCGCATAGATCTTACCTGAGTCATTCGGTACGTCGAACAGCGAATACGACCCGCCCGTCGGTGCCGCAAGTCCCGTGATAAGGCGGATCAGGGTCGTTTTTCCTGCGCCGTTTTCGCCGACAAAACCGTAGATATCACCCTTTTCGATATGCATCGAGACATCCTTCACTGCAAGATGTCCTTTATATGCTTTGGAAAGGTTTTTTGTCACCAGTACATTCAAACCTGTGTTCCTCCTTGTTACATCGATCGAACCGATCCGTTTTCCGGAATGGTTTGGCATGAAGCTTTTTTGATAATAATTCTTACATTATTATCACATATATACCAATTCCATCGTTTAATGGAAAGAAAAAAGCCCTGTTTTAGAGCTTTTTTCATGTTTTGAATATGGTGCGATTGGCGGGATTTGAACCCGCAAGCTTTCGCCGACAGATTTTAAGTCTGTTGTGTATGCCGTTCCACCACAATCGCACACGGGTATATTGTACCCGTTTTTCAAAATTTGTCAATCAGATTTATACTCCGTAAATTGTAAAACCGCCGACAACCGCGATCAGATAAAGTATAAAGCCTGCAAAAATGAAAGTGTATAAGCCTAGATGAATCCATTTGTTTTTGATTGAAACCGGAAGTACCAGAACAAACGGAGCGCACAGGGACAAGAGTCTCGGTATCTCCAGAACAGTTCCTGTACAAAGCACAGCAGCATATGCAAAGAACATGTACATGATATAAGATGTTCTGATCTTTCCGACAGATACCACCAAAAGAATCGCTCCTGTCAGCAGATAGACAAGGTTTGGAATCGTATTTCCAAGTTCATACAGAAGAATCTCTCCACTCCTTGTATGCATCGCCATCAAAAAACGATCACACAGATTTGCAACTGAACGGAAAGGTGAAGATACCTGATATCCGAATTCATCCATCACATTTCTGAAAAGTGCTGTTGAACTTCCGTAAAGAGTGTTGCTGTAAATCAGCACAAGCATAAAGCCGGCAGGAATCAATAGGAAGGATATTGCGGATATGCTCTGCCGCAGAAAATACCCCCGTTTCTCTTCCTGATGTCCTCTCATATCGGATGAAAGCTGCTGAAGGAATTCGATCAGGCATGGAACAAAGAGCAAGACACCAAGAATGTGAGTTGTTACAGAAAGCATTGCGAAAAAATTTGCCACAATGAATCTATGCTTTCTCGCAAACATTAAACTCAGAAGGCTGAACATAATGAAGAGGCCGTCCGGAAGCGTTCCCATTAAAAGGCATCCGGCAGGCATCAAGAAGAAATACAGGACAGTCCGCCTTGCAGTCTGGCGATCATGATCACACAACACCCAATAATACAGCATCGCTCCGCCGAGTGCCGCGAACAAATAAGAAGCAAGAAATCTTGCATGATTGAAATTGAATGAAACAAACCAAAAAGCGTTGGAGAGTAACGGATAAGCCGGGAAGCAATACTGTGCATGGTAGAAATTCAGCCAGATGCGCTGGATCCGGAAGAACGTATCTGTATAGCCAAACAGTTTCAGATGAATCAGATACGTTAACAGCATCTGCAGCGATCTGAAAACCATGATCAGAAGGACAACCTTTACAATCTCCCTCATTCCGCAACGTCGGAACGTCCTGTCCCCTATTCTTTCCAGATGCGGCTCCCGCCCACTTGCAAAGTATGTCATTAAATGTGGAACGAACCTAATCACAGCTATCACATACAGCAGGAACAATAAAGTCACGAACAGAAGCGTCTCCCAGTAGGAAGGCGCTTCTGTAATAAGCCATATGCCATATAAAGCAGTAATTACCGCCAGAATCACAGCTGTGATTGCTATACGGATCGTTTTTGTGTTGATCATTTACGTCTTAACGCTTTCGGTTTCCCTAAAATCTCCGCGTACACGATACCCTGCATCGCGGTATTCTGATTCCAATTCAGCTGCGGAAACGCCTGACCTGGCTGTTTTGGTCTGACAGTTTCCTTTTCCTCAACAGACTGCTTCTTCTCTTTTACAACTTTTTCAGCATTGCTTGAAACAGTCTCCGGCTTCTTTTGCACCGGATTTATCCGTGCCTGAACAGCAGCCCTTGGCGGTGCCGCCTTTGGCACTTCCTGTCTTGGAACAGGATTCGGCTTCTGGGTTACAGCAGTCTGAGTTTTATTCCTCTCATTTTTGAGTCTCTCCTCTGCTGCTCTTCTTGCCTCTTCCTGCCGTCTCCGTGCCTTAGCTGATGATAATGATGTAAAAAAGATAATCAGTCCAATGAAAATCAGCGGCAGAAACTGCATAATCAGTTCTCTTTAGATTCTTTCGTTGTTTTGCTAATAGCATTCCGCATCTCGGTATCAGAGATCACGTTCTGCATGTTGTAATAATCCATAACGCCAAGTTTTCCCTCACGGAACGCAGTGGCGATGGCTTTCGGAACTTCTGCTTCTGCTTCAATAACTTTCGCACGCATTCCCTGAACTGCAGCAATGTTTTCCTGTTCCTGTGCAACAGCCATTGCTCTGCGCTCTTCCGCTTTTGCCTGAGCAATACGCTTGTCTGCTTCTGCCTGATCGATTTGCAGCTGAGCACCGACGTTTCTGCCGACGTCAACGTCCGCAATGTCGATAGAGAGAATTTCAAATGCAGTACCGGCATCCAGGCCTTTGCCGAGAACCGTGCGGGAAATCAGGTCAGGATTTTCCAGAACTTCCTTATGGCTGGAAGCAGAACCGACCGTAGTAACAATACCTTCACCGACACGCGCGATGATTGTTTCTTCGCCCGCACCGCCGACCAGTCTGTCAATATTGGCACGAACCGTTACCTTGGCTTTCGCTCTCAGTTCAATACCATCCATTGCAACAGCTGCAATAACAGGAGTTTCGATAACTTTCGGATTAACGCTCATCTGTACTGCATTCAGAACATCACGGCCAGCCAGGTCAATCGCGCAGGAACGCTCAAAATCAAGCGGTATGCCCGCGCGCTGTGCGGCTATCAGAGAATCGACAACGCGGTTTACGCTAGCTTTTCCATTGACTTTTCCGCCCTTTGCCAGATAATGTGCCTCAAGTTTGTTCATTGGGATATCCAAACCGGCTTTTGTCGCTTTAATCATGGGGTTGACTATATCCGCTGCATTTACTTTACGGATACGCATACCTACCAACTGGAAGATTCTGATTTTCACGCCGCTGGCACTGGCAGAAATCCAAAGTCCGAGCGGAACAAAAGTGAAAAAGATAATGATAAGAATTAATACCAGTATGGCGACCGGGATGTAAATAAAACTGCCGCCTGCCAACAGTGCTGCACCAACAAATGCGTTCATAGTAGCCTCCTTAAAGTGTGTTTTGAAACAGATAAATAATGAGCATAATAACACCGATAAATATAGGAATTCCAATAATCAGTGCGATCCAATTTCTGCGAACTTCTCCCGGATCGGCCTGTTTTTTTTCAGTTTCCTCCTGTTCAGGAAACTGTATGCCACACTTAGGACATACATCCGTCGTATAGAGAACTCCGCATTTTTTACAGTATTTCATTCTACTACAATGCTCAGGCCTTTTACCGCAACGACCGTTACGTTCTGACCCTTTTCAATAAAGCTGGCTTCTGTTTTAGCGTAGTACCGCTTTCCATCAATCTGCACAGTTCCCGCCGGGCGAAGCGTCGTTAATACAACGCCGGTTTTTCCGATCAGGGATTCACCCTTTTCCTCATTCGAAACAGCAGCTGTTTGTATTTCTTCTTTCAATACGATTGGTGAGCGGAAAAGCAGACCTTTGTTCAAAGAATGAATGAACACAGCAACCAGAAGCACTATGATTACTCCCATAACTACCGAAACGACGATTGCGGCCGAGGAGGAATTGGTCAATGCCTGCATTACAATAACCGCAGCAAAGCAAAGAATACCCGTACATCCGGAGACGCCGAATCCCGGCAAGCATAGTTCAATCAGAAGCAGGACAATGCCTATAATAAAGCATATCAGGCATGCAAGCCACATCGTGCCGAAAAGAGCTTCCATGTTCTTTCTCCTTAGATTATATATTTGTTTTTAGTATAACATATAACCGCATAATTGGGAATAGTTTTTTACAAAAGTGCTCTTTATCGTGAACCTCCCGCTCTTTTATGCAGTAGAAGATGGTTTAGAAAAACTGCGTGAAACAGAATCTCATCCGTTCTCTGCATCTCGCTCCCGGAAGGGATTGCGTATCTTAAAGAGAAATGATAAAATGATTGCCGTCAGTTAGGAGGAAAACATGAAGCCTGTTTTTTGCATTGGTGATATCTGCGCGGATCTGACGATTCCATATGGCTCTGCAGTTCGAGTAAAACGCGGTATTCCGGTTCCCTCAGAAGAAACCGAGGTCGGCTTTTTTCACGGGGGCAGTGGTGCCAATACAGCAGCCGGGCTCTGCAAGCTTGGAATTCCGGTCATGTTCTGCGGAACTTGCGGTGAAGATGCCTACGGACACGCTCTTCATGACGAACTGCATCGTCTCGGCATTGATACCTCCTGCTTCCGCTTCGACGCTTCGGTACCTACCCTTCTGATTGCGATCGTCATCGATGAATCTGGAGAAAGAACTGCCTTTGCGACCCAGCACATCCATGCTTCTCAACATCAGATTCTTGCTTCCCAGATTCCGAATAATCTCACGGAACAGATTGGATGGCTGCATTGCAGTGGTGTTCTTCTGCGGGAAGATCCCGCCGCTTCCGTCATGCTGGAGGCAATGAAGCGTTGCCATGAGGCAGGCATTCCTGTTTCTTTGGATATTATGGCCAGAATCGAATCATTGAATGATCCTGTCTTTTCAGCCAATCTGAAGATTGCTTCTTCATACTGCACCGTCCTGCTTGGTTCGGTTACAGATGAAATTCCTCTTTTATCCGGTGGAACTGATGACATCTCCATTCAAAAGCTGACCCATGGAGGGAAAATAATCGCAGCCCATGCAGGTAAAGCAGGCGCTTTTGTTTATACAGAAACAGGCGTCGATTATCATGCAGCCTTCCCCGTCAATGTGGTAGATACCATCGGTGCAGGGGATGCATACAACGCAGGATTTCTGTACGGAATGCTAAATCATTTGTCTATTCATGAAGCGAATCGGCTTGCGAATGCTGCCGCCGCCTATTCCATCCAGAGATCCGGAGGCCGTTCCGGTCCCGATTTATCCAATTTGCATCATTTTCTTAATGCAAACTGAAACGCGGCAATTCGGAGATTAATCGTAATTCCAACTTACAGCCAAATTCTCTTCTTCACAGTATTAAGCGTCTAAATCATAAGACGCTTTTCTTTTGTTGATCCAAATCCGTTCCCCCCATCAATTTCTATTCAATAGCTTATGCGCCCGGTACTTCCTATATCTCAGAGAAAATCTGCAACAACATAATTGCAAATTGATAGTTGCTGTGATAGCATTAAAATTGAAAATCAAAGTGAGGACTTGCCCATGCAGATCAGCAAAGTTGGCGGTATTATAGCGGTTGTCAACAAAGCCAACTCCCAGCCATTCTCACAGGATGGGACTATTTCCATAATCCGGCGCATTGTGATCACCTATCAGCAAGCCGGTATTTTTCCCATAGTCATTGTTACCGATACAGAAGAAGATAAAATCAAATTACAGCTTGCCAATTACGGTATCATTTTTGTGCAAAACGGGGAATCTTACAAATCTTCGGAACTGTTCTCGTTTGTAAAAGCCGGTCTGAAATTTCTAGAGGGAAAATGTGGCCGGGTTATGTTCACGCCGTTAAGTGTTCCCATGTTTACCGCAACCACGTTGTTGACATTAATGGAGCGAAGCGAAGATATCATAATCGCTTCTCATCAGAAACACGGCGGACATCCCGTTTTAATCAGTCAGCGTGCAATTCCTTCAATCCTTAATTATTCGGGTGAAAACGGACTTCGCGGAGCAATTGCGTCCAGTGACCTTCAGCGTGTCTGGGTTGATGTGAATGATAAAGGAGTCTTACTACGCGTTCATGATGTTGAAGATTTGAACTCGCAGCTTGATGAAAACAATTCTGTAGTTCTCCATCCTGTTCTCCAACTGAGGCTGGAGCGTGAAGAACCATTTTTTAATGAGCGGCTGAAAACTCTTCTTTTCCTTATTTTGAATCACTACAGTATTCATAAAGGATGTGCATGCATAGGTCTTGCTTACAGCAAGGCATGGGCAATGATCAAGCAACTTGAATCCAACCTTGGATATCCTGTTGTAGCAAGGCATCGAGGCGGTAAAGGCGGAGGCGGAGCAGTTTTAACACCTGACGGCGAACGATTTCTGACGGCCTATCAAGCTTTTGAAGAAAGCATTCATCAACTGGCGTTAAAAGAATTTCGCGAACGTTTTATTGATTCAAATATCGTGCGATAATATTAAGCAATTCAGAATTCGCTATCATGATCTTTATTCCTTTTTTCAAAGGACGGGAGGAAAATACGGAAAACAAGTCAACAGACAAAAGAAAAGAAGCAATGTTGACAGCTCCGCTGCCAAAGATCATCACGAGGATGGCGTTCCCGACAATCGTGTCTTTCCTGATTACGTCGATCTACAGCCTTGCAGACACATATTTCGTCAGTTCACTAGGTACAAATGCGACTGCAGCTGTAACCGTAAACGGAACACTGGATCAGATCATTATGATGGCGGGTTCCATGCTCGCTGTCGGCGCTGCCAGTTATATCTCCCGACTTCTAGGAGCAAAGAATGAAGAACGTGCGAACCGTGTTCTCTCCACAGCTTTTTTCCTTGCTCTGTTTTTCGGTCTGCTGGTCATGGTGTTCGGTCTTCTTTTCATGCATCCGATGGTCCAGTTGTTCGGTGCGACCGACACCTGTGAACAGTACAGCATCGAATATGCGACTTACGTACTTCTGGTTGCCCCGTTCATGGCGACCAATTTCGTTATGAACCACTGCCTCCGTGCAGAAGGAAGCGCAATGCGTTCCCTGATCGGAATGGGAATCGGCGGTGTCATCAATTGCATTCTGGATCCGTTTTTTATTCTTCCAATCGGACTGAATCTTGGGGTTGCAGGTGCTTCAATCGCTACAGCAATCTCCAAAATGATCAGTTTTGTGATTCTTCTCTATCCTTATCTTAAAAAACAGGCGATCCTGCACCTGAAGCTGATCAATTTCCGTCCGGACAAAGATATTCTCTACCAGATCCTCAGTATCGGATCCTCTTCCTTCTTCCGGTCAGGTCTTGCAGTACTGGCCGGAATCCTGCTCAACCGGATAGCGGGACAGATCTCTGATTCCGTTCTTGCAGGTATCGGCGTTTCCACCCGAATCATGATGTTCCCGTTCGGAATCATTCTGGGCTTTGGGCAGGGATTCCAGCCGGTCGCCGGTTACAGTTTCGGAGCGAGGCATTTTGACAGGGTAAAGCAAAGCTACCGCTTCGCTTCAGCCGTGGCCATCATAGGCGGTGCTGTAATGGGGCTGATCCTTGGAATCTTTGCCGAGAATGTAATTGCTCTCTTTGCCAAAACGGATGAACATATGCTGAATATTGCAACGCTCTGCATCCGGCTCCAGTGTGTTGTACTTCCCGTTCACGCATGGGTCATGGTTGTCAATATGCTCTGCGGCGGTACCGGCTATGCGCTTTTCGCATTTCTGCTTTCCATTTCACGTCAGGGTATCTGTCTCCTTCCGATTCTCCATTTATTTGCCAGACTCTGGGGAGAAACGGGCGTTGCTTCCGTACAGGCTGCTGCCGACCTACTATCGCTGCTGCTTGCGGTCCCAATCATCATTATCACATTGAAACGCATCGATCTTGCTGCTTTGCAGACAGATCAATCTTAATCAATATCAAGGAGGCAATAAAAATGGAACGGGTACTGAAATTCTTAAAGGATGCTCAGGTATACTATCTGGCAACGGTTGAAGGCGATCAGCCGAGAGTCCGTCCTTTCGGCACAATTCACTTGTTCGAAGGAAAACTTTATATTCAGACAGGTAAGCGTAAAGATGTATCAAAGCAGCTTCATCAAAATCCGAAAGCGGAAATATGCGCTTTCTTAAACGGCGACTGGATCCGTATCACCGGAAAGCTGATTGAGGACAACAGGCGTGAAGCACGTGTTTCAATGCTGGATGCATATCCTTCTCTGAAGGCAATGTATGATCCGGATGATGGGAATACCGAAGTCTTCTATTTCAAGGATGCAACAGCTGTTATCAGTTCCTTTACCAAACCGGCGGAAGTCATCGATCTCTAATTTCCGAAGTCAGCATTAGAAAAAGGATCCGCATTAGATGCGGATTCCTTTTTTCTTTCGTTATAACAAAACACTATCCGTTTTCCATCCATGCATCAAAATAGATACGCACTGCTTCTTCCGGATTTAAATCGGATCCACTGTTTTCAATCATATACCCGATCATCTGAATTGGGATTGTCGGATTTTTAACTTTCATTTCATTCTTCTGCGAACGTGCCATTTCGGTTATCACTTGTCTGAGATCCGAGCCTCCATAAACGGCTCGATATAACTCCGCATCTTTCTTTCTGCGGCGCAGGCAGCACGCGTTATGTGCCAGACGAAGCAGCAACGAAACTCCGCCCGCTGCTGGCAGAATCACAAGTGCGGATACCCAGAGCGGAACGCGGGTTGCGAACCCGTAGAAATCATTCCAGCCACCGTTCTCCTCCCCGATTACGACTACCATGATTATATAGACAGCCGCATAAAGCAGCACAGGGATCAATGCCAATATTGCCTCCCATATCCTAACCAGATGGCTGTTGATCAGGCAACAGAAGATTACTATGGACACTACCGGGCAAATGCCATGTAGGAAGAACCTCGATCCGGAGAAAATCAATTTGAATCCTTTAACCGGTGCCAGAATACAAAGGGAAACCACAAATGTCAGCGAGACAGCGGTAACCGTAATCTGCATCAGCACAACTACCCAGTCCGGCAGATGGTAATTGCCCGTCCTGAGTCCATCGATCGTATACGGGAAGCAGAACATCATGGAAAGACCTGCCAGAATATTGGAATTCACCGTAAACATGCAGAAGGTGCGGATCCCCATATGATCGAAATTTTCGTCATAGATTGTCACCAGGTTCATGGTTACCCCGATGATAACACAGACAGACACGATGCTTGCACCAATCATTGCCAGCAAGCACTGCATTCGATTGTTGCGGACCGCAGGATCCTTCATTAGATTACCTCCAAGAGTATGAAAGCACTTTGACAAAATATCTTTCCTGTTTTTTTGCCATTTTATTTTACTGAACGGGCTTTAGTTTCAGTGCTGTTCTCTTCGTCATCTGACAGCAAACTGCTTTTATTCGGAACCTTGCTTTTTTTTATCGATGTCACCAGGAAGTATACTCCGGTGATCAGCAGCAGTCCTGCGAACAGCAGATACTGCAGCATACTGGCGCGGTTTGTATTTCCTATGATCTCCCTCAGCTGATTATCCGAAAGTTCCTGTTCCTGAATGATTACCTGCAGTTCTCCGTTCAGCAGATAAGTATATACATATCTTCGAACCGTACGAAGTTCCGCCTGATTCTCACGGGCGATCTGTAGATCCATATATTCTTCATTGCTCACTTCCTGAATGAAAGAAAAACGACCGTCTTCATTTCGGTATTCCACATACTGCAGCAAAACCGTATCGGAATTCTTATCATCTTCAGAATTATATGCAGTCCCGTATCCAAAGCTGCTGACATGGAACGGCATCATCCCGTACGAAGTGATCTCTGTCGTTTTAGGCATGGCATTCCATTGAATAAATCCAACGATTCCAAATGCGATCGCGCCTATAAGAAGGATAATTGCTAATATCAGAGTTGTCCTTTTCTTCATTTTTTGCCTCTTTGCACCTTATTTCAGTGTTACGACGGTAACACCCGCATCCCCTTCTCCGTAATTGCCGATGCGAAAGCTTTTTACACGAGGATTGGTTCTCAGATAGGATTGAACGCCTGCGCGAAGCGCTCCCGTTCCTTTTCCGTGAATAATATTGAACTCTTTTCTGCCGGCCCTAATGCATTGGTCTATATATGCATCGATCTCCAGAACCGCATTATCCACCAGGTACCCCCTCAGATCCAGCTCATAGCTGAGTGTCTGAATATCTGTCATGATTTCACGGGGGCGGATCGGCGGCTTTTGAGGAGCAGCCGGTTTTTCCGGAATTCTCAGGTCTGAAAGAGGAACATACAGTTTTATGACCCCTGACTGAACCTGAACCATCCCCTTGCTGTCCGCAGATTTCAACACATTCGCATCGCTGTTGATGCTGACAACATGGACTCTCTGTCCCGGGGCAACCGACTTCGGAACCGTTCCTGCCGTATCCTGTGCGGGAGCCGTTGAAGCAAACGCGGACTCGGTCTGGCGGAGCGCATCTCTTGACGCCTGAATCGCACGCTCCAGAGATTTCGGATCGATGCTCTCCACTTTCCGGAGCTTTGCAATCAGATCCTCCATTTCCCTTCTTGTCTCAAGAACGACACGCTTAGCATCCTCTTTTGCGGTTTCCCGAATCGCTGCTCTCTCTTCCTTGATTCTTTTTTTCTCTTTTTCAAGTTCTTCACGAAGTTTCTGGACTTCTGCAAGTTCTTCATGAACTTTTTGCGCAGTCTCTTCCGCAGCTCTTCGCTGGGCTTCAGCTCCGGAGAGAACATCTTCGAAGGCGACATCTTCATTTTCCAGAAAATCTTTTGCCCTCTCGATGATGTTATCGGAAACGCCAAGCCGCTTACTGATCTCAAATGCATTTGATTTTCCCGGGATTCCAATGAACAAGCGGAATGTCGGACAGAGTTTATCCACATCGAACTCCATGGAAGCGTTCTGCATTCCTTCATGCGTTAACGCAAAAGCCTTGATTTCACTGTAATGCGTTGTGGCAAAAGTAATAGCTCCTGCTTTCTGCAGATATTCCAGAATTGCCTGCGCCAGGGCTGCTCCTTCATTCGGATCTGTACCCGCGCCAAGTTCATCCAACAGAACAAGCGTATGCTCGTCGGCTTTTTCCAGAATTCCGACAATATTGGTCATATGCGCGGAAAACGTAGATAATGACTGTTCGATCGATTGTTCGTCCCCAATATCCGCGAATACTTCATCAAAGACCGCAACATCGCTGTTCTCATCTGCCGGAAGGAACATGCCTGCAGAGGCCATCAGCGTAAACAGACCGACTGTTTTCAGAGTTACGGTCTTCCCGCCTGTGTTCGGTCCCGTAATAATTAGAGTATTGTATCCGTCACCGATCCAGACAGAGATCGGGACGACAGTCTTCCGGTCGATCAGAGGATGACGCGCATTCTTGATCCGGATGATATTTTCATTGTTTAGCCTCGGGCAATATGCGCCTTGTTCACGTGCCAGTTTTGCCTTTGCAAAAATACAATCGATTTTTCCGAGAATCAGCAGACTGGTATACAGTTCATCCGCATATGGAGCGACCAAAGCAGTAAGTCCCGCTAAAATGCGCTCAATTTCCTGCTTCTCTTCCGCCTGCAGCCGTTTATATTCATTTCCGAGTTCCACAACAGCTGCCGGTTCAACGAAAATGGTCTGTCCCGAACTGCTCTGATCATGGACGAGCCCTCCGATCTGCTGGCGGAATTCCGCTTTGACAGGAACGGCATACCTTCCGTTTCGCATCGTGATGATCGGTTCCTGCAGATATTTCTGGTAGGTTGTGCTCTTGATAATGCTGTTCAGCTTGTCCCTGACACGTTCATTTGTGATCCGCATCTGCCTGCGGATCCTGGCAAGTCCCGGAGATGCATTGTCACTCATTTCCTCTTCGGAAATGATACATCTCTCGATTTCCTCTTCCACATGCCTATGGGAAGACAGCGGGTTACCAAGGCGGTGCATTTCGCTCTCATCGTCTCCCGTAAGCAGGGTCTCCCTTGCTCTTCTGCTGACAGAAAAGCACCTTGCTATTCCGAGCAGATCCGCCATGGAAAGAGAATACGCCGCATGGGCGCGGCGCAATGTATCTCTCATATCAGGAAACGCGTCTACAGGCGTACGTCCGGTACGACGGCAGATAGCATCCGCCTCCCATGTCTGACGCAAAAGCTGACGGGCCTGTTCCAAATCCGATGTCGGCACGAGCCGTTCCACCTCTGCTTTTCCCATTTCGGAAACAGCAAAGTCCGAACAGATCTGCCGGATTTTATCGAACTCCAAAGTTGTCAGCGCTCTGGTATTCATTAAATCTCTCCTGTTGCCGTTTTACGGCATCTTATTCAAATCTCCTATGGTAATGGTCAGATCGATTATTTCACCGTTTCTGTTCACCGTGAATACGATCTGCTCCCCGATTTCTGTATGTTCCCGGATGTAATAAACAATTTCAAGATAATCCGTAAATGTTTGTCCGTCTACAGAAACAATCAGGTCGTTCTCTTTCATTCCAGCGATATCAGCAGGTCCGCCAGGGGTCACGGATGCTACATACGGACCGGCAATCGTATTATCCTCCATTGCCTGTTCCTGAGTCCGCTGCCCGACCATAATGCCGATGCCTGGACGCGGTACGCTGCCGGTCTCGATCAGCTGGGACGCAATCTCATATACCCGGTTGATCGGAAGTGCGAAGCCGATTCCCTCGGCTGAAATCGCGTTGCCGTTGGAATCATATCCCGCCGTGACGCTCTTTGCACTGTTCATTCCGATGACACAGCCGGCCATATTGATCAACGGACCGCCGCTGTTTCCGAGATTGATTGCCGCATCGGTCTGTAGGTAGGTATTCGTATATCCTTCAATCGTCACCTGACGGCTCAGCGCGCTGATAATGCCGAAAGTCACGGAACCGTGGAGTTCACTTTCCACCGGATCCCCGATTGCGAAAACAAATTCTCCGACGCGAAGTTTTTCCGAATCGCCGAGAGGCAGTGCAGTCAGTCCTTCCTGCTCAATTTTGATCACTGCGATATCGCTTGTTTTATCTGAACCGACAATTTTCGCATCATACTCTTCGCCCGAATGGCTGATAACCGTTACCTTCTCCGCTTTTTCGATCACATGAGCATTTGTAACGATGTAGCCGTTTGTCGTTATGATAAAGCCCGAACCGCTTCCCCATTCAGCCAACGTATTGGTTTTCTCGTAAGTCTGCCAGTTGATAACCCCGACTACACCCGGGGCTACCGCTTCAATCACATCAGGCAAACTCTCGAAAGAGTTTTCAAACGGCTGTGCAGTATTATCCTTGAAATCCGGGTCCGGCACGTAAGTCGGCGTCGGTTCAGGGGTAACCACAGGAGCCGGAGTTACTTCCGCGCTTTTTGATTCACCCGGTACCGTCGGAGTAGGATAAGAGTATTCGTAGCGATAGCCGTGATTATCAAATCGCTGGAAAAACCGCTCGAAGAAAGATCCGTCAGCTATTGCCTGCATACTTCTGACGCCCAGTGCGCAGCAGGCGGTAAACGCTATTAAAATCAATACAAGAAGCACTACAATCCATATATTGCCGGCGCGCCGTTCCCGTCTCAATGACGGATCGTTTTCATAATCTGCCGGATAAATAATCGGTTTACGTGACATCGTGTTTTCCTCCATCTGTCATTCTCTTCATCATGCCCGCATGCTGAAGAGTAAATGTAAATTGTGTTCCGCGCCCTCTGGTGCTTCGCACTGTAATTGTCTGTCCATGCTGCTCAATAATACGCTTCACGATTGAAAGACCCAACCCGGATCCAACTGTCGGTGACGGCGTATGCGCTTTTTCCACCTTATAGAAACGGTCGAAAATATGCGGGATATCTTCCTGCGGAATGCCGACGCCGTTATCCTTCACGGTGACATAGACTTCTCTGCGCATGGAATAAGTCGAAACGCTGACCGTTTGTCCGATCCCGGAATATTTGATTGCGTTATCGATCAGATTTCTGAGTACCTGGCTGATCTGCGTACTATCCGCATAAACGTAACACTGCTCCTGCGCAAACCGGACTTCCATTTCCATATTCCGTTCCGAAAGACGCGCTTCAAACGTGATCAGTGTTCTCCGGATCAGTTCGTTGATGTCAAAGGTCTCAAAGTGCAGTTCGATCATGCCGGACTCGATCCTTGAAAGGTCGAGCAGGTCATTGACCATCGCCGTCATTCTGCGGGTCTCAGCCAGAACAATACCGATATACTCCGGAAACTGCTCCTGCGGAATCGTTCCGTCCTGCATCGCTTCCAGAAAGCCCTTCATCGAGGTCAGAGGAGACCGCAGTTCGTGAGAAACGTTTGCAACAAAGCTTCTTCTGGTATTGTCCAGGTCCTTGATCTGCTCCGCCATCTCATTGAAGCTTCTTCCCAGCTGTGCAGCTTCATCCTTGCCCTTGATCGATATCCTCTGGGAAAAATCTCCGCGTGAATAGCACTGCACAATATGATTGATTTCCACAAACGGATCGATCAGCCTGTGCGTATTGTAGTAGGAAAGAAGCACCGATCCCAGGAATGCCAGCAGCGAAAGCAGCAGCGTCCACAACAGCAGCTCCGCAGAATGTCTGTTGATGGAACTGATATCCGTGTGGACCAGCAGGATCTGGGATTCCGAGCCGTGTTTCCACGTTCGATACAGAGACAGTACCGGAAACTCAGGATGACGAAAATACCGGCTCATGGTATCGCCTACGGGAGAAGCAGTTGCGATCACAGTGTTATATGCTGTGTCCGTCGGATCGGCAACGGAGAAAGATTTCCACCGCTCGTCCGAATAATATGATCGAACGGATCCGTGAGAATCGATCCGTTCGATCAAAAAGTCTCCATCCGCAGCGATCTTCTGAAAGACCTGATCAGGTTCTTCGCCCTGCTGAATCAAGGAATCGATCGCCTGTGACCTGTTATAAAGTAAGGACCTTACATCCTGTACGTTTTGAGTCCGGACCACCAGTGTGAGAACTCCTCCCATCAGAAGAATTACCGCCAGCGCCGCAAGACTCTGTGTGAAAAGGATTCTCGAGAAGATGGTCTTAAACCGCAGTCTTCGCATACCCTTTGATTACGAACGTAGTTCGAACTTGTAACCTACTCCCCAAACCGTTTTCAACTGCCACGCATCACGTTCTCCGAGTTTTTCACGGATTCTCTTCACGTGTACGTCGACCGTTCTGGAATCGCCGAAGAAATCAAATCCCCATACCTGCTCAAGCAGCTGTTCTCTTGTAAACACCTTACCGCTGTGAGAAGCCAGGAAATACAGCAGTTCGATTTCTTTAGGCGGCATATCGATCGCTTCACCGTCCAGAATCACTGAATAGTTTTCAAGCGAAATCTGCAGATCCGGAAAATCAACCGTCTTTTCCATCTCTGTCTGAGGTGAAAATCTGCGCAGAACCGCTTTGATCCTGGCAACCAGCTCGTTGGAATCAAAGGGCTTGGCAATATAATCATCTGCGCCGAGTTCGAGCCCGCGGACACGCTCCCCTGTATCTCCCTTTGCGGTCAGCATGATGACCGGAGTCTTGCTCTCCTGACGGATCTCATGCAGGATTGACCAGCCATCCTGTCCGGGCAGCATGACGTCAAGAACCACAAGGGTCGGATGTACGGACCGGAAAGTGGACATGGCATCATAGCCGGTTGTGCACGTTACGACATCATACCCTGCTTTCTTCAGATAGAGTTCTATGATGGCCAGAATATTCCTGTCATCATCAATCACTAGAATGGTGTTGTTTTCCATAAGCTCCTCCGTTATTCTCTCAGTTCCACGGATATTCCGTTATGTTCCAGCAGCTCAGCGGTTACTCCATCGCCGTCGGTCAGTTTTCCGGAAAAGGTCCCGTCATAGATTCTTCCTTTTCCACAGGAAGGACTTCTTGCCTTCAGGATTGCCTTGTCACATCCATATAAGCGTGCAAGACGAAGTACTTCAGCCGCTCCAGAGGCAAATGCTTCTGTTTTGTCAGTTCCATCAAAGGCCATCACTCTTCCGTCCGGAACTCTTTCACACGGAATTCTCGGACACGGAAGGCCGCCAAGCATTTCAGGACAAACAGGCAGAGCTTTTCCTTCCCGAACCAATTCAGCAATGGTTTCGTCTACGGTGATCTTCCCGTCATATCTGCATCGGAAACCGGCAAGGCAGGCACTGACCAAATACATCGCATAGTACCTCACATTAAGTCAATATATTTTAACACATTCTTTTCATTCTGTCTATACTTTGTGTTTTTTTCACGATTCTCTCAAAACTGTTTTACAACTATTCCGCATTTATACCACAAAAACCGGGAGCGATAAAGCTCCCGGTTCCGTTTGCAGTTTACGTTACTGTTCGATTAATGTTTTTCCTGTCATTTCCGCAGGAACGGGAATCCCCATCAGCTGCAGCAGTGTCGGCGCCAGATCGCTGAGACGTCCGTCTTCGCGAAGCGTGACATTCTTGTAGGAGTCGCCTACCAACACACACGGAACAGGAAGCGTCGTATGTGCTGTAAACGGTGCATTCAACTTTTCATCCCACATCAATTCACAGTTTCCGTGATCAGCTGTGATCAGGCACTGTCCTCCTGTCGCCAGAATCGCATCCACCACCGTCTGCAGGCAGATATCCACTGCATGAACCGCTTTCACCGCCGCTTCCATCACGCCGGTATGACCCACCATGTCCGGATTCGCAAAGTTCAGAATCATAAGATCGTATTTGCCGCTCTCGATCCTTTCTTTTGCGTTCGCAGCCACTTCGTATGCACTCATTTCCGGCTTCAGGTCATACGTAGCAACCTTTGGGGACGGAACCAGGCATCTGTCTTCATTCGGATTAGGTGCTTCCACTCCTCCGTTGAAGAAGAACGTGACATGCGCATACTTTTCCGTTTCCGCAATACGCAGCTGCGTCTTTCCCAGTGAAGCAAGATATTCACCAAGCGTGTTCTTCAGTGTCTGCGGTTTAAATGCGACATGCAGTGCATTCTCAAAGCTCTTGTCGTACTGTGTCATAGAAACATAGTACAGCGGGAACCATCCGTATCTGCGTTCAAAGCCCGTAAAGTCTTCAAAGATATAGGAACGGGTGATCTCTCTTGCACGGTCGGGACGGAAATTGAAGAAAATCACACTGTCATTTTTCTGAATGGTCGTCAGCGGTTTCCCGTTTTCCGTAATGACGGTCGGCTTTACGAATTCATCGGTGTCACCGCGGTCATAACTCTTCTGCATTGCATCAGGGCCGTTGTCAGCGGTCAAACCTTCGCCGTATGTCAGCGCTGCATATGCCTGCTGAACACGCTCAAACCGGTTATCACGGTCCATCGCATAGAAACGGCCGGAAACGGTGGCGATCCTTCCCGCACCGATCTCTTTCAGTTTTGCTTCGATCTGTTCGAGATATCCTTTTCCGGAAGCAGGAGGCGTATCGCGTCCGTCCATAAAGCAGTGCAGAAAGACTTTCTTCAGGCCGTTCCGCTTTGCAAGTTCCACCAGCGCATACAGATGTTCCAGAGAACTATGCACACCGCCATCCGAGCAAAGACCCAAAAGGTGCAGCGAGGAATCATTTGCTTTGCAGTTTTCAACCGCGCCCATAAAGGCTGGATTCTCAAAGAAATCCCCATCCTTGATGGACTTGGTGATTCTTGTCAGTTCCTGATAGACGATTCTGCCGGCTCCGATATTCAGATGTCCTACTTCGGAATTGCCCATCTGACCGTCCGGAAGACCGACATCCATTCCGCTGGCTCCGATGGTCGTATGGGGGCAACTGTTCCACAGGCGCATGAAATGCTCCGCGCCATCTGTAAGAATCGCATTATATTGTTTCTCTGTACGGTATCCGAATCCGTCGAGAATAATCAGAGCAGTAATCGGTTTCATCAATAATTGACCACCTTGGAGAAATCATCCGGCTTCAGGCTTGCTCCGCCGATCAGACCGCCGTCGATCTCAGGCATTGCCATCAGTTCGGAAGCATTCTTCGGATTCATGCTTCCGCCATACTGAATGCGAACTTCATCTCCGGTTTCTTTTCCGAACTTGCCGCGGATCGCGTCACGAATGACTGCGATCGTTGCATTCGCATCTTCCTTCGTAGCGGTCTTGCCGGTTCCGATTGCCCAGATAGGCTCATAAGCAACGACCAGAGACTTGACCTGCTCCTCTGTTAATCCGTCAAGATCAGCAACGATCTGGCCGGAAACGATCTCATCGGTAATGCCTGCTTCACGCTGCTCCAGAGATTCGCCGACGCAGATGATCGGTACGAGACCGGCTGCCAGTGCGGCTTTCACTCTCTTGTTGACCGTCTCATCCGTCTCACCGAAGTACTGACGACGTTCGCTGTGTCCGATGATAACATACTGTACACCGCGGGCAAGCAGCATCTTCGCGGAAATTTCTCCTGTGAAAGCACCCTTTTCAGCCCAGTGAACATTCTGTGCACCGAGTTTGATATTGGTTCCCTCGATCAGCTTTGCGACACAGCAAAGATCAACATAAGGAGGGCATACCACTACTTCGCACTTTGCATCCTTCACCAGCGGGATCAGGGCTGTAACCAGTTCTTTCGCCTCATCAGGCGTCATGTTCATTTTCCAGTTTCCTGCAATAATGGGTTTTCTCATTATTCAATACCTCGTTTGATTCTTATTTATCGTTCAGAACTGCAACACCGGGAAGGATCTTGCCTTCGAGGAATTCCAGAGAAGCTCCGCCGCCCGTGGAGATATGCGTGATCTTGTCAGCAAAGCCGAGCTTTTTGACAGCAGACGCGGAATCGCCGCCTCCGACGATCGTCGTGCCTTCGCAATCTGCGCATGCCTGAGCAACTGCTTTGGTTCCGACTGCGAACGCCGGCATCTCGAATACGCCCATCGGTCCGTTCCAGATAACGGTCTTTGCTTCAACAATCGTCTTGCGGAAGAGTTCAATCGTCTTCTCGCCGATGTCAAGGCCCATCCATCCGGCAGGAATCTGATCCACCGGAACAGTCTTATGTTCTGCATCCGGCGCATATGCTGTTGCAACAACGGTATCGATTGGGAGAAGCAGGTTGACCTTGCGCTCTTTCGCTTCTGCCATCAGCTCTTTTGCAAGCTCGATGCTGTCGGCATCCAGCAGAGAAGTGCCGATCTCATAGCCCATTGCCTTGAAGAAGGTATAAGCCATACCGCCGCCGATGATCAGGCTGTCGCACTTCTGAAGGAGATTCTTGATGACGCCGATCTTATCCGCAACTTTCGCGCCGCCGAGGATCGCAACAAAAGGACGCTCCGGATTCTCAAGAGCCTTACCCATGATTCCGAGTTCTTTTCCAATCAGATAACCCGCAACTGCCGGGATGTAATTTGCAACACCTGCGGTGGAAGCGTGTGCACGATGGACTGTACCGAATGCATCCGATACAAAGATGTCTGCCAGATCCGCAAGAGCTTTTGCAAACGCCGGATCATTCTTTTCCTCTTCCTTATGAAAACGGGTATTCTCAAGAAGAACGATTTCTCCCTCTTTCATGTCCGCAATTGCGGCTTTTGCGCTTTCGCCGATCGTATCTTCCGCAAACCAGATGCGGGTATCCGGCAACAGCTCAGCGAGTCTCTGACCGACAGGTGCCAGCGAATATTTGAGATTTACCTCTCCCTTCGGGCGGCCAAGATGCGAGCACAGAATTACCTTCGCATTGTGCGCAAGCAGATACTTAATTGTGGGTAGTGCTGCAACAATGCGCTTGTCATCCGAAACCTTACCGTCTTCTGTCAGGGGGACATTAAAATCAACACGGACAAGAACTTTCTTTCCTTCGACCTGAATGTCTTCAATTGTTTTTTTTGCCATAATCTTCCATTCCTTTCTTAGTTATGCAGTTATGTTCAACAGCCGATAGCTGTTTGCATCCTTCTTTATACTTCAACACCGGAAGCACCGAGGATCTGATCGATAATCGCATCGACATGGGATACTTCCCCACCTTCATCCGATGCGACTTCGCTCACCGTCCAGATTTTTTCTTCCGGAGCGGGTTCGGCATCCGGCAGATTATCTTCTGATTCTTCCACAGCAGGATTCTCCTCGGGTTCCGCTTTTGCTGCCCCAATCAGATTACCTTCCGCTGTCAGGATCTGGGGAATCGCCGCGTGCAGTTCTTCCGAGAGTTTCGCAAATGCCTTTGCGCTCTCCTGCGCTCTCTGAATATTCTCCTGAACCATCGCGTCATACTGGTTGAGGAGTCCCACGTAAGAGTTGATCTGCTCCCGCGTATCCTCCAGTTTTTTTGCGCTTTCCGCTTCTGCGCTTTTCACAATATCACGTGCGTTTTTATAAGCATCGTCCACGAGATTCTCTGCATCTTTGCGGGCAAGTTCCGCATTCAGCTGAGACTCTTCCAGCAGATTCCCTGCCTCTCTCTGCGCTTCGGAAACCAACTTCTCCGCCTGCACGTTTGCATCGGTCAGAGTCCGCGCGATCATGATCTCTTTCGCGGTATACTCATCGACCTTTTCTGTCAAACGCTCATTCTGATGCGTCAGTTCTTCGATCTTTGCTTCCATCTGCGCAATCAGCGCGGCCTGTTCTTTGATCTGTTTTGCCTTCTTGCCGAACATTTAAACCTCCAACCTCATCTGCTGTACCTGGGATGCCTGCTGAGGCACCGGATAGTCCAAGTGGATATAAGCCGCCGGAAGAACAACTCTTCCTCTTGAAGTACGTGCTAAAAATCCAAGTTTTAATAAATAGGGTTCATATACATCTTCAACCGTTCCCGCATCTTCCCCCGTATATGCGGCTATGGTATCCAGTCCGACGGGGCCGCCTTTAAAGATCTCGATCATTGCCGTCAGCATCTTTCTGTCGACTGCATCGAGTCCCAGTTCATCGATTTTCAGCATGGACAGCGCTTCCTGAGCTGTTTCAAGATCGACAACTCCACTGCCCCGGACCTGTGAATAATCGCGTACGCGCCTGAGAAGCCTGTTCGCCACCCGGGGTGTTCCCCTCGAGCGGGAGGCAATTTCCAGTGCGCCTTCTTCATCGATCTCGATTTTCAGAATCTCCGCGCTGCGGACGATGATCTCTTTCAGGCTTTCCGGAGAATACAGTTCCAGCTGCTCCTTGATTCCGAAACGATCGCGTAACGGGGATGACAGCATTCCGAGCCTTGTCGTGGCTCCAACCAGGGTAAACTTGGGAAGATCAAGACGGATGCTTCTGGCTCCAGGACCTTTTCCGATGATAATATCCAGAGCAAAATCCTCCATTGCGGGATAGAGAACTTCCTCAACATTAGGATTCAGTCTGTGAATCTCATCGATAAACAGAACATCGCCCGGTGAAAGGTTGGTCAGAAGTGCCGCCAGATCTCCTGCATGTGTTATCGCAGGCCCCGAAGTTACTCTCAGGGAAACCCCCATCTCATTGGCAATGATTCCGGCAAGCGTCGTCTTTCCAAGTCCCGGAGGTCCGTAAAGCAGAGCATGGTCCAGGGACTCCCCACGGGTTTTTGCAGCCTCGATGTAGATCTGCATATGCTCTTTTACAGTTTCCTGACCGATATACTCCGTCAGAAAATGAGGCCGCAAACTATATTCATTTTTCACATCCTCTTCGCGCAGCGAAGAAGTGATCAATCTTTCATCCTGCATCCTTTACCCCTTTGCCATACTGCGGAGCGCTTTTGTGATCAAGTCCTCAATACTTCCCGCATCCTGCACCGCCGCAACAGCACGGGATGCCGAAAGTCCGTCATATCCGAGAGAAGTTAATGCCGCTACCGCTTCCGTTCTCATGTTATTCAGTTCCGCAGCCGGGCTTGCTTCGGTGGATTTTACTGCGGAAGGCTCATCCTTTACCAGTCCCGCAAGTTCCAGAATCACTCTCTGGGCTGTTTTTCTGCCCATGCCGGAAACACGGTCGAATGCGGAAGGATTATCCGTCATAATCGCAGCTCTGATGTCCTGCGGTGTCATAACCGAAAGGGTCGCAATTGCGAGTTTCGGCCCGACCCTGGTCACACCGATCAGCTTACGGAACATCTCCTTTTCCTCCAGGTTGGAAAAGCCATACAGTGCCTGGACGCCGTCCGCCAGATGCAGATAAGTATAGAGTTTGCCTGTTGACCCGACAAGGAGCGTTTTCAAAGTCATTGAGCTGCAATAGATCTCGTAACCGACTCCTGCCGCTTCAATCACTGCGTGATCCAGTGCGACATCTTCCACATAACCTTTGATATATGCGTACATGTTTTCTCCTATTTGATGCGGTATTCTTCCTGCGCCGGACCGGCATGGAAGGAAAGGCACAGGGCTACTGCAAGCGCGTCAGCTGCGTCATCCGGCTTCGGAATGTTTTTCAGCCCCAGCAAAACACGGATCATCTGCTGTACCTGTTTTTTATCCGCATGACCGTTTCCACAGACCGCCTGCTTGATCTCCATCGGCGTGAATTCATAAATCGGAATCCCGCTCTGCTGTACTCCTAAGATCGCGACGCCTCTTCCTGAACCTACCGCGATCGCCGTCGTAACATTATGGTAGAAGAACAACTCTTCAAAAACCGCCATATCCGGATGATACAGCTGACAAAGCTGTCTTGTCCCAAGATAGAGTTTTTCAAGTCTTTCCGGAAAAGGCATCGACTTATCCGTTTCGATGACGCCGAAATCAACCGGTGTGATCGACTGACCGTTTTTCTCAATCACCCCATATCCCATGATGGCGTATCCGGGGTCGATTCCTAGAATGCGCAAAGCGTACCTCCCCATAATGAATCAATATATTATAGCATGCATACTTTCGTGATGCAAGAAAAAAAGGAGAGCAAGCTCTCCCGATCAAAGTGTATCAGTTACCACCGATTCTTTACTTTTTCCGCAAATCCGGTCAGACCCGTGAGATTCAGAACCGTACCGTCATCCAGTGTAACGGAACCGGAAAATGTTCCGAACACCTGATGCTGATCTGAACAGATCACGAGCACGTCGGTCTTACTCTTTCTGTCAAGGAACGGGCGGAATATCAGATTCAGTCTTCCCTCGTTATCATGCACGCTCCATGGGCTGAGGAAATCATCTTTTCCATCCTTCTGCGGAATTTCAAAAACGACACGGTCCAGTTTTTGCGCTGCGCCGTTTACAAAAATCATGTTTTCACTTGCTTTGGAGGTGTCTCCAAATCCATATCCCAGATTGAACCCGAATCGCAGACCGTCCACAACCCCCTGCGCCGCACTCCAATACCAGGTATTGTTGTAAGTCCAGACGCCTCTTCCCCAGTCCAGAAGACCGAAACTGTTCTCCGGATCAAAATCATAGCGCTTTCCGTTATATTCCGCATATCCGGAAGCCTTCATACCAATAATTTTCTGGTTATAGTAGAATGCTGTTTTCTTTTTCGGGAAAGGAGTCGCAATTACCATGGAATCAGCCGGTTCTTCCGTAAGCGTAAACTCGCATGTAAAAGGTGTTCCATTCTCAAAGTTCTCCAGGCAGACCGTCAGATGCCTTGCACCATCTTCATGCGTAAAGGAAGCAAACGCGCCTTTCATCGATTTTTCAACATTACCCTCTTTGCTGGAGGCTGGAAACCCTGTTTTTCCAAATGGCAGCCAGAACATTGGGGAAACCGTCCGTTCTTTTCTTTGCTCAAAGTCCAAAAAGGAAGCCGAAACCATTCCCATATAACTGTTATCATCCAATGTGAGTGCAACGCCGAACTTGTCGTTATAAATGAGGTAATAGTCCCATTCCTTGATCCGCGTTTTTCCTCCTTTTACCGCATTCCTGTCATACTTCTTTACCAACGAAGTGGCATATCCCGCTTCGCTGAGAATTCCATCTGCATTCAGCAGCGGACCTGCCGTCAGTCTTTTCTGTTCCATAAAAGCCTCCATAGGAATAAGTTAACCCTCAACAGAATCAATCATCGGAGAATCCATTGATCATTTGTGACAATATTATTATATCAACGGAGTCCATGAGAATCAACGCTTTAGGCAAGGTAATTGCCGAAACTCTCATTCGAAAACGAATATGCACTGTTCCAAAGAATTATCCTCTTTTTTATAATATTTTTTCACTGGATATATCAAATTGTCTTCCAAGGAAATCTCTACAATCCATCTAAATGGAGAAAACGAATGTATCGTTCCAATTTAAAAGGGTCTTCAATATCGCTTCATAATATGATATATTATTATTAGGAGGTGCGTTATGGATCCGATTATCCTATATACAGCATTTATCTATTTTCCGGTTGTCTGCGTAATGCTGACAGCCTATGCCAAGCAGAACCGCATTCTCCGCTATATCTTCAAGTCCCTTTATATGCCGTCGCTCATCGTCCTGTATCTTCTTGCCGCTCCAAAACCGAATGTTCTTATCATTTTGGCAATGGTGTTCGGCTGGATCGGCGATGTTTTCCTTCTCGGAAGGCATCACTGGAACGTGCTCGGCGGGATTACTTCCTTCGGTCTCGGGCATATCTGCTATATCGCCGGAATGCTGTCAACACGTCCGGGACTGCATCTGACAGCCATTATTTCTGTTGTCTGGATCGCGCTATGTCTGGTTCTGGTCCGGCATTTTCTGATTCCGCACGCGCCGAAAAGACTAATGATACCGGCCATCTGCTACGCAACGCTTCTCTCAGGTACGAGTGCTGCCGCACTCTATCTCTCTTTTGTTTCCTTTAACGCCGCCTACTTGCTTGCTGCTTTCGGCGGTTTGATGTTCATGCTCAGCGACGGGCTTCTGGCTTATAACATGTTCGGAAAGAAAACCGTACTGGGAAACTTTTTCGTCATGGTAACCTATGTTCTGGCGCAGACTGCCCTGGCAGCCGGATTTATACTTCACGGAGGTATTTAATTTGACCACAGATTTTATCGTTTTGTTGATTTTGTCGATTCTGATTCTGTGTGCACTGATCGCCGTTATCGTGCTTCTTGCAATTCCCCGACGCCCGAAAGGACTTTCAGAACTGGAACGCGAGCTTCATCGTGAGCTGCGGGACTATAACGATATGATCACTGATAATCAGCACGATGCCAACATGCTGCAGGAACAGCGGTTCGCCGGTTTTGAACGCGCTACGGAAAACAGACTGTCTGCTCTGAACAATTCGATCGTATCACTTTCAAAAACCCTTTCCTCTTCTCAGAGCGAATCCATGAGTATGCAGGACCGCCGTTTCTCCTCCTTCGAGCAGGCAAACGAACAGAAACTGGAGCAGATCCGTCAGACCATGGAACGCCGGATTGCCCAGATGCAGCAGGAGAACAGTGAAAAACTGGAAAAAATGCAGCAGATCGTAGATGAAAAGCTGCAGTCAACACTGGAAACCCGTATTGGGGAATCGTTCCGTCTGGTCAGCACGCAGCTTGAGCAGGTTTATAAAGGACTTGGCGAGATGCAATCCGTTGCAGCCGGAGTCACAGATCTGAAAAAAGTTCTTTCCAACGTGAAAACCCGCGGTATTCTCGGTGAGGTGCAGCTCGGGGCCATTCTGAAGGAGATCCTCTCCCCCGAACAGTACGATGTGAACGTAGCCGTAAAGGAAGGTTCTTCTGATGTTGTGGAATTCGCGGTTAAACTTCCGGGAGACGGAGAAAGCACCGTCTATCTGCCGATTGATGCCAAATTCCCAGGCGAAACATATGCAGCCTTACAGGACGCGTATGATTCCGGTTCTGCAGAAACCGTAGCCGCAGCTGCCGCTGCCTTGATTGCCCGTTTAAAGAGCGAGGCGAAAGATATCCGCTCCAAATATATCGATCCTCCGAGGACGACTGATTTTGCGGTCATGTTTCTGCCGTTTGAAGGTCTTTATGCGGAAGCAGTCAACCGGGGCATGGTGGAAGAACTTCAGAATGTCTATCATGTGAATCTGGCAGGACCTTCTACAATGGCCGCTCTTTTGAACAGTCTTCAGATGGGATTCCGCACGCTGGCCATTCAGAAGCGGAGCAGTGAAGTCTGGCTTGTGCTCGGCGCTGTCAAAACCGAATTTGAAAAATTCGGCGATATTCTGGAAAAGTCCCAGCAAAAACTCCAGCAAGTGAATTCCGACCTGGATACTCTTATTGGGGCAAGGTCCCGGGCGATCACCAGAAAACTTCGTTCCATTGAAAAGCTGGACAGTTCAGAAGCTGAAAATCTGATCGGCGATTCATTCTGATCATCAATCAGGAGGTTAGATCATGCCTATTCTTTATATTCTGCTAGCAGCCAACCTCGGGGTCATAATCTGGCGTATTCTGACGCGGCGTAAAGAAACATTCAAAGGAAACAGAATTGCCCTGAACTGCGCAACCTGGATCCTGGCGGGAATTGATGCCATTGTGATCAGCATCATTGTTCTGCTCGTTTGCATGTTTGTGCTTCACTGGTACACCCGGGTTTGCGTAATCATAGCCGGTGCCCTTTTGGAATGGCTTCTCATAGGGCTTATGACACAGTGGATGAACTGGAAACGGCTCATTCTCTGGTTCATCTTTGCCGGACTCACTGCCGGCGCGATCTGGGGCTGCTATCGTTATGATCAGTATCTGAAGGATATTACGGTTCCGGAATCATTTAATTATGCGACATATACTCCGTTTATGCCTGATACTCTTGCTGAAAAGCTGGATGAAGAATCTTCTCTTCGGTTTTCCGGTACTGATTCTCTTCCCAGGATGGATGGTGCGACTGCGCTGTATCCCGTTTATGCTTCCTTTGCTCAGGCAGTCTACCCCGATCTGAACGGCTTGGAAGGTTATAAAATCCGTCAGACCGTTTCCTGCAGCACAACCGGATGGGCATATGAGAAAATTGTGGATGGAGAATGTGACATCATCTTCGTCGCCGGTCCAAGTGAAGAGCAGGAATCATACGCTGCTGAAAAAGGAGTCGAACTGGTCTATACTCCGATTGGAAAAGAAGCTTTCGTTTTCTTCGTACATCCTGATAATCCCGTTGACAACATGACGCTGGAACAGATCAGAAGTATTTATTCCGGGAAAACCACGAAATGGGAGCAGTTCGGGGTCAAAGGTTTCGGAAAGATTCTCGCCTTCCAGCGGGATGAGGGCAGCGGCAGCCAGACTGCACTGGAGCGGTTCGTCATGCGGGATACGCCTCTTATGCCGGCAGATAAAGAAAATGTTCTTTCTGCTATGGGCGGAATCGTTGAGCAGGTATCTCCTTACAGAAATCACCGAAATGCAATCGGATTCTCTTTCCGCTTTTATTGCACCGCCCTAATGAAGAACTTCCATGTGAAACTTCTGTCGATCAACGGTGTCGCTCCAACTATTGAAAATATAGAAAACGGAACCTATCCCCTTGCATCCGATTTCTATGCCGTTACCCGGTCCGACGCTGACAGCAACACACTGAAGCTTTTGGAATGGATCACCGGGCCACAAGGACAAAGTCTGGTGGCAAAGGTGGGTTATACCCCGGAATCAACGGAACGCTGACTCATAGCGGTTAATCAGGGACGCATCCCATGATCCGCAAATGATAGATCGTCACTCTTTTCAACTTCAGAAGAACACGTCAAATCAATCGGAGGTATCATTTATGTTCATTTTCTGGGGGGATGGTTCACAGGAAGCAAAAAGCCTGGTGGACAGTATTGTTGTAAGAAGCACGGAAAATTTTAACTGGACTTTCATTTTCATTCTCGCTGTTGTCTTTTACGTTTATTGGTCCGAAATTCATAAAAAAAACAAAGAGATTGTCATTGCAGGTCTTGCTCTTTATGGGGTCCATTGGCTCTATGAAATTGCGAACGCAATTATAGGTCACATAACCGGATATCCGTTGTGGTCCGTCTCCAACGAATCTACTACGTTTATCCTGCTGATTGGTGTCTGCTGGGAACTTTCCATGATGTTCTCCCTTGCCGGAATCATATCTTTTAAAATGCTGCCTCAGGACAGAACCAAGCGCTACTTTGCCAAAAACGGAAGAAAAGGAATCAGTTGTAAACTGGTCGGTGCAATTGAAATGGCTCTCTTATTTGCATTGTTTGAGTCTTTTCTTGCGGGAACGAGTAATCATTCTTTTATCTGGGTCTATAAATGGTGGGGAGTTATTCCGGTGTTCATCACGACTTATATTCCGTTCTTCCTTGCAAGCAACTATGTTCCGGATATGAAGCCGAAGGCAAGACGTATTTTCCTGATTACAGAATGGAGCCTTGTGGCAGTGCTTCTGATTGTTCTGATTCCTCTCGGAATTATCTGAAATCATCCGTTATTAAGAGAAAGCAGCCTTTCAAAGGCTGCTTTTCTCCCTTTTCATATTCGCAAAACGCTCTGTCAGCCGTTTTCCAGTTTATCTGCGCACAAGGCTGTCGAGCAGAATCACCTGCTGTTCCATCATCTCGCAGAGAATCCGTTCGGTCAGATCCGGCGTTTCGTCATAGATCCGCTCCAGAACGGCTCTTCTTGCTTCCGCCATCCGGTCGAACTGACGGATGTAGCCGGTGATCGCATTCTTCTGCGCATCATTCCCTTTCTGAAGCTGTTCATCCAGGATGCGGTCTCGCTCGATCTTCCACATTCCGTACCCGTTCCGGTAGATTACCGCACGATCATCCGCCCGATCCGTCATGGAAAGCTGGTTCTCCAGGATTGTCCGGATCTTGATATGGTCCGGCCGGTATGTGACCGAGTAGGTCACGGTGTTCCCATTCGCTTCCACCAGCGTTTTTTCGGTCTTTCTCGGCGTATTGCCTGGCCATACCTGGAGTGGCTTTGTTCCCGCTTCATCGGACCATTCTTCCGGTACGCCGTTCGTTTCAACATAGAGCTCTCTGCAGTAATCCTCCAGCAGGTCCGAAACGCTCTTTGCCGCTTTGTCCGTCTGTCCGTCTGCAATCGCATCCGTCAGTATGATATAGCTATCCAGGAATTCGTCGAAGACCAACTCATCCTGCATCAGATAGATTGCAAGTTCGGACCCTGCCGCATTAGCCGCTTCCGTATAGATGGAAGCGAGTTCATTCTTCCATTCCGACTGGGCATCCGTCCAGACTTTAGCGATTGCCTTTTTTCCGACCGCTTTCCAAAGTTTGCTCTGCAGCGCATTCTTGATCTTGATAAAGCGCTCAGGGTAGAACTCGATAAACCGTTCCTCGAGTTCCTTATACTTGAACCTGCCGGATCCGAAATGATTGTCGTGTCTGGATTCGGATGGCACTCTGAAACCGCCCGGACGAACGATGATTTCAAACCCTGTCTTGCTGGTAACCTTGTTGCTCATCTTGCTGACCAGAGTACCGTCCTCTGTCCGGAATCGGACGCAGGATGCCGATGTTGCCGTTCCTCTGTAAACATCGATCTCGCTGACACGGTATTCCCATTCATATGACATTTGCTCTCCGGGAGCAAGATCGACTATGCGGAGCAACTTCAGTTTCTCATATTTGGAAGTCTGGGAGTCTCCGTGGATGGGTTCCGTTCCCGTGTTTTTGATCGTCACACGGTACTTGATGAGCTCGTCCTCCATATAGGATCCCCCGTTCTTCGGAATGCTGATCTCGTCCATATGGATGGAAACCAGATCTTCATACCCTTCCGGCAGTTCTCCGCATGCTGCTCTGGCCAAATTGCTTGTAAACGGGTAATCATTGCCGTCCGGGTCTCTGGCATAGACCGTAACCGAACATTCGATGTATCCTCTCAGCGCATCGAGTTCCGTTACCGTGTGGTCTATCTGGAATACTTCTATGTCCTCAGGAAGCAGAGGACAAGGGAGTTCCGGATTGTTTCCCTGATATTCGTTCTCGAATCCGTGCACATCGATTTCCCTGATGGCAGTATCCGTCCAGATGCTCCGGTTCAATACATAGAGAAGCAGTTCAACGGTCTCTCCCACTTCATAGTACATCATGTTTCTCGAGAACGAATCAACTTCCAGAGTAACGCCCAGCGCGCCCGGATCCGGTATGGTCGATATGACCAGCTCATTACTATGAAACTGATCCGGTTCCTCCTTGATGGTACTGTTTTTATCTACCCAGTCTATCTGACACCCGAGTGTAACCTGTCCTTTCTTTACATCCTCCTTCTCTATGGTATACGTAAAATCATACGCTTTGCTTTCTCCGGGTGCCAGACCGTCTACTGTCGCAATATCTTCGTTGAGCTGTCCTTCGTGACCCACTCTTGACCCATCGTACAGCAAGGCATCCGTGATCGTATCCGTTGCGGAAAGATTTGTCACCGTGCAGCGCAGATTGACTTTCTCTCCAAGGGAATACCCTCCGTACTGCTGCGGCGAATTCACTGCTTCCAGCCGCATTTCCACATACCGGTATTCTTCTTCCGGTATTTCGGTGCCCCATCCTGTTTCCCCGGTATCATCTATAAAAGTGTACTCAAAATTTACTACATTGGATTCACCGACACTGCCGTCATGGGTGTCATCCGTTACCATTGCGTCAACAGAAATGCTCAGACTCGCATATCCGTAAGGATTGCCGACATAATAGTTGCTCTTGAGGTCTTCTCTTTTGATATGGTGATGAAAGATGAACGTTTGACGGCTTCCGGGTTCCACATAGATTTCCCTGCCGATTGATTCATATCGGTTTCTACCCAGTTTCACTTCGTCCGCATACCAGGTCTTCTTCCCGTTATTGATCAGAGTGATAAAATAGCAGATCGTAAGGCCTTCCTCGGGGTCGACTTCTGAAACATGGTAGGTTAGAGGTGCCGGCTGATATCCTTCGGTATCATCCTCTGCCAGGATCGCATCTTCCACCAGGATTACAATGGAGTATTCCGGAACAGCAACAGGAGCTGATTTCGTCTCCTGTTCAACATATCCGCACTTTTTACAGGTACGCTCATATACCCCGGGGGTCTTGAAAGTAGGTTTTATAACCATGTGCCAGGGAGTGAAGTCATGCCCCGTCGCCGGACGGACCGATGTCCCGACATGGCTGGAATCCCGTTTGCATACTCTCTGATAGATCCCATCCTGAGTACAGGTCTGTTCCTGCAGTGTTTCCCAATCGCCCCAGTTATGCGATGCAGGGATCGTCCTGGTTTCCACATGGCTGGGATCAAGTTTGCATGTCCTCTGTTCCAGTCCCTGCGTATAGCAGGTTGGTTTTTTAATCGTTACCCACGGTCCCCAAATATGACGGTGGTTAGAGGGAGCCGGCGTACCGAACGCGAAAAGGGTGTCCGAGTCCGAAATGGTATTCAGATTGTGCACAAGGCTCTCATTTGATCTTCGTTCCGCAAATCCTACAGCCGGAATCACGGAGAGCAGTATCAATGCTGTCAGAACAAGACACAGTACATGTTTTGATTTCATTTCCTTTTTCCCACCTTCCGATTTTTTAACGAATTTGGACGAAATAATCTTTCACCTTAAAGTATAAAAAAATTTACAAAGCTAGTCAAGAGAACAAATTCACAGAAAGAAGCTGTAATTAGTGATCAGAAGACAAAAAAAGGACACTCATACGAGTGTCCATGGATCCCGGCAGCTGCCTATCTTCCCGGGCCGTCTCCAGCCAAGTATTGTCGGTGTATGTGAGCTTAACTTCTGTGTTCGGAATGGGAACAGGTGGAACCTCACAGCTTAACCACCGGAAAGGTGTGTTGCTTCAAGCA
>JAFWJN010000043.1 GCA_017514685.1 Clostridia bacterium
ATATCCAGCAGTTTTGTGATAAAATCTTCGTAGAGCATAAGTCACCTCTTGCAGATGTTTGGTGGTACTTTCATTCTACAAGCTTTTTGTGATTTGTGCTCTATCTTTTTTTATTTTACCCCAATGTTTAGTATAGAACCCTTTAATCCGAAGACATCAGGAAGCCTCCCCGAACCGGGGAGGCTTCTTCTCTGTTTTATTAAAGAGAAAGACACGGAACCGAAGGAACCGTGTCTTTAATCTCAAAGAGGAATGGCTTATGCCCAGGGATTCTCAGTGGGATAAGGCAGTGATTTGGGCTGATTGTAGGCAATGTCGCCGACACCCAGGAATTTGAAGACTTCGAACAATGCTTTTCCGTGATGTCCGAAGGCAACGGCGCCGTGATGCGGATAACGTTTCTGAATCAGGACGTGACGATAGAATCTGCCCATCTCATGGATCGCAAATACGCCGATACCGCCGAAGCTGGTGGTTGCAACGGGGAGGACTTCGCCTTCGGCAATGTAGGAGCGAAGAACACCGTCACTGTCGCACTGCAGACGATAGAATGTGATTTCGCCCGCTGCAATGTCGCCTTCAAGCGTGCCGCGCGTAAAGTCGGGTTCCGATCCTTCCGGTTCGAGCAGACGGTGCTGGATCAGCTGATATTTTACAGCACGGTCCGCGCACATCTTGCAGGAAGGCGTGTTTCCGCAATGGAAGCCCATGAACGTATCGGTCAGAACATAATCGAATTTGCCCTTGATGTGTTCTTCCCACATCTGTTTCGGAACAGAGTTGTTGATATCCAGCAGCGTAATCGCATCACCGGAAACACAGGCTCCGATGTATTCGGAAAGAGCGCCGTAGATATCGACTTCGCAAGCGACGGGAATGCCTTTGGAAGCAAGACGGGAGTTTACGAAGCAGGGCTCGAAACCAAATTCCTTCGGGAACGCAGGCCAGCATTTATCCGCAAAAGCAACATATTTGCGGTCGCCCTTGTGGTTCTCCATCCAGTCGAGCAGCGTCAGCTCAAACTGCGCCATGCGCGGCAGAAGTTCCGGATAGTTGTTGCCGGAAACGCCTAATTCTTCCGCCATGTCCTTGCATACATCATTGATGCGCGGATCGCCGGCATGCTCGCGGTAGGAAACCAAGAGGTCGAGTTCGGAATTTTCTTCAATCTCTACACCGAGTTCATACAGCCCTTTGATCGGGGCGTTGCAGGCGAAAAAGTCCTGCGGACGCGGTCCGAAAGTAATGATCTTGAGATTTTTGACACCGATGACCGCGCGGGCAACCGGTACGAAGTCCGCTATCATCTTGGCGATATCTTCTGCGGTGCCGACCGGATACTCGGGGATATAACCCTTCAGATGACGCATGCCAAGGTTGTAGGAGCAGTTCAGCATACCACAATAGGCATCTCCTCTGCCGTTAATCATGTCGCCATCGCCTTCTGCCGCAGCAACGAACATACAGGGACCGTCAAAGTGCTTCGCAATCAGTGTTTCCGGCGTTTCAGGACCGAAGTTTCCTAAAAACACGACCAGAGCATTACAGCCGTTTGCCTTGACATCGGCAACAGCCTTTTGCATATCGAGTTCATTCTCGACTGTTACGGGGCATTCATACAGGTCGCCCTGATACTGAGCCACAATGTTCTTTCTTCTCTGGGTGGACAATCCAATCGGGAAACAGTCGCGGGAGACCGCAATGATGCCGAGTTTGACATTGGGAATGTTGGAAAACATGCTGGTTAATTCCTCCTGAATTTGTTAAAAGTAAGAATGATACTGCTTATATTTTAATTTGAAACAGCAAAATTGTAAAGCAGAAATCTGACAGAACAGAAAAAGATGATATGGTGAAGAGCGAGCCGTCCGGGCAACCCGGACGGCTCGTATTCAGTCATAGACTTCAATCTCTTTTATGATGCATTCGTTTCCGCGGATCAGCCAGGTTTCACCGCTGTGACAGTAGGGACACTCCCGACCGAACCGGACAGTCGGATATGTTTTCCCGCAATGGTCGCAATAGGTAAATGCGGGAATCGTTTCGATCACCAATTCGGCGGTTTCCAGCCGGGGGTGGCGGGTGCGGAAGTAATTCCAGCAGTCTTCGAAATAATCCGTCATAATGCCGGATACTTCACCGACCTGAAGCACGACCTTGCCGATTCCTTTCAGATTCTGCTCCTCACAGGTTTCATCCAGTGTTTTTGCGAGGTGCAGGATGATACCCATCTCATGCATATGGATCAATCATCCTTCATAAGGGATTCAACACTGATGGAATTTCCGGTATGGGGGTGTGTCTTGTGGAATTCTTTGGTCGCCTTGTTGTATTCTTTCCGTTTCTCGCGCATCATCTTCGCTTCTTCGGAACCGCTGTGCATCAGGATCTTGAACGCACGCGGGATTGCGTAACCGGCAAGTCCGCCGACCTTGTCTTCCGCACGGCGCATATTTGTGTTCTGAGGATGATCACGCTTCAGATGAATCGCATCGAACTCGCAGCGGGTTGTGCAAAGACCGCAGCCGATACACTTGTTTTCATCCACAATCGTGGCTCCGCAGCCGAGGCAGCGGCTTGCTTCAATCTTGACCTGCTCTTCTGTCAGAGTCAGGCGCGGGTCGGAGAATCCGTTCTTGGCGTCGATGGAAGGATCGACGGCAGGAACCTGACGCTGCGCGACATCGTAGGAATCGATGGCAATGTTGTCTTTATCCAGTTCTTTGAAGAACCGGCGGTCTCTGCCGAGCGTCTGATTGACATGGTTCTTGGAAACGAAACGTGCAAGAGATTCTGCAGCTTCATGACCCTGACCGATGGCATCAATGACAAATTTCGGACCGGTGAAAACATCGCCGCCGACGAAGATGCAGGGATCATCGGTCTGGTAGGTGAACTTGTCGGCAACAGGATAATTGCCGTGCCAGAATTTCACATTCGTACCGCTTAAGAGATTGCCCCATTCGATGGCCTGACCGATTGCAAAGATGACCGTTTTGGCATCGACTGTCATGGTCTCTTCTTCATCGTATGCAGGGGAGAATTTTCCGGTTTCCGGATCGATCGTCCGGACACAGCGCTTGAGAACAATCCCCTTTACTTTCCCTTCTTCATCTGTAAGAACTTCTTTTGGTCCCCAGCTCGGGAAAATCTGGACATTTTCTTCCTGGGCTTCCTTGATCTCTTCTTCGGAAGCGGGCATGGTCTCGCGTGATTCGAGACAGAACATGGATACGGAATCCGCACCGAAGCGGTGAGCCGTCCGGGCACAGTCAATCGCTACATTGCCACCGCCGATGACCACGACGTCTCCGGAGAGTTTGCGGCTGTTATCCGAGAGTGCTTTGGACAGGAAACTGACCGCAATTTCGGTTCCTTCGGCTGTTTCACCGGGAACGCCGGGGAGCCTTCCGCCCTGGCAGCCGATTGCAATGTAGAATGCTTCGTAACCTTGTTCTTTGAGCTCGGCGATCGTAATGTCTTTGCCGACTTCCACGCCGCATTTGATTTCAGCACCGAGTGCACGGATTACATCGATCTCTGCGTCAATGACATCCTTTTCCAGCTTGTAGGAAGGAATACCGTAGGTCATCATACCGCCGGGCTTTGCGTTTTTCTCAAAGACCGTGGGACGGTATCCTCTTGAAGCAAGATAATATGCACAGCTGAGACCGGCAGGGCCTGCGCCGATGATCGCGATTTTCTGAGGCCATTCGCCTTCGACGCGGTTGATCAGTTTCTTGGGAACATAGCGCGTCTCTGCATGGAGATCACGTTCTGCCAGGAATTTTTTCACATCGTCGATTGCGACCGGCTGGTCGATCGTTCCGCGCGTGCAGGCATCTTCGCAGCGCTTGTTGCAAACACGTCCGCAGATGGCGGGGAAGGGGTTCTCGCGCTTAATCAATGCAAGAGCCTCATCATAACGGCCTTCTTTGGCCATCTTCAGATAACCCTGAACGGGAACGTGCGCAGGGCAGGCGGCCTTGCAGGGAGAAGAACCGGTCTTATGCGTGTTGACGCGCGCGGTATCGCGGTAGTTCTCATCCCAGGCATATTTGCCCCAGCGGATTCGATCCGGAAGAACCGATTTCGGATACTGGATTTCTTTGCCTTCCTTGGTGCAGAGCTTCTGACCGAGTTTCAGAGCTCCGGCAGGGCAGATTTCCACGCAGCGACCGCAGGCAACGCACTTTTCTTTTTCCACGTTTGCGGTATATGCGCTCTTGGACATGTTCGGGGTGTTATACAGAAGAGAGGTCCGAAGAGCGTTGCAGATCTGAACGTTGCAGTTGCAGATATCAAAGATATGATCTTCGCCGTCGATGTTGGTCAGCTGATGGACATAACCGTTTTCTTCTGCTTTCTTCAGAATGTCCAGGGCCTCTTCTTTTGTGATATAGTGCGCGCGTCCGGTTTCGACGGTATAATCCGCCATATCGCCTACCTGAATGCACCAGTCGTTGACATCGTCTGTGCAGCCTTCACCCAGCATCGATCTGGAAGCGCGGCAGGAGCAGATACCTGCGGAAAGATGTCCGTCATACTTCTGCAGCCAGTAGGAGATTTTTTCCAGCTTGACAGCTTCCCTGTTGGCAGATACTTCTTTTTCAACCGGAATGACATGCATGCCGATGCCATCGCCTCCCGGAGGCACCATGGAAGTGATATGCTCAAGGGGCAGGAAAGTCATCCGCTCAAACATCTTTGCAACGGGAGGATTTTTCGCAATCCGGTCCTCGGAGGAATTGAACAATTCCGCACTGCCGGGCACGAAGTAACTGGTACGATAACGCTTTTCTTTCGGAGCACCTGGAATCGGACCGTCGTCATTATAATGATCGCCGTAATCATACTCGACAAATCCATGGACACAAAGCAAATCCAGAGCCTCTTTGAATTTTTCCTTGCCCATGTTCTTGTTCATCTCGAAGAGCTCTTCTTCGGTATACCATTTGCGCTGTTTCATGGTCAGCGCGATGTCAACTTCCGGTTCTGTCAGGACTTCACGAAGTCCCCAGTATTCTTCATCGGTTGTTTTCAGGCCCATCAGTTTGTGCCCGACATTGTCCGTAATACGACGTCCGAGCGTAGCATATTTTTTATTCAGCTCAGCTTCGCCATCGTATTTGGACTGGGTGATAGGATTGCTGTCGTAGGTTTCCGGCATACTTTTTCTCCTTTTAAATATTTATTTGAAAAACGGTTGGCTATTGCTTCCAGCTGTCGATCGCATCCGACAGCCAGGACTCCCATGCTTCCATTCCTTCCCCTGTTTTGGAAGAAACCAGGAATACCTTGATACGGGGATTCAGTTTTTTCGCCCGCTCAATGCATTTTTCCGCATCAAAATCAAAATAGGGTAGGACATCGATCTTTGTAATAAGAAGCGCATCAGAAGTAGTGAACATCAAAGGGTATTTGAGCGGCTTGTCGTCTCCTTCGGGAACCGACAGAAGCATAACGTTTTTTCCCGCACCGGTGTCAAATTCCGCGGGGCAGATCAGGTTCCCGACATTTTCCAAAACAACCAGATCGGACTCGGGTGCATTCAGTTCTTCCAGCGCTCTTCTGGTCATGCCGGCATCCATATGACACATACCGCCGGTATGCGCCTGGACAGCTTTGGCACCCATCATTTCGATTCTCTTCGCATCCACATCGGAATCCACGTCCGCTTCCATGACGGCAATGCGGTACTTGGAGCCGAGATCCTGAATCGTGCGTTCCAGAAGAGTGGTTTTTCCGGCACCCGGGGAGGCCATCAGGTTCACTAAAAGAGTTTTTTGCTCTTTGAGTTCGGAACGGAGCACTTCTGCGTCCCGGTCATTGGAAGCGGTTATCGTTTCTTTGAGCTCAATGATTTTCAAGGTAAATAACGATCCTTTCTGAAATGCTTTACATCTTTTTCATTTTACCAAGACGGAGCGTTTTTTGCAATCTGTAATCACAATTCCGTTCCGCAAAATAGAAAAAACTGCCACGCAGTTTTTCACTGTCATGGCAGAATCCGGATCAGTGTGATTGGATTGTTCCGAATAATGCGGAACGGAAAACCCATTCCGTTTTTTCCTGTCCGAGCGCTTTTAAGAACACATCCGTTGAAGGACCGCCGTTTTTCAGAAGTCCTTCTACATAGACGGAAGCTTTTTCCCGCTTGGCAGCGGCATCGCAAGCATGATCAGGCTCGATTTCCAGCAGCGCTGCGAGATGTTTCTCAGCGAATTCGCTGAATCTGCCGGACAGATTCTTTTTCGCTTTTTTGGAAACACTGATCGGCAGCTTGATGGAGTCATACCAATGTGCTCCGAGAACATGGTCAGGGAGATCGGAATAAGACTGTTTGACTTTTTCCACACCCGAAAAATCAGAAGGAGCAATCAAAGTATCATAGATCTCAACAATCAGAGTGTCGTTGCCCATCGCAAAGATACGGTCGTAGGAATAAAGAGGAAGATCTTTTGCAGTCGGATTGATGATCAGGGAATCCATTTTCATCAGACCGAGAAAACCGACTGCGTGCATGACGGAAACATGACCGAGGCCTTCTGCTTCATATGCCCGGATCGTAAAACGCATGCCGCTGGCCTTCACTTCCCGGTAGGGATCGACAGACTGTTCTTTGAGCGGATACTTTTTACGGAGAAGATTGAGCAGTTGTTCCATTATGCACTCCTTTTTTCCAGCTTCAGTTCTTTCAGACCTGCTTTGTGAATGATACAGACAGCAGTAAGGAGGGCAATCTGGCCAAGAATATTAACGCCTTCCGCGATCCAGTTCATGGAAGCCTGCTCAAAGTTCCGGGAAGACAGATAACCCATCATCATGCTGAAGACGAAGCTGACACAGAACAGTACGACGGCAACCGGCTTCTTCAGTTTTTTTGCGACAGCGGCGAGGCCGAAATTCATGAATCCGAATCCGAGAACCATCAGCGTGACAAAAATGAAAGTTCCGGAGAACGCAGCCGGTGCTGCCGCGACGGCGGGAACCGTTTCGGTTTGCTTGTGGACCAGCATGGCAATCACGCCGATGCCCGCGAGCAGGAATCCGATTGACTGGACCGGAAAGAACATGTTGTTCAAAGGCGCGAAGTCGCAGATGTTCATCGCGTAGAGCAGCTTATAAAGCGCTTTTAATAATCCGGCGGTAAACACGTTGATCGTTCCGGCTGCAAACAGGGCGAAAGCTCCCTTGCTCATTTTGTTATAGAGTCCGCGCTGCAGAAGAACAGCGGAAATCCCGAACAGAAAAACAGGGATAAAATCAACCAGCGCCATCGGGACGGAGAATTGCTTTACAGCTTCCATCGTGATCAGACTCCCTTCTTGGAATTCTTTTCTTTGGAACGTTTGTCGTTAATGATTTTCATGTGCTCTTCTGTGATGAGAGTAACACCGTTTTCCTTCGCCCAGTCGACACACCCCTTTAAAACAAGGGGCAGGAAGACGCGGGGAACATTGAGGATCGTTTTAAGAGCTTCATCCGTGAACTTTACGGTATCATCCGCCCGGTCAGCGGCATAGCGGACAGATTCCAGGGTCTGTTTGCGGATAGCCAGCAGTTCGGAACGCATGCGCTTTGCTCTGTGGAACCAGAAGTTTTTGCTGTCGCGGTAACCGTAGTCGACCGGAAGCTTGGGGAAATCCTGCGCACGGACACCGTTGATGATCGCGTCGGAATACTTTTTCTTCATCAGGATTTTGTCAACTCTCAAAATGAAATGCGCACCGAATTTGGAAGTGATGCCGTTGAAATCATGATACGGGGGTTCATAACCGGTCGTACAGCCTGCCTGATCGGAGGCAGCACCGTCGAGTTCACGCATCCACGTGCATTCAATTACCTCAATCGCGTCGGAAAGGACCATAGGACGGACATCGGAAGGATCCTGTTCTTCTATCATGGACTTTTCAAGACGGAAATTGACCTTCGGCATTTTTTCTTCCGGTTTGTCTCCCGGCCAGGAAAGCTTGACTGCTTCCTTGAATGTTTTCGGATTGTCATCCACGAAATTGATGGCACATTTCCCGGTTCTCAGAATATTCTGCGCGGTGTTGGATGAATTGCGGCACTGAAGCAGCATCGCATAGTAGTCCTTACCGGCAACATAATAAGGCTGAACCAGAGAATACGGCCCGAGTGTTGTCATCCCGCTTTCCGTAAGTGTGCTGATCAGAACGGTCGGCATCGGGAAGAACAGGGAAGTCTGGTAGAAGTTGTCAACGATCCGCAGGTTTTCAAAACTGCTCATGAAATAATCCTCCATTTCATCAATCTATCTGAATCCGCGCTTAAAGGAGCGGGTCGAGAACGGAAAAGAGTTCCTCTTCGGAGACACCGGCAAGACACCAGGTCATAAGGGACTCAGTCAGAAAAACAGCCAGAAAGGATGCGTTTGCTTTTCCGGAATCAGATAAAATCTTTTCCAGTGGTTCTGACAGCTGACGGCGGAGCATCGGATGACGGTCACGCGCGACAGAGGAGAAGATACGGATTGCATCCGGATCGGAAAACAGTTTCTGATGAGAATGCACAAACGATGAAAGACCTTTATATTCGGAATGGAGAAGACTTCTCGCGTCTCCCGACTCGGGAGCAATCAGCATTTCACTGAGAGCAATATTCCAGTCCTCCATCATAAAAGCGGCAATCAGGTGTTCTTTGGAAGGAAAATAATTATAAACGGTACCAACGCCAACGCCGCAGGCGGAAGCAATTCCCCTGACCGTGATTTGTCCGTATCCGAGCTGATTGACCTGAAGACGGGCTTCCGCCATTAATTTTTCACGCAGATTTTCAATGATTTTTGGCATATAGGCCTCCGGAGAAGTTGCAAAAACACATGATATGCAAAAGGATTACATGTGGTGAAATTATATGAACGTGTTCATATGAATTATATCATGGCAGTATTGTTTGTCAATGAAGTACTGAAGAAAAGAAGCCGGTTTTCAGGAAATGAAACAAAGAAAAATGACCATCCCGGTACAGGAAAAACATGCCGGAGATGGTCATAGAAATCAAAGAACAAATTACTCCTTCTGGGAAGGTTTAGACGGAAGAGAAGATTCGCGCGGAATCAGGGCAATCTCGTCCCGGATGCGGACGGTCATACCGTTTTCCTGCATGCGGTAAGCCTGCTCGATGCACTTGGAGACCGCTATCTCATTGCTGGAACCGTGACCCTTAACAACGATTTTCGAACATCCTAACAGAACGCTTCCGCCGTAGTTACGGTAATCCATGAACTGCTTTTCTTCCAGGAACATCCGTTTTAACAGCAGCGCTCCGAGTTTGTAGAGGGGTTTTGAAAGGAGATCTTTTTTCAGCTTTTTCAGCAATTCAAGGGAAGTCCCTTCCGCTGATTTGATTAACACATTACCGGAAAAACCGTCAGTGACGATCAGATCATAGTTTCCGGAAAGAAGATCTCGGCTTTCCATGTTTCCGGAGAAGCAGATGTTCGGAAGAGCGGCAAGCGCAGGATAGGCGGCTTTGCGAAGTTCATCGCCTTTCTCTGCTTCCGTACCGATGTTCAGCAGTGCAACGCGAGGCTTTTCAATTCCGTATGCACACTGAAGATAGATGCTCCCCATGATGGCGAACTGCTCCAGCATCTGCACGGAAACATCCACGTTAGCGCCGCTGTCGCAAACTCCGACAATTCCTCCGTTCATAGTGGGGAGCAAAGGACAGAATGCGGGGCGCTTGATGCCGTGAATTCTCCCGATGCGAAGGGTCGCCGCAGCGACCAGGGCGCCGGTTGAACCGACCGAGACCAGTCCATGAACCGATTCGTCAGTTCGGACCAGTTCCACGGCTTTCATGAGGGAACTGTCTTTTTTCGCTTTGATCGCCTGCGTCGGAACCTCATCGCATCCGATGATTTCAGGCGCATGCACTACGGACAGCCTGGAGGAATCGTATTCTTTTCCGATGAGTGCATTCCGGATCAACGATTCGTCACCGGTCAGGGTCAGTTCCAGATCGGGAAATTGTTTCAGAGCCAGCAAGGCTCCGTTCACGTTTGCATCCGGACTGTGATCACCGCCGAAGCAGTCTACTGCAAGTCGTATCATTTGTTGTCCTCCAGCTTTTTGACATAGGAGCGGCGGCGTTTATGAGGAACTGCCACGAACCGTTTCCATTGGTTCTGAATCGCATAATTGTCTTCCAGATTCAGATTGGTTTCAGCATATTCAATGCCGTCCTCCCGGAGCATTTTTTCCAGAGCAGCGGAAATCGCGACGCTGATCCCCCGGTTGGCCCAGGCAGGATCGATGCCGATCAGTCCGAGATCGATGATCTTCGGGTGCCGGATTGCTTTTAGAATACGGATGATCGCGGCAGGAGTGAGATGCCCTCTGGAGGGCTGGACCGCTCTGGCAATGGACGGGAAGCAGATTCCGAGACAAACGATATTGTCGTTCTCATCCAGAAGCACTGCGACATGCTCAAGATCGATGATCAGACGGAAATTATCGATCATCAGCTTTTTCATGCCGTCCGTGAACGGAACGGTGCCGTACAGAAGATCGTAGGATTTGTCTAGAAGTTCAAACAGCTCGTCGGCATATTTGTTCAGAAAGTCATTGACGTTTTTAGCCGGACCGAAATGAAGCTTATAGCGGGCCATAAGCTTTTCCGTTACGCGGGCAAGAGCTCCGTCGTTTTTTTCGGGCGGATAGATTTTGCTTTCTGTCCAGTCGACTTCCTTGACATAACCCCTGTTTTCAATCAGGGTCTGATAATAATCCGCGTTATATTGCTCCTCAAACGTAGAAAGCTGGTCAAACCCCTCTACCAGCAGGCCTTCTCGTTCCAGATCGGAAAATCCGAGCGGACCGACAACCGTATCCATGCCTTTTTTCCGGGCCCAGCACTCTACCGCTTCAAACAGCGCATCCGCGACTTCCTGATCGTTGATCGCGTCAAACCTGGTAAAGCGAACCCGCTTTTCGCCGTTTTTAGCGTTTGCCGCTTTCTGAAGGATTCCGGAAATGCGGCCGACGATACGGCCGTCCCGGTACGCGTTGTAATAGACTGCTTCGCAGGTGTCATTGTAGACATAATCCTTGCGGAAAATCTTCTTTTCATCTCCGTAAAGAGGGGGAACGAAGCAGGGATTGCCGCTGTACAGATCAAGAGGAAAATTTAAAAACCTCCGCTGTTCTTTTTTTGTAGTTGCTTCGCGAATTTCGATCATATCCGGTTACCTGTGGATCGCATGGAAGCAGATTCCGACGCCGTTGGGACCGCAGTGGCCTCCGGTTGTCGGATTGACAACGACCGCCTCAACATTCAGATCATCGCCGTATTTCTCCTTCAGACGGGAAACGATGGCTTCCGCAATTTCCGGAGCGTCCGTATTTCCCACGATCACGCGGTGATCACGGATATTGTCACCCAGCTCTTCCACATATCGGAGAAGGCGGGCAATTGCACGTTCTCTGCCGCGTTCGCTGCCGATCGAGACCATTTTTCCTTCGGAATTCATATAGATGATCGGACGGACGCCGAGCAGGGTGCCCATCGTGGCGGTCAGGCCGGAAACACGTCCGCTGTGTTTGAAAAATTTCAGATCGTCTGCAAAGAAATAGATCGCAAATCTGTCGACTTCGGTCTCCGCCCATTTCAGAATCTCTTCCACCGGCTTGCCGTTCAGAACCATATCCCCGACTTCCAGGGCAATGTTCAGACTGATGATCGTAATGCCTTTGGTATCGATCTCGTAGAATTTGCGTTCCGGAAACCGGCTCTTCAGTTCGCTGACAGCCTGATCCATGGCATCAAAGGTGGCGGTCATTGCACGGGAAAAATGCACGTACAGAATATCATCCCCGGCAGCGAAGACCGGTTCGAAGATCTCGAGGTATTTTTCACGGCTGATCGCGCTGGTGTTGGGAATCGTTCCCTTGCGGAGAAGATCATAGAAGGCATGGGAATCGAACGACTCGAAATCCTCATAGGGGTATACTGTTTTTCCATCGATGGAGTAGGGCATGCTGATCAGAGAGTAGCCGTATTTGGCGGCGATCTCCGGCGTGACGTCGCAGTCGGTATCGGTAAACAGTTTCAACATAGTTAGCCTCTTTCTTACTCTAAAATAAGAATATAGTCATATATCGGCTGACCGCCGTCCAGAAGAATGACCTCGGTCAGAGGATAAGCGTGTTCAAGCGCTTCTTTCAGCTTTTCCGATTGATCAGGATCAGCTTCCGAACCGCAGACCAGAAGAAGCACGCCATAGTCTTCCGCATGAAGAGCGGAAGACAGAGCGATTGCAGCCTCTGTTGCGGTTGCAGCATCGGAATAGATCGTTCCATCGGAGAAACCGATATAGTCGCCTTTTTTGACAGAAACGCCGTCGCGTTCCGTGGTGCGGTTGGCTTTCGAGACGGTACCGGTCCGGACGCTCTGCATGTTTGAGATGCACTGATCTCGAATGATGTCAGGATCATCTGAGGAAAGATCTAAAAGGGAAAGGGCAGCATAGCACTCGCCGATCGTATGACTCGGTAAAACTATGATCCTGGCACCCGGATATAAACCGGCAGCCTGTTCAGCAGTAAGAATAATATTGCTGTTATTGGGATACACGAAAATGACATCTGCATCCACGGAAGAAAAAGCGTCGAGAAAGCTTTCTGCAGAGGGGTTCATGCTCTGGCCGCCGTCGACAACCGCATCGGCACCGATCGACAGGAACGTATCGCGGATCCCGTTTCCGGCGGCAACCGCGACGATCCCGTATTTCTTATGAGGACGCTTCTTATTGGTATAGTTGTTGCGAATGGTAGCCTGATGATTCTGAAGCATCATGTTTTCAATCTTCAGAGTCAGGAATTCACCGTATTCATGGCAATGAGCAAGGATCTGCTCCGGGAACATGGTATGGACATGAACCTTCAGAATGCTTCCTTCACGGAAGGCAACGACCGATTCTCCGTTGGCAATCAGCCAGTCAATCAGAGGGTTTTCATCAAACTCCGATACATTTCCGACTTTGATTGTCTGCAGACGGAGCAGGAATTCCGTGCAGTAACCGAATTTCAGAACGGAATCTTTTGTGAATCCTTCGGTGTTGACCGCTTTGACACGCTGGGATGAAACAGCAGGGGCAGATTGGGAGATGGAGATTCCGTCCAGAGCGTCACGCATACCTTCCGCGATATAGACGAATCCTGCGCCACCGGAATCAACGACGCCGGCTTCTTTGAGAACGTTCAGGAGCGTTGGAGTGCGGTCAAGAGATTCCCGGAGTTCTTTGATCAGATCATCGAAATATTGTTCGAAAGAAGAATGATCGGAGATACGGGAATTTGCATATCTGACAGCATCTGAATAGACTGTGAGGATTGTACCTTCTACAGGCGTCTGGACCGCATGATAGGATTCTTCAACGCCGACTTCCATAGCGGAAGCAAACTTCCGGACGTCAGCGGTTGCTGCTCCTTCCAGACCTTTTGAAATCCCAAAGAAGATTCTGGAAAGAATGACGCCGGAATTACCGCGCGCTCCGAGCAGCATTCCCTGTGAAATCCGCTTTGAGGTAAGACCGAGATCGTCGGTGGACTCACCTAAAAGGGAAGAAAAACCTGCGTCAATGGTCATGAACATATTGTCACCGGTATCACCGTCCGGTATGGGAAAGACGTTTAGCTCGTTGACGACGACCCGGCTGAGATTCAGCTTGGCTGCTCCGCTTTCGATCATCTTTGCGTACAGCGTGCCGGTTAAAGAAAATGTTTCCATAAGAATCTAACTTGACCCTTCCTAAACTCTGTTGGTAGTTATGCCAAAAAGGATGCGCTTCCGGAGGAAAGAATCGGAAGAAACAGTTTTGCTACTTCTTCCAGCGATAACTGCATACCACCCTGAATCCATTCCTGATATACCGATATCATGCCGTTCATCAGAAAATCGGCATAGATACGGGAATATTTCTGCATTCCGGGAGAGATGGTCTTCATCAGGAAAGCCTGATAACGTGAGGACAGAGAATCGCGGAGCTTCTGAAAAACAGAAGTTCCGTTATTCATTCGAAAAAGCGGAATCGTCAGATCACGATAAGCAGTAAATGCGCCGTGTACGGATTCCAGAAATGTTTTCGGATCCTGCAAAAATCCGGAAAAGCCGGTTTGCTCCAGTGAGGAACTGATTTTCAGAACCAATTCGTTTTCCAGTTCATTACGGATCGCGTCAATTCCTTCATAATAATTGTAGATTGTCTTGCGGTCCACATCTGCATGATCTGCGATATCAGTCACGGTGATTTCCGAAGAATCCATTTGACCGAGGAGAAGCAGATAGGCGTTGCGGATTGCCGATTTGGAGCGCAGAATACGACGATCGCTCTTTCTTTCCTTTTCCATTGATTGATCCCTTTGGAGTATAATTGCGAAATTGTGTTTTTCCACAATTGTGTATTATATCTTTGCTGTGGATACAATGCAACCTTTTTACGAAAATATACAATACCGCTGATGCGAAACACGATGGGGAGCATCAAACAAAAGATAGAAAAAAGCCGATGACACTGATCATCACCGGCTGTAAAAAATGAGTTGACAAGGAAAAAAGCCTTATTCTGCCGTTTCCAGATACCGTGCGGCCTGTGTGGTAAAAAAGGTATAATACTCTCCGCCCAGTTCCATCAGTTCGCGATGATTTCCCTTTTCCACGATTTCTCCGTTGACCATTACCAGAATCGTATCCGCAATCGTTGCACTGGAGAGACGGTGGGAAATAAAGATGCTGGTCTTATCAAGTCGCAGTTCGTTGAACTGATTGAAGATCTCCTGCTCTGCCATGGGATCCAAAGAAGCGGTCGGTTCATCCAGGATCAGGATATCGGAATCGGTATAGAACGCACGGGCAATTGCGAGTTTCTGCCATTGTCCGATCGACAGCTCTGTTCCGTTTTCTTCAAAGTATCGCATCAGCGGAGTATCATATCCGTTTGCCAGCGCATCGATAAACACATCGGCACCGGACCGGACAGCAGCCTCTTTGATTTCTGCATCGCCCGCGTCGCGTCCGAGATCTCCGAACTGAATGTTTTCACTGATGGTACAGGCATACTTTCCGTAATCCTGGAAGATCATGCCGAAGATGTCATACAGTTCATTTACATCGTATTCTTTGATATCGTGTCCGTCCAGAAGGATCGTTCCGGAAGTCGGATCGTAAAGACGGGTCAGAAGCTTGACCAGAGTCGTTTTGCCTGCTCCGTTGAATCCGACGATTACCACGGTTTCACCCTCGTGAATGGTGACGTTGATGTTTTTCAGAACATCCTTCGGGGAACCAGGATAACGGAAATACACGTTCCGGAATTCAATGGTATGCCCGGTATGCCGTGAGACATGCCGCGGTTCTGCAAGTGACGGGACGATACTGGGCTTTTCGTTCAGGAACGAGATCAGGTTTTCAATAAAAAGCGTGCCTTCGTAGATGGAAGAGGTGCTGTTGATCAAAGAAGAGACACCGGCGCTGATTGCGGTAATGGCTCCCGTATACAAAGAGAAGTCGCCCACAGGGAAACTTCCGTGATAGACCCCGCGTGCCAGGAAAATATACAGGAGACAGTAAACAACGCTGGTCAGGAGAGCGGCGGCAAGTCCGTAGAGACATTCTTCCACACGGAGCTTGCGCAGGCCCTCATAATACTCTTTGAACGCAGCCTTGTATTTTTCGGTAAAGGTATCGGCCAGATTGAACATCCGGATCTCTTTGATCAGATCCTTGTCGGTAACCGTGCTTGCATAGTACTCCATCTGACGGCGGTTCTTGGAACGCAGATACATATAGTTCACGTTCTTCTTGCGATAGATGAAGTTGATGACGGTCGTCGGGATCGAAACGATCACGATTACAAGAGGTGCCCACCAGCTGACAACGAGAAGTACGATCACGTAGCTGACGATGCTGATAATCGTGGACAGGACCGAAAATGTCGCGTTCATGATCTGCAGCGGACGCATTCCCGCTTCCCGGTTCGCGTTTTCCATCCGTGCATAAAAGTCCGGAGAGTCATAACTCACCATATCGACTTCTTTCGCTTTCGCCATGATTTTCATTTTGACATGGTTGGAAAGCTGCTCGCCGGAAATGGAAGTGACAAGGCTGTACAGCCTGGAAATAGAACTGTTGACGAAGGTATAGAAAAACTGGAGGGCAAGGAGAACCGCAATGATGCTGAAAGCAAAAGCCGTACCGTTTCTGCTGGCGGTATAAGCTTCTGCAAGGCGGTTCATGATCTGGGCCCCGATCAAAGAACCGATAACCGGCATGATACCATTGAACAGTGCCATGAACACCATCCAGAAAAGCAATGATTTCCGGGTCTCCCATACAAGCTGGAAAATATAAAACAGCCGTTTAAAAAAAGAGGTAAACAGCGTTTTCAGATATGCAGGAACCTCGCGGATGGATTGGGGCTTTGGAATACGGTAACGATCATTGACATTATTGACTGCGCGCATGGGATTGCCTTTCTGGATTCAAATAGCCGGGATTGAGGGAATAATGATCGGTGTTTTGCTGTGGAAACGAGAGAAAAGAATCACTTTTTGGGAGGTCAATCCTCTTCGTATCCGTTGGGATTGAGTTTCTGCCATTTATAGCTGGTTGCGCACATGTTGGAAAGATCGCGTTCGGCTTTCCAGGCTAAAAGTTCATTCGCTCTGGAAGGGTTTGCAAAGTTCTGGGCAACGTCTCCGGGACGGCGGGGATCGATCACATACGGAATTTCGGCTCCGCTTGCTTTCCGATAGGCTTCGATTACCTCAAGAACACTGTATCCGTTTCCGGTTCCGAGATTAAACGCTTCGGTTCCTTTGTGTGAAAACGCATAATCGAGTGCGGCCAGATGACCTTTGGCAAGGTCGACAACATGGATATAATCACGGATGCCGGTTCCGTCACGTGTTTCGTAATCGTTGCCGAACACATGGACCTTTTCAAGCTTTCCGCCGGCGACTTTTGTGATATATGGGAGCAGATTGTTGGGAATTCCATTAGGATCCTCACCGATAAGCCCGGAATCATGGGCACCAATCGGGTTGAAATAACGGAGAAGAATAGCCGACATTTCCGGGATTGTTTTAGCCGTATCCGAAATGATCTGCTCGCTCATCAGCTTGGTCCATCCATATGGATTCGTGCAGCCTTTATCCTGATCTTCGGAAATCGGAGAGGTCATATCGCGGTAGACCGTCGCGGAGGAACTGAAGACAAGAACATAGACATGATGACGGCGCATGCATTCAAGGAGGGAAATCGTGGCGTTCAGATTGTTCCGGTAATACATTAAAGGCTCAGCAACACTTTCGCCGACAGCTTTCAGGCCGGCGAAGTGAATGACCGCATCAAAATGATGCTGTCCGAAGAGATTGTCCAGTAATAATTCATCCGAAACATCGATTTTATAGAAGGGGACTTTTTTGCCTGTGATTTTCTCCACCCGGCGAATGGATTCTTCTTTTGAATTTCTCAGATCGTCAGCAATCACAACGTTATAACCTGCCTCCAACAGAGCAACGCAAGTGTGAGAACCGATATAACCGGCACCGCCTGTTACCAAAATAGTACGGTTCATATCATAATTCCTTTCTAAATTTGTATACTGTGGGATTTGCCATTTCCTTAATTATATAAGAAGAAAAATGAAAGTACAAGAATTATTCGTAATTGCATGCATTTTATACGTAATCACTTTACGAGCGAGGAAATGTTCTTACTGAAAGTAAAAACACTGCCAAAATCGGCAGTGCAAGATGATTTGGTTCTGAAAAAGGATCAAATAAATGACATTCTAGTAACATCAAACAGCCCGAGATCAGTCAAACGGGCTTCCGGAATGACCGGGAGAGCTAGGAAGGAAAGCAGAACCAGTGGATCAGCGGAGTCTGTGCATCCAAGGGAATGTGCTGCATTGAGAAGCGCTCGCTGTCCGGACAGCACGTCTTCAATCGGGGCGTCAGTCATGAGACCTGCGATCGGCAGGGGCAGACATGCTGCCACGGTTCCATCTTTGACAACGCAGTATCCGCCATGACAGTCAATCAGGGTCTGAACGGCAAGGAGCATATCTTCATCACTGTCACCAGCAACAACAATATTGTGAGAATCATGCGCGACAGTTGAGGCGACGGCTCCGCCGCAGATGTTCAGACCTTCCACAATGCCAAGTCCGACATGCCCTGTCTGATGATGCCGCTCAATGACTGCGAGTTTGTTCCACTTTTCAGAAGAGATGAAGAGTCCGTTTTCATCTTTAGGAACGGAACGATAAACCAGTTTTGTAACAAGCTGATTCGACACGGTCTGTATGACAGGCATCGGATCTGAGCTGACTGCGAGTCGGAAGGAATCTGCTGTCACCGGCGTAGGATGCACGGTATCGTAGATCGATTCCGGAACGGGGCGTCCGCTGATCGGAGCTTTCGGGTCGTAAAGTTTCCCAAGAGTGAAAACTGCTTTGGGCTGAATATCCGCCAGGCTGTCAAACAAAACCATGTCCGCTCTGTACCCAGGGGCAATCGCGCCGGTTCTGGCCAAGCCGAAAGCGCGTGCAGAGTTCAGCGTTGCCATCCGGATCGCTTCAATCGGGGCGATGCCGTGACGGATTGCAGTATTGATGATGTGATTGATATGACCTTCCCTCAGGATGTTCTCGATGTGCTTGTCATCCGTGCAGAAGCAGATCATATCGGTCGGAAGATGTTCCGACACAATACCGTCCAGCATTTCTTCCACGCCGTTTGCGGCGGAACCGATCCGGATCAGGATTGCCATGCCGTTGCGGAGTTTTTCTTTCAGCTCTGCGAAGTTTGAGCACTCGTGATCGGTTCGGGGACCGGCGATACAGTACGCATTCAGGTCACGGCCGGAAAGCAGCGGCGCATGGCCGTCGATATTGCGGTTGAAAAACAGTTTCAGTTTCTCCACCATCTCAGGATCCGCATTGGTTGTCGATATATAATCCATGACCTCGCCAAGTCCCAGGACACGGCTTTTTTTCTGCATGAACGGGATGAAATCGACAGCGGTCAGTTTGGCACCGCTGTTTTCAAACGGGGTAGCAGGCACACAGCTCGGGAGCATAAAGAGAACCTGCAGAGGGAGGTCAGCCGACTGCCGGTAGATTGCCTCGAGACCAATCGTTCCGGCGACATTCGCAATTTCATGCGGGTCGGCAATGATCGTTGTCGTTCCCTTGGGAAGGATGATCTGGGCAAATGAAGCAGGGGTGACCATGGAACTCTCGATGTGAACATGCGCATCAATGAAGCCCGGTGCAAGATAGGAACCTTTGGCATCATAAACATTGTCACCCTCAAAAGAGCCGATACCGATAATCGTATCTTCATAGACAGCAACATCGGCTTCGATGATTTCATTGGTGAACACATTAACGACTTTCGCGTTTTTGATTACCAGCGTGGAATTTCCATCACGCGCGGCGAGAATCATCCGGGACAGGTCGGTTGCCTGCATGCAAATCACCTCCTATTTTTTCTATTTTACCATATTTTTACAGCGATGCAATCCCGTTTTTGGAGAAGCCGAACATAGAAATGTTTCAGAATTGTCGCATTCGTCTGGTTGCAAGTGCAGGGGAAATACGCTATAATGATTCACGAAGAAAGGAGAGACCTTTCATGTCCAGACGTGACCGGAACAGAACAATTAATCCCAGATTTCTTTTATTTTTGGCTTCCGTATTTATTTTGCTGATTAGCGTTACACTGCTTGTGATCGCAATCATATACGGCAGTTCTTTCTGTTCCGCCACCAGCTGCGGACGTTCCCCCGATTCGCTGACACTCGGAAGCACGGTAATCGATACCGGCACCGGACCGACTTCTCCTCCGGCTGTTACAAAAACGGAGAATTCCCAGAAGAAACTGATTGCAGCACCTCCGGAACTGGATCCCAACAAGGCATACATGACGGTTCCGGTTGATGCAGCTATGCCCGGGACGCTCGGCTTTACATATGATATCCGGCGCAACAACCGTGAGGAGACATTCACTTCAAATCCGCTGACGACCGCCTTCTCCTTTGCAAAAGGGAGCGAATATTCTTCAGTAAAAGGAATTACGACTTTTGCCGGAAATAATTACCGGAATACGTTTTCATATGGAAAAGCAACGGTTTCCATGCAGACGCTGACGGAAAGATGGTCGAACGGCATCGGAATGCTGAATAATTTTTCCGGAGCCCAATGGACCGGTCAGGCGCTGGTTGTGACATGGGAAGGACAGGTACTGAAGACTCTAGGTGTTTTGGATTCCTTTAAAAGGTCGGACAGTCTGACAGAAGTGATCCTGTGTGCGGCGGATGGGAACATCTATTTCTATGAGGCGGAAAGCGGACAGAAAACAAGGGAGCCGATCAACATCGGAATCTCGGTGTTTGGGACGCCGTCTCTTGATCCGCGAGGAATCCCCATGCTGTATGTCGGCCAGGGAACTGTTTACGAAACAAACAAATCCGCTTTTTACGGCGTCAATCTGGTCACCAACCGCTTTGAGCCGATCGTCAGCGGAAAAGACCATACTGCAAGGCGAGACGACTGGTCAGCTTTTGACTCAAGCCCGCTGATCGTCGAAGATACGCTGATCTGGCCTAGTGAGAACGGATTGATTTATCTGGTCAAACTGAACACCCAGTACGATCCGGAGACAGGAAGATTGTCTATAAATCCGGGAGACCGTATCAAGTACCGATATGTTGCCACGGGTTATTCGACCAGCTCCGTCAAGGGAAAGCGGTGGTACGGATATGAGGCGAGCGCTGCTGCGTTCCGGAATTATCTGTATGTGACGGACAACGGAGGCAGACTGCAGTGTATCGATGTCAACACACTGAAACTGCAGTTCGTTGTGGATCTTGGCGGCGATACCGATGCGACTGTCGTTATGGAGGAGGATGGAGGAGCCGGAACCGTATGGCTTTATACCTGCAGCCAGACATCAGAACAGGATGAAACGCTGCCAAACGGATATGGCTACTGCTACACTAAAAAGATCAACGGGCTGACCGGCAAGGTGGTCTGGGAACAGAAACAGCTAGTAATTACGGTTGGCGGAGCGAAAGGCGGAAGCAAAGCGACTCCGCATATCGGGAAGGATACGATCGGAGACCTTCTGATCTGCGCATACTACGGACTGGCAGTTGATGCTGTGGATGATGAGGGCAATGTTACCTACGGCTATGGCGGCAAGGTCGTTGCTTATGACCGCAACAACGGGGAAGTCCGGTGGGAAATCAAGCAGTACGGGGAAGCGGATTATGTCTCTTCACCGCTTGTGGTCTATACCGACCGCGGGGACGCTTATCTCATTATGTGCGACAGAGCCGGGGCGGTAAGGCTGTACAACGCGCTCAATCCGGGAGAGAATTCCCTGTTTGCCCTGAGCGTGGGTTCTGAAATCGATGCGACTCCCATTGCCTATAATAACAACATTTATGTTGCGTCAACGGGAACGACTCCAAGGCTCTATTGCTTTAAACTCCAATGAAACGGGAAGCGATCGTTCATCCGTTTCCGGCTTTCTATCGGCCGGATTCGAGAATTCTGATACTCGGCAGTTTTCCGTCCGTGAAATCCAGGGAGCAGATGTTCTTTTACGGACATCCCAGAAACCGCTTCTGGAAGGTGATAGCGGCGCTTTACGGAGAAGAGGAACCTTCTTCCGTTCCGGACAAGAGACGTCTTCTGGAGAAGCACAGGATTGCCCTTTGGGATGTGGTCGGTTCTTGTACGATCTGCGGGTCAGCTGACAGTACCATTGAGGATGTCGTTCCGAATGATCTTGCCAGAATATTGGATGCGGCTCCCATTGAGCGCATCTTTGTAAACGGGAAAACAGCAGAAAAATGGTATCTAAAATACCAGCTTCCCCTCCTGCAGCAAGAAGCGTTCTGTCTTCCATCCACCAGCCCCGCCAACGCTGCATGGTCTTTTGAGAAACTTCTGGAGGCATGGAAGATCATTCTGGAATAACATACCGGGACAACTGAAACAGAAAAGTTAACGGAGAGAGTGGAAAGCTCTCTCCGTTTTCGAGTTGTAAAATGGGTGCTGTTTGTTTGACAATAACAGTAATGACGGATATAATTTATATATTACGGATAATTAGATGCTGAAATAAGAGATGCAAAAAGGAGAGCAAAAAGATGCGGAAGTTGAAACGGTTGACAGAGTTGCTTCTGGGTCTGCTGCTCGTTTTTTCGTTCGGAGTTTCTTTTGCTGCGGCGGAAGAGAAAAACGGAAATGCGGAAAATCTGACAGAACGATGCGTCTATTCGTCCGATCTATACAATTCTTATTATCAGGTCAAACTTTCCGATCATGATTTTGAATCTGCACAGACATTCCAGAAAGGCGTCAAGGTGAGCCTTCAGTGGACGGAGGATGTCCCGGTCAAAACGGTGGCCATTTTATTTTACAAGGAACCCGGAAAATGCAGATTTTTGCAATATGATGCGGATGAGAATCTCCTTTGTGAAACACAGGGAAGCGGGTTCCTCAATGAATTTATCACCGTTGAAAGCAATACAAAAAAAGTAACGGTCGTTCCGGAAGAGGAGATTGCAATCTGTTCTTTTTATGCGTATGGCGATGGAACGATCAAAAGTCAGCACGACTGGGCGCCAACGCCGGAAAAAGTCGATTATATGGTGATCGCTACTCATCCGGATGACGATGTTCTGTTCCTCGGAGCAATTGTCCCGATCTATACGGGAGAGCAAAAATATGAAGGCACCATCTATTATGTTACGTCAACGCTTCGGAGACGTAAGAATGAGGCGATGAACGGCGCATGGGCGATGGGACTGAGAACGATGCCGATTCTCGGAGGGTTCAGGGACATTCCGCAGCAGAATGCAAACCCGCATGATCCCGATTTCCGCTGGCCGAGGTTGGTCCAGGAAATGGTGAGGCTGTTTCGGGAACATCAGCCGGAAGTTGTTTTTACCCATGATCAGAGAGGAGAATACGGTCATTGGCAGCATGTTCGGGTTTCCAATGCAGTCCGGGAGGCTGTTCTTCTGGCAGCGAATCCGGAATATGATCCGGAATCCGTTCTGACATACGGAGTCTGGGAAGTAAAAAAGCTATATCTTCATCTCTATCCGGAAAATAAGATTTCGATTCCGGCCTCGGAACCGCTGACAGCTTTCGGCGGGCGCAGCGCAAAGGAAGTCGCGGAAGAAGCGTTCTTATGCCATGAATCACAGATGATTTCACGTCATCGCGTGACAGACGAAGGAGTTTATTCTTTATCGGATTTCGGGCTGGCTTATACGACCGTGGGATATGACACGGAAGGTCTGAACGATCCGTTTGAGAATATCGGAATCAATACGGAAACAGCGCTGCAAATGAAGGTTTCCGAGAGCATTGAAAAGGCGATACTGGCATTCTCCGGGAACGGGGTCCAAACAGAGGATCGGCAGTGAGATCAGGAAGAATCGGGAGAATCCTTTCGTTGACACTGTTTTTTTCAGGATTGTATAATATAGTGTGAGTATATTGATGAGTAGAAACAATTGGGTGAAAGCAACGATCGTTGCCGGGTTGGCACTGCTTCTGATGCTCATGAGCATTCCGGTCTCGCTCGCAGAGAAAAACGAACCGACCGCGCTCGGAAAGCAATGTACATATGACGGCTCCAGACAGAAAAAATATCTGAAAAGTTTTCTTTCGGACCGGGACTATGACACCAGAACGCAGATGAAGGAAAACGGATGGGTCTCAGTCCGGTGGACCAAAAAGCAGCAGGTCGATTTTGTTTACTGGGAATGGTCTGATAAAGCGGGAATCGAACCGGTGCCCTATACAGTGGAACTGCTGGACATAAACGGCAATGCCATGGAACAGTTTGAGGGAGAACTTTACTGGAATTCCGGAACGGAGATCAAAGAAGACGTTTACGGCGTCCGGCTCAGAGTCAGTCAGGAAGTACTGCTTTGTACTTTGATTCCGTATCAGGGAGGGGCTCCGAGCGATTATCATCCCTGGAGGCCATCCGTAGAGAAGGCGGATTTTCTGGTTATCGCAACTCATCCGGATGACGACACCCTTTTTATGGGCAATATGATTCCGACCTATGGTGCGGAACGGGGGCTGGAAGGTTCGATCCTGTATCTGACAACAAGAGACCGTGTCCGCAGAACGGAAGCCTGCAACGGCGCGTGGACCATGGGATTAAGGACTTATCCGTATATGGCCGGGCTGCCCGATATTTCGGTCAAGAACAAGGTGAAGTACGCGGCGGATTTCCTGGTAGAAGATGTGGAACGTGTACTTGTCAGGTATCTCAGACAGATCCGTCCGGAAGTAGTGATGACGCATGACGTCAACGGGGAATACGGACATTGGCAGCATATCGTCGTGGCAAATGCGATACAGGCGGCAGTCGTTGATGCGGCAGATCCTTCCTATGATACGGAATCCGCAGAACGGAACGGAGTCTGGCAGGTCAAAAAACTGTATCTGCATCTTTCCGAAACAAACCCGATCTTCATTTCGGCGACCGTTCCTCTTCAGGCTTTTGACGGGCGGACCGGATGGGAAGTTGCGCAGGAAGCGTATCAGTGCCATCAGTCACAGAGGCTGTGGTACCATCTTTGCAACAATGAAAATGAAAACAGCCTTGAAAAGTTCGGGCTTGTGTATACAGCCGTAGGTTTAGATACAGGGATCAATGACATGTTTGAAAATATCGATCCCGAGACACTGAGTGATTTTGTCCCGACACCCGCACCAACCGAAACGCCGACGCCGGAACCAACCGAAGCGCCGACGCCGGAACCAACCGAAACACCAACGCCTGTTCCTTCCGGGACACCAACTCCGAAGCCTACGGATCCGCCGGCTTCAGAGCCTGCTTCGCCGCAGAATGTTTCGGAAGAAAGCGATATTGAGAAGATACCTTCTATCGAAACAGAAGGGTTTTCGTCAGAACCTGGAGAGAAGCAGATTGATATGAGGATCATCCTGATTGGCCTTGGTCTGATACTGGTAATTCTGGTGGCTGGACTTGCGGCAGTGGTGATCGTGAAACGAAACAACAGGAGTGAACGCTGAAAATGAGCACTGGAAAAAAGATCATTCTGATTGTACTGACGGTTTTTCTCTTTTTGCTGATCGCAGCGTTTGCTGCCTTCTGGCTGATGTTTCCCTGGATCGAGCAAAAGCCTGTATGGTATCAGACGGAATCATATGTTTCCGGAACGGTGACAAAAAGCGATATTGATTCCATCCTGAAACTGAAATCCCCCAAACTTCTTGATTTGCTGGGGTCCGATCTGGAGGAAGGCGACATTGCAAGATTGGAGAAGGCATTTCCGGACTGCGTCGTTTTATGGTCTGTTCCGATTAACGGGCAGAAGATTGACTGCAGGGAGGAGTCGCTTCGGTTTACACATGCAACGGAGGAGGATCTTGAGCGGCTGAGACTGTTTCCCAACCTGAAGAGCATCCGGGTCACAGAAAGCGACTGCTACGATGCACTGCGCAAGGCGGAGACCGCCAATCCGGAAGTTTCTTTTTCCTGGACAGTAGAACAGGACGGGATTACGCTGGAGCGTGATGTGGAAGAACTGGACGTGAAAGATCCGGTACCGCTTGAAACACTGACCAAGCTTCTGGCGGAACTGGACAGAATGAAGCAGGTCACCCTGACGTCCACTCATCTTTCAAATGCAGAAACAAAAGAACTGATGGAACGTTTTCCGTCGATTCATTATACCTATTCCGTTCATATCGGGGATCTGGTTGTTTCACCGGATCTTGAGGAAATCGGCGCGGATCTCATGGCCGGAATTCATTCGGCAAAGGATATCGCTGACGCATTGCCGTACCTTCCGAATCTCAAAAAAGTGGATCTTGAGCCGCTGATGCTGTCCAACGCTCAGCTGGCAGAAGCGATTCCGTTGCTGGAAGGACTGGAACTGCATTATAACGTTGTTGCATGCGGACAGCGCGTGGATCCGGCTACGGAAGCATTGAAACTGACCAATGCCGGCCCGGAAGATGTCGCGGCGGTTTCTGAGGCGGTCCTTGTGCTTCCGAAACTGAAGAGCATTACCTTGGACGGATGGAAAGGAACTCTTTCCGAACTCTCGGATTTTGTGACAGGATTTGACAGTTTGTCGTTCACCTATTCGTTTGAGTATCAGGGAATCAAACTGGATTATACTTCTGAAACGGCAGATTTTCACGGGAAGAAGATTGAAGATCATGAGATGCTTTATTCCGTAATCAGAATGCTTCCGAACCTGACCAAAGTCGATATGGTGGATTGCGGGTGGACTGATGAGCAGATGGCGGAACTGTCAAAAACGTTCCCGGCAGTCAAATTTGTCTGGGAAATTGATCTCGGATTCTGGGGGAAACTCAGAACGGATGCGGTTGCCTTTACAACCAGAAGCAGCAAGGAAGACGATGAGCTGAAATACCGGCTGACAACGGAAACCGTTCAGCCGATCCAGTACTGCACGGATCTGGTTGCGCTGGATCTGGGACACCAGCGGATCGAGGATATTTCCTGCCTGGCAAACCTGAAGAAACTGCAGATTCTGATTCTGGCGGATAACAGAATCGAGGATATTTCCGCACTGGCGTCTATGCCGGATCTGATCTATGTGGAATTGTTTATGAATAAGATTTCCGATCTCAGTCCGCTTTCGGGACTGACGAAAATCAAGGACCTGAATCTATGCACCAATAATATCAGTGACTTGAAACCGCTGTATTCCCTGTCAACACTGGAGAGGCTCTGGTATTCGAACAATAAGTATACCAAGAAGGATCATGACGCGCTTCAGGCGGTGCTTGTCAACTGCAAATGCAACCGGACGGTATGGCAGGAAACGGATGACGGATGGCGCACCCATGAGAGGTACTTCTGGATGAGGTCATTTTTCGAGAATTCTCCGAGGTATAAGAAGTGAAAAAAATCCAGCGAATTCTGAATCTTCTTTTTGTACTGCTGTTTCTGTTTCCGGGATTCGGGACGGCAGAGGAACCGGCGCGCCCGCAAATCGTTCTTGCGCAGGCATACGGCGCGATCGTTTATGTGGAAACAAATGAGCCGGTCAGCCAGTATTGCATCGTTACCAAGGATATCATCCCGGATGAAGATCATCCGGACTGGCGTCCTTGCGAGGGAAGATCCTTTACTGCCTTTAAAATGGACGGCTCCTACTATATCCGCGTCAAACGGGAAGACGGAGCGGTCAGTGAACCCGCTTATGTGACGGTCAGCACATCGTTTCATTACGGCCTGGAGGCGGAGAATGTCAAACCGTTGAACACCCCGATTCTGAATCTGCTGGAAAAGAACGGTGACAGCCTTGACGCATTCAATGCTGAAATTGCAAAGAGCGCTGTGGAAGGCGGACTCTATTCGCGGGCTGCAGTCGCAAATGTATGCATGACGCTACTGACCCGTCTGTACAAGTATGGAATGACCCTGTCCTATCAGCCCAGCGGTAATTTCACCAAAGCGGGCGACTGGGGCATCTCTCCCGGATGGGGAACCAAAATGAACAAAAAGGAGAAAGATAAGGCAGGCACGTATGACCGGTACAGCATGAATTGCGGAACGATCATCGTGTGGGCATACAAACAGGCAGGACTGAATCTCAACAGCAACGCCCGAAGGGACGGAATCTATGACTCTGCTTTGAAAAAACGGCGGGGAGACAACAATATCAGCCTGAATGACGGAGATACGGGGGACATTATCGCGACGAAAACCGGACATACGATTCTGGTGCTCGACCGGGTCGATACCAATGGGGACGGCTTATCTGATTCCTATCTGGTTTTTGAGATGGAAAGTCCGTATCTGAAACTGAAAATGCGGTCGCTTTATTCCATCCGTATGTGCAAAATGTATGACATGAGCGCCATGTTTTCGGATACAGGAGCATTGAGAAAAGAAACACGTTACTGGCCGGGCAGCTTTTATATTTCCGAATCCGAGTTTCCGGCATATTATCAGGAAGCATATACGGCAGAACTGCCGAGGTTTGCTATCCGGCAGGCGCTCTGCGCAATTGAAAATCCTTCGTAACAGGATACCGGCAGAAATGCCGGTTTTTGTCGCTTGTCAAGCAGTAAAAAGTCAGTAAAAACACACTTCATATCTTGGCTCGTTTTTTGAATTATGATATGATAAACAAAAGCTGAAAAAGCAAATTAGGAGGCAAAATGACAAGAATCATTAACGAACCTTCGCATACATTCAGTGAGTATCTGCTGATTCCCGGCTATTCCTCTGCGGAATGCATTCCCCAGAATGTCAGCCTGAAAACTCCGCTGGTGAAATATCGCCGCGGTGAGACCACTTCGATTCAAATGAATATTCCGATGGTGTCCGCGATTATGCAATCTGTTTCGGGCGATCGGTTGGCGATTGCGCTTGCCCAGGAAGGCGGCGTTTCTTTTATATTTGGGTCTCAGACAATTGAGAACCAGGCGGCGATGGTACGCCGTGTAAAAACCTACAAAGCGGGATTTGTTCCGAGCGATTCCAATATCCGTCCTGACGCAACGCTTGCCGATGTTATTGATTTGAAAGCAAGGACCGGACATTCCACCGTCGCTGTAACGGACGACGGAACACCGAACGGAAAACTGGTTGGAATCGTAACAAGCCGTGATTATCGTGTCAGCCGTATGACACCGGATACAAAGGTGCATGAGTTTATGACTCCCTTTGAAAAGGTGATCTGGGCAAAGGAAGGTATTTCGCTGAAGGAAGCGAATGATATGATCTGGGAGTACAAGCTGAATGCGCTTCCGATCGTCAACAGCGAGGGGAGACTCTGCTCGTTTGTTTTCCGGAAAGACTATGATCTGCACAAGCAGAATCCAAATGAACTTCTGGACAGTTCTAAACGGTATATCGTGGGCGCAGGTATCAATACGAGGGATTACCGTGATCGTGTCCCTGCTCTGCTGGAAGCAGGAGCGGATGTTCTTTGCATCGATTCCAGCGAGGGCTTCTCGGAATGGCAGAAACTTACGATCGAATGGATCCGCAAAGAGTATGGAGAATCGGTCAAAGTCGGCGCAGGCAATGTTGTGGACGCGGACGGGTTCCGTTTCCTCGCCGATTGCGGAGCGGACTTTGTGAAGGTCGGGATCGGAGGAGGTTCCATCTGCATCACCCGTGAGACAAAGGGAATTGGCAGAGGACAGGCTTCTGCCCTGCTGGATGTCTGCAAAGCCAGAGATGAATATTTTGAAGAAACCGGAATTTATGTCCCGGTTTGTTCGGATGGCGGTATTGTGTATGATCATCATATTACGCTGGCACTGGCGATGGGTGCGGACTTTGTGATGCTCGGCCGCTATTTCGCCCGTTTTGATGAAAGCCCGTCTGCCCGTGTTTCAATCGGCGGCACCTACTACAAGGAGTACTGGGGTGAAGGCTCAAACCGTGCGCGCAACTGGCAGCGTTATGATATGGGCGGCGACAAGAAACTGAGTTTTGAGGAAGGCGTAGACTCGTACGTTCCTTACGCCGGCAGTCTGAAAGATAATGTCCTTATGACTCTTTCGAAAGTCAAGTCAACTATGTGCAACTGTGCAGCACTGTCTATTCCCGAATTGCATGAAAAAGCTGTTCTGACCCTGGTCAGCGCAACCAGCATTGTGGAAGGCGGAGCACACGATGTTATTCAAAGAGAAAAAAGCAATCCTATAAAATAAAATAGATTTGGAGGCAGATAATGGAACAAGGCAATGTACGTCCGGAAACAATGGAACGGATTACAAATGAAGCACTGGCGAATGCTTTTATTGAAGAACAGATTAAAGCACTTCGGGAACAGATCGGTGATAAAAAAGTTCTGCTGGCACTTTCAGGCGGTGTGGATTCTTCCGTATGCGCTGCGCTGATTTCAAAAGCAGTCGGCAAGCAGCTGATTTGTGTTCATGTAAATCATGGCCTCCTGCGCAAAGGCGAACCGGAGCAGGTGTGCGAAGTATTCGGAAAGCAGTTTGATGTCAATCTGATTTATGTAGATGCGATTGACCGGTTTCTAGATGCTTTGGCCGGCGTTTCGGAACCTGAACAAAAGCGTAAGATCATCGGAAAGATTTTCATCGATGTGTTTGCGGAAGAAGCAAGGAAACTGGAAGGGGTCAGTTTCTTAGGTCAGGGAACGATTTATCCTGACATTTTAGAATCCCACGGTGTCAAAGCGCATCATAATGTCGGTGGCCTTCCGGAAGACATGCAGAATTTCGAGCTTGTTGAGCCGGTTAAACTTCTTTATAAGGATGAGGTTCGTGTCGTTGGGAAAGCTCTCGGACTGCCGGACAATATGGTTTACCGTCAGCCGTTCCCGGGACCGGGTCTCGGTGTTCGCTGCGTAGGCGCTATCACCCGTGATCGACTGGAAGCACTGCGTGAAGCGGATGCAATCGTACGTGAAGAAATCGGAAAACTTCCGGAAACTCCATGGCAGTATTTCTGCGCAATTCCGGATATTGTTTCAACAGGCATCCGCTATGTAGACGGAAAAGGTGTTCGATATATGGGATGGGCTGTTGTGATCAGAGCCGTCAACACAGTAGATGCGGTCACTGCGACAGTACCTGAAATTCCGTTCTCTGTATTGTGCAAAATGCGTGATCAAATCGTTAAAATCCCCGGCGTAAACCGTGTACTGTGGGATATCAGTGAGAAACCAGTCGCGACAATCGAGTGGGAATAAGAACCGAAACCGCGAAAATGCCCTAAAATACTGGGTAAATCAGTTGTCAAGCTGTCAAATGACAACAAATTGACAACATTCGGCTATTATCCATAGAGTAAAATACGAAAGAGCTAACTGATTTTCAACAATCGGTTAGCTCTTTTTCATTTTGTCTGAAAGGAGATACAGGGATGTCAGTCCTTCAATCGATCTTTGAACTTTTTGAGCAGTACATCGCTCATCTCTTGAGACGGGATTTTTGCCGTGATTTGCGTTTCGTCATGCTGCGGATAGTCATAGCGCCATGTGTCATATTCTTCCTTGCTGATCTTCCCGGAGCGGTATTCTTCCGCGATGGCTGCCCATGCGTCAATCATTTCCCGCAGAACTGCGGCGTCTTTGCCCTTGTTCGGATCAATGCGGAAGATCACTTCGTTGTTTTTTTTCTCGATTGTCAGACCGTACAAATCTTCCAACGCAAACAAGGTGTGCATCAAACCAAAATAGCTGTCAATGTCGGGAACATTCAATGCGAGAGGAGATACCTCCAGAACACCGGCAACAGCGTTTGTCAGATCTTCCTTCGGCGTTCTTGTACCGGCTTCATACTGTGCCATACGAATATCGGCGGTCTTTTCCGGAAAGCCCACCAATGTACCGAGATATTTCTGCGTCATTCCACGCAGATTGCGAATAAAACGGATTCTTTCACCGATTGCCATATAAAAACCTCCAAGAAATGCTTACAAGAGGAGTATAGCAAAGATGTTTAAGATAGTCAAGAGAAAATTAAACAAAAAAGTTAAATTATTTTCTAAAAACCTCTTGACATAAACAAAAATGTTTAGTATAATGACGAGAGGAAGTTAAACATATATGTTTAAGACAACTGAATACCCGTCCGAATGAGGATACTTCGCCAAGACCTTTCGATCAGACGTCCGTGATCGGAAGCGAGCGGACAACGCCGTGCAGAGCAGGGCAGGAACGGCATTCGGGAGAACGGAGAAGGATGGAAGGGCGAAGACAAACGATTCTACAGAAAGGGGGATGAACAACATGAAAAACAGCAAGAAAGGGGGTGAGAGTATGGAAAAGAGCATGTTCCTGACGGTTAAGGAAGTAGCTTCGCTGCTTGGCATCTCGGATTCCTACGCATACAAGATCATGCGCCAGTTGAATGATGAGTTGAAGCAGAAGGGGATGATCATAATCTCCGGGAAAGTTAACCGTCGTTATTTCATGGAACGACTGGACTACGGTTCGGCATACGAAAAAGAAACAGAAAGGAGGGACTGAGAAATGGCAGTCTACAAAGAACCGAACGCAAACACATGGCGCGTTGTATATCGGTATAATGATGTACAGGGCAATCCAAAGCAAACGACCAAGCGCGGCTTTGCAACAAAGCGGGAAGCCGTCGCATGGGAGAGAGAACAGATGAACAAACGCGAGGCGAAGATGGATATGACCTTCGAGAGCTTCGTGGAGATCTACACAGCGGATATGAAGAATCGAATCAAGGAACATACGTGGTGTACGAAAACCAATATCCTTGAAAAACGGATTCTCCCGTTCTTCGGAAAACGGAAAATGTGCGATATTCAGGCGAAGGATGTCATTGCATGGCAGAATGAGATGATCAAGCACAGGGACGAAAACGGAAAACCGTATGCGCCGACGTATTTGAAAACACTGCATAATCAGCTCAGCGCGGTTTTCAATCATGCGGAGAAGTATTACGGGCTAAGGGAGAATCCAGCGCGAAAAGCCGGAAACATGGGGAAGGACCGAACGCGGGAGATGCTGTTCTGGACGCAGGATGAATACAAGCGATTCGCCGAAGCGATCATGGACAAGCCGCTTTCGTATTACGCCTTTGAAATGCTGTATTGGTGCGGTATCCGTGAGGGCGAATTGCTGGCGCTGACACCGGAGGACATTGATTTCGAGCAGGGGACGGTACGGATCAACAAATCGTATCAGCGCCTGAACCGGCGGGATGTCATTACCGAGCCGAAAACACCGAAAAGCAATCGAACGATTCAGATGCCGGATTTTCTGGTGGAGGAGATGCAGGATTATATTCAGCGACTTTATAAGATCGATCCGAAAAGCCGTTTGTTTGACATCACCAAATCCTATCTGTATAGGGAAATGAAACGCGGCGCAACGGCGGCAGGAGTGAAGAAGATCCGCGTTCACGATCTCCGGCACAGCCACATATCGCTGCTGATTCAGCTCGGCTATTCTGCGGTGGCAATCGCGGATCGTGTCGGGCATGAGAGCATCGACATCACTTACCGTTACGCGCACTTGTTTCCGTCCACACAGAAGGACATGGCAAAATCACTCGCAAATCTACGCAAGGAGGAACAAAAGAATGTCAGCTAAAAACAGAGACGAGCATAATCGCTGGCGCAACATTACGGTCGGCTTTCGGGTATCCCCGGAAGAGAATGAACAGTTGAATATCGCAGTCGCGCTGTCCGGGCTGCCGAAACAGGAATATTGCTATCGGCGCTGCATGAATCGGGACATCGTTGTGCAGGGCAATCCCCGCGTTTACAAAGCGTTGAAGGATCAGCTTGCAAACGTGCTCTCAGAATTGCAGCGTATCGCGTCGGCAGGCGAAATACGGGACGAACTGTTCGAGAACATTGTTTTGATTACAAAAACATTGAACGAAATGAAGGAGGAACCAGATGAACCCCAAAAATGAAATGGCTGCCGTTGCATCGCCTGTTGGCGCAGACGATCGGCAGTCACCCAATTACTTTAATAATAGTATAACCGATTTCGACGAAGAAATCAAGACTATTGAAGAAGAAAGTGCGGAATTTCTCCGCAAAATGGAGCCATCGTACATGGAAACGATTTCCATGACCAAGCTGTTCGACAGTGTGTATCAGAGTAAACCGCCGATCATCGACGGCCTTCTCTATCGCGGCGCGTATCTGTTTGTCGGCGCGCCGAAGCTCGGCAAGAGCTTCCTCATGGCACAGCTTGCGTATCATGTCAGTACTGGGACTCCCCTTTGGGGCTTTCCGGTGCGGCAGGGAACAGTCCTGTATCTTGCGCTCGAAGACGATTACAGACGGCTGCAGGAACGCTTGTATCGGATGTTCGGAGCGGCAGAGAATGACAATCTGCATTTCGCTGTTTCGGCAAGTCAGATCGGGAAGGGGCTGGACGATCAGCTCGGTCGTTTCATCCGGGAGCATCCCGATACGTCGCTTGTGATCATCGACACGCTGCAGAAGATCCGGGAGGTCGGCGGTGAAGCGTACAGCTATGCAAGTGACTATCAGATCATCACCCGCATGAAGCAAATCGCCGATTCCTATGGAATCTGTCTGATGCTTGTGCATCATACGCGCAAGCAAAAAGCCGACGATTGCTTCGACATGATTTCCGGTACGAACGGCTTGCTCGGCGCGGCGGACGGCGCGTTCCTGCTGCAGAAGGAACAACGGACGTCAAACACCGGTTGGCTGGAGATCTCCGGCAGGGATCAGCAGGATCTGCGCTTGATTCTGAAAAAGGATGAGGAGACGCTCTGCTGGGAACTGGAACGTGCGGAAACGGAACTGTGGAAAGCGCCGCCGGAGCCGTTGCTGGAAATGATCGCGGAGAAAATCACGGCGGACTGCCCTGAGTGGACGGGCAGCCCGACCGAGCTTTGCGAGTTCCTTGCAGTCGATTGGAAACCGAACGTGCTGACGCAGCGGCTGAACGTCAACGCTTCGCGGCTGATGCAGGAATACGGAATCCGATACTGCTACAAGCGAAGTCACGCAGGGCGCAGAATCTGGCTGCGCTATGAACAGGCGTGACGGTCCGTGACGGTCGTGTCGGTCATTTTGACGGTGTGCAAATCATCGTCACGACCGACACGCATCGACACGGAAGAGCGGATGCCGCTTCGCGGGGTGCAGGGAGGCAAGCCCTGCCGGGGCGTTGCTCGAAAGCAACGGGGCAGCGCCCCAAAGCCCCCTCGGAGAGCGCAATGCCTGCTTGCAGGCAGCATTTTTGACGGCTTGCTGTCAAAAGTGCTTTTGCGTTACTTTCGCAGAAAGTAACAAAGGCAAAAACGCTTCGCTCAACAAGGAAAAAAGGAGGATTCTATGCAAAGAACCATCAGCGCAATGGTCGGAAAAGGATCAGTGAATCACAACAGCCGCAAATTCCACGCAAAGAACACGGATCCCAACCGTACCGAGAACAATATCGAATACTGCAACGAGCCGATCCGAGAGGTTTATCACAAACTGTTCGATGAAGCCCTAAAGCAGTACAACGAAAAACAGACGCGTGCGGATCGTGTGATTCCGGATTACTATGAAAAGATCCGCAGCAGCAAACAGGAGAAGCCGTTTCATGAGCTGATCCTGCAGATCGGGGACAAGGACAATATGAACGCGACGACGGAGGACGGCGCACGCGCAAAGGAAATCCTGGATGAATACTATCGGGGCTTCCAAGCGCGGAATCCGAACCTCTATGTGTTCTCCGCACATCTGCACATGGACGAGGCGACGCCGCATCTGCATATTGATTTCGTTCCGTTTACGACCGGCAGCACACGCGGGCTTGGAACGCGCGTATCGCTCAAAAAAGCGCTTGCGGTGCAGGGCTTCGAGGGCGGCACACGCGGCGATACGGAATGGAATCAATGGGTACAGTCCGAAAAGGAGCAGCTTGCAGCGACCATGGTGCGTCACGGTATCGACTGGCAGCACAAGGGAACACATGAAAAGCATCTGTCCGTACTCGATTACGAAAAACAGCAGCGAGCGAAGGAAATCGAGGAAATGAAATCACAGACACAGGAAATGAAGCTGACACTGGAGGGCTTTCAGAACGCGGTTTCCGTTGCAGAGGAAAAGCTCAAGGATCTGCAGGAGGATTCCGTCGATCTCGCAAAACAGATCGAGGAATACAACCAACCCGGATGGATGCTCCCGCAACCGCAGCGATTCATGTCCGCAAAGGCGTTTCGGGATCAGATCATCGGTCTGTTCAACAAGATGCGGGCGACGATGCTAAAAGCCCTGTCCAAATGTTATGAATATGCCCGCGAATACACGCTTGCCAAGCGAGATCTTGACAAAGCGTATTATACGGTGCTTTATCAGCAGGACACGATCAAGGAGCAGGAAGAACAGATCGAGCAGATGGCACCGGACGCAAAGCGATACCGGATACTTCGCAAATTCCTCGGTCCGAACTCTACGGACGAGCTTCTGCGGCAGGCTCAGCAGAAGGAGACGCAAAATCAGCGCTCTCGTTCTCGCGGCAGGTATGAGGAAAGATGATCGACATGGGGGGAAGGTAATCCTTCCCCTATTTTTGCTTTATTTCTCAAAATACTATTGTCGATCAATTACAAATGTGATACAATAAATATGCAATTTATAATAGGGAGTGCTATATGGAAGACGCGAAATTGATCATTTCTCCCAAACGGTATACAGACGAATCACAGGTGCTTTCCGTGCGTATGCCGAAAGGTATGCTGAAGGATCTGGACGCCATTGCGCAAAAGACCGGACGCACGCGCAACGAGTTGATCGTCATGAGCATCGAATTCACTTTGGACCATCTGGAAATCGAAGAGAAGAAATAAAGGATCGTTGGGGGCAGCATGGCAATCTTAAAATGCAAAATGTGCGGCGGGGATATTGAACTCAGCCAAGATAAGACGTTCGGCACGTGTGAATCCTGCGGGAGCACGATGACCTTCCCGAAGGTGGACGACGAGCAGCGGGCAAATACGTTCAACCGCGGCAACCACTTCCGTAGGCAAGGTGAGTTCGACAAGGCACTTGCCGTGTATGAGCGCATTGTCCAGGAGGACGAGAACGACGCCGAGGCACATTGGTGCTGCGCGCTGTGCCGGTTCGGCATCGAATACGTCGAGGATCCGAACACGTTCGAGTATCTTCCGACCTGCCACCGCGCAAGCTTCGACAGCTTTTTAGAAGACGTGGATTATCTCGCCGCATTGGAGCATTCCGACGGGATCACAAAGCGCCAGTACCAGAAGGACGCGGCGAAGATCGCGGAGGTGCAGCGCGGCATCCTCGCCACCTCGCAGAACGAGGAACCATTCGACGTCTTTATCTGTTATAAGGAATCCGAAAACGACGGTTCAAGAACCCGCGACAGCATGATGGCGCAGGAGATCTACTATCAGCTGACCGAGCAGGGGCGGCGGGTGTTCTTCTCGCGCATCACGCTCGAAGACAAAGCGGGCACGGAATACGAGCCCTATATCTTCGCGGCGCTCAATTCCGCAAAGGTCATGATCGTGGTCACGACTTCGGCGGAGCATGTCAACGCGGTCTGGGTCAAGAACGAGTGGAGCCGCTTCCTTTCTCTGATGCGCAAGGACCGGTCGAAGCTGCTTCTGCCGTGCTACCGCGATATGGATCCCTATGATCTGCCGGAAGCGCTGTCGATCTTGCAGTCGTATGACATGGGCAAGATCGGCTTCATTCAGGACTTGACGCGCGGGATCAACAAGGTGCTTGATGCGAATAAACCGAAAGAAACGGTCAAGGAGACCGTTGTGGTACAGCAGCAGATGGGCAACGCCGCGCCGCTTCTCAAACGTGCGTTCATGTTCTTGGAGGACGGTGACTTTGCCCGCGCGGACGATTTCTGCGAGCAGGTATTGAACCTCGATCCTGAAAATGCCGAAGCGTACCTCGGCAAGCTGATGGCGGAACTGCATGTAAAAACGCGCGATACCTTGAAAGATCAGCCTGAACCGTTTGATAATCGTAACAATTATCAGAAAGTAATGCGCTTTGGAAACGTGAACCTAAAACAAGAACTAGCATCTTGTATCGCGTTTCTCAAGGATCGAAATGAAAATGCTCGCAAGGAAGAACTATACCAGAAAGCGGTATTTATAATGCGGGAACAGACGGAAGCAGGATATCGCAGGGCGGAGGCATTATTCTCTACAATTGCGGATTACCGGGATGCATCAGAAATAGTAATAGAATGCCAGACTAAAGCGGAGGAAGCACGTAAAGAAAAACTCTATCAAACATGTTCGAAAATTTTTTTGCCTGACGGTGGTGTGGCAAATACGAAAACAAATTGGCAAGCAGCAATTAAGGGATACGCTTATCTCAAGGATTATAAGGATTCAGAACAGTTGCTAATTATGTGCCAGGATAGATTGTCTGCGTTGGAATCCGCAGAAAAACAAAAACGGATGGAAGCGGAAAATGCCGCAAGGGAAGCTGCCGAGCGTTGGCGGCAGGAAACGGCTGCAACTGCCGCGCTACGCGCGAAAAAGCGTGGAGAGTACTCTAAACAACTTACTGTAGCCGAGCAACGCAAGCAAGTCGCCGAAACCGAACTTGCCAACCTCAAGGGCTTGTTCTCCGGCAAGCGTCGCAAGGAATTGGAAGCGCAGATCTCCGAAGACGCTACAACAATAGAACGACTGCAAAATGAACTGAAGGCATTACAGTAACGAGGAACGAGGGGCAAACATGGCAATCTTAAAATGCAAAATGTGCGGCGGGGATATCGAACTGTCAGCCGATAAGACGTTCGGGACGTGCGATTCGTGCGGGAGCACGATGACCTTCCCGAAGGTGGACGACGAGCAGCGGGCAAGCATGTTCAACCGAGGCAATCATTTCCGACGCATGGGCGAGTTCGATAAGGCGCTTGCCGTGTACGAGCGGATCGTGCAGGAGGACGAGAACGATGCAGAGGCGCATTGGTGCTGCGCGCTGTGCCGGTTCGGCATCGAATACGTCGAGGACCCGAACACATTCGAGTATCTTCCGACGTGTCACCGCGCAAGCTTCGACAGCTTTCTTGAGGACGTCGATTATCTGGCAGCGTTGGAGCATTCCGACGGGATCACACGGCGTCAGTATCAGAAGGACGCAGCAAAGATTGCCGAGGTGCAGCGCGGCATCCTCGCGACCTCGCAGAACGAGGAGCCGTTCGACGTCTTCATCTGCTATAAAGAGAGCGAAAACGACGGCACGCGCACCCGCGACAGCCTGATGGCGCAGGAGATCTACTATCAGCTCACCGAGCAGGGACGGCGAGTGTTCTTCTCGCGCATCACGCTCGAGGATAAGGCCGGAACCGAGTACGAGCCGTATATTTTTGCCGCGCTGAATTCCGCAAAGGTCATGATCGTGGTAACGACCTCGGCAGAGCATGTCAACGCGGTCTGGGTAAAGAACGAGTGGAGCCGTTTCCTTTCCCTGATGCGCAAGGATCGGTCGAAGTTGCTTCTGCCGTGCTACCGTGATATGGACCCGTACGAACTGCCGGAAGCGCTGTCCGTTCTGCAGTCCTACGACATGGGCAAGATCGGTTTCATCCAGGACCTCATTCGCAGCGTGAACAAGGTGCTGGACGCGGCCGCGCCGAAATCATCGTCCCATGAAACCGTCATCGTACAGCAGCAAAACAACGCGGCTGCACCGCTTTTGCGCCGCGCGTTCCTGTTCCTCGAGGACGGCGAATGGGAAAAGGCGGACGACTTTTGCGAACAGGTTCTGAATCTCGATCCGGAGAACGCCGAGGCCTATCTCGGCAAGCTGATGGCGGAGCTGAAGGTCAGAAACCGCGATGCGCTGAAAAACTGCCCGAAGCCATTCGACGATCGGAGCAATTACAAAAACGCATACCGCTTCGGAGACGAGAAACGAAAGGCAAAGCTCTCCGGGGATATCGCCTTTATCAACGAGCGAAAGGAAAACGCGCGGCTGACCGGGATCTACAGCAACGGTGTTAAGGCTATGAACGCCGCATCAACGGAATCCGCGTACAAATCGGCAGCGTCGACCTTCCAAACGATCCCCGGCTTTAAGGATGCGGACGCCCTTGCGAAACGATGTCTCGAACAGGCAGAGATCTGCGGCAAGGAAGAGTGGACCGAAAAAGAAAAGACCGCAAAGAAGCGCAAGAGAACCATTGCGGTTGTTACGCCAATTATTGTCGTATGCATTGCATTTGTAATCGTGCTGACAACAGTTATCATTCCTAGGCAGAAGTATAATGCAGCTGTGGAAAAATACGGGCAGGAGTTTTTAGATACTTTCTATGCCCTTAATGTCGGAGATGTATACCAGTTTGGATCATACGAACAGGATAATGATATATCCAACGGCAAAGAAGATATCGAGTGGCTTGTTCTTGCAAAGGAAGGAAATAAAGTTCTTGTTATCAGTAAATATGCTCTTGATTGTCAACAGTATCACACATCAGATACTAGTGTAACATGGGAAACCTGTTCGCTGAGGAAATGGCTGAATGGGACGTTCCTGAATACAGCGTTCTCAGAAAGAGAAAGAGCCATGATTCCCAGTGTGACGGTCAGTCCTGACAAGAGTTCAGCTTATTTCACAAGCTCATCAGGCAACAGCACGACGGATCAGGTATTCCTGCTATCGTATAAAGAGGCTGAAACGTATTTCAGTTCGGATAGTGCGCGGCTATGTTCGGGAACGGCATATTGCCTTGCACAAGGAGCATACGACAGCAAGGGCAAATGCTGTTGGTGGCTGCGGTCGCGCGGCAACTCTTCTAACCGCGCTGCCTATGTCAGTGATCTCGTCGGCTCCGTTGCCGGCGGCGGCAGTGAAGTCAACACTAAATGGTTCGCAGTCCGTCCAGCTTTGTGGATAGATCTGGGATCTTAACTATTCTGATCTGAAATCATCCACTGCGGGCGAAGTCCGCAAATCCGCAAGCGCGCAGCGCTTGCACAATACCGCCGTAAGGTGGTCGGCCGATACATTGAATTGCAGGAGGATCCTATGGAATTGGCAGGAATCATTATTGCCGCTCTTCCTTGCTTGCAACTGCGGCGACCTACATTACCGATAAGTTCCTTGAACGTAAGCAGAGGACGCTTGAAAAGCTTAATGAACTTCGCAACTCTTATCATGACAGTATTGCGGGTAAAGAAAGAAAACATGAAAAGGATTATTACAGAAATTGCGTAAAGCTGTTTGGTAATGTTGAGCAATTTTGCATCGGCGTTTTGTCAGGATACTATTCTATTGGGGTTGTCAGAAAGGATGGTAGCAGGTTTATTACAATGTTGTTTACTGATTTTAAGGAATACCTTATAGATCAGCGACGAAGGATGTACCCAAATGAGAATTACTATCAGAATCTCGAAAAACTTGTAAACAGATTGAATAAGAAGACTGTGTAAATAGGGTTAATCAATCATAAACAGAAAGAACAGATTTAATTAGCATATTGGAGGATCATATCATGGCACACATTGCAGAAGTAATTAAGTACGAAGGCGACAACAGTACATTTATCTGGAAGCACCCGTGCGAGGACTTTAACCTCGGCTCGCAGCTGATCGTGCACGAAAGTCAGGAAGCGATCTTTATGCTGAACGGACAGGCGCTCGACCTGTTCGGACCGGGGCGCTACACGCTCGAAACGCAGAACATCCCGCTGATCGGCAAAGCGCTGAAACTGGCGACGGGCGGCGTATCGCCGTTCCACTGCGAGGTCTATTTCATCAACAAGACCGAGCAGATGGCGATCAAGTGGGGCACGCCGGACAAGGTGCGCTTCATCGATCCGTTGACCGGCGTTCCGCTGGAGCTCGGCGCAAGCGGCGATCTTTCGCTCGCGGTCGAGGATTCGAGAAAGCTTCTCGTGAAGCTCGTCGGCACCATGCGCGGGATCGCGTGGGAAGATGCGGCGGGATTTACAAAGTCGCTGCAGGCGTCGTTCCGTCCGCTGATCACAAGCACGGTCAAGACGAATCTCGGCGCGATCATCAAGGACAACGCGATCGACATCCTCGAGGTCGATGAAAAGCTCGAGCTGATCTCCGACGTGCTCGGCACCAAGATCCGCGAGGGCTTTGAGGATTACGGTCTGACCGTGCCGAAGTTCTACGTGACGAATATCGTGCTGCCGGAGGATGATCCGAACTTCAGGCGCATCCGCGAGCTGCACACGATCGTGCTGCAGACGCGCGTGATCCAGGCGGAAGCGACGGTCAAGACCGCGACGGCGCAGAGCCAGGCGCAGTACCGCACCGCAGAGGAGCAGAGCAAGGCGGCGATCGAAGCGGCGCGCAGACAGGCGGAACTGGAGCGTCAGACGACCGAGACCGAAGTCGCGAAGCGCGTAGCTGAGCGCAAGGTCATCGCGGCGCAGGCGGAAGCGCAGGCGGCGCGCATGCAGGGCCTGACCGAAGCCGAGATCATGGCGGCGAAGGGCTACAACCAGAAGGACGTCCTTCAGGCGGAAGTGCAGAAAGCGTATGCCGAGGGCATCGGCAATATGGGACCGGACACGGTCAACGGCGGCGGCTCGAGCGTGGTCGGCGATATGCTGGGTCTCGGCGTCGGCATGGCGGCGGCAGGCACGATCATGCCGCAGATCGGCAATATGTTCGGCAACATGCAGCAGCCGCAGCAGTCCGCAGCGCCCGCGCAGCCGCAGGACGACATGGCGGCGTTCAAGGCAAAGGTCGAAAAGCTTTCGATGATGAAGGACGCGGGGCTTCTGACCGAGGAAGAGTTCACCAAGATGAAGGCGGAGCTTTTGAAGAGCATTCTGTGAGGGGGAGACGGATATGAAACGGGCATTCAAGTTCTATTTGATCGCGTGGGCGATCATGTTCGTGATCTTCAACGTGGTCGTGATCGCGCTGCCGAAGGAAACGACGATCGCGGGGATTACCTATACCAAGCTCGGCGGGCTTTCGTGGATCACGCTGATCCTGTTTGAACTGTGCTTCGTCGGGCACCTCGTCTGCACGTGGTTCGCATGCAAACAAAACAAGCTGACCGGCACGTTTTACCGTTTGCCGCTGATCCGGCTGTCGTATGCGTGCGTGATCGTCACGCTCGTGCTCGGCTGCCTTGCGATGGCGATCCCGAATCTGCCCTCATGGATCCCGCTGATCGTCGCGCTGCTTATAATGGCGATCTATGTGTTCTCGATCCTGAAAGCGGCGGCCGCGGCGGAGATCGTGGAGGAGATCGACGAAAAGGTTAAGACGAAGACTGCATTTATCAAGACGCTGACCGTCGACGCACAAACGCTTCTTTCCCGCGCAAAGAGCGAGCCCGTCAAAGCTGCCTGCAAAAAGGTCTTTGAAGCCGTGCGCTATTCCGACCCGATGAGCGCCGACGCGCTTTCCGACGTCGAATCCCGCATCCGCACCGAGTTTGACAGCTTCACCGACGCGGTGATTTCCGACAACGCCGACGCCGCAACCGCCTCTGCGGACGAGCTTCTGACGCTGATCAATGAGCGCAACAGCAGATGTAAGATGGAGAAGTGATAAAATGAATAGAAAGATTAAAGTCAAAAATGAAGTAGTTACGGTGTCTCAAAATCCTGTCACGATTCATATAGATTACAACGAATCGCTAACATTAAAAGAACTTTCAAAAGTGTTAGACTTAATTAATCTGGCAATCAATGATGTTAATCGAGATAAAGGAATAAAGAATAATGCCCAATTAGGGAACGACTGTGCTGCCGAGGTCGCAAGGGTTGAGTCTGGCTCAATTGTATTACACATTTTCACATACTTTGTTGCGCCTATTGCTTTGGGAATATTTGCCAACTTCTTGTATGATCGATTAAAAACTTTAGGTGCAAAAAAAGAAAAGAATCAAGTCAAGATGGATACTGCTTATCCTATTTCCATCAATGTAAATGGGGACGATAATCTTATTGAAGTTCACATCACAAAACCGAACAATAATGATGCTGCATAAAATGTGGGGGGAGTATAATGTCCATCTTCAAATGCAAAATGTGCGGGGGCACGATCGAATTCAACGAAGGCGATACGATCGGCGTGTGCGACAGCTGCGGAACGAAGCAGACGCTGCCGCGGCTGGATTCCGACCGCAAGACGAATCTGTACGACCGCGCGAATCATTTTCGCCGGAACAACGAGTTCGACAAGGCGATGTCGATCTATGAGAACATCTTGAACGAGGATCAGTCCGACGCTGAGGCGTACTGGTCGATCGTGCTGTGCCGCTACGGCATCGAGTACGTCGAGGATCCCGCGACACATCGGCGCGTGCCGACGGTCAACCGTGCGCAGTTCACGTCGATTTTCGACGACGAGGACTACAAATCCGCGTTGAAAAACGCGGACGCACTGCAGCGCTCGATCTACGAGGAGGAAGCAAAGACGATCAACGAGATCCAGAAGGGCATCCTCGAAATCAGCGCCAAAGAGGAGCCGTTCGACGTGTTCATCTGCTATAAGGAGACGGATGCAAACGGCCGCCGCACGCCGGATTCTGTGCTCGCGACGGACCTCTATCATCAGCTGACCAACGAGGGCTTCAAGGTCTTCTTCTCGCGCATCACGCTCGAGGACAAGCTCGGCACGGCATACGAGCCGTACATCTTCGCCGCGCTGAACTCGGCCAAGGCGATGGTCGTCCTCGGCACCAAGCCGGAGCATTTCAACGCCGTGTGGGTCAAAAACGAGTGGAGCCGCTACCTCGCGCTGATCAAGGCGGGCGCAAAGAAGACGCTGATCCCCGCATATCGCGACATGGATCCCTACGATCTGCCGGAGGAGTTTTCGCATCTGCAGGCGCAGGATATGAGTAAGCTCGGTTTTATGCAGGATCTGATCCGCGGCATCAAAAAGATCGTCAGAACCGAAGAACCGAAGCAGACGACCATCCGTGAAACGGTCGTGCAGCAGGCGGCGCAGACCAATACGGCTCCTTTGCTTCGCCGTGCTTTCATGTTCCTGGAGGACAGCAACTGGCAGAGCGCCGATGAGTACTGCGAGAAGGTCCTCGACCTCGATCCCGAAAACGCGGAAGCATATCTCGGCAAGCTGATGGCGGAGCTGCACGTCAGAACGAGGGACGTGCTGAAAGACGCGGACGAGCCATTTGATGATTCCAACAATTACAAAAAGGCATACCGCTTCGGCGACGACAAACTGAAGGCAAAGCTTTCCGGGGATATCGCCTTTATCAACGAGCGAAATGAAAACGCGCGTCTGACCGGGATCTACAACAACGGCGTAAAGGCTATGAATGCCGCATCAACGGAATCCGCATATAGATCAGCGGCTGCGACCTTCAAAACGATTCCCGGTTTCAAGGATGCGGACGTCCTTGCGGACCGTTGTCTGGAACAAGCTGAGATCTGCCGCAAGAACGCGATCTATCAGTCTGCGCGTTCGCAGATGATCGGCAGTACCGTTTCCGGTTACGAGTCTGCGATCAAAACGTTCCAGACGATCCCCGGATGGAAGGATGCGGACGAACAGATCCTTGCCTGTCAGCGCAGAATCGAAGAGATCAAGGCGAAGGAAGAAGCGGCGCAAAAGGAGCGTGCCCGCAAGGCGGAGGAAGCGCGGATCGCAGAAGAGAAGGCTGCGAAGAAGCGCAAGAGAACCATCGCGATCGTTACACCGATTATTGTCGCGTGTATTGCGTTCGTGATTGTACTGACAACGGTAATTATCCCGAATCAAAAATACGCTGCCGCCGTGGAGCTCTATAACTCAGGGAAGTACGAGGAGGCAATCGCAGCGTTTACAGCACTGGAAGGATATAAAGATAGCGCTGCGCAAATCGAGAAGTGTGAAACGGCGATCAAAGACGAGAAATACGTTGCCGCCGTGGAGCTCTATAACTCAGGGAAGTACGAGGAGGCAATCGCGGCGTTTACAGCGCTGGACAGTTATAATGACAGCGTGGCGCAAATTGAAGTGTGTGAAACCGCAATCAAAGATGAGAAATACGCTGCCGCAGTTGAACTTTATACTGCCGGGAAGTACGATGACGCGATAATAGCATTTACAGCGATAGATAAGTATAAGGACAGTTCCGAGATAATCGAAAAGTGTGAAACGGCAATGAAAGACGAAAAATACGTCAAAGCAACGGAACTCTACAATGCTGGGGAATATGAAGAAGCGAAGAATATTTTTCAAACAATAAACGGATACAAAAATAGTGGGGATCTTATTGATAAGTGTTCGCTAATAATATGCCATCCGTGGGATACCATTACATTTGGTAAGAATACTGATGGAAAGATTGAATGGCTAGTTATTCATACAGACGGCGATAGAAAACTGTTACTCTGTAAAAAACCTGTATGTTCAATGGCTTTTGGAAAAAACATAGAATGGGAGGACTCAAATGTCCGTAAATGGCTAAACAGTAGTTTTTTCAATTCTTCTTTTAGTAGTATCGAAAAGAAACTGATAGTCAAAACTACGGTTAAAACATTAATTCCAATAATGAAATACATTGACGGTGGTTCATATGAAACGGCAGATGTTAAGGAAGAGTTGACGGATGATTATGTCTTTCTTATTTCTGCAAAAGAGTTTCAAGACTATTCTGTTGCAAATCATTATGAGCTATCAGGGAGTTGGTGGACACGTGATGCACTTAGGTTTTCCGTCTTCAATGGCATAATAACAGATTTACGGTTTACAATCATAACAGATATGGTAACGACACTATATTCTGATCCAAAAAAAGGAGCATGGGCGGTTGGTGATGAAGAATTTTCTGTTGTACCATTAGTATGGATCGACGTAAGTTCAATTAAATGAAAATTATAATTTCAGGCATGTTTGAGAAAACTGGTTTAGAAATAACATGATAAAGAAACTATGTTGCCCCGTTTGCGGGGGACAACAACATATCGTGCCGGATTCCGGACTTGCGGTCTGCGAGTCGTGCGGGAAGACGGTGGACGCCGATCCGGCGGACGTGCAGAAGTATCGGGAGATTTTCGGCAGCGCCGAGCGCGCGATGCGTTTGCATAGCGCTGCGGGGTACGAGGACGCGATCCGGCTATTTGGGTCGATCCCATTTGTTTCCGGCGCAAAGGAGAAGCAGGCGGAATGCGAAACACGGCTCTTTGAATTGCAGGAGAGAACGAAGCGGCACAGGGTGCTATTGCACCGCGAAGACGAAAAGAACACAAAGCTCGGAATCATCCTTTTGATTCTGACGCTCCTGTTTGCCGCCGCGGCGCTTGCCGGCATTGTGTATCTGATCATCCTTTGGAGCAAAGGCATGCTTTCGCGCACCGCGGTCATCGTCATCTTCTCCGTCGTCGTGATCGCCGTCGCCCTTGCGCTCTTCGGCAGGTTGAGAGGCGGAAACTGAACGATAGCAAAGGCAATCTTGCTTTTGTACGGAAATCTTGGTATAATACTAATAGAAAATGTTGAGGCGCAGAACCGTTCCGACAACAAAGCGACAACAGAAAATCAGATAGCGAAGCGAAATAGGATAATACAGACACTTGGGACACGAGAGCACACATTTCATAAACAAAATTGTTTAAGTTACGGTCTCCCGTGTCGAGTGGGAATAAGGGGCGAATCCCCGCTCATATTCGATGTTCCTGAAAATTCCACTTCGAATGTTCCTGAGCTAAATTAATATTGAGTGATATTGCACCCGAGAACCAATGCCGTTCTCGGATGCCTTTTTATTGATACTGCCTCTTCCATTTCAATGAAAACTCATCCCGTTTTCGCCTCCCATTTTTCCGCCAATCCCTCCTTCAATTCCCCCTGTTTCTGCTGCTTTTATTCATGAATGAAAACACGAATGAAGTTCTGATGAAAACCGCCAAAAACCCAGACAGCAAACGTGGCTTTTTATGTCAACTACCCCAACCTCTTATACTTCTGTCGAAGGTTGGAGTAGTTGACAATCTTTACATAAAGCAATAAATCGTTTAGCTGAAGCTGTTAAAAACTTATCTTTATGATGGATGATATGGAAATTTCGGCTGAAACTCAACCCTTCAACTTTGACAGTATTGATTAAACCCTGTCGCAGAGCCGGAAGAATCATTCGATGAGGTAAAACAGCAATTCCCAGTCCGCTGATTACAGCATTGACGAGCGCAGTCGTGCTCATGGCTTCCCATACCGGTGTAACATGAATACCGGCTTGTGAGGCAACACGGTCAAAAACCTCCCGCGTACCACTTCCTTTCTCTCGTAATAGAAATCGCTGCTTTTGAAATTCCTCCAGGGAGATGCATTGCTCCTGCATCCAACCTTTTTCAACGCTGCAAATAACGCTTAGATGATCTTCCATATAAGGTTCTGAAATAATATTATTATCATGAGCAATACCCTCAATCAAAGCGCAATCCAGTTCGTTTGATAAAATTTTCTGTTCCAAACGTTCTGACTGTTCAATCGTAACCCTAACATCAATGTCAGGACAGATCTGGGAGAATGCCTTTACATAGCCTGGTAAAAACTGTGAGCCTATCGTAATGCTTGCGCCAATACGAAGAATACCTTTAGAATCCCAATCATGCAGAACCGTTTCCATATCCGAAAACAAGTCGGATATGTGTATCGCATATTGAAGAAAACGCCGCCCCGCATCAGTGATTTGCAATCTTCGGCCAATTCTGTCAAACAAATGTACTCCGTAATTTTGCTCCAGCTCCTTAATGGCTAAGCTGACTGCTGGCTGTGTCATATGTAATACTTCCGCTGCTTTTGTGGAATTATATCCATTTTCACATACGGAACGGAAAATTATCATGTGTCGTATCGTCATAAAACGCCTCTTATATAAAAAAACTTATTATTTAGATTAAATAATATTATTTAGATTATTAAAAATCAAGTAGTATAATGATAATGATCTAGAAAGGACGGCATTATAGAAGTGAACAGCTTACAAAAATACAAAACATTGTTTATTACCACTTTCAAGCTGAGCGCTTGCACTTTTGGAGGTGGATTTGTAATCATTCCATTGATGCGAAAGACATTCGTGGAGGAGCTTGGCTGGATTGAAGAAGATGAGATGCTGGATTTAACTGCAATCGCGCAGTCTTCACCGGGAGCGATAGCTGTCAATGCTTCTATTCTGGTAGGTTATCATGTGGCAGGATTCCCCGGAGCTATGATCACAGTATTGGGAACAGTGCTACCACCAATTATCATCATTTCGATAATCTCCATGTTCTATAAAGCATTTAGAGATAATGTTATTGTGAATATGGCAATGGCAGGAATGCTTTGCGGAGTGGCAGCCGTAATCTGTGATGTCGTGATCAATATGGCAAAAACCATTTTTCAGAAGAAAAGATTATTGCCTGTTATCGTCATGCTTGGTTCATTTGTTGCCGTCCGCTTTTTCTCCGTGAACATTATAATCATTATTCTTGTATGTGGACTGATCGGCGCAGCGGATACATGGTATCAGGGTAAAGTGAAGAAAAGGGGTGAAAAAGATGATATACCTTGAATTGTTCTGGAGTTTCTTTCAGATTGGCCTATTCAGTATTGGCGGCGGTTATGCAGCAATGCCTTTAATACAAAATCAAGTGGTAGATATTCACCCTTGGCTGACAATGACACAATTCGCGGATATTATGACCATCGCTGAAATGACACCCGGTCCCATAGCAATTAATTCAGCAACTTTTGTTGGAATACAAGTTGCAGGATTCCCTGGAGCTATTATCGCAACTATGGGCTGCATTTTTCCTTCTTGCGTTATTGTAATGACTCTTGCATATATCTACTATCGTTTCCGCGGATTGAACATGGTACAGGGCATTCTTGCCGGACTTCGCCCCGCAGTCATTGCAATGATTGCTTCAGCGGGTATCTCATTGTTTATTATGGCCCTTTACGGACAGAGAACGCTTCCTGCTGATTTAATACCTTTCGATGTAATTGCCATGATTATTTTTGTGATCAGTATTATAGTTTTAAGAAAATGGAAAACTAATCCCCTTTGGATTATGGCAGGTTCAGGTGTTGCAGGAATTATTTTGTATTCACTGATATGAAAGAGGAGGAGAATCCTTACAGCATATGATAATATCAGAAGTTCTATATAATATCACACAGACTGCGCTTGTAAAATATAGGTTTATCGTCAGCGTGGCAAAGACAGATCCACTAAATATGTTGTGAACTTCTGTTAATTCTCCATTATAATATATGTATCAGGCTCAGCTGGCGCTCCGTTTCGGAATTCATCTGACCGTTTAAAAAGTGGATAACCTTCCTGCAACGGTGAGAAAAAAGGAGAAAGCAAATTCAGACAAAATCATTGAGGCATTACAGCCATGTCCTTGGAAAGGATATGCATATGATGATTTACGGAAATGGAGGCGTTCCTTAGTATATGGAAGGCGTCAGTTTTACTGCGGAACCGTAAGGAACCCTTCCGACAAGCATACCGCGTTTGACTTTTGACAGCAAACGTGGTATTTTTTTATAACAATCGATAGCGCTTATCGCGCGTTTCGGTGTTTGCAACAAAACTACAACAGAAAAAACAGATAGCAAGGCACGATAGGATAATACAGACAGTACAGACACAAGAACAAGTATCCCATTAACAAATTAGTTTACTGTCTGCCAAAAACGGGTAAGGACAGTGCATTATGTCAACTGAACCCGAATTCGATTGGATATATCGTCAGTGCAGGAAAGGAATGGTCATCAATGAGTGAATCAAAAGCACCTGTCATTCATATTAGCGGAACTGTTACCGAAAAAGCATATACGGACGCTGTACGCGCACATGGAATACGAGCTTTCCTGAAGTTTTCTATCCTCTATATCCTGCTGATGTTTCTCTTCCGTTTGGGCGTCGATTTCTACTATTGGTACCCGTATCTGAAAGCGGGTTATGTCACTTTTGCAGAGTACCTGAACGAGACTTTGGGAACAATATTTATCCCATCATTAAGCACCTATATCTTAGCAGGATTCATTGTGATCTTTGCTTTGTTTCTGATAATCATTAGACCAAATCAAGAAAAAAAACGTTTGCACGAACTCGATCCGGACGGTTTTCCTGTGACTTATGATTTTTTTGATGACGTTTTGGTAATCAGTTCGGCCAGCCAAACAGCCGATGAGACTTTCAGACTGAAGTACTCTGATGTTCAAAAAAGAATCAGAGAAACCAAGTTCGTAATTACGCTATTAACCGGTCAAAGAAACAGGATCGGTCTGTATAAAACAGTCATGACTCCACAGGAGACGGAACAGGTTCAAAGACTGCTGAAAGAGCGCTGCCCTCAGCGCAAAACGAAAGCGTAACATAAAAAGTGCGGTTAATTGGAGAAAGCATATGCAGGCAAAACCATTGACGCATTACAGCCCTGCCCTTGGTAAGGATATGCATGTGATGATCTACGGCAATGGAGGCATTCCTTTTCTGGCTTTCCCGACTCAGGACGGTATGTGCCATCAGCTCGAGGATTTTGGTTTCATCGATCAGATCAAAGACTATATTGAGAATGGGCGCATTCAGGTTTTCGTCGTGGACACGGTGGATTTGGAAAGCTGGTCCGCCAGAGACATCAGCAAAGAAAAACGTGCTGAACGGCAGGAACAGTATTACAGGTATATTGTTGAACAGGTTATCCCTCTCATGCGGGAACTGAACGATGCACTTCCTTTCGTGATTGGAATGAGCATGGGGGCTGATCATGCAGCAATCACTTTCCTGCGCAGACCTGATCTGTTCCGGGGAGTGCTGGCAATGTCGGGAGTATACGACGCAGACTATTTTTTCGACGGTTTTATGAACTCAACCCTGTATGATAACTCGCTGGAACGTTTTCTGCCGAATATGCCTGCTGATCATCCTTACATCGCTTTATATAACGAGAAGAAAATCATATTCTGCGTGGGACAAGGAGCATGGGAAGAGGACGGTGTACGGACGCTTCGTCATTTGCAGCGAGTGTTTGAAAGCAAAGGAATTCATGCCTGGTGCGATTTCTGGGGCTATGATGTCAATCATGACTGGCCATGGTGGTTCAGACAGATACGCTACTTTATGCCTTTCCTTCTGGACACCTGATAAACATTCTATTTAATATACAAAGGGAAATACTTCATGAACTTCATATTTATCTCACCTCATTTTCCACACACTTACTGGCAGTTCTGCGACTGCCTGAAAAAGAACGGCATCAATGTGCTCGGCATTGGTGATTCTCCTTATGACTGTCTCGAAAACCCGCTCAAGGCTGCGCTGACAGAGTATTACTATGTGAACAGTCTGGAAGATTACGATCAGGTCTATCGTGCCGTGGCATTCTTTGCTTTTAAATATGGAAGGATCGACTGGATCGAATCTATGAACGAGTACTGGCTGGAGCAGGATGCCAAACTGCGAAAAGATTTCAATGTGACAACCGGCATTCAGTCAGACCGCATCGGCTTCATTAAAGAAAAATCTCTGATGAAACAGCTCTATCTGAAGGCGGGGATTCCCACCGCGCAGCAGAGCATTGTTTCCACTAGGGAAGCCGGACGGACGTTTGTTGAAAAAGTCGGATATCCGGTCATCGTGAAGCCGAACATCGGCGTAGGCGCAACGAATACATGGAAACTGGAGAATGACTGCGATTTCGAATCATTCTTTGATAATCTGCCGGAAGCTCCCTACGTGATGGAGGAGTTTATCGAGGGCGTAATTTGTTCCTATGATGCGATACTGGACGCGCAATGTGAGCCGCTGTTTGAAAGCATGACTGTTTGGCCTCCCGTAATGGATATTGTGAATAAAGACCTTGATCTCATGTACTATACCTGTCCTGAGGTACCGGAAGAGCTCAGAACTCTGGGACGCAGGACAGTCAAGGCGTTCGGAGTAGACCGGCGCTTTGTGCATTTGGAATTCTTCCGTCTGACGAAAGCCCGCAAGAGTTTGGGAAAGATCGGCGATTTTGTCGCACTGGAGGTCAATATGCGGCCTGCAGGAGGCTATACGCCGGACATGATGAATTATGCTCATTCAACGAATGTCTACCAGATCTATGCAGACATGGTAGCATATAACTGTCGCAGACAGGCAGAAGGACCTGAGCATTTCTACTGCGTCTACGCAAGCCGGAAGGATGGGCATGTTTATTCGCATAATCATGAAGAGATCATGAACCGATATAGCGGGAATCTTGTAATGCAGGAGGAAATGCCGCCGATGAACTGGCCGCAGATGGGCCGGTACATGTACACGGCAAAACTTTTGAGCTTTGAAGACGCGGAACAATTCATTCGCTTTGTTCAGGGATAGCGAGCATCAAACAGGACAGTTTTTTGACAGCGCTTTTTTGACTTCGGAGAAAGCAGGACACTGTGAATCCGAAGTCCTTGTTTTTCACTCTTTCGGCAGTGCCACAATCGCTTGTCATCGCCTTACCATTTTCGGGGAAGGCAGTCGATGGAAAGTTATCCATAGTTTTTCCAAGCAGTTATTCTATCCTCTCGTACCTTAAATCCAGCCCGCTTTTCGATCCTGGACAGGATGCCTTTTTTGCTTGATTTTACAGTTGGCAGTTGATATACTTCAGAAAAGAGAACAATCACGAGCCTGAACGGAGAATTCATTTCATGCAAACCCTGGGATACTATAATGGCAAATTTGGAGAGATTGAGGATATGTCTGTCCCGATGACAGACCGTGCATGCTGGTTCGGTGACGGTGTCTACGACGCGGGACTAAGCCGTGACTATCACATGGTCTTTCTGGATGAGCATATTGATCGTTTCTTCCACAGCGCAGAGCTGCTGGAGATTCAGATTCCTGTCAGTAAAAAGGACCTTCATGATCTGCTTTATGACCTGATCCGTCATCTGGATACCGGAAATCTCATGTTCTATATGCAGGTGACCCGTGGCTCTGATATCAGAAGACATGTTTTCCCGGATTCTCCCGCCAACCTGTGGATCACGTTCAAACCCATGGAAATGATTGACGGCACAGTGCCGGAGCAGATGATTACTTTGGAAGACACGCGTTTCTTTCATTGCAACATCAAAACCTTGAACCTGATTCCGTCTGTTATCGCTTCACAGAGAGCTCGGGAAGCCGGATGCAGCGAGGCGGTACTGTACCGTCCCGGAGGGAGGGTCACGGAAGGAGCTCACAGCAATATTCACATTTTGAGATCCGGGGAATTATGGACCGCGCCGGCTGATAATCTGATTTTGCCCGGCATCGCCCGCGCGCATCTCCTTCGTGCCTGCAAAGCGCTGAATATTCCGGTTCACGAGGAACCTTTCACATTAGAGGATCTGTTTTCCGCGGACGAGGTGATCATGACGATATCCAGTCATCCTTGCTGCCATGCCGATTTCATCGATGGAAAGCCGGTAGGAATGAAGGATGAAAAAACTTTCGAGCAGCTGCGGACGTATCTTATTCATGAGTTTCTGACGGACGGAAGATAAATCGGAAAAGAAAACAGTTTTTTTGCAGCCCGGCAGTCCCTTTGCGAATCGGCCTTTTACTTTTTTAGCAATTTGAATAATAGGGTGGTAACGTATGGAAATCATAGAACATGAGTCCTATCCGCAAAGAGTTCTTCAGGACATGACTGCAGCGGTACTGGTGCTGAACCGTAAGGGCTATATCAAGTATTTTAACCGGCCTGCGGCAAAACTGCTGGAACTGGATGAATCGATGGAACCGGGAACAACGCGCTTCGGTCTCGTTGCAGGTAATTCGGAAAATGATGAGTTCAATGAAACGATTCTTGCGGCGCTGTATGAAAAGAAGCAGACTCATACCGGAAAGGTGCGTTACAGATCTCCCTCCGGCAAATTGTATTATGTGCACATATCCAGTTCTTTCCTGGACCATCCTGGAGCAGAAAAGGATGAGATCGTCATCACCATCTCGGATGAGACACGGGAAAAGGAACTGCAGCAGAAGGTTATCGATTCCTCTTCGACTTTTACCACTTTTATCTTCGGCTTCGCTGTCTGGATGCTTATCTATGCTTTGTGGGAATACCTTGGGCGGCCTATCGCCGCGGATTTCATGACGCATGGCATCGAACTGCTTTCCCTGATCATGCTGTTTTTTATCCTGCACCGCACAAGCCTGACGTGGAAAGATCTCGGAATTCTGCCGGATAATCCTGCCAAGACGATAAAGACGGCTCTGATTGTAGCGGCCTGCGCTGTCTGCTTTCTCTTCGGCGTTAAAGGAGTTGCAAGACTGATCAACCCGAACGCTTTTGAACCGGATGCGCCTTTTTTTGATATCAGCCGGTTTGGATTAAGACAGATTCTGTATGTTCTTACGGCAGGAATACAGGAGTTTTTGGCCCGGTGTGTCATGCAGGGAAATCTAAAGCGCATTCTTGTCAGCAAACATCGGGGCGCCATGGCGATCATTCTGTCCTCGCTTGTTTTTGCGGCGCTTCATATTCACTTTGGATTCTTCTTTATGATCGGTGCAGCGGTGCTGGCAGGATTGGAAGGAATTCTATATGATAAGCAGAATAACATTCTCGGTGTATGGATTCTTCACTGGACATTCGGCGTATGCAGTACACTGCTGTGTTTGATTGATCACTGATCCGCTGCTCTAGAACAAAGCTGTACTGCAAATGCGATAGTAGCAATATTGTCGAAAAACAGTTGATTTCTGTCGAATTGTTTAATAAAATGTATATTGTTACTAAAGAAAGGGAGAATGCTTATGGATAAGGCAATGAAAATGATTCGGCGTCACTGCCTGTTCACCATGTTCAGCGCCGCAGTCGTAGTAATCTGTGTCTGCATCGGCGTTACGATGAATCTGACCACGATCTATGATGAAAATTTCGATCATATGGGGTTGAGAACGTTTTGCATGTTCACGGTCAATTCCAATATTTTAATGGCGGCAACGATGGCTTTGGTGTTTCCGTATTCCTTGGACGGGCTCAGAAAGCATAATTTCCATCTTCCTCGCTGGGTCGTGAACCTTGTTTTTATGGGGGTGACAGGGGTGGCGCTCACATTCCTTGTTTCCCTTTGTGTCCTGGCTCCGGTAAAAGGTTTCATGTTGATTTTTACAGGATCCAGATTCTTCCTTCATGGATTATGCCCGATACTCGCGATTCTTGCTTTCTGCTTTTTTATCAGCGAGCAGCGTATCACTTTTTGGGAAACATTCTATACGCTGATCCCTGTTTTCACTTATGCAGTTCTTTACTATGTCATGGTTGTCGTCATCGGGGAGGAACAGGGCGGCTGGAATGACTTCTATGGCTTTGCTACAAGAATCCCGGTCTGGATCCCCATGGTAGCCATTTTGCCGCTGACCTTTCTCATAGCGACGGTCATCCGGGTTCTTCATAATCAGACTTTTGATAAAAGACGGAAAGAGGAAGCAACATATTACAGTGAAGCTTTTGCACATGCGGACATCCGTGAACTGATAGGAGCCATGGCCAGATTTCATCGTACGATGACTGCGGGAAAAGACATTCTTGTTCCCGGCAGGGTTATCGGCATCATGGTGGACAACAATGAAGGAGACGCCACATGGGAAGAATGCTGCGGCATCTATCTGAAGGAATACCTGCAAAGCAGCGAAGTGATGGATATCAAAAAGCTTTGGATCTGATCCTCCTGCAGCGAGACTGATCAGTCTGGACTCTGCTTTCATGCAGGGTCTTTTTTATTATTTTTTACACCAGTAAATTGAGAATGATTATCAAATCTGTTGACAAATCATCGCTCGATTCATATAATTGGGAACGGTTCTCATTTTACCAAAGGAGATTATCAAATGAATTCACGCTCCAGATATAAAACAAAACAAAAGGAAACGCTGCTGCAATACCTGGAAACGATTCCGGGGACACATGTAACTGCCGGAGATGTTTGCGAGCATTTCAAAAAACAGGGGACGACCATCGGTCAATCTACCATTTACCGCCAGATGGAAAGTCTTGTGGATGAAGGAATTCTAAATAAATACATCATTGACGGAAACAGCCCGGCGTGCTTTGAGTATGTCAGCCCGGATACTCACAGGGAAGCGGAAATCTGTTTTCACTGCAAGTGCGAAAAATGCGGAAAACTGATTCATCTGCATTGCGATGAACTGGAGGAGATACAACTTCATATTTTGAAGGAGCATTCTTTTAAAGTGGATCCGGTACGGACGGTTTTCTATGGAGTTTGCGATCAGTGCATGGCATAAAAGGGTGAAAATGCAATGAAGAAAAAAACAATTGCTGCATTTATCGCAGTGATTTTAACCGCTTGTTCCTTATTTGCGTGCGTTTCCAACTCGAATTCGATTTCACATGATAATGGAAAGCTTCGGATCGTAACGACCATTTTTCCCGAATACGATTGGGTCATGCAGATATTGGGAGACAATCCGGCGGAGATTGAAGTAACACTTTTGCTGGAAAACGGAGTGGATCTTCACAGTTTTCAGCCGGCGGCGAAAGATATTCTTGAGATCTCCACTTGCGATCTTTTCATTTATGTCGGAGGGGAATCCGATCGATGGGTGGAAGATACAATAAAAGAGGCAGTCAACCAGGATCTGCTCACCATAAGTCTCCTGGAAACGCTTGGAAGCGCAGCCAAGGAGGAAGAGATCGTGGAAGGGATGCAGGAGGAAGAGGAAGACGCTGATGAGCATTCCGATGCAGAATATGATGAGCATGTTTGGCTTTCACTGCGGAATGCTGCCAGACTGGTGAGCAAAATTGCAGATGCGATTCAGACAATCGACGCTGAACATGCGGAATTGTATCGTGATAATGCAAAAGACTACATACAGAGGTTGGATGCGCTCGATCAGAAGTACAGCTCCATGATCCGGGAAGCACATCACAAAACACTGTTGTTCGGGGACCGTTTTCCATTCCGGTATCTGACGGATGATTATGGACTGACATATTATGCGGCTTTTTCCGGTTGTTCCGCGGAAACAGAAGCCAGTTTTGAAACGATTGCATTTCTTGCGCAGAAAGCAGATGAATTATCTTTACCGGCAATCTTGACGATTGACGGAACGGACCGCAGAATTGCAGAGACCATTGCCGGGAATACACGGCAAAAGAGCCTGAACATTCTTACATTAGACTCCATGCAGTCTGTGACGGCAAAAGAGATTGAAGACGGAACAACTTACCTCTCCATTATGGAGAACAATCTATACGTATTGAAAGAAGCTTTGCAGTAAACAGGAGACAACTATGGCTTTACTCACAATTCAGGATCTTGCGCTCGGTTATGACGGCCATGTGATAGTGGACAGTTTGAACTTTCACGTGAATGCAGGGGATTATCTTTGCATCGTGGGGGAGAACGGATCCGGAAAGACCACGCTTATGAAAGCGCTGCTTCACCTCCAGGAACCGATCAGCGGACAGATCGTAATGGGCGACGGACTGAAACGAAATGAGATCGGGTATCTTCCTCAGATGACAGTCGTACAGAAAGATTTCCCTGCCTCTGTAAAAGAAATTGTTTTGTCGGGATTTCAGGGCAGGTGCGGATTAAGACCGTTTTACAGCCGGGAAGAAAAGCAGATTGCAGATGAAAATATGGAGCGCATGGGCATCAGTAATCTGGGAAAGCATTGTTACAGAGATCTGTCAGGAGGTCAGCAACAGAGAGTCCTTCTTGCGAGAGCGTTGTGCGCCACCAGAAAACTTCTGTTACTGGATGAACCGGTCTCCGGCCTTGATCCGAAAGTGACAGCGGAATTATACAGCCTGATTGCAGAATTGAATCAGGAGGGGATCACGGTAATCATGATCTCCCATGATATTGCGGCGGCAGTCCGATATGCCAGCCACGTCCTTCATATCGGAGGTTCTGTTTTCTTCGGAACCAAGAATGAATATCTGAAAAGTGACATCGGAAGGTTTTATCTGGCGCAGCAGGAGGGGGAGAAGACAGTATGATTGAAAAACTCATGATGTATCTTCAATATCCATTTGTCAGATATGCGCTGATCGTCGGGATGCTGATCGCACTGTGCTCTTCTTTGCTTGGAGTAACTCTCGTTCTGAAGCGGTTTTCTTTCATCGGTGATGGATTGTCGCACGTAGCGTTCGGAGCAATCGCGGTGGCCAGTGTCCTGAATCTGTCGAACAATATGATTCTGGTGCTGCCGGTGACTGTCGTCAGCGCAATTCTCCTGTTAAGAACAGGCCAGAATGCCAGAATCAAGGGAGACGCAGCGATTGCGATGATTTCTGTGGGGGCGATGGCCTTTGGCTATCTTCTGATGAACCTTTTTTCAACTTCCTCGAATCTTTCGGGAGATGTTTGCAGCACTTTGTTCGGATCCACTTCAATCCTGACACTGACAGAGCGGGAAGTCTGGATCTGCATCGTTCTGTCGCTGCTCGTCGTGATTTTCTTTATCCTGTTTTACAACAAGATTTTTGCGGTGACCTTCGATGAAAATTTTGCAAAAGCGGTGGGAACCAAAGCGAATTTATACAATCTTCTGATTGCGGTTATTATCGCGGTGATTATTGTTCTTGCCATGAATCTGGTCGGATCGCTGCTGATTTCAGCACTCGTTATTTTCCCGGCTTTGTCAGCCATGAGACTGTTCAGAAGTTTTAAAACAGTAACGATCTTTTCCGCGGTATTTTCTGTGATATGCGCAGGTTTGGGAATTGTGATCTCGATCCTCGCCGGCACGCCGGTCGGATCAACGATCGTTGCAGTTGATGCGGCAGCCTTTGGAATTTGCTGCCTTGCACGACTGATAAAAGGCGCGAGAGCGTGAGCGCGTTCTATACTTGAGGTACCAAACCGATGCGCGTATTGGATATTGATCTGGATTTTTTCTTGGCAGACTGCTACCCGCTTGCACCTGTTGGGCAGCGCCCTTTGCTGAAAGGGCATGAACCCTGGACAAAGGAAGCAGTCGAAACTTTTCTGGAAAAGCAGTGCGGATTGTCGAAAAAACAGCCTCTTCCGGGAAAGATTTTTCCGACGCATGATGAAGCGCTTCGCTTCTGGAAAGACCGGATGGAGAAAGGCTCATTAAGCGTTCCTTTTTGGGTGACGCACATCGATGCGCACAGTGATCTTGGAATTGGCAAACCCGGTCCCGGATTTGTTTTGAATACCGTCTTGGCGCAGACTCCGTGCAAAAGAGACGATCTTTTGCACTGGTACGAGATGAAACAGCTGGATGAAGCAAACTATCTGCTGTTTGCACTTGCGTTCCGCTGGATTTCACGGCTGGATAATGTGAGAAATCCGAATTCCCGACCGGATATTCCGAAGGAGATTCTTCTTCCGGACAGAACCGATGCGATCCGGCTTACCTCTTTTTCCGCAAGGCTTCTGGAGAGTCGGAACGGACCGGAGCCGGTAGTGCCTTTTGCAGTCTATGATGATTACAGATCGTTTCAGGCTGAAACAGCGTTTGATTATATGACGGTTGCAATCTCTCCCCGGTATGCGCCGAAAGAAGCGGATGAGTTGCTTTCCGTTTTTAAGCAATATATGAAAGAATAGAAAAAGACCCGGCTTAACATGCTGCTATAACCGAAATCAATCATGGAGAGATTCCGGTTTACAGAGAAAGCCGGGTATTTTTTTCTTTGAAACAGCTTATTTTTTGATAAAATTGGTGAAGACTTTTTCGACCGGACCGGGAGTACCGATACCGGCATTTTTACCTGCTTCAATGGATTTGAGCAGCCAGGCCATGTTGCGGCCAAGAACCTGCATGATCTGAACGCCTTCTTTATCGGACAGCACATCTTCCGGGGTCGCTCCGTGCACTTCATTCCAGTAGCGGGAAGAGACGATTGGCATTTCGGCAAATGCGAAGTATTTATTGATTGCATCAATTGCTGCCGTTGTGCCTGCCCGGCGGGCTGAAGTGACAGCGGCAGCGGGTTTTAAGCGCAGAACGCCGGAGGAAGTGGAAAACAACCGGTCCATAAAAACTCTGACCTCGCCGGATGGTCCCGCATAATAGACAGGAGAACCAACTACCATCCCGTCACAGGCTTTGAGCTTTTCCGCAGCGGTTTTTACGATCTCATCGATGTTGCCGTTCACGGCATCTTTCCCGATAAAAAGGAATTCGGTTTCAATTCCTTCCTGGTTTAAAGCATCGGCAACCAGGGATAAAGCCGTGTAGGTGCATCCTTTCTCACGGCGGCTTCCATTAATCATAAGAACTTTCATAATTTTTTCCTTTCTGTGAAAGGGATCTTACAGAAGAAGGTGTTTTTTCTTCCGCCCTTTTGTATGTCTTTATTTTATCAGTTGTGGGAATTCACATCAAGCATTTTTGTGTGGCTGAGCGTAGCAGGGAATGTGGAGAAGAAGCTTGAGTATTATTTTTCTGCTTCCATGCTAAACAAAATGTGGTGCTGCCAGGATCGTATTCTCATATTGACTCTTCCCCAAACAAGAAAAAAACTGAAACTTTACGTCTTTGGGCTTTCCTCTTTGGAGACACCACCTGGAATCGAATCCCCGTTTTCAGGTATTAACTTCCACATATAATTGCATTATTTTCAGATTGAGAGGTAATGCGTTTGCTAAGAAATAACATCCAAAACAATTTAATAAAATTCTCCCGAAAGGACAGGATCTGTGCTATAATGCATTTACTATCTTTGGGAGGCAACGCACGTGGATCGATATGGAAAGGCTCTGGCTGTTTGGCAGCGTAAACAAGTTAGAACGGACGCCGAGTTGGCTGAAGCGCTGAACGGTCACAGCATTTCCTTTGCCTATCATTCCGGCAATTTGGAAAATGATCGTATCACTTACAACGACACGCGCGAGATCTTTGATCACGACGGTGTGACATCCTACACCGGCGATTTGCGGACGCTGTTTGAAATCCGAAATGCGAAGGATGCCAACGAGCTGTTTCTGCAAGCCTTCCGTGACAGACGGCCGTTGGATGAGAGCCTTGTAAAAGAATTCCAGAAGTGCCTTACGTTGAACACATATGACACGCGTCGCTATCAGATGGGAGAACGTCCCGGTGAATATAAGCACCATGATTATGTGACCGGCAAGAACGAAATCGGAGCTGCACCCGAGGATGTTGCCGATGAAATGAATGAACTGCTCAGAGAACTGCACGACATTCCTACTGATAAACTGCTTCGCGCCGCAGCGTATTACCACGTGAAATTTGAGAACATTCATCCATTTGCCGATGGAAACGGCAGAACCGGCCGCTTGACCATGAATTATTTTTTGGTCATGAATGGCCATCCGCCGATTACCATTCACCAAGAGGATCGCAAAGACTACTATGCCGCATTGGAAGCTTGGGACGAGAGACAGGAGCTTGCGCCGATGGAAGCTTTCCTTCGGACGCAAACCGTAAAAACATGGGAAAAGCAGATTGAACGTAGTGAACGCGCTGCACGGCTTGGTGAACCGGCGCGCTAAAGTGCTTGCCCGTTTCGGAAATGATTCGCTTCGTAACGGTGCAGTGGAAAATATTGCTTTTCCTCTGTATGCCCCAATTGTGCCAAAAGCCGTTTTTTGACAATTCCAAAACAAGAAAAAAGCCCTAAAACATTTAGTTTTAGGGCTCTTCTCTTTGGAGGCACCACCCGGAATCGAACCGGGGATAAGGGTTTTGCAGACCCGTGCCTTACCGCTTGGCCATGGTGCCGTATCCGGAAAAATCCGGATAAAAAATGGAGCGGGAAACGGGGCTCGAACCCGCCACCTCAGCCTTGGCAAGGCTGCGCTCTACCAAATGAGCTATTCCCGCAACATGGTGCCTCAGAGTGGACTTGAACCACCGACACAGGGATTTTCAGTCCCTTGCTCTACCAACTGAGCTACCGAGGCAAAATGGCGACCCGAAGGGGGCTCGAACCCCTGACCTCCAGCGTGACAGGCTGGCGTACTAACCAACTGTACTACCGGGCCGTAAAAACCTGGTGGGAACAACAGGGCTCGAACCTGTGACCCCCTGCTTGTAAGGCAGATGCTCTCCCAGCTGAGCTATGCTCCCAGCACGCTAACGCGCATTAGTTATTATAACGATGAAACGAATATCTGTCAACCAGTTTTTTTTGCTTTTCTTAGGCCTTTTTTTGTACGATTTCAGTAAAAAGATTCGCTAGGCTGACTTTTTTCTGCAGCATATCGGATCCGGAAGAGGAGGTGAATTAATTTTACATGGAAGCGATTGCGGGGGAGGGCATTTCTCTTTATAATGGATACATTCTAAATCAGGAGGAATGAATCGTGCAGTTGAAAGTGTCACATCGTGAAAAAACGAAGCGTATGGTACAGCTGGCAGTTTTGCTTGCGCTTGAAATTATCATAGCTTTCACTCCGCTTGGAACGATCCAGGTCGGAACGATCGCAGCGACTCTCGGACATATCCCTGTTATTATTGCTGCTGTTGTTATGGGAACTGCGGAAGGCGCATTTATGGGCTTTGTCTTCGGTCTTTTGAGCTTTATCTATTGGACGTTTGTACAGCCGGCCAATCCGACGGCATTTATGTTTACTCCTTTTTGCCAGTTGGGTGAGATCCGCGGAAGTGCCTGGAGCCTTCTGATCTGTTTTCTTCCCAGGATTCTGATCGGTGTGGTCGCAGGTGAAGTTTGCAAACTGGTTAAGAGAAAAATCGGGAAAGACGGGCTGGCTTACGGTCTGGCCGGTGCAGCAGGAAGCGCTGTCACAACGATCCTTGTATTGGGTATGACATATCTTCTGATCGGACGGCAGTATGTTGCGGCAGTGTTCAGCGGCGGCGCAGCTCCTGAGAATGCTATGGCATGGCTGCTTGCGGCAATCGGGACTGTAATTCTGACAAACGGGATCCCGGAGTTGGTGGTCGGAGTCCTGATGGCAATCGGCGTGGGATATGCCCTCGTGCCGCGGACCCGTGTTCTCGGGATTGACATCGGCTCTTCCATGACAAAAGTGGCATTGCTTCGGGGAGAGAAAATTGAGTGGACGGAACGCTTCGAAAACACGGAAGATCTGGAAAAGAAACTGAATGATCTGCCTGTCGGTAAAGTGAAAAAAATCTGTGTGACAGGTGTCGGAGCATCTTTCATTAACGGTAATCTGTGTGGTATTCCGACGGAGCGCGTAGAAGAGTTTCGAGCACTCGGCAGAGGAGCGGCGCTTGTTGCTCATAAACGGAACCTGATCGTCTGCAGCGTCGGAACCGGAACCGCATTTGTCCGGGTTACTCCCTTTACGGTATTTCATATCGGGGGGTCCGGAGTCGGCGGAGGGATGCTGAAAGGCCTTTCGGAAAAACTGTTCGGAACATATGATGCACAGCACATCGCGGAACTTGCAAAAGCAGGTTCTTTGAATGAGGTGGATCTTACGCTTGCGGATGTATGCAAGGGAACGATCTCCAATCTGAACGAAGAAACAACCGTTGCAAATCTGGCAAAAGCCGGAACCGCGTCGGATGAAGCTCTGGCACATGGCCTTTACAACGTGATTTTCCAGAGTATAGGCGTTATGGCTGCGTTTGCTGCAAAGCATCATTTTGTGAAAACCATTTTCGTGTGCGGAACCATTCTGGAACACGGAAATCTGGCAAAAGAAGCACTGGACGAGGTAGCGGCACTTCACCATGTGAAATTCGTGATCTCAGAGAAGGCAGCATATATCACGGCGATCGGCGCTGCACTTCAATAATATGTATTAACGGAACAGGTTGAGTGATCCTCTTTTTTGTAAAAAAGAAAAAAATGCTTGCATTTAGATGTCGGATTCGCTATAATACCTGTTGCGTGCTGATGTAGCTCAGTTGGTAGAGCGCGTCATTGGTAATGACGAGGTTCATGGGTCCGACTCCCATCATCAGCTCCAGAGAGTCCCGTAAAGCGGGACTCTTTCGTTTTTTGGCGTTTTTTGCTTTACTGAAAGAATTTTGAATGGGCTAAAGTGAACGGCAGGACTATTAGTATATACCAATTAGTAATAACAAGAAGAGGGTTTTTGTATTTACAAACAGTAGAATTCCTGCTAAACTTTGATATAGATATACCATAGTGGTAAACTATGGTTATAGTATGCCGTTTACAGCATATAGAAGATGAACGGAAGTATTCTGAAGGAGGGAAAGGAACTGTGAAAGACACGTTTCGCGGCGGTGTTCATCCGAGAGGTCATAAAGAACTGAGTCGGGAAATGCCGCTGCGCGCTTATGAAGCGACCGGGGAAATGGTCTTTCCGCTTGCGCAGCATATCGGAAAACCTGCCAAAGCGATCGTGAAAAAGGGCGATCCGGTTGTGGCAGGGCAGTGTATTGCGGAAGCGGACGGATTTGTTTCGGCGAACATCATCTGTTCTTGTTCCGGCAAGGTCAAGGCAGTAGAGAAGCGCCGTACGATTTCCGGTGCAATGCAGGAATGTATTGTGGTGGAAAATGACGGACAGTACACGCAGAAAGACCCGTATACGGAAAAAGAGGATATTGAAAAACTCTCAAATGACGAGATCATTGCCCGCGTGAAAGATGCGGGGATCATCGGACTTGGGGGTGCTGGATTCCCGACGCACGTCAAGCTGATGCCGAAGAAACCTCTGGGCATCAAATACCTGATTGCAAACGGTGCGGAGTGTGAGCCTTACATCACCTGCAACGATCAGCTGATGCGCAGTTCCGCCGATGAGATCATTGAGGGTATGGAAATTGTGCTTCGCCTTTTCCCAAATGCCGATGGTATTGTTGCAATCGAGACAAACAAACCGGAAGCGATTGCTTCCATGCAGGCGGCCGCTGTCGGGCATGAGAGGATTCATGTGGTAGCGCTGCGTACCAAGTATCCACAGGGCGGTGAACGCAGTCTGATCAAATCAATCGCAGGCATTGATTATCCTATCACAAAGCTTCCGGCGGATGTGGGATGTATTGTGGATAACGTCGGAACGCTGTACGCAATCGGCCGCGCGGTACTTTATCGTGAACCTCTGTTCCGGCACGTGCTGACCGTTACAGGCGAAGCGCTCGTGCGTCCCTGCAACTTCATCGTGCGTGACGGTACGAGTTTTGCGGAACTGATTGAAGCCGCAGGAGACGTCCGGGAAGGGAAAGAAGCCGTAAAGGTCATTTCCGGCGGCCCGATGATGGGAATCGCGGTGAGCTCGACGGAGGTTCCCATTACCAAGACAACAAACGCGATTACAGTGCTCCCGGAAGATGCGGTTGAAAAAGCGGACAGTTATATGACGGCATGTCTGCACTGCGGGCGCTGCACGACCGTTTGCCCGAGCGGACTGATGCCGCAGATGATGGCGGATGCCATTATAGCCGGGGATTACGAGAGATATGAGAACAAGCTGTACGGGCTTGACTGTGTCGCATGCGGTTCCTGTACTTATATCTGTCCCGCAAAGCGTCCGCTGACTCAGGCATTTAAGAAAACAAAGGCGGAGATTATGGCCCGCAAACGTGCGGCGGCAGCAGGAGGGAACAAATGAGCACATTGCATCTTTCCCACGGCCCGCATATCCGTGATCGCTGGACTACTTCATTTATCATGCATACCGTATTGCTGGCGCTTCTTCCGACCGCTGTTGTCGGCGTCATCGTAAACGGATGGCATTCTCTGTTCATCATTCTCGCATCGATCGTTGCGGCTGTCGGTTCGGAATGGCTGTTCTGCGCCATTACAAAGCGCAAGCTCTCGATTCTTGACGGATCCGCGGCAGTAACGGGCATGATGCTTGCGCTGTCGCTATCCCCGACCGTTCCGCTGTACATCCCGATTCTCGGCTCGATGTTTGCGATTCTGGTCGTCAAATGCGCTTTCGGCGGTCTCGGCAAGAACTTCGTGAACCCGGCGCTTGCAGCAAGATGCTTCCTTATGATTTCATTTGGAAATGCGATGACCAAGTTCCCTCTTGGCGTGGATGGTATTTCTTCCGCGACTCCGGTAGCGGATCTTCTTGCGGGAAGAACAGTCAATATCACGCAGATGTTCCTGGGAACGACAAACGGCGTTATCGGCAGTTCCGTTCTGGCGATGCTGATCGGCGGGTTGATTCTGTGGGGACTTGACATCATCCATGGCGAGATCTGTTTCTCCGTTCTCGGAGGATTTACCCTTGTAGTCGGACTTTTCGGAGGACAGGGATTTGATCCCAAATTCCTGCTGGCAAACATCTGCGGCGGCGGTGTCGTGATGGGCGCGTTCTTCATGGCGACCGACTATACAACTTCTCCTGTCAGCCGGCTCGGCCAGCTGGTATACGGCTGCCTGATCGGCGTCTTGGGCGCGCTGTTCCGTGTCTTCGGAAAGAGCGCGGATTCTTTCAGTTATTCGGTTATCATCGCAAACCTGTTTACGCCGCTGATCGATATGTATATCATCCCGAAACCGTATGCATACCGTCCCGCTGCGATCAAACTTGCAAACGGTGAAAAGAAAACCCCGCTGCTGCAGCGGATTCCAAAGCCTGTAATTGCATTGACGCTGATCACATTGCTGGCGGGTGTTGCGCTTTCAGGCGTGTTCTCCATGACAAAGGATACGATTGAAGAGCAGAAGCTTGCTGCGAATATGGCGTCCTATCAGGAAGTGTGTCCGGATGCGGTTTCCTTCAAGCCGAGTGAGGCTGCTAAGGAAGCCATTGCGAACCTGAATGGCGGCGTTTACGGAACCAAATACGGAAAAGCGTATATCAACGAGGCGGTTGTCGGTGTAGATGCGAACGGACAGGTTGTCGGATATGTCATCAGCGCAACAAGCGGCAATGGCTATGAAGGCAACATTAAGCTTTCCATCGGCATTACCCCGGACGGCACGGTAAAGGGCATCGCGTTTACAGAGTTGAATGAAACTCCGGGAAAAGGCTCACTGGCTGCGGAGCCCGGTTTTATCAATCAGTTTGACAACCGTTCTGTTACCCAGTTTGTACTGAACGGAAGCGGAAGCGACGGAATTGATGCAATCTCAGGCGCGACAATTACTTCAACTGCGGTTGTCAATGCCGTCAATGCCGGACTGGACTTCTTCCACAGCGTCATGCAGGGAGGGAACTGATTATGAACAAATATGTGGAACGGCTGTATAACGGCCTGATCAAAGAGAACCCGACGTTGATCCTGATGCTGGGCATGTGCCCGACGCTTGCTGTCTCCACGACCGCAATGAACGGTGTCGGCATGGGTATTTCATCGACAGCGGTCCTGATCCTTTCCAACTATGTGATCTCTCTGCTGAGAAAGGTCATCCCGGATGAGGTTCGTCTTCCCGCTTATATCGTTATCGTCGCATCCCTTGTTACGGTAACGGAACTCTTAATTGAGGCTTACCTTCCTGCTCTTTACAGTGCGCTGGGAATCTATATTCCTCTGATCGTCGTCAACTGCATCATCCTTGGAAGAGCGGAAGCTTACGCAAATAAGCATACACCCGGTCTTGCCGTCATGGACGGACTTGGAATGGGACTTGGTTTTACTGTGGCATTGACTCTGGCAGGTCTTGTCCGTGAAGTGCTCGGCAGCGGTTCAGCCTTCGGTTACAACTTTATTCAGTATTTGCCCGGTGTTGAGCCGATCGGCATTTTCATTCAGCCTCCGGGAGCGTTCCTTGTAATTGCGTTGTTTATCGCAATCATGAATGCAATCGGAATCAAGACGCGGCAGCGTAAACTTGTTGAAAACGATGGCTGTGACGGCTGCTGTGCAACCTGTGCTATGCCGTGTGAAAATGTCGGCGACAAAGCAGAGGAGGAAGCAAGATGAAAAACTTGATTCTTATTATTCTCGGCGGAGCATTGATCAACAATGTGGTGCTTAACCAATTTTTAGGCATTTGTTCGTTTCTCGGTGTGTCCAAGCAGATGAAAGCCTCCGCAAGTCTCGGAGGAGCTGTCATTTTTGTTATGACAATTGCTTCTGCGGTAGCAAGCCTGTTATATGATTATGTATTGAAGCCGCTGGGCATCGATTTCATGAAAACCATCGTTTTCATTCTGGTCATTGCAGCACTGGTGCAGATCGTGGAAATGTTCCTGAAAAAAACTTCACCCGCTGTTTATAAGTCGCTTGGCATTTATTTGCCACTGATCACGACGAACTGCGCGGTGCTGGGCGTTGCACTGACAAACGTTCAGAATGAGTACAATTTCATTGAAAGCGTTCTTGCCGGTTTCGGAACAGCAATCGGTTTCACGCTTGCCATCATTCTTCTGGCCAGTATCCGTTCCCGTATCCGGGAAGAGGATCTGCCGGCACCCTTGCGCGGCGCCCCAATCGTACTGATTTCGGCAGCGCTTATGTCAATTGCGTTCATGGGCTTTTCGGGCCTTGCGTTCTGAGGGAGGTGCAGGATGGATATTATTCTGATTACCACCGCAGTCATTACGGTGATCGGCATCGTCGTTGGAGCCGGTCTGGTTTTCACGGGAAAGAAATTCTATGTGAAGGTCGATGAACGTGAAGCGGCAGTCCGTGAGTGTCTGCCGGGAAACAACTGCGGAGCCTGCGGCTTTGCGGGCTGTGATGCTGCGGCTGCGGCAATCGTCGCAGGAGATGCTCCTGTCAATGTCTGCCCGGTTGGCGGCTCGGCAGTTGCACAGAGAATCGGCGGTATAATGGGCGAAAACGCGGAAGCGGTTGAGCGCAAGGTTGCGTTCGTACGCTGCAAAGGAACCTGTGAAGTCACAAAGAATCAGGGGGAATATATCGGCATCCGTGATTGCCGTACCGCGGTGCTGTCGGGTATGAATCTGACGGATTGTGATTACGGCTGCATCGGACTGGGCTCCTGTGTTGAGGCTTGTCCGCAGAATGCAATTTCCGTGGTGGACGGAGTCGCTGTTGTGAATGAAAAACGCTGTGTTGGATGCGGTCTCTGTGCAAAAGCCTGCCCGAAGAACCTGATCGAACTTGTTCCGGAGAGCAAACAGATCCGCGTTCAGTGCTCCAATAAGGACAAAGGTCCTCAGGTGAAAAAAGTGTGCCAGGCTGGTTGCATCGGATGCAGCCTTTGCGTCAGGCAGTGTGAATCCGGAGCGATTACAGTCAATACCAATCTGGCCCATATCAACTACGAAGCATGTACACAGTGCGGTAAATGCGCTGAGAAGTGCCCGGCAAAAGTCATTTGCGTTCCCGCTCCGGAGGAGCCGGTGAGCGAAAATGTACCGGCATAACGGAGGATAGTTATGGAGAAAAGAAATCAGGCGGCAAAGCTGATTGTCAGCGGAATCATTGTTGCTCTGGCGATTTTATTCCTTGCCGGAATCATCGGGGGAAAAGATATCTTATACCATCTTAAGGACCGCAGTTCAATCGGCCCGCTGACCCGTTCGGACATCAAGTATCAGGAAGTGGCGGCGCCGAAAGCAACGAGCAAGGACGGTACGATCAACGCTGCTGACTGGGCTGCTGCTTATCCGTATATCGTCACGACGATGGGTGATAATGCCAAGAATACCTATGTCATTGATTATCTGGAACAGGATCCGTATCTGACAACGATCTATGAAGGGTTCGGATTCGCAAAAGACTATGGCAGCGCACGGGGACATGCGTATACATTGGAAGATGTTGGAAAGACACTTCGTCCGCATGCAAACGCCAACTGCCTGACATGCAAAACACCTAACTTCACAAAGCTGGTCAATGATCAGGGCGTCGGGGTTTATACGATGTCATTTGATGAAGTCATGGCTCAGATGGAAGAAGCGGTCAGCTGCTATACCTGCCATGGAAATGAAGCAGGCAATAAGGGAAAGATCGAGATTACGCATTCCTATGTGAATAAAGCACTGGGAAGCGCCATGAACACGATCGATCCGGCAACGCTTTCCTGCGGTCAGTGCCATATCGAGTATTATTTCACGCCGACAGATAAAGAAACGATGATGCCTTATTCCGACGTTTCCACAATGACGCCGGATGCGATTCTGGCTTTCTATGATTCCATGGTTCTGCCGGATGGCACAGTCGGTTTCGCTGACTGGGTCCAGCCGAGTACAGGGGTAAGACTGCTGAAGGCACAGCATCCTGAAATGGAGACTTATCTGCTGGGCAAGCATGCAAGCTCTCTGAATTGCGCAGACTGCCATATGGCAATTGAACAGGCAGAGGACGGGACCGTTTATCACAGCCACATGATCGTCAGTCCGCTGGAAAATCAGACGCTGCTGTCGAATTGCGCTGTTTGCCATGGAGATACCGATATGGTGAATATGGTGCGGCGCCTGCAGGAGCGGGTCGTAGAACGTGAGACAGTTGTCGGCAATGCGCTGGCGGAATTCCATAATGCCCTCGCAGCTGCAGTGGAAGCGGGAGAAATGCCGGAAGACCAGCTTGAAACCGTTCGCGGAATCTATCGTACGGCACAGTGGTACTTTGACTTCTGCTATGTGGAAAATGCGGAGGGTGCGCACAATTCCGATCTGGCATTCTATTGCCTGGATACGGCTGAGGCAAAGATCACAGAAGGCATGCAGCTCCTTGGACAATAATTGATACAGATTATGAATGAAACGGGTGGGAACGGCAGAGCGTCCTTTCCCACCATCTTTTTAGCAGGAAAATGGATGCATTGAAGAAGATTTTTAAATTCCTGTCCTCTATGACATTTGCAATCATATTGCTTGTCGTATTAGCCGCCGCCTGTGCAGCGGGGAGTTTTATCACACAGGGACAGACATATGAATGGTATGCTGAAGCCTACTCGGAAAGCGCTGCAGCCTGGATTATGGCGCTGCGTCTGAATGATGCGTTTCATAGTGTATGGTTTGTTGTAATTGCTTTGTTCCTGTGCGGAAATCTGCTTCTTTGCAATGTAATCCGGTTAAAATCCCTGATTCAAAAATCCCGTCAGGCAGGGGAACCGAAAAAGGAACCCGAACAGACTGCGGACGCAATGGCACATCAAATCAGCGATCCCGTTCAGGTGTTTGAAAGGCTCCGGATGCCGAAGCCTAAAAGTCTGGAACAGGACGGAAAGCAAATTCTTTTCTCCGTAAAAAACCGCGCCGGAATATGGGGCGCCTGGGTGTGTCATCTCGGAATTCTGCTGCTGATTTTAGGATTCGGACTCGGACAGATGACAAAAGCGGAATATACGGTCTACGGAGTTCCCGGACAAACGCTTCTCATCGGTGAGACAGGACTGTTCCTTCAGATAGATGACTTTCAGGTTAATCTGAGAGAAGATGATACCGTGGAACAATATACAGCGGACATCACGGTTTTCCGCGCGCCGCAGGGTTCAACTGCGGAACCGGATTCTGAACATGCTGTCATTTCCGTCAATCATCCGGGGCGGATGTTCGGCATGACATTTTATCAGAATGCAACAGGGTGGGCTGCCAGGGTCACGGTCGAGAAAAGCGGAAGCCCTATCCAGAGCGAGATCGTCTGTGCGGGGGAGTATCTGCCGGTTGTGGATCTGAATGATCTGGTCATCGTGTTCAATGCGTTTTATCCGGATTATGTTTCCGTTCCGGGATCGATGCCGATGAGTGCATCCTCCAAACTGAACAATCCGGGATATCTGTACTCAGTCTATTATAAAGGAAACATCATCGGAATGAATGTTCTTCTGGAAGGGGAACAGGTCACGATCGATGATTACACGGTTACTTTCACGGAACCGCAGAATTATACGCTCATCCAGATCAAGAAGGATTCTTTCACCTGGCTGGCGTTTATGGGCGGAATCACAACCATGATCGGACTGTTCTTTGCTTTTTATCTGCAGCTGCAGGCGGTATGTGCTGTGCGGGATGAAGATGAGACCTGGACGGTATATGGTTTCTGCAATAAGGGAGGAAAACTTTACGAGGATCTTTTCTCCAGAGCGGTACAGAACACGGAGAAGGAAGCAGGGAGGAAAGAATAAGCATGCTTCAGGTAGAAAATACACTGTTTACGATTGTCATGCTGCTGTATTTTGCGGCGATGATTCTGTTCTTTGTTTATATTGCAATCAAGAAAGACCCTGTCGCAAAAATCGCGATCGGTCTTCAGCTCGCAGGACTTGTTCTGCATACAGCGGCTCTGATCTGCCGGGGAATCGGCGCAGGAAGGCTGCCCTTTACAAATCAGTATGAATTTGCGACTTCCTTTGCATGGGGACTTTGCCTTGTCAGTCTGATCTTTTTGCTGAAATTCAAATTCCCGGTGCTTGGCGCTTTTTCGGCTCCGCTGATATTTCTCATTATCGGATACGCGGCAATGCAGTCAAAGGATGTACATTCCCTGATGCCGGCGCTTCAAAGCAACTGGCTGGGATTTCATGTTTCCACCGCAATTATTGCATACGGCGCTTTCGGCGTGTCCTTTGTTCTTTCCATTATTTTTCTGCTTCGTGACAAAGCAAAAGAAGGCAGCTTCTGGGATCTTCATATTCCAAGCAGAGAAAAACTGGATCTGATCAGTTACAGAAGCGTTGCGCTGGGACTTCTCTTTCTGACCTTTACGATCATTACAGGTGCGATCTGGGCGGAGCGTGCATGGGGAAGCTACTGGTCATGGGATCCAAAAGAAACGTGGTCTTTGGTAACCTGGATCATTTACATGGTTTATCTGCATCTTAGAATCAGGAGAGGATGGCAGGGCAAGGCGGCTGCGATCTTTGCAGTTGCCGGATTTATCTGCGTAATGTTTACTTACATCGGCGTGAATACGTTTTTACCGGGTATTCATAGTTATAAATAAGAAGGGGAAATAAAATGAAACGGACTTGTGCGATGATAGCTGCATTGCTGTTCATTGTGCTGATGATTTTGACAGGATGCACGGGAAACGGACAGGATCAGAACCCTGAACCCCCGTCGCTTACAATGGAACCGACGGAAATACCGGCAGAGACACCGACACCGGTGCCGACTCCGACTTCAACGCCGACTCCGACGCCGACACCGACTCCAACGCCTACACCCACTCCGACACCGTCGCCGACGCCGACTCCGACGCCGGTACCGACCCCGACCCCGCACATCATCGAAGGAGAACCGGTTATTCTGGAAAACTCCTATCAGAGCGAGAATTTCGGGATTTTTGTGAAAACGGTCGAAGATAACAGCAAGACATTCTCTGAATATGAACTTGTGTATCATATCGCAGACATCTATGTGAAGGATGTGACTTTGATCAGAACAGGTTTTTCGTTCGGGACATGGAAGAACTTCAATCTGGCATCCGTAACCGAAATCGCGGAAGCGAATCATGCCGTTCTGGCACTGTCGGGTGATTACATGCGTGCCCGGGGAAAGGGATTCGCTTTGCGCAACGGAGAATTATATCGTAAATATACCGATCCCGACCGGGATGTCTGCGTCATTTACCGGGATGGGACGATGGTGACGATCGATGCCAAGAAAGTTCCGAAAAACGGAAAAGGCATCATTGATGATCCGGAAGTATGGCAGGTCCTCGGATTCGGACCAATGCTTCTGGAAAAAGACGGAACGGCGAAAACAAAGTTTAATTCAAAAGTCAAAGCGTACAATCCGCGCTCCGTTATCGGCTACTATGAACCGGGACATTACTGCTTCCTGTTTGTGGAAGGACGCCAGATGGGCTATTCCCAGGGCATCCGGATGGAACAGCTTGCAAAACTCTGCCAGTCACTGGGAATGAAGCAGGCGTTCAATCTGGATGGCGGAAAAACCGCAGCGATGTACTTCAATGGCAATCTGCTGAATCATGATGATTCTTTTCCGAGAGATGTCCATGACGTCCTGTACATAGCGGAACCGGTAAGCGAAGAATCCGGAACTGATGAGTCAGTAGAATAAGAGCCGAAAGGAAAAAACAAAAAGATGGTGTCCGGCACCATCTTTTTTCAGTTGTTCAGAAAAGATCATGAAAGCATGCGAGATTCTCCGCCGCTGCTTTTCGCTCTCCGCGGTCAATCTCCCGGATGATTTCGGTAATCCGGTCATTGACCGGCGTTGGAACATGATTTTTTCTGCCGTACTCCGTAATGATCGCATTGAAGGATTCGATCTCGCACGGTTTCCCTTTTTCAATATCCTGCAGCATGGACGGGTAGATTGCAGAGTGTTTTCGCATGGCCATAGGGATGAAAAGCATGAGCATTTTTTCGCGGAGCCAGGTTTGACACGGGAACAGACTGGCGATATTGATTCCCTGAATCGGAGCAAAAGAGATGCCTTCCGCCTTTGCAACCGCCGCGCATTCGTTCATACAGGCGATTACGCCTTTCCGTGTGCGGAATCCTTTTGCAACCTCTCCGTAAGTTTTCCCGGTGACCGTTCCGAAGCCGGAAAAAGCGGTGTTGATCAGAAGCTTTGTCCAACGGACGCCGGAAAGATTCTCCTCAAGAATCACGGGACACATCTTCTCCAGAAGGTCTTTCACGGCAAGGATCTTCTCTTCCGGGACGGAATTCATGCGTCCCATATGAAAAGAAAGTCTCTTTGGATCGCTCGTCATAGCGGCGACACCGGGGCTGATGAGCGTTGCACCCCATTCCACGACACAGCCGATCGTCCGGGAAGCGCCTGCGATTTTTGCGATTCCAGGTTCAGGCAGACCGTTCTGAAACGTTACGATCGCTCCGTCTTCCTTCAGGTAATCCATCAGGAATGCAACCACTTCCGGGTTTCGCTGCTGCTTTGTCATCAGAAGGATCAGATCATACTTGCCTTCCATTTCCTCCGGAAGCAGCGCATGCACCGGAACGGTAAAGGAGACGGTGCCTGTAATGCGGGCACCGTTTGTTTTTAATGCCTGTATATGCTTTCTGTTTCGGTTTACCAGATCCACCGGTTCTCCGGCTTTCGTCAGATACGCGCCGAGCACGGTCCCGAGTGAGCCTGCTCCGTAGATTACGGTTCTCATGTTTTGATAATCCTGCTTTTGCTTTTAGTCAGGTCTTTTCATGGTCAGGGCGATTCGCTTTTTCTGTTCGTCAACATTCAGAACCCATACTGTAACAACATCCCCGACTTTTACCACTTCGGAGGGATGACGGATGAACTTGTCGGACATGCGGGATATATGGACCAATCCGTCCTGATGGACTCCTATGTCAATAAACGCTCCAAAGTCGATTACATTCCGTACGGTCCCTCTCAGTTCCATGCCGGGTTTCAGATCTTTCATTTCCAGAACATCTGTCCGAAGAACGGGCTTTGGAAGGTCGTCTCTCGGATCTCTTCCGGGCTTTTTCAATTCGGAGAGGATATCCTTGAGCGTCGGGATTCCGACACCGGCCTTTTCCGCCAGTTTCTCGGTTCCGTATGCTTCCGCTCTCTTGTCAATATCCGCAATACCGCCCTTTACATCTCCGATCTGATATCCGAGGAGAGAAAGGATGGACTTTGCGGCGTCATAACTTTCCGGATGGACTGCTGTCGCATCCAAAGGATTACGGCTGTCACGGACGCGAAGGAATCCGGCACATTGCTCAAATGCCTTTGGCCCGAGTTTCGGCACTTTTTTCAAATCCGAACGGGACAGGATCCCGTTCTCTTCGCGATAGGCAACGATGTTCTTCGCAAGAGCCGGTCCGATACCTGCAACGTGCGAAAGCAGTGCGGCGGAAGCGGTGGATGCTTCCACACCGACCTGGTTCACGCACTGTTCCACAACGCCGTCCAGAGCAGCGGTCAGTTCGTTCTGCTTCAGGTCGTGCTGGTACTGTCCGACCCCGATTGCCTTCGGCTCAATCTTGACCAGTTCCGCAAGCGGATCCTGCATACGCCGAGCGATTGATACTGCGCTGCGCTGTGTTACGTCGAAGTCGGGAAACTCTTCAGCAGCGAGTTTGCTTGCGGAATAGACCGAAGCACCGGCTTCACTGACAATCATATAGGCAACTCCAGGAAGTTCCGGAAGAAGACTCACTATAAACTGTTCGCTCTCGCGGCTTGCGGTTCCGTTGCCGATTGCGATCGCGGTAACGCCGTACTTTGCAACAAAACCTTTTATCAGACGTGCAGCGGCTGCTTTGCCTGCTTCGTTGCCGGGCAGAGTGAAGTATCCGACGCCGGTATCCAGTACTTTGCCGTTTTCATCGATAACCGCCAGTTTGCAACCGGTTCTGAAACCCGGGTCTACGCCGAGTGTCACTTTACCCCGGATCGGAGGCTGCATCAGAAGCTGATGGAGATTCTGGGAAAATACTTTGATTGCGGAATCGTTCGCACGGTCGGTCAGTAGATTTCTGACTTCACGCTCGAGCGAAGGGAACAGAAGACGCGTCCATGCGTCATCGCAGGCCATACGGACCTGGTCTGCCGCGGGGCACGGATCCTGAAGAAACATATCACGGACCGCCTGCAGGCACTTTTGCTCCGGAGGCTCAATGGAAACTTTCAGGAACTCTTCGCGTTCACCGCGGTTGACGGCCAGAATACGGTGTGCCGCCACACTGCGGACAGGTTCCCGGAAATCATAATAGGTGCTGTACACACTGTCTTCCTCTTTTGCGGCTTTAACAGCGAGAACACCTTCGCGGACCAGGAGAAAGCGAAGCTGCTTGCGGAGACTTGCTTCGTCGCTGATTGCTTCGGCAATGATATCCCTTGCGCCGGCAAGTGCTGTCTCGGCATCCGGTACATCTTTTTCCGGATCGACGAAAGCCGCTGCTTTCTCATACGGATCTCCATTTTTATGCTGCATTACAAGCCATGCGGCAAGAGGCTCGAGTCCATGCTCTTTTGCTGCCGTTGCTCTTGTGCGGCGTTTCGGACGGAACGGGCGATAGAGGTCTTCAAGCTCTGAAAGCGTTGCCGCTTTTTCCAGCTTTTTCTGCAGAACATCGGTCAGAACTCCCTGCTCTGTCAGTGCTTTTGTGATTTCCTCACGCCTCTTGTTCAGGTTCCGCATCCGCTCCAGATTCTCTGACAGTGTCCGGAGAACCTGATCGTCAAGGGAACCGGTCATTTCCTTGCGGTAACGTGCGATAAACGGGATCGTATTCCCTGCATCCAGAAGTTCCACGGCCGCCTTGACCTGCTCGGGACGCAGCGAAAGATCCTGCGCCAGTTTTTCAATCATAATATCCAATTTGCTGATCCTTTTTATTATTTAATTTGCTTTGTTATTTTACCACAGATCACAAAAAAGAAAAGCCCCGAATCAACGGGGCATAAACGGATAAACTGCTATGAGAGCATTCTGTGGGACATGGGACATGTTACAGATTGAATATCAGGTCTTCTTTCCCGCCGCCGGGATAAAAATGCGGGCGTGTCAGTACCGGGTGGAAAATATGTTTTGTACCATCCGGGAGAGTCACGATCATTTCATAATCCCCGAAGAACAGTCTGGTACCGGCACAGCCATCGGAAGAGGTATCAAGATCGGCATCGGTATGCCATTGTCTGTGTATCAGGTCGAATAAAGCATGATAAACCGGCTTTGGCTGCATATTGTCATCGATGACTCCGCCGGGAGCGCCAAGCCAGCGATGATCGGTAAAGTCAAACCAGGACAGTGCTTCAACTGCGGGTTCGCTGAATACAAGCGTGTAAAAATCGGATGCAAAACCTGCTTGCCAGTACAGGAGTTCTTCATTTTCCAGAAACCGGTTGACCGTTCCGTTGCTGTCGTAGACAAGCTCGCCAATGGGTGTCCCGCTGCAAACGGAGCACTCGGGAAAATGAATGGGAAAACCGAAGGAGGCGGCGCGTTCGATGACCCGCAGAGTTTCTTCCTCAGGCCACAGGTCCCGTTGCATATGGCTCTGCATGCCGATATAGTCAATATCGACATTTTCATCCCTCAGGCGCTTCAGGAAATCGAAATACTCTTCTTTATGAACATTCCAGTCACCGTAGATCAATTTAGCATCCGGGCGGAAGGAGCGAACGAGGGAAGAGCCGAATTTCATCATTTCAACCGGACCGGTCCGCTTTACCCAGCGTGAGACAGGATTGTCAAAACGGTCGTTGACGGTTGTCTCATTGGCAAGATCAAAATAATCAAAATCATTTCCGTAGGTTTCCATCAGATGGGAGATACGGCGGACATACTCATTCTGCACATCTTCATCTTTCAGCCAATCCGGGCAGAGTTCATGCCAGATCAGCGCGTGGAGCTTTTTTTGAAGATGGTTTTCAGAAGCCCAGCGGACGAGATTTCCGGTATAAGGTTCCTTGTACTGACCGCGGACCGGTTCATACCACTTCCAATGGAACGGAACCATCGTATAATTGAACAGATCGGTAAACAAATCCGTAAACCGCTGCTCCTGCTCTTCGGTTGCGTAAGTACCGTGCGCATAGCAGACAGCTCCGAACAAAAACGCATGGTTCTGCATACGCAAAGAAACATGGGCATGTTCGACAGGCTGACCGTTTTTCAGAATCCGGATGTTCACATCTGTCTTGCGGACCTGTTCGATCCGGCGTCTGGCGTCATTGAGAACGGAAGAGGAGTAGCGCAGCATAGAACCTCCTGCATACAAACTGAGCAATCGTTTACCTATATTGTACAGAACCGGATTCGCCTGTCAAGCGTATCTTCGGAAAAGGGGAGGAGAAACGATTGACAATCGAAAATCGGTATGCTACCATCGAACCGCAGAAAAGGGGAGAAAACATGAGGATAGCAGCACAGATCATCGGATATATTGCGGTTGCGGAAAACTTGCTGATCTATATCAGCAATCGCCGCGAGCGTATTTTGCTGATGAAATTTATCTCCGATGCTCTGTGGCTGATCAACTATGTTCTTCTGGGCGGTTTTACCGGTGCGGCACTCAACGGGGTCGCCATGATGCGAGAGGCAGTGTTCTCTTTGCGTGACCGTTATCGCTGGGCGAATGCAAAATGGATCCCGGCAATATTTTTAGCTTTCACATGGATTTCTCCCGTGCTGGAATGGATACGCAATGAAGCGTTTTCCTGGCAGCCCCTTCTGCCGGCTGTCGGCAGTATGATTTTTGTTCTGGGATTCTATTCCAAACACACGATGCGGACCAAAGTCAGTTCCCTGTTCGGATGCGCTCTCTGGTTGACCTACGCGGTTCTGCTGTCCAACTGGGCAGGAATGGTCGGCAATATTCTGATGCTGATTTCCGCTGTTGTCGGTATCGTTCATGAAAAACAGAAACAAGAGGATCCGGTTCAGTGAAAACCCATACACGAGATAAAGCGGAACGCGCTAAAAGAAGATCGGAAATCCGTCTGAAGCTGATGCTCTTTCTGGGGAAAGTCTGTGATTTTCTGCTGATAGGGCTTATCAGCCTGATTTGCTCGCTCCCGCTGATTACGCTGGGCGCGGCGGCAGCTGCTTTCTACACAGAAGGAGTGGATATGATCCGGGGAGAGGAAGGTTCCGTTTATCGGGATTATTTCCGTGTGTTCAAAGAACAGTTCCGGCATGTGACGCCGATCTGGATCGTTCTGCTTGTTTTTCAGATCCTTCTGATTGCAAATGTCCTTTTCTATTTCTGGTATGCATCTGCCGGTGCAGTCTGGGCACAGTTCGGACTGGGGATTTGCGGAGCTGTAGCCCTATTGCTCTCTTTTGCAGGCAGTTTTTTGTTTCCAATTCTTGCTAAAAATGAAGATCTGCGGGGACGCGACGCCATCCGTTTCTCCTTTCTGCTGGCACTGAAACAGCTTAAATGGTGGGCACTGAAGTTCCTGGTGCAGGCTGTTCTGATCATCGCGGCCTGGTTTTTCCCGTTTCTGATCCTTTTTCTTCCGGGGGCACTGCTCTTCTGGAATAGTTTTTGCTACGATCGCGCATTTAAATCTCAATTCCCGGAAAATAACATCAAGTAATTCGCAAATAGCATTTGACAGAATGCCTGCGCTTTTGTAAAATATATATTAAGAAAACGTTTACTCAAAACGGCGCGGGTGGGGAATTATGAGGAAAAAATGGGTTTCACTGTTATTATCCTTCTGCATGCTGATGATTCCGGTCATGGGGATATTCCCTGTGTCATATGCACACGCGGATGAGGGACGAACACTTTCGGATCATCCATCCGTCACGGGACAATTCGATTACGCGGATTATCTGGAAGCACACGGCAATCCGGCGGGGAAAACACCTGATGCACGTATTGAACTGGCAGCACAGGATGTACTGGAAACGGATGCGTATCTGTGCGATTACATGGGCGAAAGCAACGTGCTGTACTGGGACGTAATAGGTTCCTCCTATTCCTGGCAGTTTACGGCGGAGCAGGAAGGATACTACCGGCTTGCACTGAAATATGCCGGAGTTCCCGGAAAAAATTATGATATTACGCTGGATGTGCTGCTGGACGGCACTTCACCGTACATCAACACGCAGAGCGTCAAATTACACCGCCTGTTTCTGGATGAAACATATATTGCAGAAAACAATAATGTGTTTCGGCAGAATATCCGGGGCGATGAAATCATGCCGTCATTGACGGAACAATATCAATGGCAGACACAGCTGCTGTACGATTCACAGTCGGAGTATTCCGCTCCGCTGTACTACTGGCTCGATGCGGGAGAGCACACTCTCACATTGGAACTGAAGGAAGAATCGTTCGCACTTGCGGCTGCTGTTTTTTATAATCTGCCCGAAACAGAATCTTATTCCGAAACTTTGGCACGTCAGTCCGATCTGCAGGATTCCGACGGCGTGCTTCTTTGCTATGAAGCGGAAAAAGGGTATCTGAAAAACGACGTTACTCTGTTCGCAACATATGATACCGCTTACAGCCATGTCACACCGGCCAGCGCAGAGAACACTCTATATAATACGATTGGGAAAAACACCTGGAAAAAAATCGGACAGCAGATCACGTGGGAGATTGAAGCTCCGGAAGACGGATTCTATTATCTGGCATTCAAAGTGAAACAGTACGATAAGAGCAACGCTTATGTAACGCGTGCGGTTACGATCGACGGAGAAGAGATCTGCAGAGAAGCAAACGCCGTCAAGTTTACTTATCAGACGGGATGGTATGTGCGGCGCCTGGAAACAGACGCAGGAGATCCGATTAAGGTATATCTGACAAAAGGCCGTCATGTGCTTGGACTTCAGGCGGTTCTTGATGAGGAACTTGCGGAAGTTCTGCGCGGCGTGAACGGAACAATGGAACGCCTGCAGGGCTGGTATCGTGAGATCATCAAAATCACAGGGTTCAACGCAGATGCCGGACGTATCACGATAGACGCCAACCGTGACTTCAACCTGGATAAGACCGTTCCAGGCCTTTTGGAAGGGCTGCGGCAATGCAGGGATGAACTGGATGGCTATTATCAGCGGGTCGATGAAATTACCGGAATCAGTACGGCAAGCGCTTCGATCCTTTCTGAAACATCATCTCTTCTCGGCAAACTGATCAAACGTCCCAAGCGGATCGTCCCGCAGATAGAAACTCTTCGAGGTGATATCTCCAGCCTTGCGACTTGGGTTATTGATATGCAGACGCAGCCGCTGCAGATGGATAAATTCTATCTCTACTCACCGGATGTCGGCACACCGAAAGTCGAGAACAGTTTCTTCGGTCAGATCTGGTACCGGATGAAGATGTTTTTCCATTCCTTTACCGGAAAAACGACTGCTGTGGCGGGAACAGTGGAAACAGATACGGATGCCCCGACGATCCGCGTCTGGATCTCAACTGCGGATATCACAACGACAGGCGCTTCCTCCGGCCGTGATCAGGCGATAATTTTGAAGCGTCTGATCGATGAATCCTTTACTGCTGAAACAGGCATCAATGTGGAAGTCAGTCTCGTCTCCAGTTCAAGCACGCTTGTACAGGCGGTACTTGCCGGAGAAGGACCGGATGTCGCTTTGTTTACTTCAACTGATACGCCTGTCAACCTTGCGATGCGTGGAGCAGTACTTGACTTAAGCCGGTTCGAGGGCTTTGACGAAACAATTGCCCAGTTTACCGAAAGCGCAGTCAAACCCTTCTGGTATCAGGGCGGATGCTACGCTCTACCCGAAACCCAGAATTTCAATGTCCTGTTTTATCGTTCGGATGTTTATGAAGAACTCGGACTTGAACCGCCGAAGACATGGGAAGAGTTCTATGAACAGGTGATTTTCCTTTCCAATAACAACTATATGGTGGGCGTCCCGCAGAATCAGAACACCTTCGAAACGTTTCTGTACCAGTCAGGGACAACGTTTTATACTGAAGATTTTTCGAAGTCAACCTTTGATACGGAAGCGGCGCTTAACGCGTTTGAACAGTGGACAGGGCTTTATACCAAGTACAGCCTGTCTTTGATTTTCGATTTCTTCAACCGGTTCCGCAGCGGAGAAATGGTCCTGGCGATCATGCCCTATAACCAGGTGAATTATCTGTATTCCGCAGCGCCTGAACTGGATGGCCTCTGGGGCATCGCAGAAATACCCGTAACGATACGGGAAGACGGGGTACGGTCCGGTGTGGTGACCTGTTCCTCGACGGGGTGTATCGCTCTGAAAGGAACGCAGCATCCGGAAGAGGCATACCGCTTCCTGAACTGGTGGGTCAGCGGAAAGGCGCAGGGAGACTTCGGAACGCAGGTGGAGCAGACACTTGGCGTTGCGGCACGTTACGGAACAGCAAACCTGGAAGCGTTTGAGCGGATTCCCTGGAACACAGACCAGGCCGAGATTATCCGGAAACAACGCGCCAATACGGTCGCGGTCGAACAGATTCCCGGTAATTACTATATCGCAAGAAATCTTTCTTTCGCATTCCGAGCTGTTGTATATAACAAGGCTAACCTGAGAGAAACGCTGTATAAGTACAACATTGAAATCAACAAAGAGCTTGCCCGCAAGCAAAAAGAATTCAGTTATCGGTAAAGGAGCATGCCATGGAGTCCGCAACCGCAGTTCGAAAAAACAAGCGCAGATTCACCAGCCGACTGAAAAAGCAGCTGCCGAGCATAGCGTTTCTGTCACCGTTTACCATCTTTTTTGTGATGTTCACAATCGTTCCGATTCTTGCCGCGATTGTTTTGAGCTTCACGTATTTCAACATGGTCAGCGCGCCGACATTTGTCGGGTTCGACAATTATATCCGCCTGTTTTTCAATGATGATGTTTTCCTGATCGCTCTCAGGAATACGGCGATCTTCGCTATGATCACAGGGCCGATCAGCTATATCCTGTCCTTTTTCGTTGCATGGCTGATCAATGAATTCAACCGGACGGTGCGCACGATCCTGACCTTGATTTTCTACCTGCCGTCGCTTGCCGGCAACGTCTACTTTGTCTGGACTTATATTTTCTCCGGTGACAGTTACGGCTTTTTAAACAGTATCCTGATGCGCCTTGGCATGATTTTCGGACCGGTGCAATGGCTGACCGATACCAAGTATATGATGGCAGTCGTAATCGTTGTCATTCTGTGGCTCTCACTTGGAACGGGCTTCCTTTCCTTTGTTGCAGGTCTGCAGTCCTTAAACCGCGAACTGTTTGAAGCGGCGGCGATCGACGGACTGCCGAACCGGTTTGCGGAACTCTGGTACATCACGCTTCCGCAAATGGGACCGCAGCTTCTGTTCGGCGCGGTCATGCAGATTTCGACTTCGTTTGCAATCGGTTATGAATGTATGAATCTGACAGGCTTTCCCAGTACGGATTATGCGACACAGACGCTTGTCCTGCATATCCTGGACTTCGGTCAGGTGCGTTATGAGATGGGTTATGCCTGCGCGATCGCGGTCATTCTGTTCGCGATTATGCTTCTGATGTGGAAAGTGATCAACAAAGTCCTTTCCAAGTGGCTGTAAGGGGGTGACAAAATGGAAACAGCAACTGTAAAAACACCCCAAAAGCGTGAAAAACGGTATCATCGGGTTATCTTGTCCCGGTCCAAGAGCGGAACATTCCTGATTTTTCTGTTCCTGTTTTTGATCGGTGCGTTCATGGTGCTTCCGCTTGTGTACGTTCTGGTTACCGCGTTCAAACCTCTTAACGAGATCCTTGCTTATCCTCCGAAGTTTTTTGTACGGCATCCGACCCTGTCAAACTTCCGCGACCTGATCGAGATTACTCAGGAGACGTGGGTACCGTTTGAACGCTCGCTGTTCAATTCGATGATGCTCGCCATACTCGGAACGTTTATTTACATCATCATCGCATCGCTTGCGGCGTATCCGCTTGCCAAGAACAAGAGCAAATGGGTTTACATTTATTATCAGGTCGTCGTCCTGGCGATTCTGTTCCGTCCTGAGGTCACACGAACGCCGCTGTATATTATTATCAGCAGGCTGGGACTGATCAACACATACTGGTCGCTGCTGCTTCCGGTGCTGGCAGGAAGCTTCGGCGTGTTCCTCATGCGTCAGTTCATGATGACGATTCCCGACGAGATGATCGAGGCGGCGCGGATTGACGGCGCCAGCGAGTTTACAATCTTCTGGAAACTGATCATGCCTGCGGTCAAGCCGGCATGGATGACGCTGACCATTTTTACCTTTAAAGATCTTTGGAATACCGGTGAAACACAGTATATCTACGAAGAAACCTTAAAGACGCTTACCGCGGTAATGCAGTCGATCTCTTCCGCCGGTATTGCCCGTGCCGGTGCAGGAGCGGTCGTTGCGCTGATTATGATGATTCCTCCCGTCGTGGTGTTCATCATCTCACAGTCTTCTGTCATGGAGACAATGGCGACCTCCGGCATCAAAGGATAAGGAGGGGGACGATATGAGAAGAGTCAAAACAATCGCGATTCTGATCCTTTCGATCCTGCTGCTTGTACCGTCGCTGGCACTTGCAGAAGATTCCGAAGTTCCGTACCAGACTTATACATATGACAGATGGGGAAATCCGACACCGACACCTAACGCATATCTTCCAAACCGCAGCATCGGGGGCGCACAGCTCGGCTGCGGAAATCTGAACAATGCTCAGGACCTCTTTTACAGTCAGGCTCTGCAGGAAATCTATGTGGTGGATTCCGGCAATGCGCGGATTCTGGTTCTGAATCCGGACTTCACTTTAAAGCGTGAGATCACAGAACTCGCCGGCGGTTACCGGCTTTCGAATCCGCAGGGAATCTATGTGCAGGATGACGGAACGATGTACATTTGCGACATGGGAAACCAGCAGGTCGTGGAAGCAGACGGACAGGGAAATCTTGTCCGGATTCTGCCGACCCCAGAATCGCCGCTGCTTCCGGACAACTTCAACTATCTTCCGATTAAGGTCGTGGTGGATGATCATGGCCGTATTTATATCTTGTCCCGCGGCATCTATCAGGGGCTGATTTATCTGGAACCGGACGGAACATTCATCAAGTTCTTCGGAGCGAACGAGGTTGAAATGACCCTGATGCGCAGTGTGCAGAAGTTGTGGAAATCAATCTTAAGCGATAAAGCCGCAGCGTCCATGCAGTCATTTAACCCGATTGAATACAGTAATCTTTATATGAATGACGAGGGCTATATCTTCGCAACGGCAGCCGGCAGTGAAAATGGAGCGAAGGTTCTTACACAGCTGAATCCTCTCGGAATCAATGTGCTGTCCTGGGCGGGCGGCAGTGAAACGCTGCTCTATTCGGATGTTGTGGAACGGAATGGCATTATCACATTGCTGGATACGAACGGTGGACATCTGATCCAGACAACAGTACAGCGTGAACGCGGAAATTCAATGCAGATCACGTTCGGAGGAATCGGCCAGCAGCGGGGATTGTTCCAGAAACCGTCTTCAATTGCTGAGATCAATGGAAACCTTTATGTGCTTGATGCAGAGAAAAACACCATTACCGAGTTTGTTCTGACGGATTTCGGACGGGAGATCCGGGAAGCGATCACGCTCTATAACCAGGGGCAGTACGTGGAGAGCATTGAACCGTGGAAGCAGGTTGTGCGGCACAATTCCAATTACCTTTCCGGTTATACGGGACTTGGAAAAGCTTACTATCAGCTTGGTGAGTATGAAACCGCTATGTACTATTTCAACCTTGCGGGTGACCGGCAGAATTATTCACTTGCATTTAAGGAGCAGTCGCTGATCGTTATGCGCGACGCATTCCCGTACGTCGCGAGCGCGCTGATCGTTCTGGTCATCGGAGGGCTGATCCTGGGGCGCATTCTCAAAAAGAGAAAGGAGGTGCGTCATGGATAAGGTAAAAACATTCTGGAAGGATGCCGGAGCAGGCATCCGGCATGTTTTCTATACGATGTTTCATCCGGTCAACGGCTTTGACCAGATCAAGTGGGAAAAGAAGGGCAGCGTCGCGGCATGCTGTCTGATCCTCCTGGTGTTCTTCCTGTCCAATGTGTTTGATCAGGTACTGACAGGCTTTATCTTCAATACCTTCAATCCTGACCGGATCTCCGTTCCCTCGATTTTTCTCATCACGATAGGCGGGTTCGCAATTGTCTATGTTTCCAATTGGGCGGCAGGATCCCTGATGTTCTCTGAAGGAGAGAACCGTGATATTTTCATCACGTTATGCTATGCGTTGGTACCGTATACCATCTTTGATCTGATCTATATCCTGCTGACAAACTTTGCAAATCTCGAGGTTGCCGCATTTCTTACGGCTTTGCTCGTAATCGGATTTCTGTGGAGCGGTTTCATTCTGGTGGTCGGCATGTACTATGTCCATCAGTTCACGTTCGGAGAACTGCTTTTAAACCTGCTGCTGACAGCGATCGGCATTGCGATTATTCTGTTCCTGCTGCTTTTAGGGTATTCCCTGATACAGCAGATCATCACGTTTGTGGTTACGATCTATAACGAGATCGTATTCCGTCTATAGGGAGGGGATCGGCATGAAACGAAGCAAATCCATTTCCATCCTGATCCTGTTCCTGTGTGCGGCGCTCCTGACCGGATGCGCATCACACCGGCTGTCGACACCTGCCCGTGCAGCTCATGTGGATGCCACACAGGGGTTTTCACCTGCCGCGAAAGAAAACAGCTGGACTCCGGTTTCAGAAACCGCAAGGCTGAAGTTATCCGTCGATCTGAAAACGGGAGAAGCGGCTGTCCTGGATAAACTGACCGGAGTGACCTGGACGACCAACCCGGAAAACAAATTTGAAGATACGATTGCAAGCGGGTACCACAAAAATGCATTGCTGTCCGTACTTACGGTCGTTTACCGTACCGTGCAGAGCGTTGAAATGACCGCGGGCAGTTATCTCAACAGCGCGCAGAAAGACGGGCTATACTACCGGATCGAAAAAGACGGATCCGTGGTATTTCTGTTTGATTTTCCGAAGGAACAGTTTCGGATCCCGGTCCGATATTCTCTGAATGAAGATCATTTTGATGCAACAATTCTGACGGACGGTATTCTGGAATACGGCAGCAACACCATCAAGACGATTGATTTCCTTCCCTATTTCGGTGCCGGCGGCGCGGATGAAGATGGTTACATGCTGGTTCCGGATGGCTGCGGCGCTCTGATCTATTTCAATAACGAGCGGCTGACGGCAACGACGTATTCCCAGAGCTTGTATGGCTTTGACAATGGAACAAACGATAAGACAATGGGCGGGTTTGCCCTGACCGGGTATTTTACCCGTTCGCAGAATGCGTATCTGCCTGTGTTCGGCATACACCGCGGAGAAAACGGATTCCTTGCCGTCATTTCAGAAGGAGCTGCCCGCGCGGCGGTCAATGCCAATATATCCGGAAAGTATTCAACATACAACGCCGCATGGACAACCTGTTCTTACCGGACGATCGGTACGGTACGGCAAACGCAGAAGGATGGATCGGAGCAGGTTGTATCTTTAGGAGAGAAAAATCTTGAAAACTATCTGGACTACACGGTTTCCTATTATCCTCTTGAAACTGGAAAAGCAAACTACAGTGACATGGCAGCGCGCTATCGTAAGTACCTGGTTCAGAATCAGGGACTGGAAGCACGGACAAAAAACGGAAAAACCATTCCGCTGTACCTTGATGTTTACGGATATATAGAAAAGACCAAATCGGTACTGGGGATACCGGTCGATGTCAAGATTACGACAGCTTCCGTAAAAGACGTAGAGCAGATGATCGATATCCTCCATGAAAACGGACTGAACCGGATTGTGCTGAAATATAACTACTGGTCCAAGAACAGTTTTTACCGGAAACTTCCGACCGGTGCCCAGCCGGACGGAAAGGTCGGCTCGGCAAAGGAAATCCATGATCTGGAAACACGTCTGCAAGCGGACGAAGGAGAATTGTACCTTTCGGCAGACCTGATTAATGTTTATAGGTCCGGCAACGGTGTCAATCAATACAGAGATGCGCTTCAGTCTGTAGCCAACACAGTCCAGCGTCAATATGAATTCCGGCTTGATTCCGCAATGGTCGATTCGCGCTATGATCCCTGGTATCTCTTGCGGCTCAGTGCAATAGAACGTATTTTCCTCCAGTATGCACAAAACCTGAGAGCCGAAGGATACCATGGGGCGGCGCTCGATACAATCGGTGAAAAACTTTATTCGGAGCTCGGCACGAACGGAACCGGCCGTAATCAGGCCAGAGAGATCATGACAAACGCGGTGCGCAGTGTGAAGGAGACCGGAAGCGGTGTCATGCTGACCGGTGCGAACGAATATGCTGCAAACTACGCAACGCATGTTCTGGTAACACCTGCCGGCTGCAGCGGATACGATCTTGAGGACGTTGCAGTTCCGTTCTGGCAGATGGTGTATCACGGCTGTCTGTCATATTCTCTGAGAGCGTCGAACCTCTCCAGCAACGCAGCATTGCTGACGCTGAACTGCGTTGAATACGGAGCGAATCCGATGTTTTCTCTGGTTTATGAAAATACCGACGAACTGATCGGATCACGATTCAATGCGATCTATTCAGCGGATTTTTCCAACTGGAAAGACTACATGATTGAACAGTATAGGCAGCTGAGCAATGTTCTTGCTCCGGTACAGACTGCATCGGTAAGCGAACACAGCATTCTCAGCAGCAGCGTACGGCGGATCTCCTATGACAACGGGGTTACGATCTGGGTGAATTACGGCGCGCAGCCGTATCAGGGAGACGGTGTGACTGTTCCGGCATACGGCTACGTGGCACAGCAGAACGGACAGACTTATGCGAGCGCGCAGGCGGTCGGCGATTAACGGAGGCGGACATGGCAAAACAAACCCGAAAAAAACAGTATTCGCTGACGAAAAAGCAGAACAGGGCAGGGTGGATGTTTGTCCTGCCGTTTGTGATCGGCTTTCTGATCTTCTTTGCCAAACCGATGGTCGAAAGCTTATGGTACACCTTTAACGATGTCACGATGGGCACCGGCGGTCTTGAAACCCGCTTTGTGGGACTTGACAATTTCCGGTTCCTGCTTTTGGAAGACAGCAGCTTTTTGCGGAATCTTTGGACGGTTACTGGAAACATGCTCGCCCAGGTTGCAATCTGCACCATTCTGAGCTTGTTCATCGCAATTGTTCTGGTGCAGAACTTCCGCGGAAGAACGATCTATCGTGCGATCTTCTTTCTTCCGATCATCATGACCAGCGGCGTTGTGTATTCAATGGTCAGCTCGGTTGTCGGATCCTCCGGACTGTCAGGAACCGGCAATGCCTATATTTACTCCTCTACTTCCATGACGACACTGATGCAGCAGGGAGGACTGCCGACATCGTTTATCAATCTTCTGACACAGATCATCGATGCGATTTTCTCAATGGTTGTGAACTGTGGTGTTCCTATTCTGCTCTACATATCAGGGTTGCAGAAGATTCCGCAAAGTGCTTATGAGGCTGCCCGAATTGAAGGTGCAAGCACTTGGGATATCTTCTGGCGTATTACCATTCCCAAAATCTCTCCGATTATTTTCCTGAACATTGTCTATTGCGTAATCGATGCTTCCACGGCATACGGAAGTACCGCAGGCGGAAACGTCATGATGGCGGCAATCCAGCAGATGGGATTCGGTAAGACCATGAAGTTCGGGCTAAGCGCCGCAATGGCTTGGATGTACTTCCTCGTGATTGCTCTGTTCCTGGGAATCGCATGGCTGACGGTTGGCAGACGTGCTGCAAAGATCGAGAACTGAAGGGAGGTGAATCTGCATGAAAAAGCGAATCAAACGGCAGGAAGTCAATCCGCTGGTTTTGAGAAGACGTATCATCGGCGTGGTCCTGGCAATTTTACGGCATGTGTTTTTGCTCGGACTGTGCTATGTGGTTCTTTATCCGGTTCTGTACATGGTTTCGAATGCGTTCAAACCGGTTTCCCAGTACTATGATCCGTCAGTCGTATGGATTCCCCGCAGCCTGACTTTCGATAACTTCTATATTGTCTTCCAGGTCATGGATGTGCTGAAAGTGTTCCTGAATACGCTGCTGATCGAGATTCTCCCTGCGTTTATCTCTACATTTATCGCAATGTTTGTCGGGTATGGTCTTGCGAGATTCCGCTTCCGCGGAAGAGGAATTATCCTTGCATGCGTGATTTTAACGATCATTGTCCCGCCGCAGACCATCTCCACATCCCTGTATTCGAGTTACCGCTACTTCGATTTTCTCGGAATTCTGTCGCTGCTTCACCGGTTCTTCCCGTCGATAGGTCCGATTAACCTGATTGGAACTCCATGGGTGACGATCCTTCCGGCAATCTTTGGAGTCGGATTGAAGAACGGCATTTTCATCTTCATCTTTATGCAGTACTTTACAGGTCTGCCGAAAGAACTGCAGGAAGCGGCAGCGATCGATGGCTGCGGTCCGCTTCATACTTTTTTGAAAATCATTCTGCCGACGGCAAAAAATATCATTATCGCGGTGCTCCTGCTCGCTGTGGTGTGGAACTGGAATGATTATTATACGCCTGCCATGTATATCCGGACGACCGATACAATGGCAACGGCGATGGCTTCCTTCCAGGCAAATCTGGAAAATCTGCACAACATGGGGACCGGCCTTGGAAATATCCAGACCGCAAATACGCAGATTCAGGCAGCAGCGCTGATCGCGATCCTGCCTCTGGTCATATTGTATGTATTCTTACAGAAGCGTTTCTCGGAGGGCATCGAGGACTCCGGGCTGACTGGTATCTAAAATCAAATTGAAGGAGAGAACGATTATGAAACAATCCATAACCAAATGCATTTCCATGGCCTTGGTGCTGCTGATGAGTTTTGCACTGTTTGCAGCATGTACCAGTGAACTCAGCGGACCGACGAATTCCGGTACGGCACCGGTAAATCCGGTAACCGGCGCATCGGATCCGACAGGCGGCGAACCTGCTCCGGTCACAGAGTCGACCGAACCGCAGAACGGCGAAGTTGCTACGGAAATCGTTACCGGCGGAGGAGCGAAAGCAGGTTTCCTTGATCAGGTAGAGGGACTTCCCGATAAACTGGAGGATCCGAACATCAAAATCGTTTACTGGTATAATCCGAAACAGTACGCTGTCGATATCCGTAAGCAGGCAGATGTTTATGACCCGATCCTTGAGGCGATTCCTTACTTTGAAGAAAAATACGGCGGCAAAGTTACGGTGATCTATTCCGCATGGGGAGATATGCTGGAAACCGTTACTTCCCTGCAGAACGCGGGTGACGCGCCGGACCTGTTCGAAATCTATGATGAGACGCTTTACAGCGTGATTCTTTCCGGTGTTGCCCAGAATCTCGACAACTACACAAGCGATCTCGATTTCAACTACTATAAGATCAATAAGGAGACTTTCCAGTGGAAAGGCAGTTATTATGCGATTCCTCTGAAACCTTATGCGTTCTACATTATGTATAACAAGGATCTGTTCGAACTGGAAGGACTGGACGATCCTGCCACGATGTACCGGGAAGGCAAGTGGAACTGGTCTACGTTCCGCGATGTCTGCAAGCGGCTGACAAAAACCACGGATGGTGAGCTTTCTCAGGTTGCTTACGGTTCATGGGAAGACACGATCCTTTCGTTCATGTACGCGAACGGCGGATCCCTGCTCAATATTGATACCAAAACCGGAGAAGTCACATCCAATCTTGGCGCCGTCAAAACACAGAACACGATCAATTATCTGATCGAACTCAAAGATTGCTTCATTTACGGAAATGATATGTGGGGCTGGTTCGACAACGGTGCAATGGCAATGATCCGCGGTCATGAGTATCCGGTCGACTTCCCGTTTGATACGGGCATGGTTCCGTTCCCGACCGGTGATGACTACCAAGGCAAGAACCTTGTCGTCTATCCGCAGGGCATGGCAGTTCCCAGCGGTGCAAAGAATCCGGAAGGCGCAGTCGCGTTCATGCGTGTCGTCAATGAACTGCAGCAGGAAGTCGGCAACCAGAAAGAAGCGAACCGCATCGGTCAGGAAAATTATGACATGATCTACGCGGATGATGTCAACCTCGTTTATCAGTACGACAAAGGCCTGAATGATATCGGAACAGTCATTGCAACTATCGTCAATTACATTAACGAAGGCGTTCCGGCGGCAACGATCAATGCGAACCTTGAGTCGCAGATTCAGGCTGAGATCAACCTGATGTACAACGATCGTCAATAAGAGGCAGTTCCGTGGAAAGAGGAATTTATTTTGACGGGTGGTACCATGATAATCATTGCTACCACCCGAGTCTTCCGTACCGTTCCATGCAGATGGTCGAGGATCTCGAACGTTACCGTGCTACGATTCTGGTCTGGTCGGTAATGGGAGGGGGCTCGATCTCTCTGCCGTATCTGGAAAATGAAGCGTTCGGTGAACTGGATCCTCGGATGAGGTTTTACGGGTTCATGAACGATTCCGAGTTTATCGCGGAATGCAACAAGCGCGGGATCCGTACCATGGGCATCGTGTTTGAAGTTCAGGGCTGGGAGTTTCCGGTCGAGATATCCGAAGACGGAAAGCACATGAAAGCATTCAATGTGATGCGAAACGGGCCGTCTGACCGGGCGGACGCTTATTATGGACTGAATGAATTTTCATCCGGTAAATACGACGGTCTGTTCCGCACTTCCTTAAAGGATTATTATCCGGAGGGAATCATCAACAGCGACGGTCAGAAAGTGACGGAACTCCAGGAGGAGGTCGCTGCACGGACCTTCCGTGGGGACCCTGTCCATGCCGGATGGGTAGAGGTAAAGGATCATTCCAGAACCTGCTATCAGACCTGCCGCAATAATCCTGTCTGGCGGGATTATCTGAAAAAAATCATGGAATTGCAGATCGATGCGGGCGTATACGGCATTCAGCTGGACGAAGCGGAGCTTCCGATCACTTCCATGGGCGCGGGAGGCTGCTTCTGCAAGGACTGCGTCAAACAGTTCCGGACCTATCTGAAAGGAAAAGAGGCGGACGGAACACTGCCGGAGGGCTACAGACAGTTTGATCTTGACACATTCGATATCGGGCAATATCTCCGGGACTGCAAGGTGAATCACCCGACGGAATCATGGACATACCGTGATGTCTATGAGTTTCAGATGCGCGCTGTGAAAAAGCATTTCACCGAACTGGTCGATCACGCGCGCGCTTATGCGAAGGAAAAATACGGGCGTGACATCTGGATGAGCGGTAATTTCTTTACCTGCATGCCGGTTTATTATCCGTTTGAGAATACTGTGGACTGCGTGATCACCGAGATGGATCATACCCTGTTCCGCCAGCCACATTGGTACCGCTATATTTCCGGTTTTTCCGGAAGCAAGCCGGTCATTGTCGCCGAGAATCCGTACGGGGGCATCATCCCGCAGCTCCTCGAAGAACTGAACAATGGCCGCGGATACGATCTTTATCGGCTGCTGCTTCTGGAGGCGGCAGTATATGGCTGCAATATGAGTGTTCCCTACGGAGGATGGATGGGGAACACGATCAAAACAGGTTTCTGGCCTCCGCGTGATGTGACGGAGCAGGTCCAGTCATTCTTAGCGGATCATGATGCGCTGTTTTCCAAAGACAGCGGAGCAAAGATCATGGTTGTCTATTCTTTCCCGAGCAATTACTGGCGGGAAGTCACCAAAAAAGGCGGCGACCAGTTCACTGACGTGGATTCGATTCTGTTCTACCGTTCCGTCGAGGAGCAGAGCGAACATGCGTCCAGACTCCCGTTCTGGGAAGTCATTCAGAGACTGTCCGAGGAGCAGGCGCTGTACGACGTTCGTATGTTCGGTGATGATGAACTGCGCCCGGACCGGGTGAGCGCGGATGACTGGAAACAGTACGGCTTGATTGTTCTCCCGGAATGCATGGTCCTCACCGCAAACCAGCAGGAAGAACTCCTGCGGTTTGCCGAAAACGGGGGCAAAGTACTGCTGTTCGGAAAGAATGCGGAAGAGGATCCTGCATGGATGGAGGAAATGACAGCGCTGAAAACGGTCACAGCTGTCAGGAACCCGGATTCGCGCAAGGAAGCGGTCAAACTCTTCACGGAAGCATTCCGGAAAGCAACGGAAGGAGAACAGCAGCTGGTAATCGAGACCGGGATTCCGGAAGACAAGGCTTATATCGGTGCGCATACACATGCCGGGCCGGTCAAAAGTCTGCAACTGTTAAACTATCGATACGATGCGGAAACAGACCGCGTGATGCCGATTGAAGACGTTACCGCAGTCCTTCGGAACGCTTCCATCAAAGGAGCGAAGGCAATTGACTTGAACGGTGAACCGGTCCCGATGGATGTCAGCATTCAAAGCGGCATGGTGACGCTAAGGATTCCGTCGCTTCCGCTGTATACGGCAATAGAACTATACTGAAGAAAAGGATTATAACGTATGGAAGAAAACATTCTTGTAACCGGAGAACCACTTAGCAGGGAAAAATTCAAGAATCCAAGTGTCGAGTTCGGAATTATGCCGTTCTGGTTCTGGAACGGGGAAATGTCCTATGATGAGATCGCCTATCAGATCAGGGAATACAAGGCAAAGGGCTGTCCGGGCTTTTATATCCATGCGCGATTCGGTGTACGCGAAGAATTGGGTTATATGAATGAGGACTGGCTTGACCGGGTGAAGTTTACAATTGAAACGGCACAGGCGGAGGGACTCCAGATCTGGATCTATGACGAGTATAACTGGCCGAGCGGAACCTGCGGACAGACCTTGATGAAAGATCATCCGGAGATGACGAACGTATACCTGGAGCTGGTAGATGGAAACCTCCCGGGGCAGTTCTTCACGTTTATGGAAGGAACCGATTCCAGATATAACGATCTGGAGCAGTCCGAACCGGTGTATGCCTGCGCAATCAAGCTTGCCGATCTCGAATCGGGCAACTATGAGATCGTAGATCTGATGCCATCGCTGTCATTTGACAAGGTCATCACATGGGAAGCACCGAAAGGTCCGTGGAAACTGTTCTATTTTATCGAACGGAAGAGCACCTGGTACGCAGATGTGCTGAATCCCGAAACGACCAAGAAATTCATTGAATATACCCATGAGCGCTACAAAGCGTATCTGGACGGCGATTTTGCCAAGCAGGTCAAGGGCTTTTTCACCGATGAGCCTGCGATGCACTATTTTGAGACCGGACGTGACAACTTCATCATTCCGTGGACGCATGGCATGTTCAAGATCTTCCGGGAACATAACGGCTATGACCTGAAAAAGAATCTGCCGAAACTCTTCTTCGACTGCGGGGGAGATACCGAACAGGTGCGTTATGATTTCTGGAGCACGCTGACCGATCAGTATGAGAAATCTTATTTTGCACAGATTGAACAATGGTGTACGGATCACGATGTGATCTCGACCGGACATTTGCTGTACGAAGAATCGCTTCGTATGCATTCGCGCGTTGACGGCAATCTGTTCAAGCATCTGCAGCATTTTCACATGACGGGCGTGGATCATCTGTATCCTCGTATCGGTACGAGGGAGATGGAAAATGAACATGTAGCGCTGAAGATCGCGTCGAGCGCGGCGCATCAGAACGGAAGCGCGCGTCTTGTCTGCGAATCGATGGGCGGTTCTTACTGGGACTGCACGATGGAACGCATGAAATGGATCGGCGACTGGGAATATGTCCTTGGAGTCAATCAGTTTATCCCCCACGGTTTCCACTATACGATCGAAGGCGAGCGCAAACGCGACTGGCCGCCTTCCATGTTCTGCCAGTTTACCTGGTGGGAGCAGTATAAACAGTTCAATGATTACATGACCCGTCTCGGATATACTCTGTCCGGAGGAGATCATGTCGCGAAAGTAGCAGTCCTCTATCCGATGAACTCAATCTGGGCGAACTATATGCCCAACGCAAGAACCAAGATCTCCGAATGCATCGAGCGGGAATTCAACTATATGGCGGACCGCATGCTCAGACTGCACATTGACTATGACTACATTGATGAGGATGTCCTGAATACGCGAACCGAGATCAAAGACGGAAAGCTTTGTATCCAGGGCGAGCGTTATGAAATGCTGCTGCTTCCGCCGTGCACCCATATCAAGGCGGATACGCTCAGCACAATGGAGGCATTCGTCAAAGCGGGCGGAAAACTCGGAGGAAATGCACTTCTTCCGTATCGCTGCATCGAAGGCGAAGCGGATCATTTCGAGGATCGCATTGAAGCTTTATTCGGAGTCAATCCGACGACTGTGCGCAAGCAGTTCCTTTCCGGCAGCAATCGCGAACAGACGATGACGGAACGTGATGTTTCCAACGGAAAGGTTGTTTTCGTTTCGGGAGAAGGGTTTAAATACAATCCGGACGAAAAAGAAGGACTTGCACTGCTTAACCGGATGCTTCGCACATGCGTCACGCCGGAAGTGGAAATTGACAGTGAGGAGGTTTTCTGCCTCCATCGCGTTAAGGACGGGAAGGATCTGTTCTTCATGATCAATCCGGTCAATGAATCCGCTGATGTGACGATACGGTTCCTCGGAGAACACACTCCGGAGATCTGGGACCTTGAAACTGGCAATATTCAAAAGGCACAGGTATACGCGATCGAAAACGGATACACTTGCCTGCCGATGCACTTTGAACCTTTCGGTTCTGCGATGTTCTCATTCGCGGATTCGATGGACACAGCATTTATCTGCGCGTCCGATCTTGCAATCGAATCATTCGAACGGGATGCCAAAGCCGCATACGGCTTTGCACGCCTGTCAACGGATGGAGCGGTGACCCTGAATGAAAACGGGAAGAAGACGACTTGCATCGTAAAGGCAAAGAACCCGGCGGAAACCATACCGCTCTGCGGACCGTTCTCGTTCCGAACGGATAAACCGAACAGTATCAATACCGACGCATGGAAAATGACCTATGCGACAGATGAGGATGATGTGAAAACAATAACCTCCGGTCAGGCAGATATGGAAAACTGGCTGGATATGCGGATGGGCGCATGGGAGATGCAGCTTCCTGTCGAACGCGACGAAGAAACCTACCCGGTCACACTATGGTATGTCACGAAAATCTGTGCGGAATACGTACCGGACGATCTGAAACTGATGATCGACGGATTCAAGGGAAGATGCTATACACTGTATGTAAACGGCAGGGAAGTGACGGAAACGCCGGTCCGCAGTTATCTTGACGCGGAGATCCGCACGGTTCCGATGAAAGATTATTTTACAGCAGGAGAAAACACGGTTGCAGTTCGTCTCACCGTGACCAAGAAGAGCGACGGTATGACGGACCTTCTGAAAGTGATCGGAAGCTTTTCCATCGAAGAGCATAACGGCGTGGAGACAATCGTTCCGCCCAGGGCAGAGCTGCCGCTCGGTGACTGGAACGCGTTCGGCTATCCGTATTATTCCGGAACGGGACTTTATACCGCTAAAGTGCCTATTACAAAGGAACTTCTTGAACGGAAGCTGCTCTTAAAAGCGTCGGTCGGGCGCGACGTGCTGACTATTGCTGTAAACGGAAAACCGGTGAAAACCTGTCTCTGGCGTCCGTATGAAGCGGACCTGACACCGTATCTGCAGGAAGGCGAAAATGAGATAACTCTCGGAGTAGTCAATACGCTGATGAACCTTCTGGAATCGACACACAATCCGTCCGGTTTGTTCTCGGCGGAGATTGTGCCGTATGACCGTTATGAGGTGCGGTTTTAAGTTATGGAAGCAAAACACTATCACATGCTGATCGATACCGATATCGGCGGGGATGTCGATGACGCGCTGGCACTTGCGCTGGCGCTGAATACATCTTCCGTCGAGATCGTCGGAATCACCAATGTCTATCTAGCGAATGCCTGGCGCGCAGGAGTTACGAAAGAATTGCTCCGGGTCTATGGGCGGGAAGACATTCCTGTCTGCGCAGGTGCCGAAAAACCGCTCATCGGCTGGTGGGATGAGAACCGCATTCCGAACAGTTCCCCGGATTACGGAGAATATCGCGGAGAAAAGCTGCCGCACGCATCTGATTTTATCATTCAGAAAGCGGAACAGTATGATGATCTGATCCTGCTTGCGATCGGCCCGCTGACCAATGTCGGGATCGCTCTTGCAAAAGCACCGCATATTGCGAAGCGGCTGAAGATTTACATGATGGGCGGACAGCTCAATAAAGCGCATTCGGAATGGAATATCGTATGCGATCCGGAAGCGGCGCGCATCGTCTTCGAAAGCGGAGCGGACATTACGATGGTCGGCAGAGACGTTACGCTCCGCTGCCAGTTCACACAGGCTGAAGTGGATGAAGTACATTATGCGGGCAATCCGCGCGCGGAGAGGCTCGGGCTCATGATGGAGCAGTTTATCCGGAACTTTGGCTATCTTCCGATTCTGCACGATCCTTTGGCGCTTTCGGCACTGTTGTGGCCGGATCTTCTGAAACTGGAGCGCAAGAAGATTCTGATCGAAACGCGCGGCGAATTGACCAGAGGCCTTACCATTGACTGCGACTGGGGACAGGGGCAGGAAGCATGGGCGGCGACGGATGTCGATGTGCAGGGATTTAAGCGCCGGTTGATAGAGGTGTTGAAACAGTAATGGCTAAAAAACTTGCTCTGATTGGAGGCGGCAGTGTCCGCACCTACTACTTTATTGAATCCCTGTTGAAGTTTTACCGGGACATGGAGATTCATGAAGTAGCCGTCATGGATACGGATGCGGAAAAACTCGCATACTTTGGCGGAATCGCAAGATATCTAGCTCTCCGCGAAGGTTCGGATCTTTGCGTTAGTCTGACCACCGACGCAGTTACAGCACTGAAAGACGCGGATTATATTGTGACAACCGTGCGCACCGGTGGTGATGCGATGCGTACCCGTGATGAACGGATCGCATTGTCGAAGGGACTGATCGGGCAGGAGACGACCGGAGCGGGAGGCTTTTCCTATGCGATCCGAACGATCCCCGTCATGATCGATTACATGCGGCTGATCCGCACGGTTACAAAGCCGGGGGCACTTGTTTTCAACTTTACCAATCCGTCAGGGCTTGTTACACAGGCACTGTATGACGCCGGATTTGACAATGTGATCGGCATCTGCGACAACGCGACGGGAATCAAGATGGATCTCGCGAAAGCTCTCCGCATCAATGCAAGCGATCTGCTCGTCAAGGTCTATGGGCTGAACCATCTCTCCTGGGCGAACAGGGTTGAGATCGGAGGCGTTGATATTCTCCCGAGGCTGTTTGAAAAGGATTCGTTTGTTCAGAATTTCCATCAGTTTCTGTACTTTGACCGGGATCTGATCCGAAAGCTCCGCTGCATTCCGAACGGATATCTGTATTACTTTTACCATCGGGAGAGAGCTCTCCAAAATCTGCTGTCGGCGAAAGAGACAAGGGGAGAATTTATCCTCCGAAATAATACGGAGATGATGGAGGAACTTCGAAAATACAGCATCGATCTGGAACCGGAAACCTGCCTTGCCGTTTACCGGGACTATATGCACCGGCGGGAAAGCAGTTATATGTCCATCGAGCTTGGAGGCGAAACACTGCATCCGGAAGGAATTGACCCGAAGTCGCTCGGAATAGACGCATTGCTCGGGCAGAAGCCGGTCACGGAGATCTATGAAGGATACGCAGGAGTGGTATTCAATTATATTGACAGTCAGAAAAATGATAAACGGATCGATCTTGCTGTCAGTGTACCGAATCAGGGCGCGGTTCCGGGCATGGCGGATGATGATGTTCTGGAAATCACCTGCCTGATCGGAAGGGACGGGGCGAAGCCGATGCCTTTTGCCCGGCAGGAGATTGATGAAACAAATCTGGCTCTGATGAAAACGATCAAACGGTATGAGCGCCTGACCACTGAAGCGGTGCGTACTCATTCGAAAGCGGCGGCGAGGGAGGCTCTGATGCAGCATCCTCTTGTTGGGGATTACTCTCTGGCAAAAGCGCTTGTTGAGGAATATACCGTTCTGAATGAACCGTGGATAGGGGAATGGAAATGAAGAAAGTCCTTTGTATTGCAGGAAGCAGCTGCGATCTGATCTTCGGCGGACTGCCGGAGCTTCCCGCTTTTGGCGGAGAAGTTTTCGGAACGCATTTTTCCATGCAGGCTGGCGGGGGCGCGAATACTCCTGTTTTACTGGCACGGTCCGGAGTCCCGACATCGTTCTGGACCCTGATCGGTCAGGATATTCCCGGGGAAATTCTGAAAGATTCGCTTGTGAAGAGCGGTGTAAGAATCATTTCTCACGGACAGACTGTAAACCGCACCCCGGTCTCCGCGGTACTCAGCGGACCTGAAGACCGAGCATTTGTTTCATTCGATGAAGGTGCCGAACTGATTGAGAATAACAAGGCTCTTGAGGACGCGATCCGGGAAGCGGATATCGTGCAGACGTATCTCAGTTATTGCAAATCTTATCCGATTCTTCAACTGTGCGAGCGTTACGGCGTAAAGATCAGTCTGGATAGCTGCTTTTTCGACCAGGCGTCCGAGGAGAACGAGGCGATTCTGAAACGCTGTGATTACTGGAAGGGAAATGAAACGGAAGCAAAACGCATCAGCGGCAAGGAAAACGCAAAAGATGCGCTTTTATGGGCTTCGGAGCTTGTGAAAGCAGGCGCGGTCATCACCCTGGGAGAAAAAGGCAGCATCGGCATAGAGAGAGGCGGAACGATTGTTGAACAGCCTTCTTTAGTATGCGGCCCGGTACGGGATACCTGCGGCGCAGGAGACGCATATACTGCGGGATTCCTGTACGGATTGTCGGAGGAACTGCCTTTCACGGCATGTATGCAGCTTGGCGCATCCACAGCCGGGCAGGTTGTTTCAGCTTACGGCGGATGCCCGGAAAACGTTTATATTGCTAAAGAGTAATCGTTTCCACTAATTTCCAAAAAATGCTTGCACGCGACATGCTTCTGTGCTATGATTCAAGTGGGAAAAGGTTTACCCTATTTTTACAATGCAACTGGATAAATCACAATCAAATAACAGACTATGGAGGGCTTATGAAAAAACTAGCTTTGATCCTTGCGTTGCTGATGGTGTTCTCGGTATTCGGATGCACCACTCCGGCACCTGCAGCGGAAACACCGACTCAAGCACCGGCTGCAGAGCCTACAGAAGCGCCTGCAAAACCGACGGAAACCGAAGCACCGGCACCGGAAGAAACTCCAAAGGAACCGGCAGTATACAACAGCGTTGAGGGCTTCCATACTGACAGCGCTACGGAAGGTGTCTGGCAGTACTACTTCAGCATCGACGACGGTGCTTCCGTCGTTGATCCTTGCGAAGATTATACTGATTACGGCGGATACGGCGGATGGCATCCGTGGGAAGGTTCTTATGTTGGCGTTGGCTTCAATCATGATGTCGAAGGATATCTGGAGTTCAACACAGACATGAAGGGCGGATTGATGGGCGTTCTCGTGTTTGTCGCACCTGCAACCGGTAAGTACGTAGTAACGGCGCAGGTCTGGAATCCCTGGGAGCAGGGACTTGACAATTATACCGTCAAGACGGATGCAGGCGTTGTAGTCGAGCAGCCGATGAACGAACTGGTGGATGTATATGGATATATCACACCGACCGATGTTGAACTGAACGAGGGCGACAAACTCTACTTCATGTGCAACTCGACCGGCGAATCCTGGGCAAGCTCGTACTCCAATGTCACGATCTATTATGAGCCGCAGGATGATTCCGTTTATGTGGTGCCGGAAGTCGTAATGCCGGAGAAGGAAATTCTCGGCGTTGATCCGAATTTTGATCAGGAAGCAAAATGGTCCGCATACCGCGATTTCGATAAGGAAGCGGCAGACGGCAGCAATGTTCCTTGGGTCTATGCGACAACCGTTGCATGGGGTGAGTTTACTCCGATGGTAGTTTGCGTCGACCGTGACTGGGGTGCAACCGAATGGTATCTGGATGCTGACAATTATGTCGGCGTGGGCATCAGCAATGATCCTGCATATCAGGGTAATTACCTTGAGATGAACACCGAAGACTACGGCGCAACCGTCGCGTGCCTTGGCTTCAAAGCTCCGGCGGCAGGCACCTACGCATTCAACGGTTATGTACAGAACGTCTGGAATCAGAACATGGGAATGCTCCGTGTTTATAAAGGCAGCGAGTATTACAAAGATTTCGCAGCAAAAGAATATACAGAAAAACCCAACGAGTTTGCGTTTACCGCGGCGCTTGAAGAAGGCGAAATCGTCTGGTTCTTCGTTGATTCCGAAGGCGGCTGGACATCCGCAGGTCTGGCAGTTTATGTCAACGAAGCAGAAGATGCGCCTGCAGCAGAAGATGCGCCGGCAGCTGATGTGAATCTCCAGCAGGATGCACAATGGTCTGCATACCGTGATTTCGATAAGGAAGCAGCAGACGGCAGCAACGGACCTTGGGTCTATGCGCAGACCGTAGCCTGGGGAGAGTTTGCGACAATGGCTCACTGCGCAGAGCGTGACTGGGGTGCAACCGAATGGTATCTGGATGATCCGGAAAGTGACTATGTCGGCATCGGTATCAGCAATGATCCGGCATATCAGGGCGGCTATCTCGAAGTGAACACCGAAGACTACGGCCTCCGTGTCGCATGCCTCGGTTTCAAAGCTCCTGCAGCGGGAACGTACGCGTTCAACGGTTATGTGCAGAATGTCTGGGGACAGGCACTGAACATGCTCCGCGTCTATAAGAATGCAGAGTACTTCCTTGATTTTGCAATCAGCGAGGATTCCACCGTAGCGGTTCCGTATGAATTCGAAGTTGAACTGGCAGAAGGCGATATCATCTGGCTCTTCGCAGATTCCAACGGCGGATGGACAAGTGCAGGCCTTGCGACATTTGTCAATCAGAAATAAGACTGAACCAGTTGAAAGAACAGTGATCTCACAGGAGGTTCAGGGGAGGAAGACCTCCTCCTGACCTCCTTTTTTCGAACAAGAAGCCGGGAGCAGAAAATGGAACCGTTTCGGAAACAGGAACAGCATTTTACAGTGATCCGCACCTTGCTGGAGCGCGGAGTTTACCATGCGGAGCAAACGCTTGGCATTCAGGCATATCTGTCAAAGGAACCGATCCCGTATGAACTGCGTGCGGAAGGTCAGCCTGTTTTACTGCGTCCCGGCATGCACTGGGGAGACCTGTTTGACTGTGCATGGATGCATTTTACCGGAACCGTTTCCGATTCCTATCCTGCTGAGGCCGAACCATGTGAGCAAAAGCATCGCTCCGTGCTGATCGACTGTTCCGCTGAAGGTCTCGTTTACAATTCAAAAGGAGAGCCGGTACAAGGCCTGACCAGCGCAACTTCCCGCAACGAGTTTCCGCTCGGTCTCTGGGGAAAGCGGACTGTTGAACTGAAAGATTGCGCCCAACACAGAACCATCGATTTCTGGGTTGATTTTACCTGCTGCGATGTCGAGGGACAGTACCGGAACGGTGGAAGAGTCAAGGAAGCCTGCATTGCGTGGGTGGATGACCTTTGCCGCGATACTTTTTATGACTGGGTCGTTTGCCAGAGCCTGTTTGTCGGACTCATGGAGAACGGAGACCGATACGGCGAGACAGTCGGCGCGATTTTAGAGCGCGCCGCGGCGGCCTTTGAAACAGCACACGGTTTGTCGTACTCCATAGATGCGGGGAGGCTCACCGGCGGGACTTCTGATTTCAAAAAGCGTGACGCCTATTTTGCGCCGGATGACAGCGGACCGATCGAACAGGCAGGCGAGCGGATCTCGATCCTTCCGGACGCCGAAACAGAACCGACCAGACAGACGCAGCTGGTGCTCAATCAGAAGGCACTGAAAGAAATCCGGGGAATTCTGTCGGAGATTTTAAGCGCTCCGAATTCAAACCCGTCGATGATCTATTCCTCGATGGGACACAGTCATCTGGATCTGCTGTTTCTCTGGACGGAGCGTGAGACCTACCGCAAATGCGCAAGAACGCTTGCGAATGTGCTCCGGATCATGGAGATCGATCCTGATTATAAGTTTACGATGAGCCAGGCGCCGGTTTATAAATGGCTCAAGGAAAAATATCCTTCTTTGTACCGACGCATGCTTGAGCGGATCAAAGAAGGGCGGTTTGAAATCGTCGGTTCGCTTTACATTGAATGCGATACGAATCTTCCAGGCGGCGAATCGCTTGCAAGACAGCTTCTGTACGGGAAGCGGTTTTTCCGGGAGGAATTCGGACAGGAAATGAAAGTATGCTTCCTGCCGGATGTGTTCGGCTATTCTGCCGCGCTTCCGCAGTTGCTGAAACTGGCGGATGTTCCTTATTTTACGACAAACAAGCTGTCGATGAATGATACGAACCGTTTCCCACGCTATACCTTCTGGTGGTACGGACTGGACGGGACCCGTGTCCTCACACATATGCCGCCGGAAAACAGTTATACCAGCGCGGTCGTGCCGCAGATGGCGATCTACGGCGAATATCATAATACCGACAAGGATCTCTGCCCGCGGGGACTCCAGTTATATGGACTTGGTGACGGCGGGGGCGGCCCCGGTTACGAGCATGTCGAACGGCGCAGGCGGATACGGAATCTGAAGGGCTGTCCACCGTTTGAGGACGAATTTGTCGTTGACTTTTTCGATCGGATCAGCGCAGATGCACAGCGCTACCGTGACTGGCACGGCGAACTGTATTTCGAGCGGCATCAGGGAACGTATACTTCGATCGCAAAGCAGAAGCAATGGAACCGGACGGTTGAAAAGGATCTGCACGCTCTGGAGTTTGCAGCAGCTTTGGCAATGGGAGAAAAGGATTATGAATATCCTGCGAAATGGCTGAAATCCGCATGGGAGGATGTACTGCTGTATCAGTTCCATGACTGCCTGCCCGGATCCTCGATCCGTGAGGTCTACGCCGAGACACAGGCACGGTATGCCGAACTGCATAAAGAAGCACAGCATCTGATTCTGCAGGCGCTGCGCACACTCAATCTCGGAAGAACAGGCGAACAGGGGAATATGGTTCTCAATGCCTCTCCGTTTCAACGCGAGGAGGACGGGAAAACGCTTCCGCCGTATGCCGTCGTCTGGCAGCCACAGGCAGCTTCCGAGAAGAAAGAAACTCAGACATTTGAAACGGATGTTCTGGAGAACAACTTGGTCCGCATCTGCGTTGAACCGGATGGCACGGTTTCTGAGATCTTTGATAAACTTGCCAATCGTTCGCTGCTGAAAAAGGGAAAACACGGCAATGTGCTTACGCTTTACCCGGATGAGCTGACGCATTGGGATATCAACAAGGCGTATCTAAAGGAGCCGGGAGAAAATGCAGCCTGTATTGACAGGCTTGCGTACCGTGTCGGAAATCGGCAGATTGTCGAACTTTCATTTACTGTTGGGCGAGCATCGACCCTTCGGCAGAAAATGATTCTGGAAGATCACAGCGCATGTGTTCGGTTTGAAACGACGGTTGACTGGCAGGAAGAATACCAGATGCTTCGCGTAGCGTTTCCGGCAGATATCTCGGTTGATCACGCGTCATGTGAGATTCAGTTCGGTCACATCGACCGGCCGACCCATCACAACACGAGCTGGGATGAAGCCAAGTTTGAAGTATGCGCGCACAAATGGGTTGATATAGCGGATGCGGCGGGCGGATTGGCGCTTTTGTCCGACTGTAAGTATGGTTATAAGGTTTGGGACAATGTGCTGGATCTGTGTCTGCTGCGGAGCCAGAACTGCCCTGCAGAACACGGAGATCAGGGAATGCATTCCTTCACCTATGCGATTATGCCGCATACGGGCGATGCATGGGAAGGAGGCGTCATAGCGGAGGGCTATCGCCTGAACACGCCCCTGCTGCAAACGGAATCGGTTGGCGGTGACGGAAGGCTGCTGCTTCAACCGTTTGTCATCGAAGAGGGAACGGCAGTTCTTGAAACCGTCAAGAAAGCAGAAGACAACGATGATCTGCTGCTGCGGCTGTATGAAGCGCGCGGCGGTGCGACAACCGCAATCCTGCGGCTGAACGGATATAAGGCGGTTGAACTCTGCAACCTGCTGGAAGAATCCTTGGAAGAAACATTTGAAGAGGACGGCAATCGAATCGCTCTGCCGCTCCACGCGTTTGAAATCAAAACTGTTCGGATAAGAAAAGAAAGGAATTGAAAGATGAAACGTTCGGAAGTCAACCGGATCATCAAAGAAACAGAAGCGCTTTTAAAGGCGCATCAGATCAATCTGCCGCCGTTCTTCGGCTGGACACCGGAAGAATGGCAGACCAAGGGGCACGAGTGTGACGAAATCCGAGACAACGCGCTTGGATGGGATGTTACCGATTTCGGCGCAGGAGACTTTGAACATATTGGACTGACAGCTCTGACCATCCGCAACGGCAACGCTGCAAAACCGGAACAGTATAAAAAGCCATATGCGGAAAAGATCCTGATCGCAAGGGAAGGACAGGTCACACCGCTGCATTTCCACTGGTATAAGATGGAAGATATTATCAACCGCGGCGGAGGTATCCTTATGATGCAGCTTTATAATGCAACAGAGGACGAACAGCTTGATCTGGTCAACCCGGTTGAAATTGTTTCAGACGGAGTCAAGTTAACCGTACCGGCCGGCGGCTTTCTGGAACTGAAGCCCGGACAAAGCGTGACCTATACGCAGTATTTATACCATGCTTTCTGGGGAAAGGAAGGCTGCGGGGATGTAATCGTAGGAGAAGTTTCGATGTGCAATGATGACAACACTGATAATCGCTTCTACGATGTACCCGGACGTTTTCCGGCAATCGATGAGGACGAGGCGCCGTACCGGCTCCTTTGCAATGAGTATCCGAAGTTATGAGCGGATGGATTGATGCGCATATCCATTCGTTCGGAGATGCGGATTCGCTGGCGGAACTTGATGCGATCGAGAAGAGGTTCGGATATACGGAAGCGAACTTTCTGAGCGTGGAAGGTATGGATGACGCAGCGCAGAATGCGCTGGCGATTGCGTGGAAACTTTCCGGAACCGGACATTATGCTTTCGGAGGACTGCATCACCGCTTTGCGTATGATTCCGCTGAAGAAGCGCAGCGCCTGTATGATATCGGCTTTGACGGAATCAAGATGATCGAGAACAAACCGACGGAACGGTTTAGGCTCGGACTCGCTCAGGATGCCCCGTTCTTTAGCGGGATGTATCGCACTGCGGAAAAACTGGGTATGCCGTTGTTGGTTCATATCAACGATCCCAGAGTTTTTTGGGATGAGGAACAGATCCCGGCGTGGGCAAAGGATGCAGGCTATTATTGCGGAGGACCAGGAAGGGCCAGCTTTGAGCAGATTCTGAAGGAATCCCTGCATGTGCTGGAATGTTATCCGAAACTGCAGATCTGCTTTGCACATTTTCTGTTTCTTTCGGATGATCACGATCTGCTCCGGACGCTGATGGATACCTATCCGAATCTGTGGCTGGATGTAACAGCCGGTACGGAAATGTATCCGAATTTCGCATCGAGACCGGAGCTGTGGAGACAGTTCTTTGAGGATTATCAGGATCGCATTCTGTACGGAACAGACAACGTGACCCCGATGAACGATGAGGACGAACGTATTGCTGAAGTTCTGAATAACCTTGAACGGAAGTTTTTCACGAGTTCAGAAGCAATTCCGCTGTGGGACCAGACGCTATGCGGACTAGGAGTGCCGGAGCCGGTCACTCGAAAACTGACGGAACAGAATTTTCGGTGTTTTGCAGGTGAAACTCCTCGTAAGATTGATCGTAATCAAGCTAAGGCATATCTGAAAGAAAGACTCGACAATCCTGGTTATTGCCTGTCCGGAAGAGAGCGGAAGATTATAGCAGATGTCATCGAAATCATGCTTGTTTAAATATGCATTATTCGATATAATCTTTATCAAAATCAAAACAATGATATAAGGAAGATTGCCATATGCAGAAGACTATTTCCATGAAAGAAATATCCGAGAAAGCGGATGTCTCGATCGCGACTGTTTCCCGCGTGATCAATAAAAACGGACGGTATTCAAAGGAAACGGAAGAACGTGTTCTGCGTGTAATAGCCGAGAATAATTACCAGCCGAATCCGATAGCGCAGGGGCTTCGTGCCCAGCATATGAAGAATGTCGGCATTCTGGTACCGGATATCAAAAATGAGTTTTTCACAAAGCTGATCTATGCGATTGAACGGAATCTGTTTGAAGCGGGTTATGAAACATTTGTCTGCAATACAGACGAAGATGAAACGATCGAAAAGCGGCATTTGCAGATGATGCAGAGCCAAAAGGTGTGCGGCCTGGTTTTCCTTTCGGGAACGACTCCGAAGCTGACGGTATCCATTCCGACGGTTTACATTGACCGTATCTCCACCGAGGTATCGCCCAATGCATGTATGATTACAAGCGACAATGTTACCGGAGGCTATCTGGCAACGAAAGAAATGCTGGAACAAGGAGCAAGGCGTATTCTGCATATGACAAGCAGCAAGGCTGTTTCCTGCTATGCGGAACGCTGCGAAGGGTATCGGAAAGCACTCAAGGAGTTTGGGCTGACATCGAAAGATGAACTGATCGCTACGCTGGATGAACTGCATTATCAGAATGCATACGATAAGATGAATTTGCTGCTGGATGAGGGAATCTCATTTGACGGTGTGTTTGCGGGTTCAGACTGGCTGGCAATGGGGTGTTATCAGGCTATGAAGGAACATGGTATCCGCATTCCCGAAGACGTGCTGTTGGCGGGATACGATGATATTTCCATCACTTCATTCAATGCTGTTCCGATCACGACCATTCATCAGCAGGTTACTGAAATGGGACAGCTGGTCGCAAAGAATCTGATCGCTACAATCAAGGGGGAAGCACCCCAAAAAGAACCGATTCGGGTTCCGGTCTATTTAGTACCGAGAAAATCGACACGTAAATAATATTTTTCGATCCTTGTCAGGAGGACCTATGCAACAGAAAGAAGTTTTGCTATGTATGGATATCGGCGGGACCAACTGCCGAATGGGACTGTGCGATCGGGACTATGCGCTGTGCGAGAAGAAAATCGTATCGACGGAGCAGCTGATCGAGCAGGGCTTTGCGACGGAACTTGTTGCACTGATCCGCAGTTTTCTTTCACAATATCAGAAAATGTATACGGTAAGAGGAATATCCCTCGGGTTTCCGGCAACCATTGACCGTGAGAAGCGCATCGTGCTGCAGGCACCTGCGATTCCGGGAGTCGACGGCTTCGCTGCCTGCGATTTGCTGGAAAAAGAATTTGAACTGCCGGTCTTCCTTGAAAAAGATGTCATCCATCTGATGCGGTATGATCTCAATGATCTGCGGCTTCCCCTTGAGGGGCTTCTGATTGGCATTTATTTCGGAACCGGCATCGGAAATGCGATTTTTTGGAATGGAAAACCATATGCCGGCCGCAATGGAGTAGCGGGAGAACTCGGGCACATTCCCCAGATGAACAATCTTCGGTCCTGCAGCTGTGGAAACATTGGCTGCCTGGAACCATTTGGAGGCGGAAAACGGCTGACGGAACTCTGTCAGACGGAGTTTGCGGATACCCCGGTCAAAACTGTTTATCGGGAACATCTCTTTGCAAAGTCCGTCCAGCAGCAAATTGACGCAATGGCGATTGCTGTTGCGACAGAGGTCAACATCCTTGACCCGGATTGTGTTGTTCTGGGAGGCGGGCTGCTGCAAATGGAAGGATTCCCCGTGGAACAATTGGAAACAAGAATCCGCAGCTACGTGCGCAAGCCTTATCCCGAACGGAATCTGCGGCTGGTATATTCCAAGCCGAATCAGGAGAACGGGATCATCGGCGCAGGTATCTGCGGCTGGGAAAAGCTCAGTTATTCAGTTTGATCCAGCATCGAGTGCCAAAGGGCAATCTGCTCTTTGGAGGGCGAAGGAAGGGAAGCAAGCGTGTTGACAAGACCGGTTCCTGCCCACTTTGATACACCGATCGTGTGATACGGCAGGATTTCGACTTTTTCAATACAGGTATACTGCTGCTTTAAATCTCTGATGAAAGCGAAAAATGCTGCGTTGTCCTGAAATCCGGGGATGATAGGCAAGCGTAAAAAGACGCGTTTGCGTGCCTTTTCAAGAGAGGAGAGCGTCTTTCTCCAGAGTGAAAAATCTCCTTTTGTCCACTGAGCGAATTTGACTTCATCATCCGCTTTGCAGTCAAGCAAAAACAGGTCCGTGAGAGGAAGAATGTTTTTGAGCACGTCCGGGAGAATGCATCCGTTGGTTTCCAGCGCGGTATGAAGACCGTAACTGCGGCTTTTTTGGAGCAATTCTTCCAGAAATGCCGGCTGAACGGTCGGTTCTCCGCCGGTAAAGGTTACACCGCCGCCGCTGGCTTCATAATAGGCGCGATCACGCAGGACGATCTCCATCACTTCATCTGCTGTCATTTCACGGCCTGAGATCTTCAGAGCCCGCTGCGGACAAACCGGGACACATTTTCCGCATGCAGTGCAGCCCGATGCTTGAAGCCTGTGGCTGTTTGCTTCAACAATATGCACCTGGTTCGGACAGACAGCGGAGCAGGAGCCGCACTTTGTACACAGGGAAGGCAGAAGTTCAATCTGCGGCTGCATGGAAAAGGATTCCGGATTATGACACCAGGGACAGCGCAGGTTGCAGCCCTTCAAAAAAACGGAAGTGCGGATGCCAGGCCCGTCATGATAAGAGCTGCGAGCAATATCAAAAACGATTCCCATGCCTACACCTCCATAATTGATGCAGACATTATAACAAAGTTTACAGTCCTTGTCCACACGGCCTGAAGGAGAGGCTAGTTATGACTTTTTATTCTTATTTGAAAGAGTTCACGGAAACATATCAAAGACATCAGACGGAAGATGTATCCCTGCGGGAGGCTTATTGCATAGCGGTGCAGAGCCGCTATGAATTTGTGCCGATGCAGCCGGAAGATTTGCTTGCAGGACGCAAGCGCGTTCTGCCTGTAGGTTTTTCCAACGAACCGCTTTTAGGACGCAGTGTCAGCTGGTTTTACGATGAGCCCCGCGCAATGCAGGCTCTGGAAGCCGATGGAGCGAGTGAGGAGGAAATCGCGGAAGCAAAGCGCATGCTTTCCTTCTGGTCGACTCAGGAAACGCGTAAAAATCTGCGGCAGGCTTATCCGGATGATATCAAGGAAGCCATGCCGGAAGATATATATTGGGAGCATAGCGAGGTAGCTTTTCCGCTGTACCGTATAGTTGGCGCCTATCTTGACTATGAAACCCTGCTGAAACTGGGAATAGGCGGTTTAAAGAAACGCATTCTGTCCTACCCGCAGAATGATTTTTATCGAGGCTGCATCATTGCTCTGGATGCTTTGTCCGATGTCGCAAGGCGCTATGCGCAAGAAGCGTTTGCCAGCGGTAAAGCGGAGTTGTCGGACGCGCTGATGAGAATTGCAACCGAAGCGCCGCAGACTTTTCTGGAAGCGATCCAGCTCCACTGGCTGTACAGTCTGATATCCGGTGTTCTGAATTACGGCCGTATGGATGACGATCTTGGCCTGTTTTTGGAACGGGATCTGGAAAACAACAGAATCACAGAAACACAGGCGACAGAGATTCTATGCAGCCTGTGGCGTCTGGTAGATGCCAGAAAAACGGTATTTCACGGGCGCATCATTATCGGCGGGCGTGGACGCAAAAACGAAGCTGCCGCAGATCGCTTTGCAATGCTGGCGATAGAGGCTTCCCGTGTTGTGGCGGAAGCAGAACCTCAGCTGTCTCTGCGCTTTTATGAAGGACAGAATCCGCAGCTGATGAAAAAAGCTATGGATGTGATCGGCGATGGCAAAGTCTATCCGATGCTCTACAATGACGACGTCAATATTCCTTCTGTGGAAAAGGCCTTCAAGGTTCCGCATGAGGAGGCGGAGCAATACTGCTTTTTCGGATGCGGTGAGTATGTTATTAACCATAAAAGCATCGGATCGCCGAATGGAATTATCAATCTGCTGAAAGCTCTGGAAATTACATTGTTTAACGGATGGGACATGCTGGACAGCAAACCCCGAGGGAAACGGTTCGGCAATTTTGAAACCTTTGCAACGTTTGAAGACTTTTATGCGGCGTACCGTGAACAGCTGGCTTACTATATCGATAAACTTGCCCGACAGCAGGAGCAGGAATATCTGCACTGCGCAAAAGTCGGTTCGTTCCTCTTTATTTCGATGCTGATGGATGACTGCCTTGCACGGGGGAAAAGCCTTCTTGACGGAGGGGTGCGGTATTTGGGAGGAACTCTCGAGACCTATGGCAACATCAACACCTCCAATGCGCTGTACGCAATCAAAACACTGGTATTTGAACAAAAGCGCATTGCGCCGAAAACTCTGCTTGCCGCTTTAGAAGCAGACTTCGCGGGATATGAGGAAGTACGCAATTTGCTGTGGTCCGCACCGAAATACGGCAACGATCATGACGGCGTGGACGCTCTTGCAGCAGACCTTCATGAATATGTCTGCAATACTGTCCGCAATCAGCATACCGGCATGCATTCCTATATGGTTGTCATTATCAATAATGAGGCGAATACCGTTCTGGGACGGTTTACCGGGGCGTCTGCGGATGGCCGCTGTGCGCGCCAGCCTATGGCAAATGCAAACAATCCCGCTGGAGGAACCGATCAGAACGGCGTGACCGCTATGCTTAATTCGCTTGTGAAACTGCGGACCGATATTCATGCGGGTGCAGTTCAGAATATGACTTTTTCACCGGAGCTGTTTAACGAAAACCGTCCGATATTGGAGGCGCTTCTTCGAACCTATTTTCAAAACGGTGGTCAGCAGTGCATGATCAATGTGCTGAACCGTGGGGATTTAGAGGATGCAATTGCACATCCGGAACGGCATCAGAGCCTGTTGGTGAGGGTTGGAGGGTTTTCAGCCCGGTTTGTAACTTTATCGCCTGATGTACAGCGAGAGATTGCTTCACGAACTCTTTACTGAGGAGAGAACAACATGGACCGTCAGATTGCAGATTATCCGCGCCCGCTTCTGTACCGTAAGGATTGGACGAACCTAAATGGAGAATGGGATTTTGCTTTTGATGACGAGAACATCGGACTGTCGGAAGGCTGGCAGTCCGGCTTTGAACCAGGCCGTTCGATTTGCGTGCCTTTCTCATATGAAACGAAGGCAAGCGGTATCGGGGATGAGACCGTACATGAGACAGTCTGGTATCAGAAACGGATTTCAACGGAAACCGTAGCGGAAACCGAAACGGTCCTGTTGCATTTTGAGGGCTGCGATTATCGGGCGTCCGTTTACGCGAACGGCATTCTGTTGGGAACCCATACGGGCGGGTATGCCCGCTTTTCTTTCGACCTCGCTCCAGCTTTGCCGGCAAAAGAAGTTCTTCTGGTCATACGGGCTGAAGATTCCCTGTCCCAAAAGCAGCCGCGCGGAAAACAGCGCTATAAGCCCGAAAGCTGGGGCTGCTGGTATGTGCAGACGACCGGTATCTGGAAAACGGTCTGGTATGAGCGTGTTTCCAAAGCAAGAGTCACGTCCCTGGATATTCTGCCGGATCCCGCGACGGGAGAAGTGAAATTCCTCACTTCGCAAACAGATCCCAGTGCAAAACTGTATGTTTCCGTATATGAAAATGAGCGGATGATCGCCGGGACGGAAGGAACAAAGCTTACGGTCCCTTCACCGAAACTGTGGTCGCCCAAAGATCCGTTCCTGTATACCGTGAGAGCGGAACTGTATCTGGAAGGAAAAAGAACCGATACAGTACAGTCCTATTTCGGATTCCGTACCATCACATGGAATCAGAGCGGGCTCCAAATCAATGGATGCCGCACCTACCTGAGAATGGTGCTTGATCAGGGATACTGGCCGGACAGCGGGCTGACGCCGCCGGATACGGGCGCGCTCATAACGGATCTGGATGCGGTTGAGAGATACGGCTATAACGGGGTACGGAAACATCAGAAGATCGAAGATGAACGGTTTCTGTATCTGTGCGACATACGCGGGATTCTGGTTTTCTCCGAAATGGCGGCTGCTTACGCATATGACGAAGAAGCAGATACGGAGTTCTGCAGGCAATGGAATGAAATTGTGCTGCAGAACCGCCGGCATCCATGCATTATCGCATGGGTTCCGTTCAATGAATCCTGGGGAGTCGGAGGAATCCGGTCAGACAAACAGCAGCAGGATTTTGTCAACCGCGTAGCAGCGATCACAAAATCACTCGATCCTCAGAGACCGGTAGTTTCCAATGACGGATGGGAGCATACGGTTTCCGATCTGGTGACCATCCATGATTATCGGGAAACCGGAGAAGAACTGTTAGCTCAGCATGGGAATGGCGATGAAGCGGTGATAAAAGGGGAACACAGTTATTCCTGGTACGGGCAAAAACTTTTTGCTGAGGGTTACTCCTATCGGAATCAGCCCCTGCTCCTGAGTGAGTACGGAGGCATCGCGATGCAGACGGAAAGCGGATGGGGATACGGAAAACAGGCAGCAGACGAGGATGCCTTTTTGCAACGCTTTCTGGGACAAAACGAGGCAATCAGAGAAATGCCGCAATATTCCGGATTCTGCTATACGCAGCTGACGGACGTCGAGCAGGAAAAAAACGGTCTGCTGGATGCAGACCGCAGGGATAAGCTGAGTGAAGCGGGCATTGAATCCATCAGGGCATCCAATGCATCGTTTTAGGAAACATCGAGAATCACTCCGGCATAGGGCGCGAGCTCTGTGCCGGTTTCATTTTGGGTAATTTTCCCGATAGAAGCCAAAGGCGTACCGGTAATGGGATAAGTTTCCGCTTGATCGGACAGATTCACCAGAACGAGCCGGTTTGTGTTTTCATCAAAACGCCGTACGGCAAAGATCCCGGTTCCGCTGTAGAGATATTCCGTAGAAAGGCTGTTCGGCACATAATTCCGTTTTGCGGCGATCAATTCTTTGAAAAATGATTCAAGATTTTCACCCTGAAGCCCGTAAGCGGAAGGGTTCTCGTCGCCCTGATAGACAAAGATCACGCCGTCAATCCAGCCGAGAGCCATCCACATCGCTTTTGCTTTTTCGGTACCGTAAATCACCTGAGCCCGGGCGGCATCGAATGTCCAGGTTACGGTATCATGATTCCCAAGAAAACGGAGTTTCAGCTGACCCTTGACAGAAGTCCTGCCTTCGGCTTCCAGATAATGGGAGAGAGCTTCACAGTAAGCAGCAGCATCGAGTCCGCGATGGTTGAGATCGAACAGCGTCCGGTACAGCGCCATATCATAAAAGACATCCGTGACTTCCGCATAAGCAGGACTCGGATGAAAGTTTTCTGGAAGGAGGAGCACATCAGCGCCTCCGGCTTTGAATCCCTCGCGGTATGCGCTTACGACATTCTTTCCTGCTTTCAAACCGGCAGCTGAAGCGCGAAGCCCGGTTTCGGAAGAATCCCAGTTTGGAAGACCGCCCATACTGCAGTCAATTCTCGCGCCGTCGAGGCCAATCGTTTCCGCATACATTTTCGCAAGTTCCACATTATACGCGTGATAACCGGGATTGTTGTAATCCATCGACACGCATTCCCATTCGATCCGGTTTTTATGATCCTGATCTTTGGAAATCCAGTTATCGTGTTCCTTCGCAAATGGATAAATCGGTCTGGGACCGTGCGGAACAAAATCGAACAGCACCTTCATGCCTTTGGCATGAGCGGTTTCGATAAATACTTTGGCTTCATCCATGCCACCGTAACGAGGGTCAATCACTGCCTGGTCGATTGGTTCATAAACATTGTCGCCGGTATGCTGGAAGACTGGAAGGAGCCAGACCGCGTCAAATCCCATGCCGGCAAGTTGATCGAGCTCATTTGCATACTGAGCAAGCGTCAGCTTGTTCCAGTAACCGGTATCCATTGTTCCATACGGATGAGCGGAATAGATGGCGACAATTCCTTCTTCCGCAGAGGTGTCATCCGGCACATGATATCCGAGCTGAGTCCAGAATTCTGAAACAGCATCATAGGAATCCTGTGCGGGCGTGCGAAGAGGAAGGTACAATGTTCCGACATCCATCGGAGAAGATTGGTCGAGATAGCCTTCACATGCGGCCAGAAACCCCACACAGGGGCACTGATTCTCATCCGACCAGCTGGCGGTTGTCCATTTTTCTACTTCATCTACAAAAAGCACATTGGAAGTCTTTCGATCCCCGTCACGCAGCTGAACGACCGGGGCAGAGTAATCTGCGGATTCGGCGCGATACCGCATCCGGGTGCGATATGCGAGCCGCCCGGCAGGAGTGGAACCGGGAAATTCGAACGTTGCATCTGCCAGGGAGAATCCTTCGATTCCTGCGACCACGAAACCGACTCCATTGATCAGATGGCGCTCTTCATCTGAGACGGAGAGTGTTACATTCAGGGAAAGCGCGTTTTTGAGAATTCCGTAACGGTAGAGGATCGTCAGGGATCCGTATGTCAGAGAAACGAGAAAACCGTCTTCCGCGGGGTCGACCACAACGGTATCGGCGGGAGGGAGATCCTTCATGCGAGGATAAAGTGTCGGAAGTTCATAGGTCGCGAGGGATCCCATGTTGATATAACCGAGTTGATTTAGGAGGGATTTTCCATCGATCCCCAGATCGATAAAGGTACGGGCAAACCGAAGTTCATCATTGTTTGTCTGAACGCAGGTCAGAAAGCCCGTCGCTGCATCAACCTCCGCAGAAACGTCACCAAGACGGAATCGGACAGCGGTTTCCGTCCGTTCCATCGAGACGGAAGGATCTGCTGCCCTGCAGCCGGCCGGAAGTAATAGCATGAGGGCAAGAAAAAGGATCCACGCTTTTTTGAGATAAGATTTCATTTTTTTATTCCTTGCAGCGAAGAATGCGATAAGAATACGGCCGGAGAGTTTCTGATTCGCCGGCACTGTCAAACAACAGTTCCCCGGAGACACCGTCCGGTACGGAACACGGGGCATCAGAGAAATTGATCAGAACCCAGATATTGCTGTCCCCTTCGGTCTGATACTGATCCGAGGGGACATCCGCGCATACGCGTTTGAATGCCATGACCGGCGTTCCGGTATGGATATAATCGGTCCGGTTGGAACCGCGAGGGATAAACTGTTTTCTTACCGTGAACAATGTTTTGAAGAAAGGAGTCAGACTCTCGCCGTCACGCCCCAGAATGGAAGGATCTTCATCTCCCTGGTAGATCATAGGCACACCATCGATCAGAGAAATCATGGCAAAAAGCGCTTTTGCCCCTTCTGTTCCGTAACAGTCGACTGCTCGGCGGGACTGCCATACCCAGGATACCGTATCATGATTGCCGAGAAAACGCATTTTGTGATAGTTCTCCGGTGTCAGCCATGATTCCCTTTCCAGATAATCGGTCAAACCTTCTGCGAAAGCAGCGGGATCGGTATGCAGAAGACCTTCCAAATCCACAAAGGCACGGTACAGGTTCATGCTGTAGAAAAGATCGGTGCAATGGTAATAATTGGGAAGCGGATTGAAATTCTCCGGAAGAATAAAGGAACGTTTTCCGCCGCGGAGAAATCCTTCCCGGATCGCCTCCGTAATATGGACGCCGGCAAGAACGCTGTTGCCGCTTGGGCGGTTATCGGCATACGGACGCCAGTTGGAAAGACCTCCCATCGCGCAATCAATGCGGGCGCCATCCACACCAAAGCGATCGACATGGTCATGTACCAGTTCGGAAGTATATTCCTGATATCCCGGATGATTATAGTCCATTGAAACACATTCCCATTCGTCCTGCAAACTGCCGTCACGGCGTTTGGAGGGCCATTCCGGATTATCCCGCGCAATCGGAAAATCCGGCGCCGGGCCATGAGGAACGTAATCAAAAAGGATCGTCATACCAAGATCATGCGCTTTGTCACAGTAATATTTACAGCCTTCTTCTCCTCCGTAACGGGGGTCTATGATACTCTGATCGGTCGAATGATAGACACCTCCGGCATCATGCTCAAATACAGGCAGCAGCCAGACATGGTCAATCCCCATTTCTTTCAGGCGGGGCAAGTATTCGGCATATTGATAAAGATCATCTTTCAGGGGAAAATGAGTGTCCATCGTTCCGGACGGATGGCAGGAATACATGACACCGTCCGTAATACCGCCGGTGCAAGGCTGATAACCAAGCGACGCAACTAGATTCCGAACCGCAAGATAGGGATTCTTACCCGGTTCCACAGGCAACAGGTATAAACTTCCAATAGATACCGTTTGCCCCGGCTTCAGATCCATTTCGAGTCCGGCGTTATAAACGAATACGGAGCGGTCCGATTCCCGGTAAACACCGCAGCCCCATTTTTCAACGGGATCGATAAAAACAAGATCGAGATCTCCTCCCGGCAGGGCTGCATGGGTTGTAAAGTTGATCAGTCCGGATTCCACAGGAACTCGTTCTGCAAGGTTTTTCGGGGAGAAATGACCGATCGGAGCGTTTGCGGGATAATCGAACGTCAGATCCACCGTCGGGAGTGCAAGCAGAAATGCGCAGGCATTGAGATACAGACTCTGTTGCCCTTTGTTGAACAGTTCCATATCAACACGCAGATTTGTTTCGCAAAGGCTGTAAGACACCTTGACGCGAACCGATGCAAGTTCATATGTTACGATAACATGTTCCTGATCGGATGTGACCGATGACGGAGTACAGTTGAAAGACTTGCCGGTGGGACGGATGGAGGGAAGCACCCAGGTGCGGAACTCCAGCATCGACTCGTATTCCAGAAGTTCGTTTACCATGTGTTCATTGCAACCGAAATCGAATGCGAAAGAAGCGAGAGGAATAACAAAATCACCGCGCTTGATTGAAACAGGCTGACCGGTGGTTTCATTAAAGGAACAGGAGAGGTTCATGTTTTCCAACAATAGCATACAGACCTCCGAAAAGATGAAATTATTATGTTGCGTAAACGATTTCCTATGATAAAATAAGAATAACAAAATACGAATGGATTGTCAACGGAATTCGCGCCTTGCAGGAGAATGCGAGGAGTAAGGGAACCGGGTTGATCCAAAGAAAGCGGAGGGCAGATAATGAGCGTTTTGGTATTCGGATCAATGAATATTGACCGTACTTACAGCGTCGATCACTTTGTGCAGGGCGGAGAAACCATGACTGCGAGCCGTATGGAATTGTTCCGCGGAGGAAAGGGCTTCAATCAGGCGATTGCACTTGCCAGAGCCGGTATTCCTACTTCTTTTGCGGGGGCGGTAGGCAGCGACGGAGAGTTTTTACTGGAACCGCTTCGCAGCGAAAATGTGGATATCTCACGCGTTAAACATTCGGACGGAGTCAGCGGCCACGCAGTCATTCAGGTCAACAGACAGGGGAACAACTGTATCATTATTGTGGCTGGAGCAAACGGCACAATTACCCATGCGGATGCGGATCAAGCGCTCGCTTCCTTCGGTTCAGGAGACTGGCTTGTTCTGCAGAATGAGATCTCATCCCTTGATTACATCATCCGCCGCGGTAAAGAAAAAGGCATGACCGTCGTGTTGAATCCCTCGCCGTTCAACGATTCTCTGAACGCCTGCGATTTCGGATGTGTCGATTATCTGCTTGTCAACGAGATCGAGGCAGCGGCGATTGCTGATTGTTCCGATGACGCTTCTTTTAATGAGATTATGAAGGCTGTCCGTAACCGTTATCCTCGGATGAATGTACTGATGACACTCGGGCATCGCGGTTCGGTGTTCGAAGATAAAACAGGCGTCCGCACGGAATGCGGCGTATATCGGGTTGACGCGGTAGACACCACAGCGGCAGGAGACTGCTTTACCGGGTACTTCCTTGCGGGGCTGATCAAAGGAGAAAATCCCTCAACGGCATTGAAGACGGCTGCAATCGCAAGCGGAATCAGTGTAAGCCGTAAAGGCGCTTCCCCATCCATACCATATGCTGCAGAAGTTGCCAAGGTAGACCAGACACTGGTTTCTGATCGATTTGAACGGGATTAATTCCAAATCTGAGCTTTTACGTTTCTTCAGAGGGACTACGGAGAAAGGTTTTGCTTTGGACAAAAGAACGGATAATATGAGAGAGGCACTTTGTTCTGTACGGATAATATGCTTCTTTTTTCTGCTCGCTGAAAGAAAGGTTTTCAGTTGAAAAAACGAATGAAACATGGTAAAATATTATTAATTGTGGAAACACAAAAATTACAGGGAGGAAAACTATGAAAAAGGTACTTTCTATCGTTCTCGTTCTAATGATGGTATTTGCTGCGGTTGCTTGCACCAGTACACCAGCACCTGTTGCGAACGAATCCAAAGTAGATGAGCCTGCTAAAACCGAAGAACCGGCAAAAACAGAGGAACCGGTTAAAACAGAAGAACCGGTTAAAGCCGAAGAGCCCGCTAAAGAAATCGTGATTCTTTATACCAACGATGTACACTGCGGCATCACCGAGGGAATCGGCTATGTGGGTATCGCCCGCATTAAAGCAGCTCTTGAGGCCGCCGGAAAAGAAGTCATCCTGGTAGACAATGGTGACTCTGTACAGGGCGACATCATCGGCACGCTGAGCAAGGGTGAAGCAATTGTGCAGCTTATGAACGATATCGGCTATGATGTAGCGACGATCGGCAATCATGAGTTTGACTACGGAATGGAACAGTTCAACAAGAACGTGTCTCTGGCTAAATTCCAGTATGTATGCTGCAATTTCGTCAACAGCAAGGGAGAAGCAGTGCTGAAGCCTTATACAATCATTGAAAAGGCTGGTAAAAAAATCGCTTTTGTAGGAATCGATACTCCGCAGACTTTCGTTTCCTCCACGCCGACCTATTTCCAGGATGGCAACGGCAACTGGATCTACAGTTTCTGCGAGGGAAACAATGGTCAGGATCTGTATGACAAAGTTCAGGAAACTGTAGATGCAGCACGTGCGGAAGGCGTTGACTATGTGATCGCTATGGCACATCTTGGCACGGACTTCTCCAGCACACCCTGGACATCCGGCGAAGTCATTAATAATACAAACGGCATCGATGTATTGCTGGATGGACATTCTCACACCAAAGAACCCGGTGCCACAGTAAAGAACAAGGATGGAAATGATGTCATTTGGACATCCACTGAGACCAAACTTGCATATGTGGGCATGCTTACCATTGACGGAGAAGGCAAATTCTCAACAATGTTGCTGGACACTTCCGCTCTCAAGTTCATGGATTCCGTAGGTTTGCTGAAAGAAGATAACGGTGCAGCCGCAACGGTTGATGCTGCACTCAAGGCAAACGAGGAGCTGGTGAATACAGTCGTTGCGAAGACCGATGTTGACCTGGTTATCAAGGATCCTGTAGAAGGTGTTCGTATTGTCCGCAGTCAGGAAACCAACCTCGGCGACCTGTGCGCTGATGCTTACCGCGCAATGGGTGAAGCGGATATCGCCTTTGTCAACGGCGGCGGTGTTCGCGATGTCATTCCTGCGGGAGACGTTACTTTCGGTCAGATTATCAAGGTCCATCCTTTCGGCAATGCTCTGTGCGTAGTTGAAGCTACCGGTCAGGAAGTACTGGATGCACTCGAACTTTCCGCAGCCAGCCTGCCTGCAGAGTACGGCGGATTCCTTCAGGTGTCCGGCCTGAAACTCACGATCGATCTGAATGTGGATTCTACCGTCGAAAAGGATGAGAAGAACCTGTTTGTACAGGTCGCAGGCGATCGCAGGGTGAAGGATGTGCAAGTTCTCCAGGCAGATGGAACCTATGCACCAATCGATCCTGAAAAGACTTATACAGTAGCATGCCACGACTACCTGCTGAAGAATGCCGGTGACGGTTACACAATGTTCCAGGACAACACAGTGCTGCGTGACTGTGTCATGCTGGACAACCAGGTTCTCATCAATTACATCGTAGATGTTCTTGGCGGAACGGTTGGCGGCGAATATGTAGATCCCTACGGACAGGGCCGTATCACAATTATTGAAAAAGGAAACTGATTTAATCGGCTTCTAAAAGAATCCTGGGCGGCAGGGCAGAACCCTGCCGCTTCTGTTTTTTGGTATTGTAAAAGGAACCGGAGAATACTGTCATACTGACAATGTTTCACGGTTCCTTTTTACAGTGCTTTGGTTGGTATTATTCGTCTCCCGGGAAAAGGATACCAGCAGCTTTACGTGCGCTTTCAATGACGCCGACGGTGGCAAGCGTTGTATCAAGACGCGAATAGACCGCCTGATAATCTTCAGCAAGAAACAGACGCGTAAGTTCCTGAACTTCGTAGAACCAGCGGTCGGGATCCGGCTGTTCGTTGAAGGTCTCGTCCGAGGTCTTGGTGACAACGCGAATTGATTTCAGTCCGTTAGAGCCGTTCTCAATGTAGATATAACCCTTTTCGCCTTCGACCTGGAAGCTGTTGACGCCCCATGTGTCCTTCGCACCGGCGTTCGACGAAACAAATCCATCGTATTCCATCATCATAATTCCGGATGTATCGGAATAACCTTTACGCGTGTTCGGAAGATACGTTGCGTGTTTCGGCGAACCGAACAACAGTACGTTCAGCAACACGTTGTAGAAGTTGATATCCATCAGGCATCCGCCTGCATATGCGGGATCGAAAATCGCAGGTTTTTCACCGCGCAGCACCGCGTCATAGCGGCTGGAATACTGGCTGTAGTTCGAGAGAACGAGTTTGACCGGGGCAACTTTGGAAATCTGATCTTTTAAGATTTTGAAGTTGGGCAGGAAAGATGTCGGCGCCGCTTCCACCAGAAGAAGATGCTTTTCCTTTGCGAGTTCAGCCAGTTCCCAGGCATGCACAGATTTGGTCGTAAACGGTTTTTCCAAGATGACATGTTTGCCCGCAAGAAGAGCCTTCTTTGCGTATTCATAGTGCAAAAGATTCGGGATGGCAATATAGACCGTATTGACTGTTTGATCCGCAAGAAATGCTTCCAGATCGGTGTAGGTCACGGAACAACCATAGTCGGACGCCAACTTATCTGCCTTCTCTGGACTTCTGGAGTAAACGGCAGATAGAACGATTCCTTCTGTGCGCTTAACATTGTCAAGAATGGAATGGACGATAACACCGCTCCCAATGGTACCAAGCCTTACTTGTTCCATGATTTTGCCACCTCCGTTGCGGCTTCCAGAATTTCAAGAACCTTGCAGACCTCTTCATCTTTTATGACTTTTTCAGCACCGTTTTCAATCGCATCGACAAGATTGTCATAAATGCGCTCATAGTGTGCACAGCCGACGGGAACTTTTTCCGTTACGGTTTCTCCAGTTTCGTTTTTATATACGAGTGTTCCCCAACGGTCCTCAGGAGCAGGCGCAAAACTGACCTTGTGCCGTCCAACCACTTTTTTCTTGCCGGAATTATGGATAACGGGGGGCAGTGTAAAACTGCCGTTGGTACCATGCAGAGTGAAGCGCGGGTAATCAATCAGAACACACATTTGAGTGTTGACGGAGGCTTTGCAGTTTCCATAGAAGAATTCAAGATCGTAATAGTCATCTCCGACGCCTGGATGGTGGATGCTTCTTACATCATAGCGAACCTGATCCGGAATACCGAGCAGGCTTATGATCTGGTCAGTGGTATGAACTCCGAGATTATAGAGAGTGCCAAGATGATCATACCAGCCGTTTGTTTTGAAATAATCATAATGACTTTCAAGCCGTACAAGCTGTCCCAGCTTGCCGGAAGCAAGAACATCCTTGACAGCTAAGAAGTCGGCGTCGAAACGGCGGTTTTGATTGGGCATGCAGATGAGACCTTTTTGCTTCGCAAGATCGAAGACTTCTCTTGCCTCCTTGGCAGTCGGTGCAAAAGGCTTTTCAATTAAGGCATGTTTGCCGGCATTTAAAATTTGCTTTGCATACGGTACATGGAACGCGTCCGGAGCACTGACGACCACCAGATCTACTTCGGGGTCTTTCAGCACATCGTCAAAGTCGGTTGTGAACTGAATTTCCGGATAGAACGGTTCATAATCAGCAAATTGTGCAATATCCTGCTCCCGGCGGAACACATACTTGACACGAATATCATTTCGGTTTTCTACATACGGAATGTGATACTCCCGGACACTGACACCGAATCCTACATACGCAATGGTAATCATGGCAGATCTCCTTTAATATGAAAACGTTTACTCATCTATTATTATAACAGTTTTCACGTTTTTGACAAGCAAATTGTTGCATGGAACAGACAGAAAGGAGAGCAATTGTTTCAGACAGATCCTTCGTTTCGTGTCATCTGTTTTGAAGAAATGAGATACAGCGGAACAGCGGCAAGCTGTGCACAAAGCGAGACTGCAATCATGGCAGGCAGACTGATGTCGTACAGAACTCCCAGAAGCCAGCTTCCGAGAAACCAGCAAATGCCGAAAGAACACTCAAATATACCGTACCCGGTTGCGCGGGACTGCTTGGGAACCATTGTGGTTACAGCAGCTTTCAGGATGGATTCCTGCGCTCCCATACCGATCCCCCACATCAGAATGCCGAGTAACAGCATTGGAAGGCTGTTTCCGGAAAAGACCAGGACAGCAAAAGGAGCAGAAACCAGAGTTGACCAAACAAGTGCGCGGATTCCCTTCCGGTCATACAACAGACCGAAACCGAAAGCGGCAACAGCGTCTATCAGCATTGCACCTGCATACAACAGGGGAAAGGTATTCGCGGACAGCGTGAATGCTTTGGAAACGTGCATAATGATGAGAGAATAGTCAATGAAGCCGAATGCGAATAAACTGATGCCGGCGATATAAAGAAGGAAGGGTTTTCCAAGTTTAAAAGGGACATATTCCTTTGGGTCCGGCTCAAATTGTTCGGGATTCGGAAACTTGGCACGTGTAATCAGAAGAAGAATCAGTGTTACGGCACCGGGAATTGCCAGAACGGCAAAACAGACCGCATAGGCTTTGAACATGTTGTCATCCTGACGGAAAAGCATGACCAGATACAAAAGGACCGGGCCGAAAAAGGCACCGATCTGATCCAGAACTTCCTGAAGACCAAAACTTTTTCCAACACCTTCCTGTGAAGCGGCAAATGACATGATGGTATCTTTGGCAGGCTTTTTGATCGCTTTTCCCATCCGCTGAACGACCAGAAGGATGCATGCAGCGATCCATCCGTGTTCCCCCACTAGAGCAAGCAACGGAACAGCTGCGATATCAAGGACATATCCGAGGATTGTCATTGGCCAGTACTGTTTTGTTCGATCGGTGATTTTTCCAAAGACATATCGCATGGAATAGCCGATCATTTCACCTAATCCGGAAATGAAGCCGATCGTTCCGGCAGATGCGCCTAACAGGGAGAGATATGCTCCGCGGATGCTGGAAGCGCCTTCATGGGTCATATCGGAAAAAAGACTGACGATTCCGAAAAGCACGATAAAGAGCATTGCACGTGAAATAACCTTTTTTTGCACGCGTTTAATCTCCTTTCCGCCTAGTTTTCTGCATATAGTTATTTTTTAATCAGGACCTCGCCACGCTGCGAAAATGCAGGTTGCGATAGGCCGAGGGCGTGAGATCGGTGTGGCGGCGAAAGACATCCGAAAAGTGCGCTTGCGTTTTGAAGCCGAGCGAGAGAGCGATGACCGAGATTGGTTCCGTAGAATGGGCCAAAAGATCCTGTGCGACGCGTATTTTTTCCTGTTCTATATAGGTGTGCAAGCAGATGCCTTCCGACTTGCGAAACAGAGAGGACAGGTAGTTCGGAGTCAAGTCCTGCGAGGCAGCAACATCGCCAACCGTGATTGGTCGGAAGAGGTTCTTCTGCACATAGGCGCGACATTGCTCAACCTGATAATTGGAGCGGACGCGCCGTTTGTCGGCAACGAGTTTGGCGAACAGCAGAGCCGCCGTCTGATAGATTTCAAATAATTCTTCTACGGAGGATGTTTTTTCAACCTCCTGCAACAGTACATCGGAAAGATCGAAAGACTCTTCCGGCAGCACGCCGCCGTCGATCGCTGCACGGGAGAACAGCGTGATTGCTGCAACTACATCATATTCGAATGATTTTTTCGGTGTGCTTGCCGTTGCGCCAAGACGATCCTTTAACTCCTCATACGGCAAAAAATCCATATTGCGGTACTGACCGCTGCGAATACGGCTCAACATCATATCGCCCCGTTCCAGTGGCAAACGATGAAAATCGTTTTCGCTGTTGCGATAGCGGTACTTTTGCAGTAATTCTTTGATCTGCTTCTCGGACAATCTCTTTTTCATAGAAACAGCATACAAAAAATAACGCTGAATTGCAATAGAAAAAACGTGAAATGTGAAAATTATCGTAGAAATCCGAAAGACAAAACTGTCATGTCTATGTAAAATAGAATCATCAAAGGTACATAAGCCGGAGGGCTGATATGGGAAAATTCATCAACGATCTGAAATGCAGGCTGCTACAAAAAGCGATCTATGCAAAAGTCTACAAAGGACATAAGCCCAACGAGTGGGTGCCGTGGAATACGCCCGGTGTGAAAAGAATGGAAAACGGCCTGGTTTGTCGCAGTGATGTGCAATACGGCAATACTTATCCCAACAGCTTTGCGGATGTCTGGTATCCCGACAACAGCGAAAAGAAGCGGCCCGTGGTGGTATACTTTCACGGAGGCGGCTTTATTTTCGGCAACAAATCGGCGGGCGATCCGCTCCAAACCGGCAGCGGCGGAGTGGGAAAACTCGAAGCTATCGTACAGGCGGGTTACGTTTTAGTTAACGCAGATTACTCCTTGGCACCGGAGTATCGGTTCCCAGCGCCGATTCGCCAATGCGACGAACTGCTGCGCTATCTGATAGCGCATCGGGAAGAATTGCGTTTGGACATGTCTCGTGTATGCCTTTCGGGAGGGAGCGCCGGGGCGAATATGACAGAAATATACGCCGCCTGCGTCTGCAATCCCGGTTATGCAGCGATGCTCGGCGTCGATCCCGTGATGACAAAGGACAGCCTGCGCGTGCTCGCCATCGACGAAGCTGCTTTGGACGCAAGCGTGTTTGACAAAAACATGTACGCCATGCTGGGCTGTGCGACCGGAGCGAAGCGCAATACGCCGGAGACGGTGGCGATCATCAACGCGAAGAACTATATCCAGAGCAGTTTCATTCCGAGCTGGATCAACGCCTCCAATGAGCCAAATGATGAAACCGGCTATTTCATCACCGAAGGTCGCGGACTGAAGAAGAAACTGGATGAGATCGGTGTGCCGAATGATCTGGTCTTCTTCCCCGGAGCAAAACTGCCGCACGGGTATATGGACAATTTGGATGAACCGCATGGGCGCGAAGCGTTCGAACGGATGATGGCTTTTATCGGACAATATATCTAAAGGAGAAACCCATGGAAAAGCAAAAAAAGGTCAAAGTCAATAAGCACCCCGACTGGCACATGTCTGCGGGAGAACGGTTCAACTATTACCTGTCGGATTCGGCGCGGCTGTTCGGTACGTCTGTTTTTCAAACGTTCATGACGGCGTTCCTTGCGCTTCGCGGCGTGAATCTTGCACTGCTTGCGGGTGTGTTGCTCGTGCTCAAAATCATTGATGCGGTGGACGACGTCGTGTTCGGCTATCTGATCGACAAGATCAAGATCACCGAGTGGAAGGCCTTCCGCAAGCTGACTGGCGACGGCAAGTATCTGCCGTGGTTCAGGCTCACCTTCTTCCTGTTCCCGCTGTTCACGGTCGTATTCTATCTGATGCCGTCCGCGCTGCCGGTTTGGGCAAAGATCGTTTGGTTCATCGTGACCTATCTGCTGTATGACTTCTCCTGCACGCTCTGTGAGGTGCCGATGAACAGCCTCGTCATGACGCTGACCGACAACACCGACGAGCGCACGCATATCCTTACCGTGAAAGGCCTCATCACCGTCCTTGCCGCCGTCATCGTCGGCGTTACGCTGAACTTCCTTGTCGATCCGGTCTCCGGCCCGGGCTTCAGTTTCACCTCCGTTTCCGTCGTCGCCATGATCATCTTCACGGCGATGATGCTGCCGCTTGTAATTCGAGGCAAGGAATACAATACCGAGCTGAAAAACGTCGAGGGCGAAAAGACCGAAACGTACACGCTGCGCGATATGTGGAACTGCGTGAAAACGAATAAGTATATGATGATTTACCTTGCGTCTTCGCTGATTGCAGGCGTCACGGCAACATCCTCGGCGGTAGCGAGCTTGATCGCGTTCTATCTGTTCGGCGGACGCACGATCATTACGTCGCTCCCGGTGTTGATCGCGTTTGTGCCGGCTATTATCATCAATACGCAGGCGGATAAGATCTCCAAGAAATTCGGTCGGAGAAACTCTATGATTCTTCTCGGCATGGTGTTCGGAGGAATGTATCTCTTGCAATACATCGTTGGATATGAGAATATTGCAGTGTTTGTGATTCTCGGAACCATAGCAGGCCTTGCGAATTCGCTTCGCTATGTGTTCATGAACTTCATCGCGCCGGATACCATCGAATATACGCGTTATAAGACCGGAAAGGACTGCGCAGGCATCTTCTATTCGCTGAATGCTTTCGTCAGCAAAGCGACCGGTAGCATCGGCGCAAGCCTCGGGTTGCTCGTCATGGGCTTGTACGGCTGGCATGAGGTGACGGCGGACAGCTATGAAGAACTGCTCGCCATGGGCATGGAGGTCGGTCAGGCCGCGTATCAGACACCTACGGCCATTCACGGTATGTGGGTCGTGTACGCGCTGATTCCTGGCATCGGCTTCTTACTCTCTGCGCTTATGCTGCTGTTCTACCGTCTGAAGGATAAGGACGCTGAGCTGATGGCCAAATGCAACGGCGGCGAAATCACCCGTGCCGAGTGTGAAGCACTGCTTTCGAGAAAGTATTAATGAACAGGGAAAGAGCATAACTATTCCGATAAGACCCAAAAACCGATCACGGCCGGGCGATTATTGCAACGTGCGGTGACGGAAAATTAAAGATCGAGGCGCAATGACATGGCATTTACGGCAATCAAGCGGGCGGTGATGAACGCCCGCTTCCATAAGATTAACAAGCATTATAAGACCGATCCTGTGGTTGGGGATCGCAGCTATATTCCGCGGGAAGGCAAGGAACCTGTAGAAGTGCTGTTTTACTATCCCGAACAGCGGGAGAACATGCCGGTGTTCGTGCAGATCCATGGCGGCGCCTGGGTCGGGCTGGACGCTGTGGACGACGACCGCTATTGCCAGCGGCTAAGTGAAGAACTGGGGGCTTTCGTGGTCAATGTGAATTATAAGCGACTGTATGACAAAAGCTTCCCCTATCCACAGGAGGAAGTTGTTGATACCGTCAAGTTGCTGAAATCTCACGCAAAGCAGCTCGGCATCGATGCCGACAGGATCATCCTTTCCGGCGGTAGCGCGGGCGGGCACCTCACGGCGGGCGCAGCCATTCTGCTTGCGCAGCAGGGCGTGCAGATTGCGGGACAGATCATGGAGGTGCCGTTTTTAGACTTCACACACACGATCCCAATCAACTTCCCGGATGGGGATAAACTCTACAAGATGATGTTTGAACTCTATCCGCCAAAGTTGCCCTTGGACAGCGAGGTGCTGTCCCCGGCTACGAAGATCACGGAGGAGACGCTGCAAAAGCTTTCTTCGGCGGTGGTCATCGTTTGCGGTCGGGATCCCCTTCATCCTCAGGGGGAGCATTACGCAGAATTGTTGAAGCAGCACGGCAAACTGCTGGATCTGAAGATGTACAAAGACGGCTATCACGGCTTCGGCACCGACAAGGCTGAAGAAAAGCCGGAACAGGACAAGCTGCGGGAGGACTGCTTTCACTATAAAGTAGAAAAAGCAAGACAGCTCTATGCAATGAGTAGGGAGGAAAATCATGGCGAAGCGAAAAACGCATAAGGAGGACCGGAAGGGCTGGCCACTTTTCAACCGGCTCCTGGCCGATTATATCGAGCTGACCCGGTTCCCGGAACTGCCGGAGCGCCCAAAGCAGGGCAAAAACTATGAATACTGGCCGGATGGCGCACTCTGCGCCAACGGCAATCCTTATCACGGCTGCATTCGCCTGGGCAGCGTTAATAAACTGATGATCGGCTTTTCCGGCGGCGGCGTTTCGGTAGATGAACATACTGCGGCCAGACCTCAGCGCGTGGGCGGTCAGGGTGAGATGTTCTATTCCGATGACGTGCGGTTCGGTGACGTCATTCTCCGAATGGGGACCTTTGGACAGTCAAAAAAGAATCCTTTCCGGGACTGGAATCTGCTGTTTGTGACATACGCTACCGGGGACTTCCACTGCGGGACCGGAGATTTTCCATATACAGACTTGGATGGGAAACCTGCCGTGCTGCATCACCATGGCTATACAAATTTTCAAATGCTGCTCACAAAGATCAAGGAACTGGTTCCGGACCCGGATCAGATCCTTGTGACAGGCTTTTCCGCAGGAGCGTTTGCCACTTCACTGCTGACCGATGCGGTTGCTGGCGCATTTCCGAAATGTCACGACATAACCGCCTGTGTTGACAGCGCCATGATGCATTACGACTGGCAGCGGGTGGCGCGGGAAGTCTGGAAAGCACCGGAGGAGATCTCGGCACGCCTGACAGGAGGCGAGATCGTTTCCGACAGCCTGCTTGCGCTGCATCAGAATCATCCCGAAATTAAGATCATGTATTGCTGCTCCGTGCGGGATGCGGCGCTGACGCAGATGGAGATGTATCTGGAAGACGGCCGTTGGATCCCGGATAAGGCTGCGGGGATGAGCTTCCAACGGAAGCTCACGGAAATGCTCTCGGCTTTGCAAAAGGAAATTCCGAATTTGAGCATCTTCCTTTTTGATACGCCGGACAAAAACAGCAGGGACACGGATCTGACCGTCCATTGCCTCTGCGGCTCCAATGCCGCCTTCACCACAGTCGTGGACGATGTGAGCTGTGCCGACTGGATGATGCGCGGCGTCAGCGGCGAGGTTTTGAAACTAGGCCTTAAATTACTTTGAAGGGAGAATGCGACATGAAAACACAAGAGATGGTTTTGCATGAAAGCAGAAACGTGACCCTGACCGCTTATGTGCAGGAGGTCGATGGCGAGTTCGGCTTTTCCAAGCTCCCCGCGATACTGGTACTGCCCGGCGGTGGGTACGCGATGTGCTCCGACCGCGAAGCCGATCCGGTTGCTTCGGCCTACCTCAAAGCGGGGTATCAGGCGTTTGTCCTCCGCTATACGGTCAAGGATAAGGGCGGCTGGCCTCAGCCGCTCGAGGATTATGAGCAGGCGATGGCTTTGATCGAGCAGAATGCCGATCTGTGGCACGTGGACACCGCGCATATCGCGGTCGTCGGGTTCTCGGCGGGCGGACATCTTGCCGCGTGTGCCGCGACCGTAGCGGAGCATAAGCCTGCCGCCGCCGTTCTGGTCTACCCCGCGATCCTCAAGGATATTGTCGATCTGTGTCAGCCGAACATGCCGTATCCCCATGAGCACGTCACGGCAAACACCTGCCCCTGCTTCTTTGCGGCGGCGCGGGACGACCGCACTGTGGATATTTCCAATTCGCTGATGATGGAACTGGCGCTTGCTAAAAACGGCGTCGCCTTTGAAAGCCACATCTATTCCTACGGCGGGCACGGCTTTTCGACCGGTGAGGACTGGATCATCACCAACGCCGCCTGCCCGCGTTTGCCCCATTGGGTATCGGACAGCATCGAATGGCTCGGCGAGATCATGGGCAAATTCACGCGAAACGGCTTTACCGAGCCGGTAGCGGCGTGCTCCATGAACGCTAACTATGCGCCGGTGCTTTCGGTCATGTGCACGCTGAACCATCTGAACGGGCAGAGCGACGCGGCAAAAGCCGTGCTTGCCCCGATGTACGCCGGTATTGAAGCCGTTGCCAAAGCCCGGCAGTTTTCCGCAGAGGGGCTGATGGCGGCCATCGGGAACAATACCGCCAAGGAAATTATGGAAATGCTGCAGATGCCGGAACAAGCCATCAAGACCATCGATACTGCTTTGCACGGCATGATCAATGAATTGGAGAAGTAAAAGCATGGTACGCATTGAAACGAACGAGATACAGTCCTTTGAAACCGAACACCTTGCCGCCCTTCGCGCGCTTGCGCCGGAATGCATGGTGCTGCTGAAAAAGAATGGTGATTTTCCGCTTTCCGCATCCTGTAAGATAGCCATGTACGGCAGCGGTGCACGGGAGACGATCAAGGGCGGAACGGGCAGCGGCGATGTGAATGTTCGCCATTATGTGACCGTGGAAGAGGGCTTGGAGAAAGCCGGTTTCACCGTTACGACAAAGGCGTGGATGGACGGCTATAAAGCCGCAAAGGATGAGGCTGCCAAGGCGTTTTTGGATGAGATCAAGAGGGAAGCCGAAGCGCTCGGCAAGCCTGCGATCCTGGTCGGCATGGGCAGAACACCCAAGGAACCGCGCTATGCGCTTCCGATCGACAACGCTGGCGAAGTCTGCTTGTATGTCCTTGCCCGCAATTCCGGCGAGGGCAGTGATTGCAAGGCAGAAGCCGGTGATTTATGTCTGACCGAGGACGAAACACGCGATATTCTGCTTTGTGCGGATCGGTATAAAAAATTTCTGCTCGTCCTCAATGTCGGTGGACCGGTCGATCTGACGCCGGTGCTGGATAAGGTGGAAAACATACTGCTTTTATCACAGCTCGGCAGCGTGACCGGCGATGCGCTTGCGGATGTGCTGCTCGGCAAGGCCTATCCTTCCGGCAAGCTCACCGCAACATGGGCAAAGGCGGAGGATTATCCGACGATTGGGGACTTTGGCACGCTCGACGACACGCGCTATCGAGAGGGCGTTTTTGTCGGTTACCGATATTTCGATGCGACAGATGCGCAGCCATTATTTCCGTTCGGTTTCGGCCTGGGGTATACCGACTTTACAACGCGAGCAACCGGCTTTTCCGTGGAAAATAACGCTGCTGTCGTGACGGCAATCGTTCAGAATATCGGCAAGTTCGCAGGCAAGGAAACCGTGCAGCTCTATTATTCCGCACCGGACGGCGAACTGAAAAAGCCTCTGCGCGAACTTGGCGCCTATCAAAAGTCGGGTGAGCTGCTTCCGGGAGAATCGGAAACGGTCACTTTGACCCTCCCGCTTGAAAACATGGCAAGCTGGGATGCGGAGAATGATTGCTGGCTGCTTGAAAAAGGTGACTATGTACTATACCTTGGCTCCGTCCCGGTCGGCGTGATCGTGCTTGATGCATCCGCTCGCTCGTCTGCGCTGTCCCATGCGGGCGGAGAGACAGACTTTGCGGACTGGACACCGGTCATGGGTCGCACCGTTCCGGCGAATGTCAAGCGCATTGCCGTACCGGCAAATAACCTGAACGGCTTTATGCATTATGAACACGAGCGAACGGCGTATGACCAGTTCGGCACGGTGGATCTCTCCGACTTTACCGACCGCAAACTCGCGACTGTTTGCGCAGGCAAACACACCGAAGGACAGGTTTCTTCGTTCATTGGCAATGCGGCGGCACGGCTTGCGGGCGGCGCAGGCGAAAGCGCAGATGTAGTAACCGAAAAGGGCTTTGGTACAATCCTCATGGCGGACGGCCCGGCAGGGCTGCGTATCGCCACAAAATATGTGGAGACGGAGAACGGACAGGAGGGTTTGGACGCCGGCGGTCTGGACAACTACATCGCATTGCTGCCGGACTATTTGCAGCAGATGATTCATACGCAACAGCTAAAGCGCGAAGAACTGATGGAAACGCATCCGATCTTATATCATTATGCGTCCGCTATCCCGATCGGCACCGCGCTCGCACAGGCATGGAGCCCTTCGGTTCCGGAGGCCTGCGGCGATCTTGTCGGGGAGGAAATGGAACTGTTCGTCGCCAACGTGTGGCTTGCGCCCGCACTGAATATCCAAAGAAGCCCGCTTTGCGGCAGGAACTTTGAATACTATTCCGAGGATCCGGTCGTATCCGGCCTGACTGCGGCGGCAGTCACGCGCGGCGTGCAAAAGCACAAAAAGTGTGCGGTCACGATCAAGCACTTTGCGTGCAACAACCAGGAGTATAACCGCTTCGGTTCGAACAGTATTGTTTCGCAAAGAGCCTTGCGCGAAATCTACCTCAAAGGTTTCGAGCTTTGCATCAAGACAGCGGCACCGAAAACGATCATGTCCTCCTACAACCTTCTGAATGGCACGCATACCGCCAATCGGAAGGATCTTTTGACCGATATCCTTCGCAAGGACTGGGGCTTCGGCGGTTTTGTGATGACCGACTGGGGCACCACAAGCGACGGCTTCAATCTCGGCGCGCACGGCTGTTCCTCCGCGGCAGGCTGTATCGCGGCGGGCAACGATCTTGTCATGCCCGGCACGGAAGCGGATGTCAACGGCATGTTGGAAGGATTGGAAAACGGCACGATCACCCGCGCCGAGCTGGAAACCTCGGCGGCACGCATTTTGACAATGGCAAGGAGCTTATCTTAAGATGGCGCTTTGGATCGCACATCCGAATGACAGCAGGGAAACGCGGCTTGTACCCGTGTTCCGAAAGCCCTTTTCCGTGCGAAAAGGACTGCTTTCGGCGCGGCTGTCGCTGTCTGCACACGGCGTCTATGAAGCCGAAATCAACGGAAGACCGGTGACGGCGGATCGGTTTACGCCAGGACTGACTTCGTATTATTTCCGTATTCAAAAGCAGATCTATGATGTGACCGCGCTTCTGCATGAGGGCGAAAACCTTTGGCAGACGACCGTGGGCGACGGCTGGTGGCGGTGGAACAACAACTTTGGTTCCCGCCTTGCGCTGTGGGGCGAGCTCGCGCTTTGCTATGAGGACGGCGCAACGGAAACGATCGTCACCGATGAAAACATGTTCGCGGGAGTCGGACCCATCATCAGAACCGATCTCATGGCAGGGGAAACGTATGATGCAAGGATCGAGCCGCATGACTGGCAAAAAGCAGCCATCTGCACCGAGCATACCGAGGGCAAGCTGATCGAAAATCAAAGTGTCCCCGTGCGGGAGCATGAACACTTTGTCGGAATCCCCATGCGCGACGCAGCAGGGCGACTCGTCATTGACTTCGGGCAGAATCTTGCAGGGTATGTTTCCATGACGCTCCGTAGCACCAAGCCCGGACAGACCGTGCACCTCAAGCACGGCGAAGGACTGGATCGGGAAGGTAGATTCTCCACTGCCAACTGCGACGGCGGCAGAACAGAATTTCAGGAGATCACCTACATATGCAAGGGCGCAGAGGTAGAAACATATACGCCGCACTTCGCTGTGTTCGGCTTCCGGTATGCACTCGTCGAGGGCATCGAGCCGGAGAACGCGGACTTTACGGCGATTGCGGTCTATTCCGACATGGAAGAGACCGGTGATTTCAAATGCTCCATTGAGTTAATCAACAAACTTGTGGAAAACGCGCGATGGAGCCAAAAGGGAAACTTCCTCGACGTGCCGGTGGATTGTCCGACACGCGAACGCAACGCCTGGACAGGAGACGCCATGATTTATTGCCACACCGCAGCATATTTCATGAACGTGCGGCAGTTTTTCAAAAAATGGCTGGTCGATCAGACGATCGAACAGTACGCAAGCGGCAAGGTCGGCATCACATTTCCGTCCACTTCGTCGGTACATGATCCGGCGGAATATGAACGCGTCAAGGCGGTCAATCCCGCCATGGCGTTGGCCGGACCTTCCGGAAACGGCAACATCGGTGAGGACAGCGTGGGATGGGGCGACAGTACCGTTTGGATCCCGTATCAGATGTACCTGATGTATGGCGATGAGGAATTATTGAAAGAGCATTACGACACCGCGAAAAAGTGGGTCGAGTTTTCGCTCCGCTGCATGAAGGAGCGGAATCCCTTGTATGCGGACAAGCCGTGGTACCAAAACGGCGAAGGCGATTTCATTTACGACACGCGCTTCCATTACGGCGAATGGAATGAGCCGCTTCCGCCCGCACCGGAGGTTATCGAACTTTTTGCAAAGGGCGGCACGGCGGCGGATTATGTAAGCCACATGGCCAAATACGGCAAGCCGGAGGTCGCCACCGCCTACACCAAGCGAAGCTGCGACAATCTCGCCCACATGGCGCGGATCCTTGGAAAAGACGAGGACGCGGCACGCTACGCGGCGCTTTCCGAGAAGATCAAAACTGCCTATGACAAGTACCTCGTAGCTGACGACGGCACGATTCAGCCGGGGCATCAGGCGGCATATATCCGCGCCTTGGCGCTCGATATGGTTTCGGAGGCGAAAAAGCCGTTGGTGGTCGCACAGCTCAAAAAGGAATTGGAAGCCGCAAATTACCACCTCAACACCGGGTTCCTTTCCACTGTATATCTTCTGCCGACGCTTTGCAACAACGGTATGGCGGACGAAGCGTTCCGCATATTAGAGCAAACGGACGCGCCCGGCTGGCTGCATCCGATCACGCTCGGCGCGACGACCATGCTCGAAAACTGGGACGGCATAGATGTGTTCCGTGACAGCTTCAACCACTATTCGTTTGGAGCCGTGTGCCAATTTCTGTTTGAGTATGTAGCAGGCATCAGGCCAAGATTCGACGCTCCGGGTTTTCAGGAATTCGAACTGAAGCCCATTCTCGGCGGCAGCCTGACCTGGGCGGAGGGCAGCTATAAGACCCGGTACGGCACAATCTGCTCCCGCTGGGAACGAGACGGGAACAGTGTTATCTATACCTGCAAAGTCCCCGACGGTACTACAGCCCATCTGGTATTGCAAGAAGGGCAAAAGCAGACGCTCTCCGCCGGGGAATACCGGTTTCATATCATTTTATAGAATCAAAAAAGGGAATCAGGAGGTACGGCAAAGTGAAAATGAAGGGGAAGAAGGCTCTGAAAGTGATCGGGATCCTTGTCGCATCCATCATTTTGCTCGTCGTGCTGTTTTTGATGTATGCTGCCCTCAAACCCGCCGTACCGGGCAATTATGAAACAAAGGTTCAGACCGGAGGGGAAATCGAGGCAAAATACCTGGCTCATGGCAGCTATGAGGTAAAATACACCGAGCAAACGGCCATGCAGAACTACAAAAAGTACGAGATCTATTATCCCGCGGAGCTGGAAACGAGTGAGAGTAAGTATCCGGTTATCGTCGTAAACAACGGTACCGGCGTAAAGGGCTCAAAGGCAAAGACAATGTTCCAGCATTTTGCCTCCTGGGGGTTTATCGTCATCGGCAACGAGGAGGAGTATTCCTGGAACGGTTTTTCCGGGGATATGAGCCTGCAGTACCTTCTGCGGGCAAATAACAACGCCGAGAGCATATTCTATCAAAAAATAGATACTGATAACATCGGCGCGGTCGGTCATTCGCAGGGCGGAGTCGGCGCTTTTAATTCCGTGACGAACGCAAAGCATATGGACCTGTACAAAACGGTCGTGGCAGAAAGCCCTGCGCATTTGAATCTGGCGATAGACCTTGAATGGGACTACGATATTTCGGAATTACATATCCCGTTTTTGATGGTGGCAGGGACAGAAAAATCCGACGCCGAGCTTGTCTGCACGCTGGACGGTATGCACAAGCTCTTTGACCTTGCCGCAGATGCACCCTTTAAAGTAATGGCCCGGCGAACCGGAGCTGCGCACGGAGATATGCTGTGCAATGCGGACGGCTATGTCACCGCATGGTTTATGTGGCAGCTCCAGGGAGATCAGTACGCGGCGCAGGCTTTTACAGGGAATGCTCCTGAGATCATGAGCAACCCGCTGTATCAGGATCAGAAGATAGATGCAAAGTGAGGAAAAACATGGAACACTATCCTTATCATTTTTATGACGCCAAGCGGGAGATCCGCTTTGACCGTTTTGACCTGCCATCGCCGTGGATCAACTATCTTTCCAACGGCAGGATGCACGCTTTTGTCTCCCAGGCAGGCGGCGGCATGAGCTGGTGGCTGTCTCCGATGATGTTCCGCCTGACCCGCTACCGCTTCTACAATATGCCTATTGACTCTCCGGGCTTTTATGTGTATCTCCGCATGGAAGACGGAACCGTCTGGTCACCTACGTTTCGACCCTGCGAAACGCCGGTGGACTTCCGCGAGGCCAGCCATACGCCGGGATATTCCACGTTTACCGCGAAAAAGAACGGCCTGACCGCAACCCTCAAGCTCTTCATGGCGCAGGATCATGACACGCTGGTGTGGGATCTGAAGCTCACGAACGATAGCGGCGCGGAAATCTCCTGCGATGTCTTCGCCTATGTGGAGCTCAGCCAGTTTCTGGCGCGGGAGGAGAACATCCTCGGCTACTACCTTAAGTGGAACACCCGCGCCGTGTTCGACGAGGAGCTGCAGGCCATCACCTATGCTTACACCGCCTGGATGCACCCGCGCAAGAACGAATCCCCACTGGTGTACTTCGGCTCGGATGCGAAGACGGAATCCTTCTGCTGCAACCGGGACGTATTCTGCGGCAATTATCGGGACGAAAGAAATCCCATTGAAATCGAGAATGGATATCTTTCAAACACCAATCTGCAGGGCGGTGAGCCTTGCGGTGCGCTGCACACGCCCATTGTGCTTGCAGCGGATGAAACAAAGCGGATGCACTTTTTCCTCGGCGTCGCGCTCGGTGCGCTTGCCGATTATGATAAGGCAATCGCTGAGGCAAGGTACGCTCTGACGGCGCTTCGCAACCTCGGTGAGCCGGAAAAGCAGTTTGAAAAACTCTCTAAATGGTGGGACGAGCACCTTATGGTGTATCAATGCGAGCTTCCCGACGCGGATGCTATGCGAATGATCAACACATGGAACCCGCTGCAAAGCGTGCAAACCGCGCGCTATTCGCGCTCGATCAGCTCGGACGCCTCGGGCGTGCGTGGGATCGGATTTCGGGATACGGCGCAGGATATGCTCGCGCAGGCCTACCGCAAGCCGGAATGGGCAAAGGAGATGCTATTTTATCTCGCCTCGCAGCAGTTGGAGGACGGACATGCGATCCATGCCGCCTGGCCGGAGGAAAAGCGTCCGCCCCAGGACATCACTCGCTCGGACGATCACATCTGGATGGTATATCTGGCCTACGCGATCGCGGCGGAAACCGGCAATCTTGCATTCCTTGATCAGCTGATTCCGTTCCTTGGGACAGACCTTGTCACGCCCGCAAGCACCGCTACGCTGTGGGAGCATCTATTACGCGGCATGGAGTTTACCGAAAAGCACCTCGGTGCACACGGCCTGCCGCTGATTCTGTTCTCCGACTGGAACGATCACCTCGGCCCGTTCGGGCGCAAGGGCAAAGGCGAGAGCGTCATGGTATCGCAGCAGTACATCTACGCCCTGCGGCAGCTTTCCGAGATGGCAGAGCTGCGCAGAAACGCTGATGAGGTCAATCGCTTTACTGCATTGATCGAGAAACAGGAAAAGGCGTTGGAGCAGTGCGCATGGGACGGCGAATGGTTCCTGCGCGGACTGGACGACGATGCACAACCCATCGGCACGCACACACAGAAGCACGCCCGGATCTGGCTGAACGCACAAAGCTGGATGGTGATTGCAAACGCCTGCAAGGCACATCAGACCGAAGCCATGGACAGCGCAGCAAGGGAACTGGACACCGGAATGGGTCTGCTGCTCAACACGCCAGGCTATCCCGGCTGGCCGAGCAAGGAAGCCTCTATGGTCAACGGTCTGCCCGCAGGCTATTCCGAAAACGGCGGCGTATTTTGCCAGGCTAACTGCTGGGCAATCATGGCGGAGGCACTACTGGGCAGAAGCGATCGGGCATGGAAATATTATAAGCAGATCATGCCGAGCGAGGTGATTAACAAAGTGGGTGTGGAACGCTATCATGCCGAGGCTTACGCATATTGCTCGACGCTGCTCGGCAAGGACAACGAGAAGTTCGGCTGGGGATGCGTTTCTCAAGTTACCGGCACAGCAGCATGGATGGATGTTGTGGCAACGCAGTATTTGCTCGGCATCCGTCCCACGATTAGGGGACTTCTGATCGATCCGTCGATTCCAGCCGAATGGGACGGTTTTAAGGTGGAGCGCATCTATCGTGGCTGCAGGCTGACGATTGCGGTGGAGAACCCCGATCACGTTCAGCACGGTGTAAAGAAGCTTTCCATAGATGGAGCACCGCTTGATCTTTCGGCGGGAAGCGTCTTGACAGATGAGATTCTTGGCAAGCGCAGCAGCGCCGCTGTCAGGGTTATTATGGGAGAATCGTCAACTACCCCGACCTACGACTTAAGCCTTAGAGGTCGGAGCTTGTAACTGCCCTGTGGTATAACGGCAAAAGCCTTCCACATTTTATCGTTCGGTATTCTTGCCAAACGTGGCGTTACATCAGGGCACATTGACCGGTACCCGTGCCGATAAGATCTACTCTTCGGCAACTGCATCCGGTACTGTCAGTTCGATTCCCAGGCGA
>JAFWJN010000044.1 GCA_017514685.1 Clostridia bacterium
ACGTACTGACGAAAGAAGAAGGCGGCCGTCACACCCCGTTCTTCTCAGGCTATCGTCCCCAGTTCTATTTCCGTACAACGGACGTAACGGGAACGATCAAGCTGCCGGAAGGCGTAGAGATGGTTATGCCTGGTGACAACATCCGCATGGAGATCACCCTGATCACTCCGATCGCAATGGAGCAGGGACTCCGCTTCGCTATCCGTGAAGGCGGCCGTACGGTTGCATCCGGTGTTGTAGCAAGCATCGTCGAGTAATCGAAACAAAAGATAAAGAAACAACAAACCCCCGAAAACGCGATATCACGTTTTCGGGGGTATTGCTTTTGGAACCCAATTCATTCTGATAGAAAGCAGAAGACGGGAAGAGCTTGCTTTTCTTCACACACTCGGAAAAACCATCTGGAAGATACCGTTTCAACCGCTGTCCACTTATGCATTCGCCTTATGTGTTCAATCAATAACTGACAATTCTCAGATCAGCGGATAATACTACCAGACTTTTCGATGTTTCTTGCCTTCCCATACGCTATTATATACCCTCTGTCACTTTTTCGCCCCAATCCAATTCAGATTAACCTACATAGCTCAATCCATCTTAGATTCTTTCATTGAAATAGCAGATCAATCTTAGCTTGAATATATGGACACTTTTCATGTTGTAGATATTTGTTGATGAGATCATTTTTCGTAGTAATTTGATTTTCCATCGTGCCGTAGGTGAATTAATGCAAGATTCTGCACTTGGAAATATCGATTTATAATATAGTAATTGCCGTATGCTATTATTACCAACTGTCACTTTCTGACCTCAGTCCACAGACGACATCGTAATTGCTTTCATAAATAATTCTATTGGTGTAAATGAGGAGAACCAAGTTAGCAACAAAGAAAAAACAAAGAATAATACAATAAAAGCAAGGTTTTTTATTATCCATAATAACGATAGTTCATTATATAAACAAAAACGAAGCACTTGAATAAACAACATAATAGAATCTATGATTATAATGGCATTATTTGGTAAAATCCTATACTCTATTGTACTTTCGTTTTCGCTAAGTTCAATTATTTTTCCGTGTATAATTGGAACAAAAGAACTAAACATAAAACTATTTGCAGAAAGATGAAAATCACAGTCTGTGACTTCACGGTACAAAGTATATGGTGTGCAATGCCAAAAGAAATTAAATCTGATCGGAGGGAATAGCATTGATTCTTTACAAATAGAATCAATTATTTTCTCTTTTTTATAAGGAGTATGAAGAACATATTTTTTTATCAAACAATTATGCATAATGTTTTTTCCGGATCCTTGTTAAAATCCAAATATGCACTGCTAATGGAACACTTACAGCAATAACTAAACTAAATAAATAAGTTAATCCAAAGGCAGTAGGAGGATCTTTTATCCAAACCAATAAGAACCATTGATATATAAAATAAATAATAACACTTATTTCAATTACTATAAGTATAACTAAAGTGTATTTTTTCCAGATGGTAATAGATCCGGCTGATAAAAGAAGAAAAACGATGGCCAGAAGAATAAGTCCAATCTCAATATAAACAGGACTGCTTGAGAAAAGACCTTTTACTTCATCAAATGAAAATGCTCGCCCAATTAGAATAAAACTGAAATTGGATACACCCTTTAACCATAGAAGATGTAAAACGATTGATAGAATAAATGTAATTGATTGAAAACATTTGTTTGTTAACTTCATAAGGACCTCTCGAAAAACAAACAACCTGAAGAGCGGTTAATCTATGATACCGGTTTGGTTCACGCATATGGATACATTCAGCCTTGTATTTCAAGCATTGCAGAACAGGTCTAAATACGAACAGATCCTGTTTTGTTTCTTTCAGTGTATCATATTCCTATCGTTAAATACACTCTTTTTTCACAGTTGCGAAAAAGCTCTCCAAAGCTGTTAGGAGAAATGAAAACGCATATTTCTTCTTGCAACAAAAAAGAGAGCTCTGTTTCAAGCTCTCTTTGAAGTATATAGAATCGATGTGTTAACTAAATAATCTGATAAAAATAATGGCGAAGCTGATCAAGCGTTTCGTTAAAATCATTTTTTTTCACAGAACTGCCTTGAGCGAGAGACCCTCTGCCGCCGCCTTTGCCGCCAAGTGCAAGATTGACTGCTTTTGAAAGTTCTCCCATATCATGCTGGATGCCATTGGAGGAGAGGACGTAGTAGATCGTATCGTCTATGGTCGAAAACAATGCGCAGAAGGATTTTTTGGATGCGGTTTTCAGAGCAAGGGCACGAAGCCGTTTCATATCAACATGGTCAAGGGCTTCAACCAAAACGGAAACACCCCGAATGATTTCAGCCTTTTTCGCAAGTTCCTTTGCGATTGATTCATCAAGGGCTGCATAGGCCTGTCTGAGCACCTTTTTCGTTTCGGATAATTCAGATGTCTGCTTTTCCACTGCAGATACTGCATTGTCACGGCCGGTTGAGAAACTCAGAGCAATTGCATCGATTGCGTCCTGAATATGCTGTGCGTGGAGCAGCGCCCGCATCCCGCATAAAAATGTCAAGCGGACTCCGCCTTTATACGGAAGTTCACCTATGACTTTCAGCTGACCGATTTCTCCGGTGCGTTTTACATGAGGCGCACAGCAGGTGCAGGAATCACTGCCTTCAATTGATACGACCCGGATCGGAGCGATCAAACCCTCTGCATGTTTTCGAAGCACGATTCCGGATGCAGCCAGAGCGTCCTCCGTTTCAAACTCTTTGGCGGTAACAGCTGCGTTTTTCGCTGCTTCCCGGTTAGCCAGACATTCCATCTGAAGAACCTGGTCATGGGAAAGGGGTTTGTCAAGATCCAAAGTCGCATAATCAAGTGCACAGTGAAAACCGACATTTGTGGCATCAAACAATTTCCAGGCACACCAGGAAAGAAGATGTTCGCCGGTATGCTGCTGCATGATATCGAATCTGCGGTCCGCATCGATCTGAACTTTGACCGGGGTTCCGGGTTCCAGTGGATGATTGCAAAGATGCAGAAGCCGGTCATTCTGTTCGTCACAGGAGGAAACAGCAGCGTCGCCGATTACACCCGTGTCGCAGGGCTGACCGCCTTTATTCGGAAAGAATACGGTTCTGTCAAGTTCAACCAGAAATCCTTTTTCGCAGGGAGCGCAGGAGATAACGGTAGCATCACAAGAAAAAAGCATGCTGTCAAGGAAATATAAACGTTCTGTCATAGCAGACCTCCGAATATCGTCAGGAAAAGGAAAACCGTAGGCAAAGAGCAGGCAGTTGTAACGGCAACCGCCTCACCTGCGAGTTCTGAATCGCTGCCAAGCGCGGCAGCCATAGGATAAGATGCCATCGCAGTAGGAGCGGCAAAAATCAGAAGGACAGTCAGGAGCCGGTCACCTCGGAATCCGAGCGCAAGAGCGATACTGACCATTATAAGAGGAACAAGGATCAGTTTCGTTAAGACAATACCGGTAATTGCCTTTTGATTTTCTTTGATGGAATGAAAGGAAAGAATTCCGCCGAGCGTCAGAAACCCAAGAGGGGGAACCATATTTGAAAAATGATTGATCGGTTTCAACAGAAATGCAGGCAGGGTCCATCCGGTCATACGGAAGAGATACCCTGCGGCAACAGCTATGATGACCGGATTTGTGACAACATGTTTCAGAAAGGGAAGAAACTTAAATTTTCCGCCACGATTCATTTCAAGCGTGATGATTGACATCAGATTCAGGGCTGTAGCGGAAAGGGCGGAAGTAAAAATCGTCATGCCGAAATTGCCTTCACCGAGAATGGTTGCGGCAACGGTTAAAGCAAAGATAGAGTCGTTGCTCCGGATAGATGCCTGTGAAATCGCGCCTCTGCGCCGGGGGTCTTTGATCAGATGGGGCGTAATCAGCCAGGACAAGGCAAAAAGGATGATAATTCCGCCGACACATAAAAGAACAACTCCCCAGTCGGCGTTATCTGCGTTCTGCTCTTTGATCAGGTTGTGAAAAATCAGGCAGGGAAGGCCGACATAGAAAACAATACGGTTGATTACTAAAAACACATCTTTGGAAACCAGCTTGATGTGTCTTAGAAGAAATCCGACCGCCATCATGATCAGAAGCGGCATTACTGTTTGAAATGATGTAACAAAGTATTCCATGCGTCCATTATATAAAAGCACAGGAATAATTGCAAGAAAAAGGGAACTGTGATTCAGTTCCGGCATTGCGTTTTGCAAGGTGAAATATCGCTTGCCCGTGATGCGGGCGCGTGTTACAATATCCAAAACAGCAAGGAGAGAGCGGAATGGATTATACCTATGATGATTATCGGAAAAGTGCCGATTATATCCTGCAGAGAGCGGGTTTCGTTCCGGAAATCGCAATTGTTCTGGGTTCGTGCCTGGGACCGTTTGCTCAGCGAATCGAGCAGCCCGTAGTCATCCCATACAGCGAGATTCCGAATTTTCTGATTTCAACCGCGCCGTCCCATGCGGGGAAACTGGTTCTGGGAACGGTAGGAGGGAAAAGAGTCGTCTGCATGGCAGGGAGGTTTCATCATTACGAAGGGTATACATACGAGCAGCTTGCAATACCTGTCCGGGTCTTTAAATGCTTGGGAGTAAAGGCTGTCATTCTGACAAATGCCGCGGGAGCAATTAATCTTGATTATAAACCCGGTGACGTCATGGTCATAAGGGATCATATCAAACTGTTCGGGGACAGTCCTCTGACTGGAAGGAACATAGAAGAGTTCGGGGAGAGATTCCCTTCCATGACGGAAACGTATACTCAGGATCTTCGGACGATAGCGCTGAAATGCGCGGAATCGTCCTCGCTGAAAGTCCACGAGGGTGTTTATTTCTTCTTTCCGGGGCCGCAGTTTGAAACAGCGAGCGAGATCAGGGCGGCGAGAATTCTCGGGGGAGATGCGGCAGGAATGTCAACGGTTCCGGAAGCAATAACAGCAGCACATTGCGGAATGCCGCTTTTGGCCTTGTCCGTTATGGTGAACATGGCGGCGGGTATCGGGAAAACTCCGATTACACAGGAGCAGATCGACTCAATCGGGGAAATGATAGCCGGTGGATTCTCGGACTACGTGGAATCCATCATTCGTGAAATAACAGTGTGAAAAGGAGCGAGTCATGCAAAAACTGTTACTGAAAGATTGCTCTGCGCTGGTCGATGACGGAGCAAATGGATTCCGGCATCTGAAAAGCGCATGGATCGGAATCGAGAATGATACGATTGCTTATATCGGGGAAACAATGCCGGAAGGGGATTGGCAGCAGAAATCCATGCGCGGGGCGCTTCTGATTCCGGGTCTTATCAATGGTCATACGCACGCAGCCATGACGTTACTGAGAGGCCTTGGAAGCGGATTACCGCTGGACCGCTGGCTGAAAGAGGCGATTTTTCCTGTCGAAGACCGGCTGACAGAAGCAGACATGCGGGCAGGAAATGCGCTCGCACAGATGGAAATGCTTCGGACAGGAACGACTTCCTATTCCGACATGTATTATATGCTCCATACAGAAGCTGAATTGTGTTCGGTAAGCGGAATGAAAGTCAATCTTGCCCGACCGATCACTTGCTTTGATTCAAATGAGACAGCAAGGGAGAGTGTTCGCGCAAAGGAGTCCATCGAGCTGTTCGACACATGGCACGGAAAGGAAAACGGAAGGATCCGGGTTGATTTTTCCATCCATGCAGAATATACCTGCCGCGAAAGAATCGCAAGAGAATACGCGGAAATCGGAAAGGCAAGAGGCGCGCGGATGCATCTTCATCTTTCAGAAACGGTAAAAGAGCATGAAGAATGCAAAGCAAAATACGGAAAAACTCCGACTGAGTGGTTCCGGGATCTCGGCGTTTTCGACCTTGCGACTGCAGCGGCGCACTGTGTCACCATTGAAGACAGAGATATTGAGATTTTGAAATCGTACGGCGTAAGTCCGGTTCATAATCCTTCCAGCAACATGAAACTCGGGAGCGGATTCATGCGGTTGCCTAAATTGCTGAAAAGCGGACTGAATGTCGGAATCGGAACGGACGGAACTGCCAGCAATGATAATCTGAACATGCTGGAGGAGATGCATCTTGCGGCATTGATCCATAACGGGAATCTGTGTGATCCGACTGCAATACAAGCGGAGCAGGTCCTTGCCATGGCAACCAGAAACGGTGCGAAATTACAGGGACGGGAAGACACCGGCTGTCTGGCTGTCGGAAAAAAGGCGGATATCGTTGCGGTTAATATGGATACGCCGCATCTGGTACCTTCATTTGATCCGGTTTCAACCTTGCTGTATTCGGCTCAGGGAAGCGATGTTTGCATGACAATGGTCGATGGCAGAGTTCTGTATGAAAACGGCGAATATAAAACGATAGATGAAGAAAAAGTCCGTTACGAAGTAAAAGCGGCTTTAGACCGTCTCTATCAGTAAATAATATTTATGAGAAGACTTTCCGGACGGAAGGTCTTTTTCCGAAAAAGGAGGCTGAAAATGGAAAGGCAGGATCAAAATCTTGCATTTATGCTGCAGTATGAAAATATTGCCTGGTTCGAGGATGGGAAAGTACGGATCCTCGACAGAAGATGTTATCCGGGAAAAATTGAATTCGTGACCTGCACACATTATGCGGAGGTCGCAAAGGCAGTAACGGATATGGTCACGCAAAGCGCGGGACCGTATACGGCGGCGGCAATGGGGATGGCACTTGCAGCCTATGAATGCAGAGACCAATCAGTGATGCAGCAGAGAGAATATTTGAAAAAGGCAGCGGAATGCATCACCAACGCACGGCCGACAACTGCAAAGAGGATGGGGCAGATCTGCAGGGTCATGACGGAAGCTGCGGAAGAAGCATGGAAAACAGGATCCGATGTTGCGCTTGCGATCAGGGACCGGGCAGTAGAAGCAAATAACAGCCGTTATTCCAAAATCGCGAAAATGGCAACTTATCTGGTTGAACAGATTCCCGATCACGGTACCGTCATGACGCAGTGCTTTGCGGAGACAATTGTTGGCATGATGCTCAAGGAAGCGAAATCAAAAGGGAAGACTTTCAGAATTTTCTGCCCGGAAACAAGGCCATATTTTCAGGGTGCGCGCCTTACTGCAACGGTCTGCTATGAGATGGGATTTGATGTGACGGTAATTACGGATAATATGCCTGCATTTGTTCTCAAGAATGAGAATGTCGATGTATTTACTTCCGCGGCAGATGCCATTTGCATGGATGGACATGTGATCAACAAAGTCGGAACGTTCCAGATTGCAATCGCTGCGAAATACATGGGCATTCCGTATTTTGTAACAGGAGCGCCTGATCTGGTCCATCCGACTGTAAAAGATGTAAAGATTGAAATGCGCGATCCTGAGTTTGTACTGCAGGCAATGGGAGTCCGGACTGCGAGAGAAGGAGTCAAAGGCTATTATCCGGCGTTTGATGTGACTCCTCCGGAACTGGTTTCCGGAGTCGTGACGGACCTTGGAATCTTCTGCCCGTATGATCTGTGGCGATACGCAAAGGAAGGGGCTTCCGGAGAATACGAGGTGGTTGTATGAATCCGAAGGAACTGGTTGCCACATATGCGAAGAAGGGCTTTTCGGAGCATCTTTTCGCAGGAACCAGTGGAAACTTGAGTATGTTTGATCCTAAGACTGGAAAAATGTACATCACGGCTTCCGGAATTCGTTACGAAGAAATGACTGCGGAAGATGTGATGGTGACTGATCTGAACGGCGCAGTTTTGGAAGGACGGCATAGGCCTTCCTCTGAATGGAGAATGCACGCGGCGGTGTACCGTGCTTATCCCGGACTGGGAGCGGTTGTTCATACGCATTCTCCATATGCGACAGCTTTTGCAGTGTGCAGAGAGCCGATACCGGCGGCGCTGATCGAAATGCATTTTTTCCTTGGCGGCGACATTCCATGCGCTCCATATGCCAGACCGGGAACGGATGCAGTCGGTGAAAGCGCGGTTCCGCTGCTGACCGATAAAGGAGGATGCCTTCTTGCAAACCACGGAGTTCTTGCGGTAGGAAAAGATCTGCAGGAAGCATATCTCCGCGCAGAATACATCGAAGACGCTGCGAAGATCTATTCCCTCGCAAAAGGAATCGGTCAACCGGTACTTCTGAACGGTTTGGATTCGTAGACCCAGAGAAATACTGATCAAGATTGCAAAGACCGGAGATCACACTCCGGTCTTTGAGTTTTTTCGGGTAAAAAGAAAACGGGTTCTATACTAAACATTGGGGTAAAATAAAAAAAGATAGAGCACAAATCACAAAAAGCTTGTAGAATGAAAGTACCACCAAACATCTGCAAGAGGTGACTTATGCTCTACGAAGATTTTATCACAAAACTGCTGGATAT
>JAFWJN010000045.1 GCA_017514685.1 Clostridia bacterium
AGAACCATGAAAAAAACCTCATATAAACGAATAGAAAAACTGGTATGCATGTGCCTTATTCTGGCCATGGTACTGTCTTTGCTGGTCATTATCAGTGTTGCGGCGGGAGCCCGGCAGAGATCATTGGCTGCGGGCACTTCTCCGGGAACAATCACGATTGGCGGTACAACATTCAGCTCGGAAGAAGATGTGACCTCCGGCTGGGAGGATGGAAAAGGTTGGAAAAACCTTGCGGGACAATATGTTGTATTGGTGGATTACGATGGTTCCGAAAAAGAGATCTCCATGGAAGGCGGAGTCCTGACGCTGGGCGTTGCCGGTGTCAACCGGATCAAAACGCTGAAGAGCGATGGCTCCATCAACATTTTCGGTACGGGCATCGTGCTGATCGATAACATTGAGCTGGGCGAAGGCCAGACACTCTCCCTGATGCCAAACACTGCACTTTATCAGACAGGAAGCGCGGCCGTCTTTCTGAAACAGGGGGATGAGTATCTGCTCATCAATGGAGATATCCCTGGAATCCTGGACGAAGATTATCAACTGAACGGTGTCGACCTGAGGATCCCGAAAGGCTCGTCTGTCATTCTCAATGCTGCTGCTATTCGCAAAGAAACATGGTATTCGTACGACGAAGAAGACTTGGTGACAGATGTCACAACATATAAAGACGAAGTGCCATGGGAAGCGAAAGACCCGCTTCATGATGGCATTGTCGAACTGGAAGGAATCGCAGCCAGATTGACACTCGGAAATGACAGCACCCTTACTGTTGATGATGGCGCTGCCGTGCGCGTGGAGCAGGTCATTTCCAGTGTGATGGGAATTGAATTCCAATCGGTGTTCTCACATCTGGTCATATCCGGAACTCTGAATAACAACGGAGTGATAGAGGGAGGCTGTGTGGATGTGAATGACGGCGGCCATCTCCATGGAAATGGAAAGGTACTGTCGTCAGAAGTTACTCTAAATGCCGGAGGAGACCTGTCAGAGAACATTCTTCTGGATACAAGTGGTTTGACGATCACCGGCGATTACATGAATGTTTCTGCGCAGATTAAAGACAGTGCGATATATCTGAAAGCGAAGAATATTTACTTAAGTGAACTGACTGTCGAAGGGACTTCCTGGGTTGGCGTTGAACCTGATGTCGAAATGTCAGGGCTTTTCGGTTACAGCACGATCGGTAATATCACAGGCAGTTCGGGAGCGAATCTTGAGATCGTCGCTAATGATCATGACATGTTTCCGAACAGTACTCATAGCACAAGATATGTGGAAGATTGTAACTTGAAGATAAGCGGGACGATCACCGATTGTACGGTCTCTGTGCTCGCAGGCTGTGTAGAATATACCGGAACCCAGAAAAAAAACATACCGGTTGCACCAGAGGGTTACGCTTCCAGAGTATATGTCACAGGATTCGATATCGATTCAAGTTTTAATCCATTAATCATGAGCAAAACAGATGGCGCGGAACTATTGAAGGAGAATAAGATTCCTGTCATGTATGCTGACGTTCAGGATACGCTGATCTCCGATCGTGTGCATGCACGCAAATGGGTTGCCCCGTTTGGACCTCTTGATCCGCTGGAAAGGGAGGTGAATCAGGAATTCACCTGTGCTTCTTTCCTGGATGCTTACAATATACAGGGCAGCATGAGTGACAATAGTTATTGCACTGCAGTAGAACTCATCCACTCTGATCTTTCACGACAACTTTATTTCTTTAATGACGATTACCCGTTTTCCACAGAAGGCGTGATCCTGATCCGCGTGCTCAATTGTATCGGAAAAGGCGGTATGGGAGGCTCCTTCGCAAGTCACACAGAAACCAGCTTTACCGGAAGCGGCACCCTTGGGGGAACGGTGGATGGATCCGCTACAACCGGTAAAGGTACGGTAGTTTACCCTCCAAATCATACGGAACCAACCACCGAAGAGACGCAGCCGACTACCGAAGAACCAGAGCCGACTACCAAAGAGCCGGAACCTTCTACCAAAGAGCCGGAAACGACTACCGAAAAGGAGAGTACGACTGCCAAAGATACCAGCGAAAAGGAAACAACAACCGGAAAGAAAAACAACGAAACCGGCGGAACTGGCGCAGGCAATAACCAGCACTTTGTACAGGAAACAGAAGTGGTGGGAACGTTCGGGAACGCCAGAGTTTCGATCGAAGATGAAACATACCCTTCTGCAAAGACAAACGTACCGGTATACCGGAAACTGTCCGTTCGGATCGGAGGGAAAACAGTCACAGACCTTCCGGAAATGATAACTGTTGAAACAGTTTTGGCAAAAGACGAAACCTATGGTGAGAATCTATATGTGGTCTTTGTTGATGAAAACGAGAATCTGAAGGTATTTCCGGCAGCTTATGATAAAAAAGAAAAGAAATGCCGTTTCGAGACAGATGAGACAGGAAACTTTGTTTTTGTCCAACTGGATGATGTCCCTCTGTCCGAAAGCGAACTGATCAAAGCATGCAGAGCCAGTGATGAGGTAAGGATCCTCATCATGATCATGCGGCTGCAGGCATTTTGGGGCCGATGATGGATAAATGGGATATTTGCGTGGTTTCTGCCCGCAGTGATGAGGAAGTTGCTAACTCCCTGGCAGACAGCATACGAAAGTACCGTCTGCCTTCTGGCATTGCGTCTTCACAGAACGATACAGACTATCGGAGAATCCTTCTGGATACACAGGGAACGCCTTTTGATGAGAAGGTGCAGGAGCAGCTTGATGCCAGTCGTTTCCTGGTTTTGCTCTGTTCTCCGGATGCGAAAAACAGTGTGGCCGTGAATCAACGGCTGGCCGCTTTCTACCGTACACATAACAGGGACAAAATGATTGCTGTGATCGTACGCGGGGAGCCGGAAGATTCTTTTCCGGAAAGTTTCATAGAACGGAAGATCGTTCAGCATATTCTGCCCGATAAACGAGTGATCGAGAGAATGGAGACCATTGAACCAATCGCAGCAGATCTGCGTGCTGATACAGAAAAACGCAGGAAACAGCTGCTGCATTATGAAACGATCCGTATCGTTGCATCTGTAATGTCTCTCCATCCGGATGATCTGGTGCAGAGGATGCAGACCAGACGAAAGAAAACACTGATCAGGGGTCTTGCCATGATCGCGGCGGTAGTCCTGATCATATCCGCCATCTTTATACGTCTCGGCATTGTTGCACACAATGAGGGAAAGATCGCGGAGGAACAGACAAAGCTGAGTGTGAAAACAGCAGAGCGCACGATTCAGGAACTGCCGGAACTGTTTGCAGATGAACCGATTGCCCTGAAGTATGTGGAAGAGGCAATCCGGAACGCCAGAAGCTCCCTTGCAGAATTGGGACTGGAAGAGCTTCTTGACAGTACAGAAAGCGGGGAATGATCATGAGCTTCAAGTATGATGTATTCTTCAGCTATCGGCATAAACCTCTCGACGCAGAGATCACAGAGAAAGTCTTTCATTGGTTTGAAAACTACAGACTTCCTGCATCGCTGAAAGAAAAAGGCGCCAAAGATAT